>MPMO01000038.1 GCA_002238555.1 Caldilineaceae bacterium bin34
CGCCGCGCGCCCACCGCCGGGAGCCCTGGGACTACGACCGCGAGCTCTACAAGCGGCGCAACGAGGTGGAGCGCCTGTTCCGGCGCCTCAAGGGGTTCCGGCGGGGCTACACCCGCTTTGACAAGCTGGACCGCATGTACTGGGCCTTCATCCAGTTCGCCCTCATCGTGGAAACCCTGCGCGTAGTGTGAACAGGCCCTAGCGTCGCCGTCGTACGGTTCATTCCGAACGGGACACATGCGCGCAGCGCGCCGGACCAACAACCTCAACAATTCACTCAGGAGTGGAACCATGAACAATCTCGAAGTCGCCTGTGAGGGGATGGAGGCCCCCGCCGAAGCCTTGAACGCATCCCTCCGGCAATGCCAAACCCTGGTGCGCAAGGTGCAGAGGGCCGTGCAGGCTGGGGATATGCGCGTGCTGCCCGATGCGCTGGCCGACCTGGTACGGTCCGTGGGCGTGCTCCAGTCCGCGGCCAACGATGCCAAGGATGCGTGGCCCCACACACCCGACGAAGTGACCGCCTACATCCAGGACGGCTGGCTGAATGAGATGCTTGATACGGCCGGGAACCGGGAACTGGACATGTTCCCGCTGCCTTCGGGCGACGCCTTGATCGCACCTCCGCTGGACATCCGCGTTCTGCCGGAAAGCAGGTCGGCGACCCTCGGCGGGAAACGGGTTGGCGGCCTCCGTCCCTCGTTTCTGGCCGATGCCGTGCAAAAGGCGCAGGCCCGGGATCCGAAGTTCAACGCCGCGGCCTTCCTGACCCGGCTGTACAAGATGATGTGCGGCATTCTGGGTAAATCCAACCTCCACTCTGGCGACCTCGGCACGACCACGGTGCTGCTGGATCGCCTGTATCGCCTATACACGGAGTATCCGGGCGTGCGGCGGGAGTACTCCCGCCTGGACTTTGCAAGGGATTTGTTTCTGCTGGATGCCAGCGATGTTGTGTTGACGCGCACCATCAGTTCGCGATCCGTTCATTTGGCGGTGTCGTTTCCGTCTGCCACAGGAACGCGCGGCAGCGCAAGCAATGTCTTTACCTACATCCGGGGCGATGGCGCACAGGTGGATTTCTACAGCATCCGATTCGATGAGGTGGAAAGTGAAAGCGATACCCCTTGACACATGGCTTGCCGTGATGGATCGGCAGTACCTGTCCGCGGACGGATTTGTTCGCAACGGCGGCTCGGCCGTCAAGTTTGTGATCTCCTCGCACAACAACCTGCGCCAGGCATTGGTTGACTCGTTGTCCGAGTTGGGTCGGCAACACGATTTCGTGCCCATCCTGTTCAGGGCGGATGAACGCCGCCTGGATCGCCCCCCGGACCTGTTCTACACGATGGCCGAACACTTGGACTGGCGCACTATGGCCCGCCGTCTCATTCTCGATCTGGCCCGGGAACAGCACCTGCAGGTGGACGGCATAACGCCCGACGGCCAAGCCAACATCTACGTCGCCCTGGCCAAGGCCAACAAGACGGATCCATTCACCCTGCCCGGCGACATTCTGCCCGCCCTGGAACAGCGTACATTGCACGATCCCCGCATGCTTCGGGATTTCGGATGGGCGGTCCGCCACCTGTGCATGTGCGAGGCCCGCGCCGACGAGCAGTTCTACGGGGGCTCCGCCCTCCTGGACTGGCTGAAGGGGCAGGAACGTCGCCTGGCCAGCGTCCGCCACTTCCATGTCCACACTTCCGTCAACACCCTTACGGCCCGCCGCTACATGGGGTCCCTGTGCCGCTTTGTCCGTCAGTCGGGGCAGGCCGGCACAATCCTGATCCTGGACATCAGGCGCCTAACGCGCGCGGTGCGCCCCGGCGACGACAGCGAGTACTACACAAAAAACAAGGTGCTGGCGTGCTACGAAGTGCTGCGGGACCTCGTGGACAACATTGACAGCCTAGGCCACACATTGGTGGTCGTGGTCGCCCGCCCCGAATTTACGGACGGTTCCATTACATCCCAGGAACGCGGTCACCACATCTACCCGGCCCTGTCCTCGCGCATTGAGAACGAAGTCGTGGGCGACGATTGGATTTGCCCAGAGAACACATTGATTCACCTTGAGCAAGGAGTGGAGGCATGAGTTTGCCGTCTGACCGGCTGGAGTGCCGCTGGGTCATTGAATCCATGCGCAACGGCGTGCCCAACCGCCAGGCCGTGGCCCGTCTGGAGTGCAACCAGCCGCGCATACAGAAACGCGTTCACAAGATGCTGGAGGACTTGGAAACCCTGCCGCAGGCGGTATCGAACAAGGCATCGCACTTCATCCTGGCTTCCGGGGACTTCGGGCAGGGCAAGTCCCACCTGCTGGCCAACCTGGCGCAGGACGCGCTGGAGCGGGGGTTTGCCACCAGTAGCATTGTCGTCAGCAAGGAGACCCCCCTGTACAAGCTGGATGCCATGTTTCGGATGGCCGCGGGTTGGGGCCGCCTGCCGGACAGTTCGGGCCTAATGGTCGAGGATGCATGGGACCGCCTGTTGCGCAGGCGGGATGCCGTCGATGCCCTGATTACGGAGTTGGAGGCCGGGCAATACGACCTGCATCCGATTTTCCCCGCTACCCTGCGGGTGCGGTTTCGATGCGGGGAAGAGGATCTCAACAGCGAGATCGGACTCTTCTGGGCCGGCGAAAAAATCCGCATCGCACGCGTCAAGGAAGGGCTGAAGCTGATTGGAAGCGATCCCGACATCTCGATGCCTCCCGTCAAGACCCTGCCCCCGCAGCGCCTGCTGTTCCTGTCCCTGCTGTTGCGGGCCGCGGGTTGCCGTGGGTGGGTGGTGTTCCTGGATGAATTGGAATTGATCGATTCCTACTCGCGCCTGCAACGCGGCCGTGCCTACGCGGAACTGGCTCGCTGGGCGGGGGTCAAACCCTACGCTCCGGTACCGGGTCTGGTTGTGGTGGGGGCCATCACCGGCGACTTTGACACTGCGGTTCTGTCCAACTCGGGCAAGGGTGACAGGGGCAAGTTGCCCATCCTGTTACAGGAGAAGGGACCGGACCTGGAAAAAGCGGCCGTGGCTGGCATGAAGCTTTTTTCGCAAAAAGGCGAACCCTTGGTTCGCCCCAACATCTCCGGCGCACAGCGCATGGTGGATAGCCTGCGGGACATCTACAACCAAGCCTACGACTGTGAAGCGAAGCCGTTGGATGTGAAGGACCTCGGTCCCGACAGCGACCTGCCGCGGGCCCGGGTGCGGAAGGCCATTCGCCTGTGGGACCGGGATCGATACCAGGTCGACCAACCGCCGCAGTCATAGCCACCAGAAAGTCGGGGAGGCACGATAAAAAAATCTGGCCGTCTAATTCGCAGGCGAATGCAGGGCGACCGGCGGTCGCCCTCGCCCGCGGTGATGCGCGCCTTGCGCTCCCTGCGTGCCCAGCCGCAGCAACAGGCATCGCCCGCGTCGGCCGTTCGGAGTGCCCTGCGCAAGGCCCAGGTGCAGACGGGGACGTAGTAGTCCGGATTGAGCCGACATGAACACTGATTGCCTGCCGGCCCCCGCAATGGAATGGCTCAATCCAAGGAGGGCATCGATGCCTCGCAGGTCGGGCAACGCATCGGATCCGCCAATTCCTCCACGCCGTTCCGACACAAGGCAAACGTCACCTGAACGCGCTTGCGGAGGAAGCCCCGTTGGATCTCACCCTCCACGTGCAGGTGATGACAGGTGGTGTCCCGCATCAGACCGGGTACCGGACACGTGCGGCACAGGCCTTCGTGCCATCCCGAACTGCCAAGCGGGCTGGCCTCCAACATGCGGCAGCCGCTGGTCTCCTGGCCGCGGTTGAAGTCGGAGTGGTAGTAAGGGCAGTCGATGCGGACCAAACCAGTCACCGCGTCACGGATCAGACCGAGACCCCCGCTTGGGCCGCCTTGGCCCACAGCGGCCGGAACTTGTAGCAGTAGTGGACCTGTCCCTGCGGTCCGTCCTCCATCAGCTTGCGCGGCACCATTTCAACTTTCATGCCGATTTCAACCTCGTCGGCCTCGACATCCGTCAGCTGCGCCGTGAGCATGGGGCCCTCGTCGAGCTGGACCAACGCCACCACGTAAGGAGCTTGGCTCTCGAAACCCGCCGGAGGCTGGAACAGTGTGGTGTAGCTGAAGACCATGCCGGTGCCATTGAACTTGTGGGCCGGTCCGGCAGGCTGGTCGCAATGCGGGCACACATCGCGCGGCGGGAAGATGTGCTTGTCGCAGGCAGGACACACTTCTCCAATCAGACTGTAGCGCTGGTGCCGCGTGCGCCAGCTGCTGGGTACGAACATTTTCCCGTCTCCCAATCCATGGACATCGCACTGTCGCGGTCGACATGGATTGTGGGGGGCCAAACCTGTCAAACACTGTCAGGAAACAAATCGGGCAGGTTTTGACGGATTCTTCGACCGATCCCAAGGTTGGGCGCACCCATCCGATACCGCCTTGCACCCAATCCGCCAAACTGCCAAAACCTATCAGGCCGGCACCGATCGCGGGTGTCCCGCTTCAGATTCCCAGGATGTGGGTAAAGACGCTGGCGCCGCTGCCGCCCACATTCTGGATCATGCCCAGGGCAGCGTTGGGAACCTGATTGGGTCCTGCCAATCCCTGAAGTTGCTTGACCGCCTCGACTGCCTGATACACCCCTGTCGCACCCACCGGATGACCCCGGCTTTTCAAGCCGCCCTGGGTCGAGACGGGCAGGTCCCCTTCAATGTCGATGTATCCGTCCATGGCGTAGCGCCACCCGGTGCCCGGCTCCGCGTAGCCCACTGCTTCCAGGCTCATGGCACCCAGAATCGAAAAGGCGTCATGCAACTCAAGGAAGTCCACGTCGTCCAGGCTCGCGCCTGCCTGCGCAAGTGCTTGTTGCGTACTGAGTTCCACGGCGGCCAGCCTGAGGGGATCCGAGCGATCATGGACCGCCAACGTGTCGGTGGCCGCAGCACTGCCCAGAATGGTCACCGGGGCGACGTGGCGGGAACCGTCGGACAGGGACGAACTTCCCGCCGCACACAGGACCACAGCCGCGGCACCGTCGCAAATGGGGCTGCTGTCGAGTACGCACAACGGGCTCGAGATAACCCGCGACCGGCCATAGTCCTCCTCGGTGATGGCATGCCGAAACATGGCATGCGGATTGTGGCAGCCGTTGCGGTGGGCGTTGATGCTGAATCCCGCAAGGCCCGTGTCGGGCACGTCGTATTGCCACACGTAACGCTGCATCATCAGGGCGTTGAGCGCCGTAAAGCTGACCCCTTGGAATGTTTCATAGACTGCGTCCGCAGCCATGCCGAGGGCGGCGGTTGTATCGTGCCCCAGAGTGTTGGTCATCTTCTCCACACCGAGCACCAGGACGCGGTCGTGCAAGCCGGAGGCCACCGCCGTATAACCCATGCGCAGGGCCGCGGCGCCGGACGCGCAGGCCGCTTCGGTCTTGACCGCTTCAATGTTGCGCAGGCCGCTGAAATCGGCAACCGCCGCAGCCAGGTTCTCCTGACCCGACAGGGCTCCGCTCAGCATGTTGCCGACAAACAGGGCATCCACCGCCTCAACGTGCGCATCCAGAAGGGCCGACATCACGGCATCATGGGCCAGATGCAGGATGGACTTGTCCCAATGCTCGCCGACTTCCGTCTGCCCCGTTCCTATGATGCACACTTTCTTCATGCCTGGATCTCTCATTCAGAGTACCCTTGGACACCTCAGGGAGCCACGACGCACCCAACTCGCCGTGGCCGGCGAACCGCATACGTCACCATTGTATTCAAGCAGCGTCCTGATTGTTGGTGGGGGGACACCTATCAACGATCGCCTATCATTCCGGCCGCCCCGCCTCTGCTTGCAATGCGGGAGCCGAGGACGGCGGTCTACCGCGAGTCCCTTTCCTGCTTCCATATACGCAGGCCGAAGCAACCCGATTGCAGGCAGGCACCCAAATCGACAGTCCTGAATTGTGTCCCAACACGGGGCCGTACAGGACGCCACCCCAAATCGGGCACGCAACGGTTGCCGTTACTACCCCCCCCATGGCCAAGGACATCAAGATTGCAGCCATTGGCGGCGGCACCGGTTTGCCGGTCCTCCTGCGCGGCCTCAAACACTACACGGGAGACATCACTGCCATCGTCACGGTTGCCGACGACGGAGGCAGTTCCGGCAAGCTGACGGAATCCACCGGCATGCTCCCGCCGGGGGACTTCCGCAACAACATCGCGGCCCTCAGCGAATCGGAAGAGCTGTTCCAACTTCTGCTGCAATACCGATTCGGGGACAAGGAAGGACTGGGCGGCCACGCGTTCGGCAACCTGTTGATCACGGCCATGTCCGCCATCTACGGGAGCTTCGAGGACGGCATCCTCAACACCAGCCGCGTCCTGGCCGTCCGGGGCCGGGTCCTGCCCAGCACCTTGGAGGCCGTCACATTGTGCGCCGAAGTGGCGGCCCACGAACCCGCGGTCGCAGGCACGGGCGTCAGACACGTGCGCGGCGAAAGCAACCTGAGTCAAACCCACGGCCGTATCCGGAGGTTGTCCCTGGACCCAATCCAAGCCCGCGCCTTTCCCGGTGCAATCGAAGCCCTCCTGCGGGCCGACCTGATCGTGGCGGGTCCCGGCAGCTTCTTCACCAGCACCATGCCCAACCTCATTGTGGAAGGGATTCGCGCCGCACTGCTGGCGGCCAAGGCCCCCAAGGTGTTCGTGGCCAACATCCTCAACCAGGAGGGCGAAACCGACGGGTTCACACTGGTCGACTATCTTCAATGCCTGGACCGCCACGGATTGGGCATGTTCACACATGTAGTGGTCAACAACCGACGCCTGACGTCCGGAAACTGGCCCAGCCTCGAATGGATTCAAGCCCCGGCCAAGGCAGGGCGCATCGATGCCCAGTGCGTGGAAGCAGACTTGATTGACGACCAGGTGCCTTGGCGCCACGATTCCCGCAAGCTGGCCCGGACCGTGATGGCCGTGGTGGATGCATGAACCGGGATACGATCCCTGCACTGGCCGCGATCGGACCCGTCACTGGCAGGAAGCGATGCTGTCGGGGACCTGCGCCTGTCGGATCCGGCCCCGATTGGGTCCGGTTCCGTATAATCTAAGGGCGTGCGCACGCCTTGGCATCCGTGCGGCAAGACGTCCACTTGGGGCAGGAGCAGGAATCCGACCATGTTTCGAGTTGCAATCAACGGTTTTGGTCGCATTGGCCGACAAGTCACCAAAGCCATCCTCGACACCTACCCTGAAGACCTGCAGGTTGTGGCCATCAACGACCTGGGCGATGTCGGTGCCTTTGCCCACCTGTTCAAGTACGACACCAACTACGGCCGGTACGACGGCGAGGTGGAATACCAGGACGGCTCCCTGGTCATCAACGGCAACAGCATCACGCTGTGCAACGAGCGCAACCCGGCGGATCTGCCGTGGAAGGACCTGGGAATCGACGTGGTCGTCGAGAGCACGGGCGTGTTTACCGACCGCGACAAGGCCGAACTGCACTTGGCCGCCGGTGCCCGCAAGGTCATCATCAGTGCTCCCGCCAAGGGTGAGGATCTGACCGTGTGCCTGGGAGTCAACGAAGATGTCTACGACGCTGCCAGCCACCACGTCCTGAGCAACGCCAGCTGCACGACCAACTGCCTGGCACCGGCCGCCAAGGTGGTGAGCGACACGTTTGGCATCAAGATGGGCCTCATGACCACCGTCCATGCCTACACGGGTGACCAGCACATCCTGGACCTGTTCCACTCCGACATGAGGAGGGCCCGGGCCGCGGCCATGAGCATCATTCCGACGACCACCGGTGCCGCCAAGGCGGTCTCGCTGGTGGTTCCGGAGTTGCAGGGCAAGTTTGACGGCATGGCCATGCGCGTGCCTACCTCCACCGTGAGCGTGGTCGACTTCGTGGCCGAGACGGAACGCCCGGGCACCACCGAGGAACTCCTGGCTGCATTCGACGAGGCGGCCGCGGGTCCCATGAAGGGCATCCTGGCCGTCAACCGCGATCCCCTGGTCAGCATCGACTTCAAGGGCGATGCCCACAGCAGCACGATTGACGCCGAGTTCACCGCCTTCTACGGGAACCTGGTGAAGGTCGTGACCTGGTACGACAACGAGTGGGCCTACAGCAAACGCATAGCCGATCTCGTCGACTTCCTGCGCCTGCAGGGTGACTGAGTCGCATACGATCCCATTTGGGTAACGGGACCGGCAAGCCCAACCGAATCGGCGTGGCCTTCAAAACGGTACGCGACATCGACTGGTCGGGCCGGCAAGCCCTGGTGAGGGTCGATTTCAATGTGCCCCTCGATCGCGAGGGTGCCATTACCGATGATTCGCGCATCCTGGCATCAGTCCCCACCATCCGGTACCTGTTGGACCGCGGTGCTTCGGTCTGCCTGATGAGCCACTTGGGCCGGCCGCGGTCCAAGGAAGATGCGCAGTTCACCCTCGCGCCCGTGGCGGATCGCCTGGGTCGGATCCTTGGCTGCGAGATTCCGCTGATCAAGGACCTGTCCGCGCCGCCGGCCATGCCGAGCCCGGGGGCGGTGACGCTGCTGGAAAATACGCGATTTGAACCCGGCGAGACCGGAAACGATCCCGCCTTCGCCCAAGTTCTGAGCCAATTCGGCGACGTTTATGTAAATGATGCATTTGGCAGTTTGCACAGGGCCCACGCCTCCACGGAGGGTGTCGGGCATCTGCTTCCCGCCGTGGCCGGCCTGCTCGTGGAAACCGAGCTGCACTGGCTGTCTCCCCTGCTTGACAACCCGCAGCGACCGGCGCTCGCCATCATGGGCGGCGCCAAGATCAGCGACAAGGTCGGCGTCATCCGCAACCTGCTCCGGCACATGGACGACGTGCTGGTGGGAGGCGGCATGGCCAACACGTTCCTCGCGGCACAGGGCCGCGCCACAGGCAAGAGCCTGGTTCAGGCCGAAGCCCTGGAAACGGCCCGGAGTCTGCTCGTCGATTTCGACGACCGCCTCCACTTACCGGTTGATCTGGTGGTCGCCAAGGAGCTCGACAGTGCCGCGGAGCGCAAGACCGTGCCTGCGGATGGCATCGAAGAAGACTGGATGGCGCTGGACATAGGACCCGCCACGGTGGCCCACTATGTAAACCGCCTGGCGCCGGCGCGTACCGTTTTCTGGAACGGCCCGATGGGGGTTTGCGAAGTCAAGCCGTTCGACCAAGGCACCAATGCCCTCGCCGAAATTCTGGGCGGTTTGCCCGACGCCAGATCCGTTGTGGGTGGCGGTGACGGCGTGGCCGCCATCCGCCAGGCAGGCATGGAAGATGCCATCGGCCATCTTTCCACCGGAGGCGGAGCCTGCCTGGAATACCTGGCCGGAACCGAGTTGCCCGGCCTGACCGTTCTGACGAGGTCCGGGTGACCATGGGGTTCTTGAGCAAACTGCGCGGCTGGCTCGGGGGCGGGGGCGGCTCCGGCCGCTTCCTGGAAATCTACGCCCTGAACTTCCGATGCCAGGAACCGCTGTCCACCCGTATCGACATGTACAACGACCTGAGCCCGGTGGACGAAGGATCCGGTGTCAAGGGAGCCGAGTACTATGTCAGGAAGGTGATTTCGACCTCCGGCGACCAAAGGTGCTTCGACTCCTGTGAAATCCAGGTCTGGCTGAACAGCCGCCGACAGGAAGTCAACAGGGAGATCGCGGGCGGCAAGTTCCTGTCCGCCGAAGAGTACGCGGAAGCCCAAGCCGACTTCCAGCGGCGCATCCGGAACATCGACTGATTCAATCGTCCGGGTGCCTGTCGGCTGTTCCGAACCACGCCGGATAGTGGGACCTGGGATGAAAACCCTGGCAACTTTCCCAACAACGTTGAGATGTGCGCCGACTGTCAGGCCGCGTGCGGTCACATGCCCTGGTACCGCCCGGTCCCACAGGTGTGCCGGTATCCCAACCTGAGATCAACATCCTGAGAGGCAATGCCCCATGTCTAGAGTTCCCATCATGGCCGGCAACTGGAAGATGAACCTGGGACCGACGGATGCCGCGGTCCTGGCCCGGGCCATCGTGCAGGAAACCGGTCAGGTGACCACCGTGGAACAGATCCTTTGCCCACCATTCGTGTCGCTGCCCGCGGTCAACGATGCCGTACGTGGCAGTGCTCTCCGCGTAGGCGCACAGAACGCCCATGCGGAGCCTGGCGGAGCCTTTACCGGGGAAGTCAGCGCGCCCATGCTGACGGGACTGGCCGACTATGTAATCCTGGGCCACAGCGAGCGCCGCCAGTTTTGCCACGAAACCGACGGCGAGGTGAACGCGAAGCTCCATGCCGTACTTGAAGCCGGATTGGTGCCAATCGTCTGCGTTGGGGAAAGTCTTGCGGAAAATCAGGCCGACCAAACCCGGGCGGTGGTAACCCGGCAAGTGCAGGGCGCTCTGGCCAATGTAACCGGTGCGGATGCCGGGCGGCTGGTGATTGCCTACGAGCCGGTCTGGGCCATCGGCTCCGGCCTGGCCGCGACACCCGAGGTGGCCGAGGAGGTTTGCGGTGAAATCATCCGCATTCTGCTGGCGGACCTTTACGACGGGACCGTTGCCGAAACCACCCGGATTCTGTACGGGGGCAGCACCAGCCCGGGCAACATCGTCTCGTACATGGAGTCGCCGGACATCGACGGGGCCTTGATTGGCGGTTCCGCACTGAAGAGCGATACGTACACTGCGATGGTGAGACTAACCGCCGGCGGCTGATACCGGACAGCAACACCGGCGGGTCCATGAGCGTTCCGATAGGCCTGAACGAGAGTGTCCTGTACCTGAGCCTGTTGGGCTATTGCCTTTACGCGCTGGGTTGGACCAACCAGCGGACCCAAAGGGGACTGTATCGTTTCCTGCTGATGTTGACCGGCACCCAACAGGTGGCGGCCCTGATTCTCTTCCTCCTGTACCTGCCCGGGATCCTGCTGCACGAAGGCACCCATTGGCTGGCCGCCTGGCTGCTGCGGCTCAAGCCCAAGGCCTTTACCGTCTGGCCCACGCTCCGCGGCAACACCCTGGAACTCGGCAGTGTCCAGATGACCGAAACCGACATCTGGAGGGACACCGCGGTGGGGCTGGCACCCCTGGTGGTCGGCAGCACGGCCATGGCCGTCATCGGAACGCAAATCCTGTACGCCACGGAGTTGGCCGAGTTGGCGTTGGGCCTGCGCTTCGGCCGGATTGTCGACTGGTTCCGCGAAATGCTGGCGGTTCAGGACAGCATGTTGTGGCTGTACCTCCTGTTTGCGTTCGGCAACGGCATGATGCCCAGTGTCAGCGACCGCCGTTCCCTGAGGTTGGTCGTCTTCTACTTCGGGATCGGGGTTCTGATGCTTGTGCTGGCGGATCTGTTGTCCCGCCAAGTATCCATCGACTGGCTCTTGGCCGCCCTGGCCAGCACCGCTGCCCCCAGCCGCATGTTGGTCAGCTGCCTCATGCTGGTCCTGCTGTTTGATTTCTGTCTGCTGGGCTTGTTGTCCGTGTACGACCTGCTTCTGAGCGGCCGCCGGACACAGTAGGCAAGGCCCCGGCCTCTCTCATCAAAGTCCCCAAAGACGAAGGCCCGGTATTGCACCGGGCCTTTCCGTCGCTCAAGGCGGTACTTCAGTTGCCCGTGTGGGTCAAACTCCCTGACGGACTTCGGCCAACCGGCATGAAACGGCCGTCAACCCAGGTGCGGTGTGATGGCGGCCATCAATGCTTCCTTGGGCTTGAAGCCCACAATCCGTTCCACAGGCTGTCCATCCTTGAACAGAATTAGGGTCGGAATACTGAAAACGCTGTGTGTCTGGGCCGTCTGCTGGTTCTGGTCCACGTCCAGCTTGCCGACCACGAGCTGCTGCTCGTACTCGACGGCAACCTCTTCCAGCACCGGCGCAATCATCTTGCAGGGGCCGCACCAGGGAGCCCAGAAATCCACCAGCACGGGCTTGTCCGACGCCAGGACGTCGGTGGCGAACTCGCCGTCACTCAGCACTACAGGTGTTCCCATGATCCTCTCCTCTTTTCCGCGTGAACAAGCCCGAAGTATACAGTCCCGCAGGGATACCGCCCGGGATTTCACGCAGTGGAATTGTTAGGGATGCGTTGGGGTTGGCATGCGCCCGGACAGAGCGCAACGCCTCCGCTTCCCATTTTGCCAACCATATCCATGCCCGATGGTTACCAGGTCCGGGCTCTGTGCGGCCCGGGCACTGACAGGGCCGGTGACCAAGCTCGGAAGCTTGATTTTGATGTCATGGGATCGACCGTCTGGCACCTGTCATTGGCGAGCAGAACGCCAAACTTGGCAAATCACGGGATTCCGAACATCCTCCGAGGATGCCGTAATCCGTTCCATCACCGCGCAGGCAGTTGCAAGCTCCCTGGTTCCAAGTCGAGGCCTGCGGCCTGTCGAAACCCGAATCGCCGGGTGGCTACAGTCGCGGTTGGTGAATGCCCCGGTGGGCAATGAAGTCGCGGTACCGTGCAAAGGCTTTGTCAACATCGTCGGGGGCCAGACCGTAGTCGGCCAGTTCATATCGGTGGCGTTGTTCGCTTCGGCGGCGCCTTGACTGTTGTATCAGCCAGTCGTCCATGGCCGCCACGACCCGCGGCTCCAGGTTCCAATGGAAATGGTCATACACGATATCGGCCATGGCCAACGGGTCCTGGACCAGATCGTAATAGCTCAAGTCAAGCCACCGATGCTCCAGTTCAGGGTGCGCCATCCGGAAGTCCATGGCCCTGTCCAGCATGCCGGACATCAGGGCCAAATGTTCACGGCCTTGTTCATGGGCAGACAACGGCTCCATGACAAGTGTGCGAACCCGTTCCACCAGACTGTTCCACGAGCCCATGAACTGCCTGGGAGCGCGGTGCGTCTGGATGAACAAGGCATCCGGGTATGTTTGAATGAGGGCATCCAATTCCATCAAATGAAACGGCATTTTCAGCAGCCACTGCCTTGCATGCCTCTGCTGCAACCGGTCGACATAGGCATGACGCTGAAGGTTGCCGCGGTGGTGGTGACGATAGGGAAGGGACATGTCGACATCCCCCAGCCAACAGGCATAGGAGGGTACGTGGTACCGGACTACATTGGTCCAACTGTGAAACGACATCCTCAAGAACGCGATTTCCTCTTCCGGCTCGTTGGGGTCGATGTGATGCAGGTCCGAGAACAGCTTCACGAGCCCGGAGGCCTGGAGCGAGTCCTCCAAATACTGGACCCGGGGATCATCGGGAGTTCCCTCAATGCCGTCGCGTTCGGCACTCACCTCTGCGGCCTGCACGGTTTCAAAAGCCTGCAACACACGGAAACGCGGATCCCGGGACAACAATCGATGCAGCAACGTGGTTCCCGTGCGGTGCATGCCGACGATGAACACCGGTTGGACAATGTCCGTCTCCGCAATGCCTGGATGTTGGATCCGTTCTGCCGCCAGCCGGGCGTTGTTGCGCAGGGCGCGGCTCAGTTCCAGAACGACCCCGGTTCTGGCCGTCTCCGTGATTTGGGCGGCAGGTTCCTGCAATGCCCCCATCAGTTGATCCAACCCCGTTAGAAGCCAGTCGGGAAATGCTTCGTCGTGCGTTGTTTCCAGCCGCTGGGCGTAGCGCTCGCCCTGTGCCAGCAGGCAGTCGAAGTCCAGACGACTTTCCGGGCGCGGGTGCGGCCATTCGGCAGGATGGCTTCTCACCCAGTCATCGGCTCGTCGGAGCAGGGTTAGGAGGCCGGGCCATTTGATGGGACTGGGACAATCCTCACGCATGGCTCGGTCGCAGATGGGCGGCGAGTCATTTGGTTCGCGTTGACGGAACCAATAAGGTTCAAAGTGGTCGAACAGTGGCCAAAGTCCGTGGAGCGGCGAACTTGCGCCTTTGGCGAGGCACAGCCGCTTGAAGGCGGCATAGGAGACTTCGCGGTGGTAGAACCCGAAGTCCTCAGGTTCAAGTTCACCGTACAGCAGGCTTGGATTGCAGCAATGATAGATGGTGTATTGCCGACGAGGATTCAGGGAGATGTCGGCGATCACCTTGCTGTGCACGTCGGCCGGTTCCATGTTCCATTCGAAAACCGTGCCGCGTGGCCGAGCCTCAACATCCGCCATGGCCGCAAACAGGCGTGCCATGACATTGTCCGCATTGGCAAACCCGGTCGTGGATGTGGCCGTCTGGGGCAATCTGAAAATGGCAAGCGGCAGTCCGGCGCGCTGCGCAATCAACAGGATTTGTTCAGCAGTCAGCTTGGTCCACGGATACCCGCTAAGGCCCAACGGGAACACTCGCTTCATAATGTCCGGGTCGGGCTGCATGTGGGTTTCGATGCGACTGTCCCGAAACTCCTTCGCAAA
This sequence comes from Caldilineaceae bacterium bin34, assembly GCA_002238555.1. Lineage (GTDB taxonomy): Bacteria > Chloroflexota > Anaerolineae > Caldilineales > Caldilineaceae > Bin34. Next base: position 14,349 of record MPMO01000038.1, read on the forward strand.
CCCGCAAAAATACTGGGGAAACACTCCCAGGGTGGATATGAAGAACAGATGCTTGAACCGCAGGCTCAGACACAGGTCGAGCACCGATTGCAGACCTTCAACATTTGTTGTGCGCACGTTGGCATAGGACGCGGCAAGGGCCACATCCGCGGCCACGTGGTAGACGGCGCCGATCTGCCGGCAGAGTCCGGCGAAATCGGAAGGTGCCAGTCCAAATCGGTTCTCGGCCAAATTTCCCACCCACACCCGGAGCCGGGTCTCAAAGCTTTCGTCCCAAATTCCTGCCTGCTGCATGGCTCCGCGCACGCGTTCGAGGCCGTGGTCGGCATTGGCGGCCCGAACCAGACAGTGCACCACTCTGGACTTGTCCTGCTGAAGCAGATCCCGCAACAGAAACCGCCCGACAAATCCCGTGGCACCGGTTAGGAACACCTCCCTGAAGTCCGGTGCCGCCGCCGGGGGTGCCAACTCCTCTTCGCTGACCCTGTTGCGAATGAAACGGCGCATCGCCAGAATGTCCTTTTCACATGCAGGCGGCATTGTGCCGGCCAACGGTGCCACCGGAACGGCAGTATGGGACGACGGCATGGGTTGCTCCCGGAAAAAACGGACGGATGGCTGAACCGGCGACCTGTCCCGAGCCTGTCGAGGCAGGCCTCAGGACACTACCGGCTCGGGCGTGGCCAACGGAAAGTGATCTTCAGGTTCAGCGGCAAAAACCGATGGTCGACGCGCCGCCGTGCGGTTTGACCGCACGACCTCCTCCGGATTGTGGACCTCATCCTCAACCTGCTTCTCCGCCGCGTGGGACTTTCCGGTCACGATGGCTTCGGCCAGCGACAAACAGGTGGCCGTCGTCATCAACTCCAGTGCACTGACCTGGAATTGGTACTGCGACTGGATGAAGGCGCCCAGTTCGGCAACCGAAATGGAATTGAGCCCGAAGGCGGACAGGGGCTCTTCCACGCTGCCGTCTTCATGCCCGCTGAGTTCCGCAACCTTGGCGGCAATCTGTTCCACCACGTGGTCCACTGTGAACTGGCCGCCTGCATCAAGCCGGAAAGCATCCGCATTGTTCACCAGATGTCCGGTCCGCATATAGGCTGGGGACGTCTGCGGCCAAGGCGGATTCCGGAACAACGCGGTGATCAGGTGGTCATGCTCGGACCGCGTGCGCATGGCGTAGTCCAGGTTGTACAGGCAGAAGCGGGCACTGACCGGAGGCATGCCGGAAGACTGGACCATGCGCAACACATGCAAATTGCGGGCAGCCATGCCGGCTTCCTTGATCGCAGCCGTATTGAAAGACAGTCCCGGCAGTCCCCGACGCCGTCGCCAGGCAGCCAAGCCATCGAGGAAGGCACTGGCGGCACTGTAATTGGCTTGCGCCGGGTTGCCGAATGTGGAGGCCACGGAGGAAAACATCACGAAGTAATCCAGTGGACAATCAATGGTGGCCCGGTGGAGATTCAAGGCACCGCGGGCCTTGGGTGCAAAGACCGTGGCCACGGATGCGCGCGGCATATCCACCAACAGGTGATCATCGATGACCCCGGCCAGGTGAAACACACCTTTGAGCGGCCTGCCCAGGCCGGCAATACATCGGCGTACATCTTCTTCGCAGGCCACGTCCGCTGTCACGATGTCAATCTCGTAGTCGCAGTCGATCAGCGACAGGTAACTCTCCCGGCGGATCCATTCAACGGAGCGTCGCCGGTTCGGATCCCGGTCCATGAGTGTGAGATGGCGCGCACCCGACACCACCAGGTAGGACAGCACATGCAATCCGATGCCGCCCAGCCCCCCAGTCACCAGGTAGGTTGCATCCGGATCCAGATAGGGTTGCCGATCGGCTACCGACAACCCGGCTTTCTGCAGTGTCGGCGGTGCCTCCAGCACGAGCTTGCCCTGATGCTGTCCGGACATCATCAGCCGCAAGGCCTCGGCGTACTCGCGATAGGGGAACACCGTCACGGGCAGCGGCGGCACCGATCCCTGTTCGAACAACTCCAGACAGGCACGGGAAATTTCGTGGGTCAGCCTGGGATCCTCCAGCATCAGGCGGTCGATATCGATCGCGGCGAAACGCAGATTCTTGCGGAAGACGAACATGTTGAGTGCGTTGTCGGCAAAGATGTCCACCTTGCCGATTTCGCAATGCCAGCCCCCGGGCCGCAAGGCCTCCAGGCACAGTGCCACATGACGCCCCGAAAGGGAATTCAACACGACGTCGACCCCCTCGCCGCAGGTACTGTCCATCAGCCCGTCGTACCAGTCGAAGCTGTGCGAGTCGAACACCTCCCGCACCCCCAGGGCCCGCAGCTTGTTCCGTTTTTCATCGTTGCCCGCCGTCGCGTAAATCTCCGCCCCGACATGTTTGGCAAGGGCGATCGCGGCCAGCCCCACCCCGCCCATGGCAGAGTGGACCAGCACCCGCTGGCCCTCCCGCAGGCGGGCCAAGTGCATCAGCGCATAGTACGCGGTCGTGTACACCGACAGCACCGAGGCCCCTTGAATCAGGCTCAGGCATGAGGGCTTGCGGAACACGGTGTGTTGATGAACCACCACGCGGTTGGCAATGCACCCGCCCTTGGTGAACACGACTTCATCCCCCGGTCGGTGCTGGAGTACACCTGCCCCGACCCGGCGAACCGTGCCGCTGCCCTCAATGCCGACTTCGGTCCCCAATGCCGACTGCTCGTACGCTGCGGGAGGCAGCATGTTCAGTGCCACCATGATGTCGCGGAAGTTGAGCGCCGCAGCGGACACCTCTATTTCAACACTGTCGTCGTCCAGTTCAGCGGGCCGGTAGGCCTTCATCTGGAGACCATCCAACTGCCCTGGATTGAAGACTTCGAGCTTGTAGCAGGCATCCTCGCCGGCCTGCAATGGCGTGTACCAGGCGTCCTTGCTGACAACCCGGGGTGACCAGAGGCGTTGATCCCGAACGGCCAGTTCACTTTCCCGCAGATCGACACGCGCCAGTCGCTCAAGTACCGACAGGTCCTCCTGCGAACCCAAGTCCACCAAGCGGAAGTCGAGCGCGGCGTCCATGGCCACTTCCATAGCCATGCTGCGGACTGCGCCCCACAGAACCTGTGCGCGGGGATCCTCTACGTCCAGGACTGCGCCATGTGTGACAACGGTAAGGCGGCACGGATCTGCCGCGCTCCCCAGGCGGCGGGCCACCAAGGCCTGCACCAGGGCAATGAAACGGGTGACCACGCCTTCGCCTGTGGGATCGTTCGGGTCCCTGCCGCAGAAGAAGTCGACCGCACGCAGTTCCCCCGCCAACGGCCATTCTTCGAGCAATTCGAACTGGCTGGCTTCAAACAGTTCCGAGGGCACGCAGTGCACCTGCGAATTGCCGAACCGGGACGCCCAGGATGCCGCCCAACTCTCAGTCTCACCCAGAACCCACCTGGGTCCGGGGACCGGCCCTGTGTCGAAGTCTTCCCCATCGGTCGCGGGTGCCTGCAGGACGGTGGCGTGTGTGCCGGCGTGCACCGTGGACCATCCGGCCTCGGGTCTGAAGTCGTATCCGGACTCGTGCAGGACGACGGCCAATCCGCCGGGGACCGCCAGCCGACACAGGAGTTGCCACCCTGCATGATCAACCGGAACCCGTTCGCTGTGGAGCAGCTGCAGTTCCGCGGTGGCCGGACGCAGGGGCCCCTGCTCGAGCATGGACATCGTTTGGTCCTCCGGAGCGACCGGTTCAAACCGCAGGGCTGCGCCCAATCGATGAAATCTGTCAAAGCAAGCCTGTGCCCCTTCCGGACGGTCCGCCACAAGCCAATATTCAGTGTGGCCGTTCGAGCTCTCCAACGACTCCACACACCGACTGAGAGCCGTCTGCCCGGGTTCACGGCAGCCAGCCCATTCCACCACTCGGACAACCCGCTGTTCATTGCGGTCCGTACGCTGTAGGGACTCGATGATGGCAGCAGGTTCGGTCTCTGCGCCCCCCTCGGGCCTCATCGGGACGTGGTCATCGGACAGGAACTTGGGTTGCCACGACACCACGTGCTTGCTCCGGGCCATGTCGTGCCAGTTGCTGTCGCGCGCAATCGTGTAGTAGTCGCCAAGGACCGCTATCAGTTCACCTGTTTCACGATCATAGAAACCAAGGTTGAGATAGTGCGCCTGCCGTTGCCTGCTGGCAAGGCTAGGCTGTCCAACTTCGTCCACCTCTCCCCAGATTTGCGACTGGTCCGGGATCAAGCAGGTGACGCGGGGCGAGGTCTGCGGCCGGAAAAAAGTCATTCGGGCAATTCGGTGCGGCATGGAGAACATGTCGGTGTGCGGCAACAGATTGTTGAGCAGCACCTGCAAGATGCCGTCCAACATGGTCGGATTCACGACCATGCCCTCGTCCCGCCCATTGCTCCACCACTCTTCGTCCATCTCCAACTCAACCAGCATGTCGTTGGTGTTGGGATCCTGCCAATAGCGTTGAACTGTCCGGAAGCTGGGTCCGTAGCTGAACGTGTTTTCCAGAACGACCTCGACTCGCTCGTAGAAATCGCGCCCCTCGACGGGATGCCCGGACTTGAACCGGTCCAAATTCAACTCTGGCAGGCGGCGGGGGATGCTGAGTTGCGGTTCCTTGTCCATGAGCCGCACCCGACCGCGACTGTGGATTTCGCTCACCGCGTCTTTGGCGTACGTCCTGGAGGAAATGGTGAAGGTAAACGCGTCCGGCGCGTGCGGTACCGGAACCAGGTGGGTTTGCAGGCGAACCGGGATCTGCGGAATGGGGCATCCCTTCAGGCATTCCATCTCTTCTATGTAAACCGGAACCCCTTCCAGGGCCTCCAAAACCATCTCGGCGTAGCCGGTTGCGGGCATGATGCTGGAGCCGTAGATTCGGTGTTCGGCCAACCAGGGAAAGTCGTTGACGGACAGTCTGGTTTCAAAGAGAAGGGAGTCGCTGGCCACCCGGCGCCCTACCATCGGGCCATGGGAATTCTCTCCCTGTTTCAGCAGTGCCTCATCGTCGACATACGGATCCGCCGCCGTGCTCTCGTCCCTCGGATGAGCCGGCAGGAGATGGGCAATGGGGCGCGGGCGCGGATACTGGGCGCGGAAGTCCAACGAAATGCCGGCCTGGAACAGACGTCCCAACGCTTGATGGAAGTCCAGGCCCGGGTCCGAATCCCGCATCAATGTCGGCAGGCACACTGATGCGGCGGAGCGGCCGGATTGCAAGCACTGGACTATCGTGCCCTGCAGCGCACTGTGGGGTGCGACCTCCAGGATGACCCCGGGGCGAAAATCGCGCAGAAGCGTCTCCAGGGCCGCCCCGAACCGCACAGGCTGCCGGATGTTGCTCCACCAATAGGCACTGTCCAGCACATCCGCCCTGCTGCCCGTGACCGACGAGATCATGGGCACATCGGCACGGTATTCGCGCCCGTTGAGAAACACCAGCGATGCCAGGACATCCTCATGGATTGGATCCATGGCACGCGAATGAAAGGCAATGTTGCCAGGTATCAGTTGATGCTGGAGATTGTGCCGCTCCAACTGCTCAATGACGGGCAACAGGTCCGTTTCACTGCCACAAACCACAGTGCTAACCGGAGAATTCTCACAGGCAATCTCCACCTGCACCGCACAGTTCCGTCCCGAGAGCGGAAGGTTGCGCACAGTGTCCAGCAGGTCCTCCACGCCAGGGCGATCCAGACCGATGACCAGCATGCGCCCTGAACCGGCGGTACGCTGCTGCAACGTGGCACGATGATAGACAAGCCGAGTCGCTTCAGCCAGCGAAAGGGCGCCACAGGCGTAGGCCGCCGCCACTTCGCCGGAACTGTGTCCCACCACGCAGTCGGGGTACACGCCCCAGGTCTTGAACATCTCCAGCAAGGCACACTGAAGCATGAACGTGACCGGCTGGGCCAGTTCACACTCGTCAAGGGCTGCCTGCGTAGCGGTGAAGCAGGCCTTGCGCAGGGATACCTCCGAGTATGCGCGCCAATGCGCCTCCACGGCATCGACAACACGGCGGAACACCGGATGGGCGTTGTACAGATCGCGTCCGCAACCGGCCCACTGCGTTCCCTGGCCCGAGAACACCATGACCAATGGTTGCTCTTCCTCGTCCACGGTGGCGACCGGTCCGAGGTCCTGGCCAAACGCCTCCAACGCCTCAAGCAGATGGTCCCTGTTGCGAACCGCAAAGGCTGCCCGTGCCGGGAAATGGGTACGTCTCCGCGAAAGGTTTCCTGCCAGCGTATAGAGATCCCAGGGATGAGACCGTATGGCTTCCCGCAGATCCTGTGCCGACTCGACCAGCATGCGGGGTGTGCGGGCGGACAGGGGAACCATGGTTCCGGCGTTGGCAGCCAGAGCCACCGACCAGACACGCGGTTCCTGTGGCCGGTACTCGCTCACCACGCAATGTCCATTGGCCCCGCCGAAGCCAAAGGAGTTGATTCCGACCACGGCGGGCCGCTCCGGAAACGGTTCGCAGGCCGTCAGCACCTGCATATTGCCCCGTTCGAAATCGATCTCGAGATTGGGTACGGTGAAATTCTTCGAAATCGGCGCGAACGTCCGTTCCTGCATCATCAAAATCGTCTTGAGCAGGGCACAGTGAAAGGCCGCCGCTTCCATGTGACCCAGGTTGCTCTTGACACTGGACAGTCGCAGGGGAACTTCACGGTCGCACCCACCGAACGCGTCTGCGATCGCATTGCCTTCGATTCGATCACCCACGACCGTGCCCGTGGCATGTGCCTCGATGTAGTCGAAATCCTGTGGCTCCCTACCGGTGCGGGCATAGGCGCTGCGCATGAGCTCCGCCTGCGAGTGCTGGGTAGGCGCCGTGATGAAACGTCCGCTGGCCAAGCCGTGGGCGCCATCGGCAGCGCCTGCTGTGTTCACGGCCGTGGTCTCCAGCACTGCGTACACGCGGTCGCCGTCCCGCTCCGCCACCACAAGGGGTTTGATGGCAAAAAAGAACACCCCTTCGGAGCGCATGTATCCATCCGCATCCGCATCGAAAGAGTTGCATCTGCCATGCGGGCTGATGACCCCCAGGGCATTGAACGCCGTGCTCAGTCGGGCGGATGCCATGGAGTTGCAGGATCCTACGAGGGCCTGTTCACAGTCACCGGCCTTGAGGGCATTCAGCGCGGTGTGCAGGGCACTCAATCCGGCGGAACAGGCAGTGCAACACGTAATGGAAGGCCCCATCAAGTTGTATTGATAGGAAATCCGGTTGGCCAGCATTGCCAGGCTTATGCCGATTACGCTGAACATGTTGTTGCCATGAGGGGGACGGTAATTGGCTTCGGGCGGAGTCTGGGCTCCGATAAACACGCCGGTGGGGCTGTTGCGGAGCGCGTTGATGCTCCGCAACAGCCGGAATGTTCGATCGCTTCCCAGGAACAGCTCATCAACATCCTGGCCATTGGGCTGGCCTGTTCCATTTCGGTGCGGGACAGGCCAAAAAACCCGGCATCCAGCGCGAACCTCACATCATCATCGATCAGGCCTTCGTAGGGACTGGCGAAGCGGCCAAAATTGGCTCCGGAGCCGACGGGCCGAACCCCTTTGCCGAACCGCCCCGCTACGGGTGATCGCACCACATCCCGGGTGCTGAGGAGATGCCAGAAGTCGGCATCGGACCGAAGGGGACCGGGCAGGCGATGGCTGTAGCCCACGATGGCAACAGCGTCTTCCGACCTTGATCGATTCATGCCGTCCTCCTCTAAATGTACAGGTGGCGCTCCGATTGTCGATCAAGCATCTTCGACATGCCAATCGACAACACCCGCATAACTTTGCTAATTCCTACAAGCCCGATGAGATCCATACCGTTCGTTGGAGCCCAATTGGAGGGGGACAAGCGACAACCCTGTAGCTGTTGCCCCCGCAAACCCATCCTCAACACCGTCGGACATCATTATTGGTCGGGGCCTGTGAAAGACCAACCGTCGGCTCGCGGGGCCAAGGCACCTGTCCACGAGTTCAACGCTCCCCTCTTGTTGCCCTGCGTCCCGAACCGTACCAGGGGCCGAAAGTACAGGATCAGGACACCTGATGCCATCCGGTCCATGGTCAGGAATACCCGCCTCAGTTGCCCCACCTACCCAAGGAGGCAACCTTGACTTTCCGTATTGCATCGGTTGAAGGTCACTGTGTCCGTCGTGCTGCCGGACCTCAAGACAGCTGCGGTCAACGGCTTCTGCTCCGTCGCCCCACGAGAAACCACACGTTGGAACCTTATCCAATGCGGGTCAACTGCGCAGCCCAATCCGCCATTCCCAGTCACAAACAGGCCTTGCCAAGCACAGGCCGTCCGGAACACCACTACCCGTTCGCCGTGGAAATTGATTGGGCATCACATCTGCCGAATTCACTTCGGCAGGGGTTCAATGGACCGCCGTGGAGCGCTGCGCGCGCTGTCGTCCAAGGCCTTGGTGAAACCCTACTGCAACCATGGCCGGCAACAGCGAAGTACGCCTATGGAGCCCATCCGGCACTGCCTCAAGTCAATCCTTGGACTTGAGCGTCTTCTCCAGCGTCTCGGATGCCACGCGGAACATGGAGGCGCGAATCTCCTGACGCCGTTTTCTCAATTGTTCCACTATCGCCCACAAGGCATCCTCGATCTGACGAATGGCGTCGTCGCGCTCCTCGGAAGCCAACGTAGTGGAATTTGCAAATTCGAATTTTTCGACCGTGAACCGCGCGATCTGACCAATGTTGTCGCCCACGATCTCCATGTCAACCGAAGGACGAATCTGTAGTTCGTCGGCCGGCTGCTGTTGTTCAGTGTTGCCTTGGCTCATTTAGTTTCCTCCTTGTAATGATGGTTGCATGTTCTTCGCTGGCAGCGCGAAGTGGTTTGTCGGCCGGTACACAACCAGCCAAAATGCATGTACCAGTCGTGAATTCACAGGTTGCCCCATGCCCCCTGCGCGTCCGGGCACACGCCCAACGGTGCAGCACGGGAGTCGCACACATTGATCACCTTGTCCAAACTACTGACGTCCAAGCACGTTTCTGACCGATACGGATGGAACGCGCAGGCCCAAACACAAGCCAGGATCGTGGCACGGCTTGGCGGTAGCCAACGGCCCTCCGCATGCCCGCACTACTACGTCAGCAGCGCAAGGTCCAGGAGCAGGGCCTTGTCGTCTGATCCGATGGTTGAAGCCGGCACCGCCTGGAGTTTGGCGGCATCGCCCTACTAGCGACTTCGTCCCCAAGTTGGCAACCAGAGTGCTGTCGTCCCGTTTCCAGGCAACATGCAGACGCATGGGAGGCTCCTTCGGTGCGAGCGTGGCCAACATCCAAGCCTGACAGGCAAACAGAACAGGGCTCCGTAGGCGGGGGTTCTGAAAGGGACGCCCAAGAGTGGCGACATGCCTGTAGGTAATTGTACAGGATGTGAACGACGGAATAGCCAGCGGTCCCACTGTTTCAATACTTGCAATATAACAATGTGATTATAAATTGTTGTTATAAAAAAATAACATTGTTACGCCAGTCTCTTGGTGATTTCAGCAAATATAACAGCTTAAATTTTCAAAACCAGCCGCAAGCGGCAAATCAACACCGGCTCCCGGAGGGGCACCTTGGGTTTCAGAGGCGGTCTGGAGCCACGATCCAACTGGAATCAACTGCAGGACCGAGCGATGCCATACCATTATGTGCTGGAAGTGCGAACGGTGATTCCGGCCACGTGGCGGTCCGTGTACAACGAGAGTTGACGACGGCCGGAAACGGAGCGACATCCCAATGTTCGACCATCGCCGATTGGACTGCACCGCGCCATGACGACGGCCGGAATTCGTCTCCCGCAGATGTTGCCCATGGACAGCACCCGTTGTTTCAATTCGACCTCAACCACCCAACCAGGCCTTGGCACTTGGCCTCGAGTCAGGACGGGCACCATCGTCGAAGCGTCCCGCATGAAGACGACAACCTGAATGGAGAACGGCCGCAGGACCAGTCAGTTGTCGATCATGTCGTCCGGCACTAGTGGGTCAACTTCACTCAAATGTAGGGTACAGATGCAGGAGTTTGATGCGGGCATCCTCGGTCGTGAAGTGCCAGTTCACGGGCGTGCCCAAGGCGTTGCGGGCCTGCACCCAGGCCTCAATCTCGGCCTGCAGCACGGCCTCGCTGGCGATGCGCCGGTCCAGGCACTGGGCGGCCAGGGCCGCGAACTCGATTTCGGCGATGTTGAGCCAGCTGCCGTGCTTGGGCGTGTAGTGCCACTCCAGGCGGGCCGCGATGCGCCGTGCCTCGGCCGGCGGGAAGGCCTCGTAGAGCACGCGGGGATGGTGCGTGTTGAGGTTGTCGCAGACCAGGACCACCTTGGTGGCCTGCGGGAAGTGCACGTCCACCAGGTCGCGCAGGACCGCGGCGAAGTCCAACTTGGTGCGCCGCGCCGTAACCTGGACCGTGCGCCAGCCCTGCTTGGGGGCGGCCAGCAGGAACAGGTTGCAGACCCCGTTGCGCCGGTACTCGTAGTCGTAGCGGACCGGCTGGCCGGGCGCCGGCGGCTGCGGCACGCGCGTTTCCGAGACCAACTGCTTGCTGGTCTCGTCCACGCAGACCACCGGGAAGCGGTCGTCCGGGGGACGCCGGTAGACCTCCAGCACATCCTCCATGTTGTGCACGAAGGCGGCATTGGCCTGAGGGGGAATGCACCAGCACTTTTTCTGCCACGGCTTCAGCGCGTTTTTTTGAGCGCCCGGCGCACCGTTTCGGGCGCGATCGAGTCCACCACCTCCAGGGCCACCAGCTCGGCCGCCAGCAGTTTCAGCGTCCAGCGTGCGCGGCCGGGCGGGGGCGTCGAACAGGCCAGCCGGGCCAGCTCGGCCTGGGCCGTCCCGTCCAGCTTGGGCGGGCGCGGCGGCCGCGGCTTGCGTTGCAGGGCCGCCTCCATGCCCTCCAGGACCAAGGCCTGGCGCGCCCGGTACACGGTCATGGGTGTCACGGCCACGGCCTCCGCCGTCCGTTCATCGGTCCAGGCCGGACCCTCCGGTCCCTGGTCGCAGAGCAGCCAGATCTGGGCCCGGCGCCGGGGCCGGGTCTTGGGCGAGCCGCAGGCGACCAGCTGCTTCAAATACACTCGTTCCTCGGCGGTCAGTTCCACCAGGAAGCACTTGTGGGACATGGAGGGCTCTCGGCGACAAGGAAGGATGAAGATTGTGGCAGGCACCGTCACCGGTGTGCCACCCATCCATGTTATACCCTACATTGACACAAAGTTAGCCCACTAGTGGCATCAGGTCAACGGCAACGAGTGCCAACACATTGGTTTGTGAACCAACACATCGGTCCACCTCAATGGAGGAATACTGGTGGCGTGTGTGCCATCAGGCAGGTTCCGCCACCGTGGTTCACGTGGATCTGTCCCCCTGTGCATTTCGGGAGCGGTATGCCGCATCGCTGTTGAACACGGTGGAGCAGATGCATTGCCAACGTCTTCGCTCCGCCCGTCGCAAGCGGGAGTTCAGCCTTTGCCGCGCAGCCTTGCGTGCCGTTGTCTGTCACCGTTTGGATTGCCTCAATCGTGACCTTTCCTTTGGTCTGTCCCGCTACGGGAAACCCTTTGCCCTGGTGAGCGGAACCCGGGCGCCTGTCAGCTTCAACCTTAGTCACAGCGGACTGCACGGCCTGATTGCGGTTGATCGGGCCGGCCGCATCGGCGTGGACGTGGAAGTGCGCCTGCCTCGTCCGGATCTTTGGGGAACGGTTCGCACAATCATGACGCCACTCGAGGCCAGAACATTATCCAAGTTCCCGCAATCCGAGAAGGATCACCAGTTGTATCGCATCTGGACCCTCAAGGAGGCAATTGCCAAGGCGGTGGGCATGGGTTTCTCCCTGGACTTGACCGGGTTCTCCATTCCCGCTGCCATGCTGGATGGCATGCGGACCTGCAAATTCCGTTCTCCACACGACCCCTCCGTCCAGTGGCGACTGGAAGACTTGGGCAACACCCTGTACGCGGCTGCGTTGGTGCTGGAACTCTCTCAGGACTCTTTTGGACCTTCCTGACGAAAACCTCGCCCAACCCCAGGTTCACCTGCGTCCGGCGCCTTTCCGGCAGTCCAGGAGGAAAACGCGGCGGAGCCGGAGCCAGCCCAGTGCCCGGCCGATGGCCGTGCCGCAAGCTCACCGTGCCCGTGACGTTTGCAAGCACTGCGCCTGATGCCGTTGGCGCCGTATCGCGCCCACGTCTTGCCACGGGTGCGTGCCGTCAGCGGTCCGGACCGCTGAGAGCCTCATGAATGAACGAGCCGAATGTGTCATTCCAGGCATTTGGATTGAGTTCCGGCCCGTGGCTTGAAGCCATCGTTGCGGGCGATGCCTGAATGTCCTTCCGAGTCAAGCATTGCCATGGTGCGTCCCGGACCTTGGACGACCAATGTCGGTTGGAGGCATGTCGCCCCGGACATCCACATGAATCGGCTCTGGCCGAATGTGACAGGGCCTGCCAAGTAGCCACCACTGCGTGGACGCGTCAATCGCAAACGCCCAGCCTCCACTTCCACTTGTACTACAATTAACTTGAAGATTATGGGCCCCTGCGGTGTCGGACATCTACACCGACGAGGGCATTTGGCTACTTTTTCCTCCCGCCACCCCACACTGTTGGCACCTTTGCCCCCATGGACCTCGTCAAGTCAACCAAACGGTTGGGCCAGTCGTTTTGGCTCCAGGACTCGTCCTCGCTGATTGACCTCGGCGAAGAGCCTGCGGTGTTCCTCGGAGAATCCGGCATTGCCGGGGTAGCCGGCTGCTTGACCCCCAGCGCGGACGACATCCGCAACCGCGAAGCATGCCAACATGCGGTGCAGGCCTGCTTCGAGGCGCGCGACAGCATCGACGCCAGCGGGATTTGGGAAGGCCTGCTGCTGAAGGAAGCCGCCCTGCTGGCTGACAGCCTGATGCCGGAACACATCGCCTCGCGCGGGTTCGAAGGCATCGTGGGCATTCCGCTCAGACCTGATCAGGTCTTCGACACGGAGGATATCTGTGGCTACGGCAGGCATATGGCCCGGCGCCTAAATCGGCACAACATCGCGGTCCGGGTTCCGGCTTCCGATGCCGGCATCGGAGCCGTGTCGGTTTTGATTGAAGACGGCGTCAGTGTGTTCGTTACCGGCCTGATGGACCGCAATCGCTTGGGACGGACTCACGACCAGTATCTGGACGGGTTGAACGCCCGCGTGCACCGTCGGTTGCCCATCGACCATGTGCAGTGCTTTGCCGGTCTGGACATTGCCGGCATCGACTCGATGGTCGACCACTTGCTGGAGGACGCCTTTCGGGACGATCCGCGCCCCGAACGGAAAATCGAACTCGAAGGCCTGAAGGGGCGGGCCGCGGTGGCCACGGCCCGCCTGAGCGCCGCCATGAAGTCGCGCCGCCTGCAGGGGCCGAAGTGGAACAATCTGCTGCGCAATGGCGCCCGCGAAATGACCCTCGTGTGGGAAAACATCACGGCCACCAGCTGCTGTACGCCGCGTACCTATTTCAACAGCCTGATCGGTCCCGGCACCATTTCGGTACTCCCCATGGAGATGTTGCAGGACCTGCAAATCGACGGGGAACCGTCCGTTTCCCTGTTCCAAGGCTATTCCCAGGCCGACGCCCTGTTTGCCGAACTGACGCGCATGGGCATTGAACTGCACAGGGAAATCGAACACACGGTTGACCGCCAGCTTGACCAGGCCCTGGATCGATGGACAGCGACGCTGGAAGCCATCACGGAGTTGCGCGCCGCGTCGCTGCTGTTCACCTGAACCGGTTTTCCGCACCGCCCCGGGTCGATGTCCGCACGAACGTTCCGTGCAGGCGACTTGGGTCAAGACCGGCGTCGCTTGAGAAAAGCCTCGAAGTCTGCTTCGCGCAGCGCCGGCCTACCGTGACCGTCGGCTCCCGGAGGCTCGTCAGCCGCGTCGACCGTTTGAGCTGTCTCCTGGTCCGGGGAGGCTAACACCGCGTCCGGATCGCGTCCCTGCACCATCTGCAACAGGGGAATCAGGACACGCGCCGCGGTCTGCAGGTAGAGATCTGCCAACTGCCGGTTCCCCGGCAGATTGAGGATCAGGGTGCGGCCGCGGATGCCCGCTTCCCCGGCCTCCAGTACGGCACCAATCGGGTTCTGTGCCCACGCCTCCGATCGCAGCCAGGGCAGCAACCCCGGCAGGGAGCGCTCCAGCACACTGCGCGTCGCTGCCGGAACCACCTGCCGGGACAGCGCCCCCGGAGCCGGCCAGGTGCCGCCCACGGTGAGGAGCCAGTCCACCTCCTCGTCGTCGCACTGCCTGCGCATCGCTTCCTCCACCACATACTGGTGGCCTGAAACCTGCAGCTCCTCGTGGATCACGGGCCTAAGGCCGGGAAGGCCCAACAGCACATCCAGCAGGAAGGAACTGAAACCATCATCCCATTTGGGATAGTGGAGGATGGAGGTGGTGACCAACAACATGCGCACCCGTACGGCTGGTGCCGGGGACCAATCCGGTGTGGAGCGCGTTACCGGATGGAGACAGACTGCCATCCGGAAAACCTCGGAACCTGCATCCCTGCCCGCGGCCGGACCGCGCAACCGTTGCCCTTCGCGGCAACTAACCTTTGTTAAGGATAAAGGACAACCCGGCCGGGTTGTCCTAGCAGTCCTGGTGCCGGTCGGCAAGGGGTGCCGGCCAAACCCGGGCGGGGACTAACGCTTGGTGTATTGCGGGGCCTTGCGGGCTCGTTTGAGTCCGGGTTTCTTGCGTTCCTTTTTGCGCGGGTCCCGGGTAAGGAGGCCAAGGGACTTCAGCGCGGCCTGCAGTGCCTGCTGCGTCTCCGAACCGTCGTCCTCACTCTTGACCAGCGCGCGCGCGATGCCGTGGCTGGTGGCGGCAGCCTGTCCCGACTCGCCTCCCCCCTTGACCCTGACGCTTACATCCACGGCATGCAGCCGGTCGGTGGCCCGCAATGGAGCCAACACCCGTTTGCGACTGGCCTCGCGCCCGAAGAAATCCTCCATCGGCTTGTTGTTGACGATGATCTCGCCCGTGCCGGGAACAATGCGCACCCGGGCGGACGCCGTCTTGCGCCTGCCGTTGGCCTCGACATATCTAACGTCCATGTGGTTTTGTTCCTACAGTTTTACCTGGCGGGGATTCTGGGCTTGATGGGGGTGGACACCCTCGGCGTACACCTTGAGCTTGGACAACTGGGCACGGCCCTGACGCGTCTTGGGCAACATGCCCTTGACCGCATCGCGCAGGACGCGGTCCGGGAACCGTTTCAACTGTTCCCGCAGAACAACCGAGGTCAAGCCGCCGGGATAGCCGGAATGTCGATGGTACTCCTTGGCATTGAGCTTGTCGCCGGTGACCTGCACCTTTCCGCAGTTGATCACCACCACATAGTCGCCGTTGTCGACGTGGGGGGTGTAGGTCGGCTTGTGCTTGCCGCGCAGCAGCGTGGCAATCCGGGTCGCCAGACGACCCAACGTTTGGCCTTCGGCATCCACCAGCAGCCATTGCCGCTGGGCATGGGCCTTTTCGGCACTCAAACTGAATGTCTTCACGCTTTGCCTGCCTTCCACATGTCCGAAATCGGAGTCGCATAGGTAACCCGGCTGAGCACCAATCCGCTGGCGGGGGCCGGGCCCGGTGTCACACCGCCAACACTGTCCCTGAGACTGCGCAAATCCGCGAGCGTCAGTTGCCGCCTGCCGACCTTAACCATCAAGGCTACCATTCGGCGCACCATGCGAAAAAGGAACGCATTGGCAGTCACCGTGAAGCGCAGCGCCTGTAGTTCCCCATGGCCCCAAACGGCCGGATGCCGTTCCCAGCAGGCCTTCAACACGGTGCGCACGGTGTGCCCGCCGTCCGGTGCCACGCCCAGAAAACCGTAGTCCCGTGTGCCTGTCAAAAGGGATGCCGCCTGGTTCATGCCGCGCAGATCCAGCGCAACGGGCACATACCAACAGGCACTCCCCTGCAAGGGCCAGCGACGGGGAGCCGTGGGCAACGGGTGGGACAGGACATGATACTCGTACGTGCGCGTCAGGGCGTCAAACCGGGGATGGAAGTCCTCGGGCACCCGGTGCACATCCAGGATGGCGACCGATCCGGGCAGGCGGGAGTTCCAGGCACGCGCCAGATCCGACAGCGAATGGTTCCAGCCAACCTGTGCCGCGATGACCTGGCCGGTGGCGTGCACGCCGGCATCGGTGCGGCCGGCCGCGGCAACGGTGACACGAGTTCCAACGCAGGCATGCAGGGCGGTCTCAAGCGCTTCCTGAACGGTGAAGGCGTTGGGCTGGCGTTGATAGCCATGGAACGAACTGCCATCCCACGCTACGCGCGCCGCGACCGATTGCCGGAACCCCGTTGTGAAATCAGGATTCCTCACCCGCAGCCGTCGTCAACGGGGAATCCACAAACTCGACCAGCACCATCGGCGCCGAGTCGACCTTGCGGGCCCCGAGCTTGATCATGCGCGTGTACCCGCCGTTGCGCTCGGCATAGCGCGGAGCCAGCGTTTCGAACAACCGCTCCACCGACGCGCGGTTCTGGTTCAGACGGGACATCAGAAGGCGATAGGCGTGGACGCGGTTGCCGCCGGCCGCAAGGCCGCGCTTGGCCTTGGTCACCATGCGCTCGGCTTCGCGGCGCATGACCCGCCCCCTGGCCTCCGTAGTGACGATCCGGTCATGCTCGATGAGCTGGTTGACCAGGTTGCGCAGGTTGGCCTTGCTGTGGCCGGGTGCCTTGCCCAGGCGGGTGTGCCTAACTCTGTGACGCGTGCTCATGCTCGTGTACTTCCTCGCCTCAGGCCGCTTCCGGCTCGCTGACAGACGAAACCGGCGCGGGGACGACATCGGCGTCCCCGACCTCCGCCTCCAGGCCCGCGGTCTCGGCGGACTCCTCGGCATCTTCCGGCTCCAGGTATTCGTCCAGGTTCACGCCCGGCAGGTGCAGCATGTCCTTCTTGCGGAGCTGCGTGACGAGCTCGTCCAAGGACTTCTCGCCGAAGTTCCGAATGGCCAGCATCTCCTCACGGCCCTTCTCCATCATCCGGACCAATTCTCCAATCGTGGCAATCCCGACCCGCTTTAGGCAATTGTAGGTCCGCACGTTCAAGTCCAAGTCCTCGACCGAGGATTCGAACATGGCGTTGGGCATCGGTTCCACTTCCTCGACCACCGGCTCCAGCACCTCGGGTGTATCGGCCGATACGACCCGCAGGTGCCGAATGAGAATGTCGGCGGCGGTCTGCATGGCTTCGGAGGGGTGGATCGACCCGTCCGTCCAGATCTCCAGCGACACCTGGTCGAGATCCGTCTGCTGCCCAACCCGATGGTCCTCCACCGCGAAAGCCACATTCACGATGGGACTGAACATGGCATCGATGGGCAGGAACCCGGGCGGGGTGTTATTGCGTTCCTCTTGGCGGGAAAACCCGTAGCCCTGCTCGACAATCAGGTCAATCTCCAGGTCGGTGGCGCTGTCCGCGGTCAGGAGGTAGTGCTCCGGATTCAACACCTCCACGTCGTGGCTCGCCATGATATCCGCCCCGGTGTAGATGCCCGGCCGCTGCACATGCAGGGTCAGGGGGGTGGGACGGGCCGCATGGGACTTGAGTTCGATTTCGCGCAGGTTCAGGATTAGTTGGGTCGTGTCCTCGCGCAGGTTGGGGATGGCGGAGAACTCGTGGTAGATATCTTGGATGCGCACCGCCGTGATGGCAGCCCCTTCCAGGCTGGACAGAAGCACACGCCGCAAGGACACACCCAAGGTTGTGCCATAGCCGCGGGCAAGCGGCTTGAGCTGAAACTTGCCGTACTTGCGGGTTTCGTGCTCAGTATGCAGCTGGGGCAGAACCGAGTGTTGCAAAGTTCGATCTCCTCGCTGGGACGCGCGCAAAGCCGGGCTCAGCGTGCGCTGTAGTACTCGACAATCAACTGCACATTGAGATCCATCGGGGTCTCCTCGGGCCGCGGTGCCTGCAGCACACGCCCCTCCAGGGAGGATGGATCAAAGGCCAGCCAGCTGGGCAGAACGTCGCCCGACCGGAACTCCTGCTGACTGAAGTAGCGGTTGCCCCGACTGGCAGGACGCACGGTGATCACATCGCCTTCCGCCACCGTGTAGGAGGGGATGTTGTTGCGGCGGCCGTTGATGTCGAAATGGCCATGGGTCACCAGTTGCCGGGCCTGAGCGCGGCTGGTCGCGTACCCCAGACGGTAAACCACATTGTCCAACCGCCTCTCAAGCAGGCTGACCAGCACATCGCCGGTCAGGCCCGGGGCCCGCGTCGCTTCGCGGAAGTACCGCCGGAACTGCTTCTCGAAGACGCCGTAGATGCGCCGCGCCTTCTGCTTGGCGCGCAACTGCATGTTGTAGTCCGATTCGCGCCGGCGCCGCATGTTCTGCCGCGCGCCGTGTTCACCAGGGGCGTATCCCTTCTTGTCGAAGGAACAGTTCGGGCCCGTGCACCGGGTCCCCTTCAAATACAGCTTTTCACCCTCGCGGCGGCACAGGCGGCACACTGCGTCCGTATATCGAGCCATGAATCCTTCCTTGGTAAACCGCCGGGAACCGGACGGGAACTGCAGGGGTCTGTCTAGACCCGCCGTTTCTTGGGAGGCCGACAGCCGTTGTGGGCCAGCGGCGTGACATCCGTTATCGATAAAATCTGCAGCTTGGCCGCCACCAGGGCGGACAGTGCGTTCTCGCGGCCGGGACCCGGGCCCTTGACAAACACGTGCACCTCGCGGACTCCGAATTCGTTGTAGGCCTTGGTACCGGCCTGCTGGCCTGCCAGGCCGGCGGCGTACGGCGTACTCTTGCGGCTGCCGCTGAAGTTGTTGCAGCCGCTGCTGCTCCACACCAGCACCGCGCCGGCATTGTCCGTCACGGTCACAATCGTGTTGTTGAACGTAGCCCGGATGTGAACCTGGCCGAAGGGAACCTGCCGCTTGTC
This sequence comes from Caldilineaceae bacterium bin34, assembly GCA_002238555.1. GTDB lineage: Bacteria > Chloroflexota > Anaerolineae > Caldilineales > Caldilineaceae > Bin34. The sequence goes on from MPMO01000038.1 coordinate 33,321, forward strand.
GCGACGAGCCCCGCGTGTGGGTCGAGCCATCTGAAGCCGTCTGCTCCGTAGTGTACTGCTGAATCGGGAAAGAACTGGTGTGCAGTGGGTTCGGGAGCGACCCGGCCGCCGAAACTAGTGTGCGACCCGGCGCCGGCCGGCCACGGTCTGCCGCCGGCCGCGGCGCGTGCGGGCGTTGGTGCGCGTGCGCTGGCCGCGGGAGGGCAGGTTGCGTCGGTGGCGCAGGCCCCGATAGGAGCCAATCTCCATCTGGCGGGACAGGTTCATCTGCACCTCCCGCCTCAGGTCGCCCTCGACCACGAGGTTGACATCGATGAACTCGCGCAGACGGCTGACGTCGGTTTCGCTCAGGTCCCTGACCCGCACCGTCGGATCCACCTGGGTCTGGCGGCAAATGTCCGCGCTGGTGGTGCGGCCGATGCCGTAGATATAGGTCAGGGAAAACAGAATCTGCTTGTCCCTGGGAATGTCAACTCCCGCAATACGAGCCATGGATACTCCTGTGTAGCCCTGCCGCAACCGATCCCGACGGACGCGGACTCAGCCCTGACGCTGCTTGTGCCTCGGATTGGAGCAGATTACGAACAGTGTCCGCTTGCGTCGCACCATGCGGCAGTTGTCGCAAATCTTCTTGACGGAGGGCCTTACCTTCATTGCATCTTCCTCGCGCGCGGCCACGGCGGCCCCAAGCGCAGACGGGCATGGTACCGAAATCTCAGAGGCAAGTCAAAATCTGCGGTCCTGCATCCGTGATCGCCACGGTATGCTCAAAGTGGGCCGAAAGGCTGCGATCCTGGCTGATCACGGTCCACTCGTCACGCAGGAGCCGTGTGCGCCAGGTGCCGATTTGGACCATGGGCTCCAGGGCCACGGTCAGGCCGGGCGGAAACGGGCAGTTGGCCTCCTCGGAATTGGGCCGCAGGAAGTGCAGTAGCTGCGGCGGTTCGTGCAGCTGCCGCCCAACCCCGTGGCTGGTGTATTCCCGGACCACCTGGAGCCGCTCCGCATGGACATGGGTCACGATGGCACGGGCAATGTCGTTGCCCGTGCCGCCCACGCGGGCCGCCTGAATGGCGGCGTACAGGCTGTCCTCGGTGGCTTGCAGCAGGTGCCGGGCCTTCTCGCCGATTTCGCCAACCGGATAGGTCCAGGCCCTGTCGCCGATGAACCCGTCGTGTACGACGCCAACATCGATGCTGACGATGTCGCCCTCGCGCAGGATTCGATCGGCGGCCGGAATGCCGTGCACCAGTTCCTCGTTGACGCTGATGCAGGTGTGGCGGGGAAACCCCTGGTAGCCCCAAAAGGCGCTGCTCCCGCCGGCCGCGGCAATGAAGTCCGCACTCAGGTCGTCCAGTTCGAGGGTGGACACCCCCGGCCGGATTGCATCCGCCAGCATGCGGTGAACCTCGGCCACGATCCGGCCGGACTCCCGCATGCGGGTAATCTCGTCGGGAGTCTTGACCGTCCAGTCGGGTTTGAAGGGCCCCTTGCCCTTGCCGCGCGCGGCTGCCAAACGCCGCGCCATCCGACGCCGCCGTCTGCGGAATCTCATTCGGGAGCAAACTCCACCAGGCCGGCCAGTGCCTCCCGCAGGCGGCCGCCAACCTGGTCCGGCGCGCCATCCGCCTCCACCGTCAGGAGTCTCCGCAGGGCGTGGTAGTAGCCCAGAAGCGGGGCGGTCTCCCGGTAGTAGGCCAGGATACGTCGTTCCACCGTGGCAGGATTGTCGTCGTCGCGCTGGTACAGCTCGCCGCCGCACTGGTCGCAGACCCCGTCCACCTGCGGCGGGGCAAACCGAAGGTGGCATATCAGACCGCAGTCCCGGCACTGGCGCCGGCCCGTGATGCGGTGCATGCACTCCGTGTCGTCCAGGTTCAGGAGGACCGCCTGCAGGGTTGCTGCCGCCGCTTCTGCGATCTCCGCCATGGCGTCCGCCTGCATCAGATTCCGGGGGAAACCGTCGAGCAGGGCGCCGCCCACACAGTCGGGCCGCACCAGTCGGGCCCGGACCATGTCGATCGTAACCGTGTCCGGCACCAGGTCGCCGGCGTTCATGATGCTCTCGGCCAGCAACCCCAGTTCCGTGCGCTGTTGCAGGTTTTCCCGGAACAGGTTGCCGGTCGACACGTGCGGCAGGCCACTGGCCGCGGCCAGCCTTTCCACCTGGGTACCCTTGCCGGCACCGGGCGCACCCAGAAAAATCAGGTACAGCACAACTGAACTCACTTCCGTGCCCGGGCCACCGGGATGGGGCACACCGTCCCGGCTTCATCCGCTAGCGGATGAAGCCCTCGTAGTTGCGCATCATGAGCTGCGACTCGATCTGCCGCATCATGTCGAGCACCACGCCGACCACAATCAGCAGGCCGGCACTCGAAATCAAGAGCGTGCTCTGGCCGCCGCTCACCGCGCCGCCGCCGAACACCAGGCCTACCAGAAAGGGCAGGATGGCAATGAAACCCAGGAACACCGCACCAAAGAAGGTAATGCGCGAAAGCACTCCCTGGAGGTACTCGGCGGTGCGGGGTCCGGGACGCAGGCCGGAGATAAATCCGCCCTGCTGGCGCAGCGTGTTGGGCAGGTCCTGCTGCCGGAACATGACGTCGGCGTAGAAATAGGTGAACGCCACCACCAGCAGGAAATAGGCCAGCCAGTAGGCCCAGTTGGACGGGGACATGATGTTGGCCACCACCGCCGCGGCCTGTCCCAGCCACCCACTCGAGGTGGTCATGAAAGAGGCCAGCGTGCTGGGGAAGATCAGCAGGCTCTGGGCGAAAATCAGGGGAATCATGCCCGTGCTGTTGATTTTCATGGGGATGTAGGACGACTGTCCGCCCACCACCATCTGCCGGTTGCCGCGCATGGCGCGCACCCGCCTTCCGTACTGCACCGGAATACGTCGCTGCCCCTCGTTGACCCAAACGATCAGGGCGATCGTGAGGATGGTGATGATGGTGAAAATCACCAGCAGGTCCCAGCGTCCGGACACCACAATCTGCCTGACCTGCTGGGGCAGGCTGGCCACGATGCCGGCAAAGATGATCAGGGACACACCGTTGCCAATGCCCTGCTGCGTCAGCAGCTGGCCCAGCCAGACGGCAAACATCGTACCGGCGGCCATGCCCACCACAATGGTCACGGACGACAGCAGGCTGGAACCGGAGAAGCCCCAGTTGGTGAATATCGGCACGCCCCCACCAAACGACGAGTTCAGCAGCGTCGCCTGGCCCACGGCGTACACGATGGCAAGCGGGATGGTCAGGTAGTAGGTGAACTTGTTGATTTGTGCCCGGCCGCGTTCGCCTTCCCGGCTCAGTTCCTGCAACTGCGGCACCATCGGCACCAGCAGCTGCATGATGATGGACGACGTGATGTACGGATAGACCCCGAGTGCCATCACGCCCATTTGGGCCAGGGCGCCGCCGCTGAAGAAGTTGAGCATGTTGAGCAGGATGTTCGGATCCTGCGTGAACAGCTGGTCCAGCGCGGCCGCATTGACGCCCGGCAGCGGAATGTGGGCGCAGAGCCTGTAGATCACCAGAATGCCGATCGTAATCAGCAGCTTGGTGCGCAGATCCGGCAGCGTGAACGCGCTGCGGACAGCCGTCAACATGGCATCAGGCCCTGTCGAGGGCTTCGATGGTCACCGTACCGCCTTGGGCCAACACCGCCTCGCGGGCGGCGCGGCTGCATCGGTGTGCGTGCAGCGAAAGCCGGTGCGGCAGTTCGCCGCGGCCAAGCACCACCACGGGCTCGCGGGTGTTCGAGATAAAGCCGACATCCGCCAAGACCTGGAGCGTAACCTCCGTTCCTTCCGGGAACACGGCTCCCAGCTCATCGAGGTTGATCGGCGTGTACGCCACCTTGCCGTAGCGCTTGAAGCCCCGCAGTTTCGGCAGGCGCTTGACCAAAGGCAACTGACCGCCCTCAAAGGTCGGATGGAACTTGTGGCCGGAACGGCTGCCCTGCCCCTTGGTGCCGCGGCCGCAGGTCTTGCCTCGGCCGGATCCGGTGCCCCGGCCCACGCGCTTGCGGTTGGGTCCGGACGGCAGGCTTGCGCCCAACTCATGCAGTTTCACGCGTTCTCCTCCTGCGCGGCGCCCGCCGCGGTCCGATCCGCTTCCTCAAACTCCACCAGGTGCGACACCGCGGCGATCATGCCGCGGGCGGCGGGACTGTCGGCCACTTCCACGGTCTGGTGCAGCCGCCGCAGGCCCAGGGCCTGGAGGGTGTCCTTTTGCCGTTGCCGGTACCCGATGGCGCTCTTGACCTGTGTGACCTTCAACACTTTGGCCTGGCTCATGTCTAATTCTGCTCCCGCGTCCAAAAGGGGGCCAGGCTCTCGACCGGCACACCGCGGGCTTGGGCCTCGGAGCGGTGGTCCTGCAATGACTGCAGGGCCTGGAATGTGGCCTGGGTAACGTTCAGCCGGTTGTTGGAACCCAGCGACTTGGTCAGAATGTCCGAAATCCCGGCCACCTCAATGACCGGACGCACCCCGCCGCCGGCGATCACACCGGTGCCGGGGCTGGCCGGACGCAGCAGGACTCGCGCCGCCCCCAGGCGCATTTCGATGGGGTGGGGAATGGTGGTGCCGACAATCGGCACCGGTACCATCCCGGCCTTGGCCTGCTCCCGCGCCTTGCGGATGGCTTCCGGCACTTCGCGCGCCTTGCCAATCCCAATGCCAACCTTGCCCTTGCGGTCGCCCACGGCCAGCACTGCCCGGAAGGCAAAGGACCGGCCTCCCTTGACCACCTTCGCCGTACGGGTGATTTGGATCACGCGGTCCTCAAGTTCGTCGCCGGAATCCCGGTCGCGCCCGCGCTCGTTCTGTCTGGATTGCACCGTGGCTTGCTCCCGAAAGATTGGGTGAAGAGTTAAAAGTCAAGTCCGCCGGACCGGCTCCCGTCGGCCAGGGCCTTGACCCGGCCATGGAAGCGGTAACCGCCGCGGTCGAACACGGCCGCGGTGTACCCGGCCGTCACGGCCCGTTCGGCAAGCACCTCGCCCACCTTGCGCGCCGCAGCCGTCGGCTGTGCCCCGGACAGCTGCTCGCGCAGCTCGCGTTCGTTGGAACTGGCCGCCACCAAGGTGCGGCCGGCCTCATCGTCGATCAACTGGGCCGAAATGTGCGCGGAACTGCGGAATACGTTCAGCCGCGGCCGCGTAGGCGTGCCGGCCAGCCGGTTGCGCAACCGGCGATGGCGCTTCAGCCGGGCGTGGTGTCGATTGTGTTGTCGCTGCATGTCTGATCCTGTGGTGGCAAACAACCTAGACGGCGGCCCGGCCGGCCTTGCCGGCCTTGGTGCGAACCCATTCGTCCCGGTAGCGGATGCCGGCCCCTCCGTACGGGGTCGGCGGACGTTCGCCCCGGATCAGGGACGCCAGGTGGCCGACATCGTGCTTGCAGATGCCCTCCACCGTGATGACCCGGCCCGACTGATCCACATCGAGCTTGATTTCCTGGGTGGAGGGGTACTCAACCGGATGACTCTTCCCGACCTGCAGAACCAGGTTGCTGCCCTTCATCGAGGCCCGGTAGAAGTCGCCGTGGACCTCCAGGATGCGGGTAAACCCTTGGGTCACGCCGGTGACCATATTCTGAATCAGCGCCCTGGCCAGCCCGTGCAGGGCCTTCAGGTCCTGGGAGTTGCCGCGCCGGGCGATGGTCAGCACATCGTCCGCCACGGTTACGTCGAGCCGCTGTGAAATGCGTTCGGTCAGGGCGCCGCGCGGACCGGACACCTCCACATACTGACCCGGAGTAACCGTGACGCTGACGCCACTGGGCAGCGCGACGGGCTGGTTGCCGATGCGTGACATGAAACTGGATCCTGTATTGCCTACCTAGCGGAACCTATACAACTACCAGACTTCGCAGAGGACTTCGCCGCCCACCCGGGCGCGCCGGGCCTGCTGGCCGGTCATGATGCCCTGCGGCGTGGTCAGAATCCAGATGCCGAGGCCGCTGCGTACCCAGCGGACGTCGCGCCAGCCGGCATAGACGCGCCGGCCGCGCGTGCTGATTCGGCGCAGATGCGAAATCACGGGGGCACCGTGGCGGTCGTACTTGAGATCCAACTCGAGGTTGGTGTGGCTGCCCGCCTTGCGCACGTGCAGATCGGAGATGAAACCCTCCCGCTTGAGAATGCGCGCCAAGTCCACCTTGACCGACGACGACGGCATGGTGACCTGTGGATGCTGCATCTGCTGCGCATTGCGGATGCGCGTCAGGAAATCCGCGATCGGATCAACATTCATGGCAATGGTTCTCCTTGGACGCCATCCCTACCAGCTGGACTTGACAACACCGGGTACGCGCCCCTCCAGGGCTTCGAGCCGGAAGCATATCCGGCACAGGCCGAACCGGCGCATGTACGCGCGCGGGCGGCCGCATTTGGCACAGCGGTTGCGTACCCGGTTCGGGTACTTCCGCCTGGTCTCCCGGCAAATCATCGATGTCTTGGCCACAGGCGCTCGCTTCCTCGGTTGCAGGTGTGAATCAGGATGGCGGCCGGTTCAGTTTGAACCTGGCCGAATGAAAGGCATGTTGAACTGATCCAGCAGGAAGCGTCCCTCCTCGTCCCTGCTGGCCGACGTGACAATGGTCACCTCGAGGCCCCTGACGGCGTCGATGTCGTCATAGCTGATTTCGGGGAAGATCAACTGCTCGGTCAAGCCCACGGTGTAGTTGCCGCGCCCGTCGAAGGCGTCCGGCGAGAGTCCGCGGAAATCCCGCTGGTGGGGAATGGCGATATTGATCAGCCGATCCAGGAAATGCCACATGCGATGGCCGCGCAGGGTCACCTTGACCCCCACCGGCATGCCTTCGCGCAGCTTGAACGTGGCAATCGAGCGGCGCGCCCGCGTCACGACCGGCTTCTGGCCGGTGATGCGCGTCAGGTCCTGCACCGCGGCCTCGACGGCGCGCCCGTTGGTCAGCGCCTCGCCCAGGCCGATGTTGACGGCGATCTTGGTTACGGTGGGGGACTGCAGCGGACTCGTGTAACCGAACTCCTTCATCATGGAGGGCACGACCTGCGTCCGGTATTGGGCCAGCAACCGCGGCACCGGTCGGCTCGGTTGCATGGCAGGCTGATCAACGGTGGCTTGTTCGCTCATGGCAATGGCATCCAGGCAGGAAAAACGGGTGTCGCCCGCGCCTACTCGGCCGCGGCGATCGGCTCGCCGGAACGGCGATCGAAACGAATCTTGTCGCCCGCATCGCGGCGGTACCCCACGCGCGTGGGCCGGTCGTTGGTGCCCAGCACCATCACGTTGCTGATGTGGATGGGGGCCTCGAACTCCACGATGCCCCGTTGCGTTTGGGTTCGGCCGGTGGCGCGCTGGTGGCGGGTCCTAAGATTGACCCCCTCCACCACCACGTACACCCGGTTGGGATCCGGCTTGCCGTCGCGCCGGCGCTTGTGCCGTATCTCGCGCACGCTGCCGCGCTCGCCCTTGCTGGCACCGGCGATCACCTCGACTTGGTCGCCGACCCTCACCTTCTGCTTCACTGGTCCCTTCTCCTGTCTAGCCGGCCGCTGTTTCAGAGTACTTCGGGGGCCAGGGAGATAATGCGCATGAAGCCTCGCTCCCGCAGTTCCCTGGCCACCGGACCGAAGATGCGCGTTCCCCGCGGAAAGCGGGAATCGTCCACAATCACGGCGGCGTTTTCGTTGAAACGAATGTAGCTGCCGTCGGCCCTGCGCACCGGGTTGCGCGTGCGGACAATCACGGCCTTGACCACTTCGCCCTTGCGCACGGCGCTGGCCGGGGCCGCGGACCGCACGGACGCGGTCACGATGTCGCCGACCTTGCCGTGCCGGCGCACACTGCCCCCCATCACCCGGATGGTGAGCAGCTCCTTGGCACCGGAATTGTCTGCCACCTTAAGGCGGCTTTCCTGCTGAATCATCAACTTGGCATCCTGTTGCGGGGAAGGTGCGAACTACACCTCCACCTCGTCGGGGGCATGGGCGCGGGCCGTCACCTCTTCCACGAAGAAGTGCTTGCGCCGCGAGACGGGTCGGCACTGACGAATGCGGACGGAGTCCCCCATGCGGGCCTGGTTGTCCTCGTCGTGCACCTGGTAGCGCTTGTAGGTGCGGATAATCTTGCCGTACAGGGGATGGCGCTTGGTGCGCTCCACCCGAACGGACACGGTCTTGTCCATGGAGTCCTGCACCACGGTGCCGGACAGGACCTTGCGCCGCTCACGCATCGTGCTCGCCCTCCATCTCTGCTGTGAGTTCCCTTTGTCTCTGCACAGTGCGGATGCGGGCCAGTTCCTTGCGTACCTGGCCTGCCCGCGACGTGTTTTTCTGCTGGCCTGTAATCATCTGGAACCGAATGTTCCGCAACTCGACATGGCAGTTCTGGGCCATCTCTTCCAGTTCGGCTTCGTTCTTTTCCGCCAGTTCCCTGGCCTTCAACTGCGGCATGTGGTTCGGCCTCCCGTTCAGGCATCCTGTCGCTGGATGAACTGGGTGCGCATGGGCAGCTTGTGCTGCGCCAGGCGCAGCGCCTCCCGGGCCTGGTCCTCGGGCACACCGGTCATTTCGAACAGCACGCGTCCGGGCTTCACCACGGCCACGTAGTACTCGACGTTGCCCTTGCCGGAGCCCATGCGGGTCTCCGCCGCGCGCTGTGTGACAGGCTTGTCCGGAAACACCCGGATCCACAGCTTGCCGCCCCTGCGCACATAGCGCACGATGGCACGCCGGGCCGCCTCAATCTGGCGACTCGTGATCCAGTGGGGCTCGACCGCCTGCAGGGCGTACGTGCCAAAGTCCACGGTGTTGCCGCGCCCGGCCATGCCGCGCATGCGGCCGCGATGGCGCTTGCGGTGCTTTTCCCGTCTGGGCATCAACATTGGCCGTTCTCCTTCCTCGCCGTGCGCCGGGTACCGTCCCCTAGGGAACGGATCAGGCGATGTCCCGGTAGCGGTTGTGGTATTCCTGGCCCGGCAGGACCTCGCCGCGGTAGATCCAGACCTTGACGCCAATGACGCCATAGGTGGTCCGGCCCACATCGGCTCCGTAGTCAATGTCGGCCCGCAGCGTGTGGCGCGGCACTTGGCCGCGGCGGAAGGAATCGACGCGGCCCATGTCGCTGCCGCCCAGGCGCCCGGACACGGTGATCATGAATCCCTTGGCGCCCTGGCGCATCGCCCGCTGGCCGGCCGAGCGCATCGCCCGGCGCCAGCTGACGCGGCGCTCCAACTGCTCGCCCACGCTGCGCGCCACCAGCGGCGCGCTCAACTCGGGCCGGTTCAGTTCCTTGACGTCGATGCGAATGCTGCGGCCCGTGATCCGGAGCAACTGTTCCCGCAGCTCGTTGACGGTGGCGCCCTTGCGGCCGATGATCATGCCGGGACGTGCCGTCTCGACAATCACTTCCACCTGGTTGGACTGGCGTTCGATGTCAATGTGGCTGATGTTGGCATCCGGCAGCCGATTCCTGATCGTGTCCCGGATTGCCCGGTCCTCGTTCAGCAGTGCGACATATTCCCTGCCGGAGGAATACCAGCGGCTGTGGTGTTCCTTGATCAACCCCAGCCGGAACCCCATCGGGTGAACTTTGCGACCCATGCGTTACCTCAATTTGCTTCTTCGAGCCAGTCGTCGTCCGCGGCATCCACTTCGTCGAGCACCACGGTGATGTGCGACGAGCGCCGCCGCCAGGGCTTGAACCGGCCCCGACCGGCGAACCGGCGCCATCGGCGCATCGGCGCCTGATCGGCGTAGACGGCCTTGATGTACATGTCGTCCTGGGCCAGGCCCAGGTTCTCGCTGGCGTTGTGCAGCGCGCTGGTGATGGTGCCCGCAAGCACCCCCGCAGCCCGTTGCGGCATGTGGCGCAGCATGTCCACAGCCTGCAGGGCATGCATGCCGCGCACCTCGTTGACCACCAGCCTGGCCTTGCGGGCACTGATGCCCGAAAAGCGCATCTTGGCTGTCACTTCCATAATGCGAATCCGCCTCCTTTGCCGCCAAATCGCCCGGCGCTACCGTGCCGAGGTGCCGCGCTCGGACCGCAGATGGCCGCGGAAGTAGCGCGTGGGGGCAAACTCACCCAGTTTGTGGCCAACCATGTTTTCCGTGATCAGGACCGGCACGTGGCGACGGCCGTCATGGACCGCGATCGTGTGGCCGACAAACTGCGGAAAGATGGTGGAGGCTCGGGCATAGGTGCGGATGACCCGCCGTTCGTTGCCTGCGTTCATGGCCTCGATGCGCCTGAGCAGCTTGACATCGACATATGGCCCCTTCTTGAGGGATCTGGACATGGGTACTCCTCAAAATCAACGCCGCTTGGATCGGCGGCGCACGATGTTGCGATCGGTTCTGGGGTTGCGGCGGGTCCTGGCTCCCAGCGCCGGCCGACCCCAGGGGGTCTTGGGAGACGGCATGCCAATCGGCGATCGGCCCTCGCCGCCGCCATGCGGATGCGAGGCGGGATCCATGGCCACACCGCGTACGCTCGGCCGGCGCCCCATCCAGCGGCGGCGACCGGCCTTGCCCTGGTCGAGGTTGGCATGGTCGGTGTTGCCCAATTGGCCGATCGTGGCCATGCAGTCCATGCTGAAGAACCGAACCTCGCCGGACGGCAGGCGCACCTGTGCCATGGCACCCTCCTTGGCCGTCAAACGGGCCGCGGTGCCGGCGCTCCGCACCAATTGTCCGCCGCGTCCCGGGTAAATCTCCAGGTTGTGCAGGAGGGCGCCCAGGGGAATGTTGCGGATGGGCAGCGCGTTGCCCGGCAAAATTTCCGCATCGGGTCCCGACATCACTTCGCGGCCGATGTACAAGCCTTCGGGGGCGAGGATGTAGCGCCGTTCGCCGTCCCGGTACTGAACCAGGGCGATGCGCGCACTGCGGTTGGGATCGTACTCGACCGCCAGGACCCGTGCCGGCATGCCGATGCGGTCGCGCCGGAAGTCCACAATCCGGTAGCGGCGCTTGTGGCCGCCGCCCCGGTGCCGCACCGTGATCACGCCGCGGTTGTTGCGGCCGCCGCGGCGGCGCAGGGGCGCGACCAGGGACCGCTCGGGCTTTTCCCGGGTGATCTCCTCGAATGTCGGGCCGCTCATGTTGCGGCGGCCCGGCGAGGTGGGGTTGAATATCTTGACGGGCATGGCTCGGTTGCCTCAGTCCCCTTCGTACACGTTGATGGTCTCGCCCTCGGCAAGTGTGACCACGGCCTTCTTCCACTTCGGACTGCGGATGAACACGCGGTTGCCGCGCCGGCGGGTTTTGGCCGGCATCACCAGGATGCGCACCGACGCGACCTTGACGTCGTAGAGCGCCTGCACAGCCTCCCGCACCTGCAGCCGATTGGCACCCATGTCCACCTTGAACGTGTACTTGCCGTCGGCCTCCGCATACATCGTCTTTTCCGAAACGACGGGATTCTGAATCACCTGATGCAGGTTCATGTCGCCGCGCCTCCCAGCCAGTTTTCAAGTCCGGCCTGGGCATCCTGCGTGACCAGCACCACGTCCGCCTGCAGCAGATCCCGGACGTTGGCATACATGTAATGCAGGGTCCCGACCCCGGTCAGGTTGCGGATCGCCCTCTGCATCGAATCACTGCCGGGACCGTGCACGATCAGCGTGCGCCGATCCCGGATCTGCATGGCGCGGAGCAGGGCGTCCATGTCCCTGGTCCTGAGATCCCGGCCGAATTCGGTCTCCACGATGCGAATGGCCTCGGCTTCGGCCTTGACGGTCAGGGCGCTGCGCACGGCGGCGCGGCGCATGGCCTTGGGCATCTGCTTGCGGTAGCTGCGCGGAGTCGGCCCAAACACGGTACCGCCGCCCACCCACTGCGGGGCCCGAATCGTGCCCTGCCGGGCACGGCCGGTGCCCTTTTGGCGCCATGGCTTGCGTCCACCGCCCCGGACCTCGCCCCGCGTGCGGGTCTTGTGGGTGCCCTGACGGGCATTGGCCAGCTGGCGCACCAGAGCCTGCTGCATCAAACCGGCGTTGACCGGTGCCTGAAACACGGAGGTATCCAGGTCGGCGGTGCCGACGACTTCGCCGGCTGTATTCCAAACTTCGGCTTTCATGTTGCGTTGCGTACGGACCCGCCCGTGCCGCCTCCCGGAACCGGGAAGGCGGACAGTTCAGACCTTTACCGCCCCCCGTATGGTGACCAGACCGTCGGCGGGTCCGGGCACCGCGCCCTTGACGGCCAGCAGATGTTTCTCCGCATCGACCAGCACCACGCGCAGATTGTGCAGGGTGGTGCGGTCGTTGCCCATGCGGCCGGGACCGCGGGAACCCTTGAAGGTGTGGCCCGGCGTGGTGCCCGCACCCCGGGAACCGGGTGCGCGGTGCCGATCGCTCTGGCCGTGGGTCTTGGGACCACCCGCGAAGCCGTAGCGCTTTACCGCACCGGCGAACCCCTTGCCCTTGCTGACGCCGGTCACGTCCACCTTGTCGCCTTCCGCGAAGGCCGCGACCGTAATTTCGTCGCCCCGGCCCACCTCGGCCGGGCCACCGAGCCGAACTTCCCGCAGGTGGCGCAGGGCCGGCAGTCCGGCCTTGGTCAGATGACCGCGCTCTCCGCCCGAGAGCTTGCGCGCAGGAACTTCCTCGTAGCCGATCTGGACGGCGTGGTAGCCATGCTCGGCATGATTCTTGACAGCCGTGACCCGGCACGGGCCGGCCTGGATGACGGTCACCTGCACGGCACTGCCGCTCTCCGCGTCGAAGAGCTGGGTCATGCCCACCTTGCGACCAAGAATCTGCTTCATGTGTATTCAGCCTCGCACGATTCCCGACAGGGATCTACAGCTTGATCTCGACATCGACGCCGGCAGGCAGGTTCAACTTGGTCAGGCTCTCGCTGGTGCGCGGAACCGGATCGACCACGTCGATCAACCGCTTGTGGGTGCGGATCTCGAACTGTTCGCGGCTGTCCTTGTCCTTGAAGGGGGACCGAATTACCGTGAACTTCTCAATGCGCGTGGGCAGCGGCACGGGGCCGACCACCTGGGCTCCGGAGCGTTCCGCCGCCTCCACGATCTCGCGGGTGGATGCGTCCAGCAGCCGGTGATCGTAGGCCTTGAGCTTGATGCGAATGGTTGATTTGGGGGGCATCCTGGCGTGTCCTCTGGCCCGTGGCAAAAAATCCGGAGCCCCTGGGGGCCCGGTCAAGACTACTCGAGGATTTCGGTGATGGAGCCGGCGCCGACGGTGCGCCCGCCCTCGCGGATGGCGAAGCGGGAGCCGGTCTCGAGGGCCACGGGCGAGATCAGCTCGACCTCCATCTCGACGTTGTCGCCG
>MPMO01000039.1 GCA_002238555.1 Caldilineaceae bacterium bin34
GCCGCAAGGCATCAGGGCGAGTATAGTACGCAGCAATCGCACGGAACACCTCTTTCGATGATGCCTGAACTACATCAACGATAGCAGGTCCCGTGCGGTTCCTTTTGGGGGTCGGAAGCCCCCCCCCCGATTTATCCGCCGGTCAGGCCAATGGTCCCGTAAAGCCCGAATTGGGAGCGTGAAACCGGCTCAAAACTGTCCAAACCATAGCTCGTTGGCGACACGTCCTGAAAGGAACCCCCGACGAACCTCACACGACCGACGGATGCTGCCCCACTGCCGGCTTTTGGGGGCTACCCAAACCGAACCCCGCCATCGAGTGGGCACCATATTGGCCCAAGCCGGTTCAGCCACCTTTTTCAATATTGTCATGGAGTTGATTCTGGGTGGAAGATCCGATGCATCCATCCCAAGGTTAAATGTATGAAACATATATATGAAATAAATCGGCAATGCCTTTAATATATAGGCATTGCCGACGGACTTCCCTGGTTTGATTCGGGTATACCCTTCGGAATCATGGTATCTTTCCATGCCAAGGATGCGGATTCCTTGTCTTCGTCGGCCGCTGGCACAATGGCGGGCCGATTTGGTTCCAGGAGCAAGCCATGCCAGAGCAGAACGGTCACGCCAACCCTGCAAGTCCACGATCCGGCGATCCTGACCATGCGCCACAGCGCGGATTCGGTCCGGACATGCCCATAGCCATCGTGGGTATGGCTTGCCGTTTTCCCCGTGCAGGGGATCTCGATGCTTTTTGGCATCTGCTGGCCACCGGCGAGAGTGCGGTTGAGGAGGGGAGCCCGGGTTCCGGCATCGGGCGTGTGGGCGAGCTCTTCCTGGACGGGGACGTACAGAGCGAAGCCTGTCGTTTTGGTGCCTATCTTGAAGATATAGATCAGTTTGACGCCGGGTTTTTCCGCATATCTCCCATAGAGGCGCAATTGCTGGATCCGCAGCAGCGGTTGATGCTGGAAACCAGCTGGCGCGCCCTCGAGGACGCGGGCATGGACCCCGATCGGCTGCATGGCAGCCGTACCGGAGTCTATGCCGGGATCAGCAACAACGAGTACCGGGGCCTGATCCTGGACGCCAGCGACACGGCGGAGCCGGCGGCCAGCCTGTATTCGGTGACGGGCACCTCCTTCAACACGGCCATTGGCCGGGTGGCCTTCGTGCTGGGCCTGCAGGGCCCAGCCATGGCGGTGGACACCGCTTGTTCGTCCTCCCTGGTGGCCGTGCACCAGGCAGTCACGGGGTTGCAGCGGGGCGAGTCGGATCTGGCCTTGGCCGGAGGCGTACACACCATCCTTTCAGGGCGATTGCTGGAATTGCGCGGCAATGCCGGGATGTTGGCCCCCGATGGCCGGTGCAAGACCTTCGACGCCTCGGCCAACGGCTATGTGCGGGGCGAAGGCTGCGGCATCCTGGTCCTGAAGCGGCTGCAGGAGGCGGAAGCGGACGGCGATCGCATCTGGGGCGTGATTCGGGGGACCGCCCTGAACCAGGACGGAGCCAGTCCGGGCCTGACCGTGCCCAATGGAGAGGCACAGGTGGGGGTCATCGAGGATGCCCTGGCCCGTGCGGGCGTCCTGCCGTCCCAAGTGGACTATGTGGAAGCCCATGGCACAGGCACGCCCGTAGGCGATCCCATTGAGTTGCAGGCGACAGGGTCGGCCTACAGCAGTGGACGCACAGCCGATGTCCCGCTGCTGATTGGATCGGTCAAGACCAACTTCGGGCACCTGGAGTCGGCCGCGGGTGCGGCCGGCCTCATCAAGGTTGTCCTGGCCATGCGGAAGGGGGTAATCCCCAAGCACCTGAACTTCCGCATCCCGACGCCGGAAGTCGACTGGGATCAGTTGCCCGTCAAGGTGACATCGGAGGCCACGGAGTGGCCCATCCATGCCGATCGCAAGCCGTTGGCGGGAGTGAGCGGCTTTGGCTGGTCGGGTACCAATGCGCACGTCGTGGTGGAAGGCTACGAGTCGCCCGACGAAGACATCCAAGCATCATCCCAAGGCAGGTGGCCGGCGGGTTCTCCGCAGGCGATTCCCGTTTGCCTGCCGGACCCCGCGGCGGCTGCCCCCGGCCCGCGTGCGACACGGCTGCTGCCCCTGTCCGGAAAGTCGGGCAATGTCCTGCCGGCCCTGGCGGGGCGGTACCTGTCGTGGCTTGATGCACATGCGGCACAGCTTGACCTCGCGGATTCGGCTGCGGACCGGCTGCTGGCGGACATGGCATGGACAGCCAGTACGGGACGTAGTCACTTTGCCCACCGGGCGGCCCTGACGTTCCAGGATGCCGATTCCTTGCGGGAACAGCTGCAAGTCCTGGCGGACACGAACCCGGACACGAACCCGCGCCCCGGGGCCAAGGTTGCCTTTGCGTACACGGGCCAGGCCAGCCAGTGGGTGGGCATGGGGCAGACGCTCTACGAACGCGAGCCCGTGGCCCGGTCCATATTGGATCGCTGTGACCGAATCCTGCGGGAAGAACGCGGCACTTCCCTGTTGGCCGTGATGTTCGGTCAGGCGAGCCCGGAGGCGGACTTGGACGACCCGGCCTGGACACAGCCGGCCATCTATGCCCTGGAGTGTGCCTTGACCGCCCTCTGGCGGAGTGTGGGGATTGAGCCGGACGCGGTTGTGGGCCACAGTCTGGGAGAAATTGCAGCCGCCCAGGCTGCGGGGATCTTTTCGCTTGAGGACGGCTTGCGGTTTGCCGCGGCGCGCGGTGCGCTCATGAACTCCATTCCGGATGATGGCGCCATGGCGGCGGTGTTTGCCTCCCCTGCCCAGGTGCAGGAGGCCGTGGATGCACGGAATGCGATATCCGACGACCCAAGGTTGAGCATTGCCGCCGACAATGGCGCGCAACAGGTCGTCACCGGTCCCGCCGCCGCCGTTGATGCCGTGGTCGGGCAGTTCGAGGCAGAGGGTCTTTGGGTCAGGAAACTCAGGAACAGCCAGGCCTATCACAGTGCCCTGTTGGAGCCGGTGCTGGGCGACTTGGAAGCGATCGTTGACACTCTTGCACCCTCGACCGTCACGGGAACCTTCGTCAGCAGCATGACGGGTCGGGTGGTGGCACCGGGGACGACGCTGGGCAGCGAGTACTGGTGCAGGCAGACTCGACAGCCCGTGAAGTTCCGCACCTGCATCGAGACCCTGGTGGACCTGGGCATCCAGGTTGTTGTGGAACTCGGTCCCCGGGCGGTGCTCGGACCGCTGATGGCCACGAACTGGCCCGTGGCGCCGGAAGAGCCCCCGGCCATCCTGTCAAGCCTGATCCGACCCACCGCCGAAGATCGGGAGAGAGGCGAGTGCGACAGCGGATTCGTCGAAGCCGTGGGCGAGGCGTACACGGCAGGTCTCCCGGTACATCTGGAAGGCCTGTTTGTCGGCGAGGCGCGCCGGCGGATTGCCCTGCCCGCCTATCCGTTCCAACGCCGCCGGCACTGGGTCGAAACCCGCAGGCGACGCACGTCCCGGACTGGTCATCCGCTGCTGGGCGTGCGGCACGAGTCGCCCCGGAATGAGATTCTGTTTGAGACCGAGATATCGGCCTCCGAGCCGACCTGGCTGGAAGACCACAAGGTGTTTGGCTGGCTGGTGGCTCCGGGCGCCCTCTATGCCGCCATGGCCGCCTCCGCCGTCGGGTCGGGAAGCAACGTCTCGGTGACAGTGGAGGATTTGCAGTTGCACAACCCCTTGCTCGTGCCTGCGGAAGACCAGGGCGAGGAAGGCGGGTCGAGTGTACGGAACGTGGAGTTGGTACTGGATGCCTCCGGGTTGCCGCAGGCCTTCGAGATTTTCAGCAGGGGGGAAGACGAAGAAGAATGGACCCTCCATGCGGAGGGCCGGGCATCGTCGTCGGCTGCGTCCCGGACCGGGGAGCGGATCGATCCCGCCGACTTGCAGGACGGCCTGCAGGAAGAAGACACCGCCGCGTTCTACCGCGCCCGGGCAGAGGCCGGGGTGAACCTGGGACCGGGCTTTCGCACACTCCGGACCCTTTGGTCCGGGACGGGCGAGGCCCTGGGGGAGATTGTGCTCCCGGAATCCATCGGCTCGGGTGAGCTGACGGCCCATCCACTCCTGCTGGACGGCTGCCTGCAGGTCATGGCGGCGGCCCGTCGTATGGCCGGGGTCGAGGAAGGGGGAACCTATCTGCCCTTCGGGTGGGAACGACTGTGGTTGAACACACCCCTGCCGGACCGCATGCTTTGTCATGCCCGCATGCGGGAAAGCGCGCGGGCCGCCCAGCCGGAGGACGCCGGCGGCGAACCGCCGGAAGTTCTGGCCGGGGATCTGCGGTTCTACACGCCGGACGGGGTCGAGTTGGGTGGCCTGAACGGGTACACCGTGAAGCGGGCGACGCGAGCCGCCCTGTTGTCGGCCACCGAAGGGGTGAAGGATCTTCTGTATGAAATCGTGTGGAGGGATCGTCCTCTGGTGCCGGGAATCCTGCCCGCGGATTTCCTGCCGTGTCCGACCGCCGTTGCCGCCGGTTCACAACCCTTCACCGCGTATTTGTCGGCCGAAGGGGTCGCAGCCCAGTCCCGCGCCGACCTGTTGACGGACCTGGAACGTCTGTCGTGGGCCTATGCCCTTGCCGCGCTGGACACATTGGGATGGACACGCAAGGTCGGCCAGGTGATCGACCCGGACACCTTGCGGCAACGCCTGCAAGTGGATGAGGTACACCGGAAACTGTTCCGCCGCATGCTGGAAATGGCGGCCAGGATCGGGGTCTTGGAGGAACAGCCCGAGGGCTTTGTCGTGACCATCGGCACGGGGGATCCGCTGCCGGAGGCGGCGGTTGGCGATCCCGTGGAGTTTGCCCGCTGGATGGAAACGGCCTATCCGCACGGCACCACCGAGATCGGGCTGTTTCAAAGGTCGGCCGGAGCCTTGGCGGACGTGCTGCGCGGCCTGGCGGATCCGCTGACCCTGCTGTTCAGCAGCGGCGAGCCCAGTGCCGCCGACCTGTATCTGAAGGCTCCGGTGGCCCGTGCGGCCAACCGGATGCTGGCCGACGCGATGGTAGCCCTTCTGAGCGAAATTCCCGACGGACGCCGGTTGCGCGTGCTGGAAGTCGGAGCCGGCACGGGATCGGCGACGGCCTCCGTGCTGCCGGAACTTCCGGAGGACCGGTTCGACTATGTCTATACGGACATTTCCGCGGGCTTTTTTGCGGAAGCGGAATCCCGATTCGGGGGAGCGGAAGCCTCGATCGAGTACCGGGTGCTGGATATCGAGAAGGATCCGGTCGACCAGGGATTCGAGGAGCACGCCTACGACCTGGTAATTGCCTCCAACGTCCTGCATGCCACGCGGTACCTGCAGGAAACCCTGGCCCACTGCCGGATGCTCCTGGCTCCGTCCGGCCATTTGGTGGCGCTTGAGAACCTGCGCGGCCAGGGCTGGCTGGACTTGACCTTCGGTCAACTGGACGGCTGGTGGCGCTTTGCGGACCACTACCGCCTGCACCATGCGCTGGCCGGCCCGGCCGTGTGGCGGCAGGCCCTGGACGACGCGGGATTCAGGCAGACGGAGGTTCTGGGCGTAGCCGGGGCGGACTCCGCCGAGACGCCGGACCGGGGCGTGATCATGGCGCAGGGGCCGGCCGAGGTCGCGGAGGCCGCCGGTTTGTGGGTTCTGGCGGCGGATGGCGGCGATGCCGCGGAGGCACTGGCCGCCGCCCTGGTCGCACGGAACCAACAGGTCATCCTGGCCGGCAGGGATTGGCCGTTGGACGACGATTCCGCCGTGACGGGATCCGGTGTGACCAAGGCCTCCGTGGAGCCCGGGCAGCGCGAGTCCTGGAGTTCCCTGTTCGAGGAGCTGCCCGATGATGTTCCGTTCGCCGGCATCATCCATCTCATGTCCCTGGACGGGCACGGAGCAGAGGCGACAACCCAACAGTTGGCGGAGGACACACGGTTGGCGTGTGCCAGCGCCCTGGCCCTGGTGCAGGGCCTGACGGACCAGGATCTGCTTCCGGGGAATGGCGTGTGGCTGGTGACGCGAGGTGCACAGGTGCTGGAGCGGGAAGGCCAAGGGCACCTCGTCGGCGCCACGCTGTGGGGATTGGGCAAGGTGGTTGCCCGGGAAGCGGGCCATCTGCAGCCGAGGATGCTTGATCTGGACCCGGGCGCGCCGGTGGCCTTTGCCGACCTGGTTGACGAATTCCTGTATCCGGACGACGAAGATCACATCGCCTACCGTCGGGGACTCCGCCAGGCTTCCCGCCTGGAGCGGACCGCAGTGGATTCGCTGTCCGTGTCGGAAGAGTCCGGCTGGTTGCTGGAGCCCGACGTCGGCGGCGCCCTTGAAGGCCTGCACGCCCAGCCATGGCCCAAGCGACCGTTGGAGGCGAGGGAAGTTCGGGTTGCCGTCGATGCCACCGGGCTCAATTTCTGGGACCTGTTCCGTGCGCTTGGTGTAATCGACGAAGGGTTGCTGGGCGGAGAGTTCTGCGGGCGGATCCTCGATGTCGGATCCGAGGTGTCGGCGTTCGCTCCGGGCGATCTCGTTGTGGGCCTGGCATTTGGAACGTTCGGACCCGAGACGGTTACACGCGAGGAAATGGTGGCCCCGGCGCCATCCGGGTTCCCGGCAACGTCCCTGGCGACGATTCCCACCGCGTTCGTGTCGGCCGCACTGTCGTTCGATGCCGCCGAACTGAAGGCCGGCGAGCGGGTTCTCATCCACGCCGGCGCAGGCGGTGTGGAGCTGGCCGCCATCCAGCTGGCGCAGGCTGCGGGCGCGGAAGTGTTCGCAACGGCGAGCGCACCCAAACAGGCCTATCTCCGGTCGCTGGGCGTGAAGCACGTGTTCGACAGCCGCCGGACGAAGTTCGGAGAACAGATTCGGGAAGCCACCGGGGGCGAGGGCGTGCACGTGGTGCTGAACAGCCTGACGGGAGAGGGCTTCATCGACACGAGCCTGTCCTGCCTGGCCCAAGGCGGCCGGTTCGTGGAAATGGCCAGGGTCGACATTTTCAGCGAGGAGGAGATGGCGGCGGCGCGGCCCGATGTCGCCTACACCATCCTGGAACTGGATGTGCTGAAGGAATTCCATCCGGAGGTGCCGGGAGCCGCGCTCCGGAAAGTGATGCTGCAGTTGGCAGCGGGCGAGGTCGGGCCGCTGGTTCACAGCCGGTGGTCCCTGACCGAGGCCGGCGCGGCCATGGATTTCATGCGCGGTGCCCGGCACATCGGAAAGATTGTCCTGACGCCGTCGCCCATCGAACGAGGATCGCTGCGCGCGGACCGGACCTATCTGGTAACAGGTGGACTGGGTGGAATCGGGTGTGCCGTCGCGGGTTGGCTGGCGGATCGGGGCGCCGGTGCCATCGTATTGAACGGACGTCGCGAACCCGATGCCCCCGCCCGGGAAGCCATCAGTGCACTGCAGGCACGCGGGGTGACCATCCGGGCGGAACTGGCCGACGTAACGGACGGAGCGGCCGTGGACGCGATGCTGGCGCGCATGGACGCATCCCTGCCGCCGCTGGGCGGTGTGATTCACAGCGTAGGCGTGTTGTCGGACGCCGCGTTGACAAACCAGACCTGGCAAAGCTTCGAGGATGTCCTGTGGCCCAAGATGCTGGGGGCCTGGCATCTGCACCGGGCAACGGCGGACCGGGGCCTGGATCTGTTCGTCCTGTTTTCCAGCGTGACCGGCGTCTTGGGCAATGCCGGCCAGGCCAACCACGGCGCCGCCAACGCGTTCCTGGACCAGCTCGCGGGACATCGGCGCGCACAGGGGTTGGCCGGGCAGTCCATCGCCTGGGGGGCGTGGGCCGGGCTCGGTGAAGCCGAGGAGCAGCGGGAGCGCATCGCCGGGCAACTGGAAGCCAGCGGCACCGGCTGGATCTCGCCGCGCCAGGGTCTGCGCGCCTTCGAGCGCCTCGTGCACAAGGGCACGGCCACCGGCATGGTGGCATCGGTGGACTGGTCCATCCTGGCCGAGCACATCGGCCGGCCGGCACCTTTGCTCGAAAGCCTGCTGGCCACGGAGGACGAAGTTCCCGCCGAGCAGGGGGATGTGCAGGCGGACTTGCTGTCCGGTCTCAGTCTTGCACTGCCGGAGGCGCGCGAGCAGGTGCTGGTCTCGTTCCTCCAGAATGAGCTGCAGGCGGTGATGCGGCTGCCAAACCTGCCGCCGCCGGTGGCGGAGTTCTCCGACTTGGGGATGGATTCGCTGATGGCGGTCGAGTTGCGCAACCGCCTGAACCGGGCCTTTGCCGGAGAGTACGTGGCATCCAACACGGTGGTGTTCGACTTTCCCAGTATTGCGGAGCTGGCCCGTCACCTGGCCGGCGAGTTCGGCGATGCGCCGGAGCCGACTCCGCGCCAAGCGCCTGTCACGCCGCGTGCGCTGCCGGAAGAAGATGCCATCGCGATCGTGGGCATGGCCTGCCGTTTCCCCGGAGCGGAGGATCTGGCCGCCTTCTGGGAGTTGCTGGCAACCGGTGCCAATGCCGTGACGGATGGGCGCACGGACTCCGGCGACTGGCAGGGGGTCGCGGGCGATCCCGACAGCGACGATGCCGCGAGTCGCCGGGGCGCGTTCGTGGACGGCATCGATCGGTTTGATGCCGGGTTCTTCCGGATTGCCCCGATCGAGGCGCGCACCATGGATCCGCAGCAGCGCATGCTGCTGGAGACCAGCTGGCAGGCCCTTGAGGATGCCGGCATTGATCCGGACCAGTTGAAGGGCAGTCGGTCCGGGGTATACATGGGAGTGGGCGCCAGCGAGTATCGCCGGTTGATGGAAGCGAAGGGCGCGGACGGTGATTTCTTCGGCACGGCCGGCAGTGTCGCGGTCGGCAGGATTGCGTTCACGCTGGGCCTGGAGGGACCGGCGGTGCCTTTCGATTTGGCCTGCACTTCCTCGCTGGTGGCGGTGCACCAGGCGGTTGCCAGCTTGCAGCGCGGCGATGCCGATCTGGCCTTGGCCGGCGGGGTGAATGCGATTCTGTTTCCCAAGGTGGCCCGGTTCCTTGCCGATTTGGGCATGTTGTCGCAGAGCGGACAGTGCTGGAGTTTCGACGCGGCCGCAGATGGTTACGTGCGCGGTGAGGGCTGTGGTGTGGTGGTCCTGAAACCCCTGAGCCGGGCGGAGGCCGACGGTGATCGCGTTTGGGCCGTGATTCGCGGATCGGCCGTCAACCAAAACGGCGCGGGCCTGGGCCTGACGCTGCCGAGTGGTCCGGCTCAGGAACGGGTGATGACGGAGGCCCTGATGCGCGCCGGGGTGGACCCTGCCGAGGTGGACTACCTGGAGGCCCACGGGCCGGGCAATGCCGTGGGAGATGAAGTCGAACTGAGTGCCGCGGCTACAGTCTATGGCCCTGGTCGGGGAACAGGTCAGCCTCTGCTGGTCGGGTCCGTGAAGACCAACATGGGAC
Source organism: Caldilineaceae bacterium bin34 (assembly GCA_002238555.1). Taxonomy (GTDB): domain Bacteria; phylum Chloroflexota; class Anaerolineae; order Caldilineales; family Caldilineaceae; genus Bin34. The sequence continues at coordinate 9,424 of MPMO01000039.1, forward strand.
ACCTGGAAAGTGCGGGCGCGATTGCCGGCCTGATCAAAACGGTGTTGGCCATGAGGCATGGAACCATTCCGAAGCATCTGCACTTCAACAATCCCACTCCGGAGGTTGACTGGAGACGAATGCCGCTGCAGGTCACTTCGGAGTCCACGGACTGGCCGTCGGCACCCGGTCGTCCCTTCCTGGCGGGAGTGAACGCCTTCGGTATTTCGGGTTCCAATGTCCATGTGGTGGTCGAGGGGTACGAGGGCCGGGACGGTGGTTCCGGAAGGGACTCTGTACAGTGCTGGCCGGAGGGTTCCGTACGAACCGTCGGAGCATCCCTGCCCGAGGAGACGACCGACTTTCTGCCCGAGGGCGTGGCCGGTTCCCGTGCGGTGCGGCTGCTGCCCCTGTCGGGCAGGACGCCCAAGGCCCTGGGCGAACTCGCCGGACGCTATCTGGTCTGGCTCGATCAACATGCCGAGGAACTGGCCGGCGACGGTTCGGCATCGGACGCGCTGATCTCGAACTTGGCTTGGACGGCGGGTGTCGGGCGCAGCCACTTCACCTACCGTGCCGGGGTGGTGTTCCGCGATGGGCCGTCACTGCGTGAACAGTTGCAGGTGCTCAGGGACAATCCCGAAGGCATTGGGCAGCCAGGCTCGCGGCCGGTGACAAACGTGGCGTTCCTCTACGGTGGCCTGGGCAGCCCGTGGGTTGGCATGGGCGCGGCACTGTACGAAAGCGAGCCCGTCGCGCGGGCGGTTTTGGACTATTGCGATTCCGTTTTCTGGGAAGAACAGAGCGTTTCCCTGCTGGACACAGTGTTTGGCCGCACCGGGGCATCAGGCGACCTGGACGATCCGGCATGGGGCGTACCGGCACTCTATGCCATGGAGAGCGCGCTCACGGCTCTCTGGTCGGCATTGTCCATCCGTCCGAGCGTGGTGCTGGGACACGGACCCGGTGCCCTGGTAGCGGCTCAGCAAGCGGGGGCGTTCGGCATGAAGGAAGGTCTTCAACTGGCGATGGCGTGTGGCACGCGGTTGTCGGAACTCCAAGGCCAAAAGGAGGGGGAACCGTTCCTGTCGGGTTTCGAAGCATCCCTCGCCGATGCGGCCAGTGCGCCGCCGTCACCGACTCTGGTAAGCCACGTTACGGGGCGCGTTGTGGCTGCGGACGACCGGCTGGACGGAGCCTTTTGGCATCGCCAGATGAGTGAGCCGGCGGCCTTGGATGCCTGCGTCGGGACACTTGCAGGGCTGGAAGTGGATGCCATTGTGGAAATCGGCCCGGACTCGGTGCTGGGACCACAGGAAGCCTTAGCCTGGCCGGATGCGTCGGGCACTCCGGGGTGTGTGCGGGTTCCGTTCGCGGTGCGGAGTCGGGAGCATTCCGCCACCCATGGGCGGTCAGCGGAGGAAGGGATCGGATTTGCGGAAGCAGTTGCCAAGGCATACGAGGCGGGCTTGCCGGTTGCCTTTGCCGGGATGTTCGCCGGGGAGCAGCGGCGGCGCATCTCGCTGCCGGGTTATCCGTTCCAGCGACGCCGATACTGGTTTTAGGTCTTGTATCCACCAAGGTGACGGGTGCCACACCGGGCACCCTGGTCCGTGGAATATGCTCCGGCCCAGGCTGTCGGGCGGTGGAGGTTGACAGGCTGCCTCTTCGCTGCCTTCTTCGTGCGTTCGGGCCACAAGCATATCTGCCCGGGGATACATGCTGCCTGTCGGTGTTGGCCATGCCTGACAAGGTCGGTTGGTTCGTCGGCCGTGTGAGCCAGACGGACCAACGACTTTCAGGACAACGATGACAGTTGTGTTACGTCAAGGATGGTGAGACAGCAGTGATGTTGATAACGAGCATCGTGAGCAAGGGGTGACGGCCTGACTTTGACCGTATTCCCGGCCTGACCCGGCAGCATGGCAACAAAGTGTCCTTGGTGGGCGTGAAGCGAATTCACCTTGGGGGCGAGGCTATACTGGCCGCCATTGCAGAGTGCACCCAAGGAGGAGCGATCATGCAATACGGTCTGCCTTTTCAGATAGTCTTCAGTTCCACCGATCCCAGAATCCGCAAAAAGCTCATGACAGGCACCCTGTATGTCCTGGTCTGTATGGTTCTGTCCGTGGTGCTGGTCGGCATTCTCGGTTTCTTCATAGTAGGCGGATATTCTCTGCGCCTGTTGCGCAATGTCCGAACCAATCAGGAACACCCACTCCCGGAATGGGATCAATGGCAGACTGATCTGCGAAACGGCTTCTTCTTGTTTGTGGCCTATGTGGTTTGGTTGTTGCCTTTCTTCGCTGTATTAGTAGCCGTGAATCTGGTTGGGAACAATCAGACAGCACTCCCGCTTACGGATAGCTACAGCTTGGATGCGTTTGGGGGCACATTTTCACACAGTCTGGCGTCCATCGGCTTGGGCGCAAGCTTGGCGAGTTTGCTGCCCACTGTCGCGGGCTGGATCCTTGGTCCCGCCATTATGATTGCCTTGGCCCAGCGCATGGAACTGGCTGATGCTTTCAAATTCGGGAATGTACTTGCCTGGGTGGCCCGGAACTGGGTACAGTGCCTATTGGCTAGCGTTGTCGCCGGCTTGGTGTCCTTGCTTATCTCGGTGGCGGCCGCCCTGACCGGTGCTCTGGCCTTGGGTGTCGGCTTGATTGTGACACTCCCCTTCGGGTTTCTCATGAGCAGCATTTACCAGAATCATCTCTTTGGGCAACTGGCGCAATCCCGTGACCTGACGGTGATGTTTCCGGAACCGGCCAATCCCGGCTGAGGACCCCGGGTCGCGGCAGGTTGGGTCCTGTTCGACATCGAGCGCACTTGGTCCGGACCGGTTTTCACGATCCGGGTCAGCCAATCGGGAAACGGTTCGGGCCTGCCCTCCGGTCTGTTCCAATCTGACACAGGGCAGGATGCGCAACCGAAAAGCAGGTTTGACCCGTGTTGGCTTGACGTTGGGGCTTCCGCCGATCACCGGGTCGGCAAGGCCTGCAGCGCACCGTTCAATTCCGAGAAGTCCGTTACCTCCAGCGAAGGACGGAAGGGAGTCTCCTCGTAGGGCATGCCATAGCGATTCACATAGGCACCGGCATAGCCGCAGGCCACGGCTCCCACCACATCAAACGAGTTGGAAGACACCATGCACAGGTCCCGGCTGGTTGCACCCAGGCGATGGGCCGCGTATTGGTAGACCGTGGGGTGGGGCTTGAACATTCCGACGGAGGTGACGGAAATCACGTCGTCGAAGTTCCAGGGTACCTGATGCGTTACCAGATGGTCCAGGAAGGCCGGGTCCCCATTGGACAGGACTACCAGCCGGAAGTTCCGATGCAGGATCGGCAGGGCGGGCAGGACATCGGGAAAGGGGCGCAACCCCTGCCACTGTGCCATGAAGGCATCAATCTGGTCCCCGTCCTGCGCGACATGGTCCAGGCCAAAGCTGCGCAATGTGTGCAGATAGGCGCGCCGGACCGTTTCCAGATAGCCACCATGTCCCTGCAACATAAGGGAATCCTGAAACTGTTCCAATCGCTGCCGGGCGCGCTGCCTGTCCCAGAATTCCTCGGTCGTGACAATTGTGTCCTGCGCAGCCAGCATGTCCCCGATATAGGGTCTCAGGCTGGAGCCCAAATCCAGAATCGTGCCGAACAGATCGAACGTCAAGGTCTTGATGGGCATGTTCGAGTTCCTTGTGCTTGCGAACGCCGGCATGGACCGGGAACCATTCGGGTATTGCCGCCGGGCGGGCCGGACAGGCAGCGGCCATGCGGCCCACCCCATATTGTTTCACCACCGGCGACCGCCAGGACGACAGTGGCAACAGGAAGTCAGTGCGGCTTGAGGGAGAGTTTTAGGCTGTGGGCATGGGCCCCTGTCGGTGAGTCCGGCAGCTGAACCGTCAACCCCTCCTTGGTCATCGTCCAGTCCAATCCACTGGGACCGCCTAGCAGCGAAACGTCGGCGACACGCGCCGGGTCAAGTCGTTCCGGGGTGACGGACTGGACCCGGGCCGTGTTTCCGGGCCAGCCCAGCAGGATGGCGTACAGGGCGTCCTTGGTGGTTGTGAAGCGAATATCCTCGGCGGTCATGCCGGCGTTCTCCCGTTCGGTCAGGTGGCCGGTGGTGACCTGGGTCGGACCTTCGCCGAAGGTGTGCCAGTGACGGGTGCCGTAGATGGCTTCCCCGTTCACGTTGAGCCAGGCACCCAGATCGCGCAGCAGATCCGCGGCTGCGTCGGGGATGATGCCGTCGGCCCGCGGGCCGACGTTGAGCAGCAGGTTGCCGTTCTTGCTCACAATGTCGACGAGGTCGTGGACCAGCGTGGTCGCAGTCTTGAACTCGTCGTTCTCAATGTGGCTCCAGGACTTGTAGGACACAGCCGTGTCCGTCTGCCAGTATTCCTCCCGGATGTCGTCCAGCTTGCCGCGCTCGATGTCGTAACAGGCCACACCGGGCGGGAACTTGTCCTTGTACTGCAGGACCACGTCCCGGCCCCACCGGCGCGACTGGTTGTAGTAGTAGGCCAGGACCTGCGGGCGCCAGTCGGCGAACTCGTCGGCATGCCAGCCGAAGTCGAACCAGAGCACGTCCGGCTCGAAGCGGTCGATCATCTCCTGCGTGCGCCGGTACCAGTCCTCAATCCACTCCTTGGGCGTTGGCTCGTCCTCCGCATGGGCCGGGGAATAGAGGCCGGCATGGGCGGGATCGGAGGTGTCGAAGTCGTCCCGGTAGGTGTAGTAGCGCCAGTTGAAGGCCCGGTGGGAGGAGACCCCGAACTTCAGGTTGCGCCGCCGCACAATCCTTTCCAGTTCGGCCACCACATCCCTTTGGGGACCCATGTCGGCGGCATTCCACTTCGTGTACTGCGATTTGTACATGGGGAAACCGTCGTGGTGTTCGCCAACCGGGACCACGTAGCGTGCCCCGGCGGCCTGGAACAGATCCACCCACTGCTCCGGATCCCAGTGCTCGGCCTTGAACATGGGGATGAAGTCCTTGTAGCCGAACGTGCCCGGATGGCCCCAGGTGTCGCAATGGTGCCGGTAGTAGTTCTGGCCCTTGCGGGACATTTCGTCCCGGTACATGAATCGGGGATACCACTCGTTGTCCCAGGCGGGCACCGAGTAGACCCCCCAGTGGATGAAGATGCCGAGCTTGGCATCCCGGAACCAGTCCGGAATCCCGTAGGTGCGCAGCGAATCCCAACTGGTGTCGAACATGCCGTTTGCCTTTGGCTGACTGGTGTGGTTCAGGCGGGGGCGTCGTGCTGCACGGTGCAGCCGGCCTGGCGGTACTGCACCAGGCGCGTAGCCAGTTCCCCGCGGACATCCGGACGCTCGTCCCAGAGGTTGCGGGTTTCGCCCGGATCCTCGCGCATGTTGTAAAGCTGGCCCGGCGCGAGCGGCTCCGGTGGCGTGCCGGTCGGAGGGGCCCAGCCTCCGGACCCTTCCGTCTCGAAGATGGCCTTCCAGTCGCCGGAGCGGAGCGAGAAGACGCCCGTCTGCGAGTGGTGAATCAGATCGGTGCGCACGGATGCGTCCGGATCGCGCAGGACGGGCAGGAAGGAGACGCTGTCCTCGGCACACAGGTTGTCCAGCGGCCGGTCGGTGATGTCGGCACAGGTGGCCATGAAGTCCACCAGCGAGACCAGGGCGTTGCTCACGGTTCCGGCTTGCACTTGGCCAGGCCAGCGCGCCAGCAGCGGTTCCCGGTGGCCGCCTTCCCAGATGTGGGCCTTGTAGCCCCGCCAGTCCGCCGAGGAGCGGTGTCCGTAGGTGTTGTAGGCCGCCATGCCGGTTCCGCCGGGTTGCCGATCCCCCGGCAGGGCACCGTTGTCGCTGGTGACCAGGACCAAGGTGTTGTCGGCCTGGCCCGTCTCGTCCAGCACATCCAGGACCTGGCCCACCATCCAGTCGAACAGCCACACCAGATCGCCGCGCGGGCCGGCTCCGGACTGATCGCGGGCGAACTCCGGCACGTCCGCGCGCGTGCACGGTTCATGGGGTGCGTCGGAGTTGAGGTAGAGGAAGAAGGGTTCGTCGGCTTCGGCCTGTTCCCGGATGTAGCGGACCGCCTCCTCCGCGATGCGGGGATCGGCATCCTTGTGCTGCCAGCCGGGCGCCATCATGCCGGGGCGGCTGGTGAAGACGGGGACTTCGTGGTACTCGGACGGCAGATCCACGAAGTGTTCGTTTTCGATGAACCCGTAGGGCGGCTGGCAGGTGGGACAGCCGGAGGCGCCGAAGAAGTAATCGAAACCCAGGGCATTGGGGCCGCCGATGATCGGCTGGGTGAAGTCGACCAGCTCCTCCATCTCGCGGGTGGCGTTGGTCCAGGGCAGGGCGCGGTTGAAATCGAAGAAGACGCCCGGGCGCGGGGTGTAACCCAAACCAAGGTGCCACTTGCCGATGGCGGCCGTGTGGTAGCCGGCTTCCCCGAGCAGACGGGCCACGGTTCGCCGGGTGGGCTCGATCAGGGGCGGCTCGTAGCCGTAGAGGACGTTGCTGCGGAGGTGCGAGCGCCAGCAGAAGCGCCCGGTCAGGACGCCGTACCGGGTCGGGGTGCAGACGGCGGACGGCGAATGGGCGTCGGTGAACCGCATGCCCTCGCGCGCCACGCGGTCCATGTTGGGGGTTGGAATACGGGAGTCCGGGTTGTAGCAGCCGACATCCCCCCAGCCCATGTCGTCGGCCATGATGTGAATGATGTTGGGTTTGCCGGCTTGCGGATGCTGCATGGGGTCCGGGGTCTTGGTTGGGAAAGGAGGGGCGACGGTCCTGCCGCCGGAGCGGAGGCCGAAGGGATTCTACATGGGCGTTTGGAGCCTGTTGCGGGCCGCGGCTGCTTCCGGTTCCGGTACACCCAACCGTGCCGAGGGGGTTGAATCAACCCGGTTTCGAACGGGTCCGCCGTATCCCGGACGGCTCCACTGCCCCGGGTGACGGGTGCTTCCGAGCCCGGGGTGAGGGGTGCTGCGGAGCCGGGGAATCAAGACGCGCCCGGGTATCGGGGGCTGTCTCCGCCGGCCGTCAATGACGGCCGGCCGTTTGTCTCGTCAGTGTTACATGGCCTCGGAGCCACCATCACCGTCCGGACAAGGTCCCGAACCCCTAAGGGTCTCGGCGATGTCCAGCTTTACCAACACGGGTTTGGTCCACTTCTGCATGGTGACGTTCTCTCCTCCTGAGGCGCGTCCAAGATTCGGTGTGTAGGGCAACGGGGCCACTCCTGTAATTGTAGCCCATTGTGCGGGTTGTTGCACAGCCGAGTTGGTTTGGTAGGTTGCCTGGTTCGCGGCCGGTGGCTGTGCACCACGCCCGCGTTGTCGTCGTGCTGCGCAACCAAGCTATTCCCGAATGATTTCAAGCTCTCCGTTCAGGATCTGTTGTCGGATGACCTTCTTGTCGAACTTGCCCACACTGGTCTTGGGAATGTCCGATACCAGGGCCATGGCGTCCGGCAACCAGAAGCTGGGGAATTTCGGTGTCAGATGCCGGCGTACCTCCTGCAGTGAGATGCCTTCGTCCCGACCATGCGGCACGATGACCGCCAACGGACGCTCCCCCCATTTCTCGTCGGACAGGGCGACGAATGCCGTCTCTCGAATGTTGGGGTGCGACAGGAGCGTGTTCTCCAATTCCACCGAGGAGATCCACTCGCCTCCGCTTTTGATGAGGTCCTTGGTGCGATCCGTGATCCGGATGTATCCGTCGGGATCGATGGCGGCGATGTCACCCGTGCGGAACCAGCCGCTGGAAGTGAAGTGCTCGGCCTGGTGTTCGGTTCGGTAGTACTGCGACGCCACCCAGTGTCCCTTGACCTGGATTTCGCCGGTGGAGCGATCGTCCCAAGGCTGTTCCTCTTCATCCCGTGCGATACGCAGGTCGACGCCGGCCACGGGCGGTCCCTGGCGGGCTTTGATGTCCCATACAGCCTCCGGATCCAGATCCCGGTGTCGGGTCAGAGGCACGCACACGGAACCAATGGGTGACGTCTCGGTCATGCCCCAGGCATGCATGACCGAGACGCCCAATTCCTGTTCGTAGGCTTTTATCAACGGGCGGGGCATGGCCGATCCGCCCACGATGAGGGCCCTGATGGAGGAGATGTCCACCGGGTTGCGCTTCAACTCGTGGTACAGGGAATTCCAGATGGTCGGGACCCCGGATGCGACTGTGATGCGCCGGTCGTGCAGCAACTCGGCCAACGAGGCGGCATCCAGAAACGGGCCCGGCAGCACCAGATTGGAACCGGCCCATGCGGCGGCATATGGCAATCCCCAGCACATGGCGTGAAACTGGGGCACCACGGCCAACACGTTGTCCCGTTCCGTCAAGCCGAACGCGTTGGCCTGGTTGACGCCCATGGTATGGAGGTACATGGAACGATGGGTGTAGAGGACGCCCTTGGGGTGTCCGGTGGTGCCGCTTGTGTAGCACAGACCCATGGCCGTCCATTCATCCTGGACAGGACACTCATGGGACGCGTCGGCCTCTTCCAGCAGGTCTTCGTACCGGTGAATCGTGCCGGGCAGGTTGCAGGCGACCTGGTCTGCGCCGGACCAGATGATGAAGTGTTCGACCCCTCGGATCCGGTCCTTGATGTCTTCCAACAGCGGTACCTGTGAACCATCCACCAGAATGGCGCGGTCCTCGGCATGGTTGATGATGTAGGCCAGCTGGTCCGAAGACAGTCGGATGTTGAGGGTGTGGATGACGCCTCCCATCTCCGGTATGCCGAAGTAGGCCTCCACATGCTGGTGGTGGTTCCAGCCCAACGTGCCCACCCGATCGCCGGGTTGGATGCCCAGGGCCGTCAAGGCATTGGCCAGTTTCTTGACCCGCGCGTGCAGGTCCCGGTAGGTCATGACATGGAGGGAACGATCGGGCTGCCGCGTGACAATGAGCTTCGATCCGAAGACGCGTTGAGCATGTTCCAGAATGCTGCCCATCGTCATGGGCATGGACATCATGAGACCGTGCATGGTCTTGATCATCCTTGTGGTGAACGGTGCTGTGCGGGAAGAGACTGCCGGAACGCGAGTGCCGGACCGGGATGGCAAGGAAGCAGTTGGCAGCAGGTGGAGGTCCCGGTGGAATTGTGCCATTGTCCGTTCACTTCGGAACCACTTCGGATTCAGGCCCTTCCCAACCGATCAGACTGGCTGGGACGCGCCAAGGATTCCGCCGTGGGACCGCAACATTCCAAGCCCCGGTCTCGCCGAATGGCCCCGACGAGTCAAGTTCAAGGTGCTTGAACAGGCCGAAGAACCCGCGCAGGACCGAGATGCAGGGCTCCGAGTCCGGGTCTCTGGCCTAGTAGATGGATTAGCGGAGCATCGTACTTGTCAATCGGGACCACCGGAGGGGCATCGAATTGCCGTTCAAGTTCATGCAGCAGTCTGTCCACACGCCTGGAAGGCGACATCGCGCGGGTGCCCGCAGACGTACGTGCAAACCTGGATACAGTCACCGTCGGTTTCCGTTTCTATTCCGGTCGCCGCACCTCGGTTGTGCCGCTGGATGTGCGTGCAGGGCGAGGTCCCGCACCGCGTGGCCCGAGCGGCGCACCTTCTTGCCGGCGCGATGGCGCAGGCCGCCACCGGTTCCGCCTCGGGTCTGCCACAGGTGGTGGTTGCGGCGTGGCTTTCAGAATTCGGAAGAGGTATGCGGGCGGACCCCGAGATGGTCAGGTAGGACCTCAGCCTTTGACCCCGGAAATCACTACACCCTGTATGAAGTAACGCTGGCCAAAGTAGAAAGTAAGCAACACCGGTAGCATGGCGATGGTGGAAGCCGCCATGAGCAGGGGCCAATTGGTGGTGAACTCTCCCTGAAACAGGCGCAGGCCCAGCGCCAGCGTGAACTTGGAATGGGTGTTGAGATAGATCAGGGGTTCCAGGAATTCATTCCAGTTGTACCGGAAGGCAAACAGAAATCCGGTGATGATCGCAGGTCCCGACAGGGGCAGGATGATGCGGGCGTAGGTACCCACAAAGCTGCAGCCGTCCATGCGGGCAGCCTCATCAATTTCCTGGGGGATGGTGGAGAAAAACTGACGAAACAGGAAGATCTGAAACCCGGTCCCGAAAAGCGAGGGCACAATGAGGGGATTGTAGGTGTCAATCCATTCCAGTATCCGGAACAGAATGAACTTGGGGATCATGGTGACCTGAGGGGGCAACATCATGGTGCTCAATACGACGACAAACAGGACGGTACTGCCTCGCCAGCGCAGTCGGGCAAACGAGAATCCGGCCAAACTGCTGGCAAAGAGAGTACCCGCCACGCTGAGCCCGGAGACATATACGGTATTAATAAAATACCGCATGAAAGGCAATACTTCAAAAACCTTGACGTAATTGGCCCACTGCAGCGGGACGGGAACCCAGATGGGGGGAAAGACAAAGGTCTGGCCCAAGGTCTTCAATGATGTGGACAGCATCCAGGCAAAGGGCACGGAGACTAAGAAGCCGCCGGACGCCAGGCAAAGATAGACCACGGTCATCTTGAGGGCATAATGCAAGCGCCGGTTCGTCCGCCAGCCAACCGGGGCTGCCGGTCGGGTCAGTGGGCGGGTCGTGATGTCCATTACCGCCCCGTCTTGGACGATACACCCTCATAATAGACCCAAGCCGCGGAGAACCGGAGGACCAACAGGGTCAGCAGCAGGATGTACGCAAAAAGTACCCAAGCCAGAGCCGACGCGTACCCCATCTTGAGGAATTCGAAGGCATTCTGATACAGATACAGCATGTAAAACAGGGTGGCGTACTTGGGTCCACCCTCGGTCATCACGTAGGCTTCGGTAAACACCTGCAAGGCCCCAATGATGCCCATCACAGTCTGAAAGAGAATGACCGGCGATATCATGGGCAAGGTGACGTTCCAGAAGCGCACCCAGCTATTGGCCCCATCCACTTCGGCTGCCTCGTACAGAGTGGTGGGTACCCCCTGCAGTCCGGCAAGCACGATCAGCATGCCCCCGCCCACGCCCCAGAGGCTCATGAGGATCAGGGCGGACAGAGCCGTCCGGCTATCCGCCAGCCATGCGGGGCCGTCGATGCCCACGAGGTCAAGTCCGGCATTGAGGAGACCGAAATCCGGGGAAAAAATCCAGCGCCACAGCAAGGCTACCGCCACACCGGCGACCACACTGGGCAAGTAGAAGACCGTGCGCACAAAGGACATGGCCTTGATTTTTTCGTTGAGCAGCAGGGCCAGGATTAGTCCCAGTACAACCTGCAGGGGTATGGAGACGCCGGCATAGATGGTGGTTACTTTCAGGGCCTGGCCCACCAGCGGGTCCCCTGTGGTCAACTTGACAAAATTATCAAAACCCACCATCTGGGCGGGAGTCAGAATATCCCAGTTGGTAAAGGCCAGATACACCGACACCAGCATGGGGCCCACAATGAAGGCCAGAAACCCAAACAGCCAGGGTGTGACAAACAGCCAGCCGTAGAGTTCCTCCAGCTGGGCGTACCGTAACTTGAACATGCGATCCGGGACAACCGATTAGGATCGTGCTGCCGGCAAGGGGCAGCAGCCGGTGTCGGCCAGGAACACCGGCTGCCGCCAACCATGCGTGGGGGAATGGGCAAACAGCCTACCCCTTTACGACTCCCCTTGCAGGATGCCATCGATGGTAACGACGGCCTCATCCATCACCGTCTGGACATCCTCGTTGTCCAGGAAAATCCGATCCAGGAAAGGATTCAGACTGCGGGTCCACTCGACCCACAGCGGCGTAAAGGGAATCGTCTTGGCCCAGCCTTCGGCCAACGGCTGATAGAAATAGGCGTTGTTCTCAGGCGGCCTGCTGTTGAGCAATACATCGGTGTTGTCCCTGCGCGGCGTGGCTCCTCCATTGGTAATCCAGATGGCATCCGCCTCCTGACTGGACATGTACTTGCACAGTTGCCACGCCTGGTCCAGATTCTCCCCCGCCTTGGCCACCACCATGGAGTTGCCCTTGTAGAGGGTCAGTTTGCCTTCCGCTCCCATCGGGAAAGGCACTACCTCCCAGTTGTAGTCATAGCTGCGGTAGGCCATGACCAACCCTCGCCAGGAGGCCCATATGCCAATGCGGCCGGTGCCTACCAGATTCACATCCTGGGTAGTTTCGCGGGTCGGAGCCACGCCATGATCGTGAATCAGGTTTTGGCAAAACTCGTAGCCGGCTACGGCTTCCGGGGTATTCAACAGGCTCTGCGTGCGATCATCGTTCAGTTCATCGCCGCCCGCTCCCCAGATCCAGGGCTGCAGTCCGCCCCACATGGAAGTATCGGCCATGGTTCCGTACACGGTATCCATGACATCACCGGACGTATCCGTAAGCGCGGCGGCCGATTCGAGGAAGGCGTCCCAGGTCCATTCCCCAGCCTCCCACTGTTCATCCGGGCGGGGCACACCTGCGGCTTCAAACAGGTCCACGTTGAAATACATTACGCGGGTACTGCCGATGTAGGGCATGGACCAGCGCTCTCCTTCCCAGACCCCTTCATTCCAGGCGGCCTCGAAATAATCTTCATCGTTCACGTTCGGGTCTGCGTCCACCCGTTCGTCCAAGGCCAGCAGGATGCCCCTGGAGGCAAACTGGGTCAGATAGTAATTGTCCACGGCGGACACATCCGGAGGTACGCCACCGGCTGACGTGGTAAGGAATTTGTCATGCAGGTCGCCCCAGGGCGTGGCGAGCCGTTCCACGACAATATCCGGGTTGGCTGCTTCAAACGGTTCCAGCGCCTTTTCCATACTTTCGATCCCACGTTCGCCCCCTACCGGCCAGAACATGAGTTGAATGGTGACTGGCTCAGCCATTTGCCCATCTTCACCCGGCGCGGCGGTCGGTGCCACCGCACAAGCACTCAACACGGACAGTGCCAGCCCGCCGCCGGCGACTTGCAGAAAACTACGACGCGTTACTCGACTGTTCATGGTTTTCCTCCCCAAATCAATCGAACTGAAAGCTCAAGCGAGACCGCCCTTCTGCGGCAAGCCACAGACACCGAGTACCGGTCTCGGCGTCTGTCCTGAAGCAAGAACGTTCAGAGAAAAGACAGCCTGATTATACCCACGTGGAAAGAGAGCTCTACAGCCTCGAATCGTACCTGTTCAGGTGCCCCTGATGCTGGCTGCCTGACGGCCTGTGGAGGCCGGTGGGGTTGACGGGAGCGGGCTGTGCCACAGGCGTCTCCAAGTGCGGTCGTCGCGCCCGACCGGGGGCCGGGCCGCGCAGGCGCTTGAGGGACCGGAAGCCCTGTTCGATGCCCACGGGATGGGCGTGGGCATTGAGCTTCACGTCGGCGGAAGGCTCGGCCGGCCCGCCGGGGTCCCGTCTCCGCCTGGAAGATCATGTGGAGTTCGTAGCGCATGTAGGGATGCCAGTCCTGTCACCGGATGGCCTGCCACAGGCGGGGTGCTGAAGGCCTCGGTCGCGGAGGATGCGCACCGTCAGGGTGGACAGCACGGCGGGGTCCAGCCGATCCGGCAGGACCAGGATCCGGGACAGACCCCGCAGGCTGACGCAGTGCACATACAGTCGGGCCACCCGTTGTCGGAAGGACTGCGGACGCTGGTGGGAGGTCACGCCGGACGGCAGGGACGAGGCGCGGGAGAGGCAGGTCTTGTACTGCCAGCGTTGGATGCGGAGTCGGCCGAGGAAGACCAGGTGACGGGAACAGGCACTGCTGCGGTGCTAGGCGGGCAGGGAATCGGGTAGGGGCCGTTGGCGTTCGGGATGTCCAGGAGCTGGGACTGAAGTCCACGACGAGGGGTTCTCTTTGGTTGTCACGACAACACCGTTGCAGGGACCCCGCGCCGTCTGTGCGTCCAGACCAGTATCAACGAGATTGAAACAGTGCCCACCGAACCCGTCAGTGCGCGGTCACAGTCCGGCCAGTGCCTGATCCTGAGGGGAGGAGGTTTGTCTCGGCTGGCCACCTCCAGCATGATGGCCTTCCTCACCGCCATGAGGAAGGCTTGGCACAGCTTCGGCTTCGGCCATCACAGGGAGTGATCATTTTGGGGAAAGTCACAGGTCGAGATCCTGGCTGACGATTGCCGGATCGATTCGTGGCACATCCACGTCCCAAATGTTGAGGCCTTCCATACCCCAGGCGGGTTTGAGGATGTAGAGATCCTCCGTCTCGACCATGCGGTCTCGCATCCAGCCGTGATGACACCGGATCTCCTCCTCCCAAGCAGGATCGTCTATCAGGTTGTTCATTTCATGGGGATCTGTTTCCAGATCGAAGAACTGCCAGGGTTTGCCTCCATTCACATCCCCCAACACTGTGTACTTGAAGCGTTCACTGCGGAAACCGCGCCAGGTTTCCACGTGAAAGAGGCTGTTCGCTCGTGTTTCGGCCACATATTCGAGTAACACGCCGGGACGATCCGGTCCGGCATCCTCATTCCGGATCAGGGGAGCCAGGTTGGTCCCAGGCAGGGAGTTGGCGGGTTCAAGACCACACAGTCCCAGCAGGGTGGGAAACAGGTCCTCCGTACAGGTAGGGGCTGGCAGCCGCAGATTGGCACGTTCCGGGTAACGGGGATCATGGACGATGAGGGGAATCCCTATGGATTCTTCGTAGGGGTACTGCTTGTGCGCAGTGGGAATTCCGTGACAGCCACCCATCTCTCCGTGGTCTGAGAAAAAAACCACGATCGTGTCTTGGGCCAAACCCGTCTTTTCCAGCCATGCCCGCAGGCGGCCTACATTCATGTCCAGGTTCTCCACCATGGCGTAGTAGAGACGGCGCAAGGTCAAGAAACGTTCCCGTTCCTCCTGATCCCGGGCCTGGAAACTGGGGGGAACGGACATGGGACGATCCTTCCACCTCGCCTCCAGGGCCGCCGGGGCTTCATAGGGGAAATGGGGGGGTTCCACCGAAATGACGCACGCGAAGGGTTTGTCCGTGTCCCTACGGTCCTCAAGGTGCTCCATGGCCAGATTGAAGAGACCATCTGTCTGGTAGGTTTCAATAGGACGCGGCGTGGGATCGTCATCTTCGTAGTAGCAGGTGTCAAAATGGCCGTTGCGCAGTTCGAAACCCAGCCATTTTTGCCAGCGGCCTTGGTGGACCCGGGGCACAGGAGTCAGGTTGGCCTTGCGAGTGGAGTGGCCTGGAAGCAGGGCATGCCCCCCGTAGAGATGCCATTTGCCCAGGTAGATGGACTCATAGCCACCGGCGTTGAATTCATCAGCCAAGGTTCGTTCCGCCGGAGACATGCGCCATTCAATGCCGGGAACGAACCGGGAATGGGCATATTCTCCCGTCATCAGGGTGAAGCGGAAGGGAACGCAGATGGGATAGGAGGAGCAGGCGTTGGTGAAGGACACGCCGTTTTGTGCCAAGCGATCGATGTGGGGTGTTTCAACATTGGGATCTCCGAAAGCGGCGATGGCATCCCGTCGCAACTGGTCGCAGAACACCACGAGAAGATTGGGTCTGGTTTCCGGCATGGTGCTTCCTTCCAACAATGGTGTGAACGGTTTTCGAAATTCCTTGGCCTGGGCCGGGATCAATCACCCTGTTTTGGCTTGCGCAGATACTCGGGGAAGTGGCAGCCACTGCCCGAGGCAGGGGAGCACAGTTCCCTGCCATGGAGTGTGCATGAGACTGACAGCACCATGCCGGGAGATGTTCCGTGCTTCTGCTATCCACTATACGGGCCGTCCTGCCCGGCGGCAACCCACAGCGGCACTACCTCAGTGCCTTGCTGCTCCTGCCGGCCTGGCCCATGCACCGCAACCTGGCCCGTGTCGTCCAACATACTTGGGCAATGAGCGCAGACGGCGGTTATGGGAGGGACCAGCATGGGGTTGCCACACCACAACCCCTCACACCCTACCAGTCCCCTTTGTGCAAGGCCGTGCGATTCCACGACCAAGGGAAATCATCCCGATACGACGGCGGCAGGTCGCGGCTGGTTGCGTTTCCACTGCTGGTACAGTCTGTTGAGTTCGTAGGCCACCGCGTCCCCGATGCACACATCGCACACACCGCAGGGTAGATCATCCCGGCCGCATTCACCCGCCTCGGCAAATTCGCCTCCTATGAGGATGGCCTCCGATTTCCTTTCCTCCCGCTCGGACAAAGGCATGCGCTGGATCAGTTCCGTGACAAGGATTTTGACGGCGGACGACGTATCTTTGGCCACTTCCACTTTTGCCCATGTGTGCGGCGACAGACCAAGCGCTTCGTGCCCGCCAACCAGTAGTTCCTCGATCGTGGCCTGATGAGGCAATTTGTGGTGGGTCGTCAGTAGAACCAAGGCGATGGCAAACAACCGCATCGACTGTTTCGGTGTCAGTTCCGTGAGTTTCGCGTCCAAGTTTCCTTCCTTGTAGCTGCCACGATAGTGGTTCCGGTTCCTGATTGATGCGGCGAGATGCGCCTTCGCCCCGGAGGGCCTTTCCGTGTCAGTCCAGCCATGATCCTGGACGGTGTCCGGCAGGGCACCCGGTTTCCGTATGTGAACGGCACTGGTTGCTCCAGGCGCGTGACATCGACCTTGCCCGCGACAGTCGCCCTGCGCGCGGCATGCCGAAGGGCATGGTGGACATGATTGGGGACGGTTTCAATAGGGGCGGGAGCAACGGTGACGCGCAAAGGGGGCCGGGAAGATGCGGGACTTCGGTTCTCGCAACCATACCCATACTCCATTAGGATCATGGCAGAAATCCAGCCGGGCGGTTTGGCTGTCCCATGTCGGCAGCATGGCCAGTTGTCACGTAGGGGTGTTGCCGGCCCATGCCGCCATCCCATAGTTTGTCGGAGTGGGGCCTCCACCCGGTTCCTTCCGACACTTCCTCGACCTGCACTCCGGCTGGAGGTCCAGGGGCTGTACCACGTGTTGCCACGATTGCCGCCAGTGTCTCAAACCCTACCAATGCAATGTTGGGAACTGTGAACCATGTTGACTCGACAGGCACCCGGGACTGTGGGCGGGGGAGCCCGCATTGCGGTCGTCGATCTCGAAACCACGGGCTTTCGTCCCCGGAGCGACCGCGTTGTGGAGATTGCCGTAGTGACCCTAAGCCTGCCGGACCTGTCCATATGCGATGAGTTCGACACGCTGCTCAACCCCGAAAGGGACATCGGGGCACAGCACATTCACGGCATCTCACCCGACATGGTGGTGGGAGCACCCACCTTTCGCGAGGTGGCCGCGATTCTGGCCGAACACGTTCACGATGCGGTCCTGGTATGCCACAACATAGGGTTTGACATTCCCTTCCTGGCACACGAGTTCACGCGTGCAGGAGGGGTTTTTCATCCTGGTACACCCCGTTGCACCCTGGCGGCAACGCGCCAGAAACTGTCCGTCGCCTGCCGGGATCATGACATCCCGTTGTCCGATGCACACTCCGCCTTGGCGGATGCCCGCGCCACGGCGTTGTTGGCGCGGAAGACGCTGAGCCTTGACGCCCATGGTTCCGCACAGGCAGAGGTTTGTGCGGAGGTTCAGGCCGTGCACACACTGCGCCGCAATCGAGATTCCGCCAGTCGCCTGGGCCGGATCATCGAACGTGCCCGATACCCGGAGACGGATGAAGTCACCCGGCTGTATCTGAACGCCCTTGACTATGTGTTGGATGACTTCGTGATAGAGGCGGCGGAACAGGACACTCTGAACGAACTGGCGACTACGCTGGGCATGACATCCCACCAGCGCAGGGAAGTTCATACGGCCTACTTCCAGTCCCTTGTCGACGCTGCCCAACGGGACAATGTCATCACCGCCGCGGAACATCGTTTGCTCAAAAAGGTGCATGCCGCCTTGATGTTGCCGGCCGGGGATTTGCCCAAGGCCGACGCAGCGAACGACCCCGGCAGCACCATACCCATGGGTACCAGCGTCTGCTTTTCCGGCGAGGCGTTCATGGATGGAATGCCTGTCCCGCGCAGCGAGTTGGAGGCCATGGCAAGGGCAATCGGTCTCAAGCCTGTTGCCACCGTCACCAAGAGGGGATGCGGGGTGCTCGTCACGGATCCGGACAGCCACTCCACCAAGGCCCGGAACGCCCGCAAATGGGGCATTCCGATTCTTGCTCCCGCACGATTCTGGTCCCTGTGCCATGCCCGTTGGGGATCCCATGGCCCGAAACCCCCTGCAACCGAGCCGGGTTGACCTTATGGGGCCAAGTCCGGCAAACCAGTTTCCAGGGCTTTGAACATGAGACACCTCAGTTTCGCCATCATCGGTGCCGGAAATATCGGCCGCATCCAAGCCGAAGCCATTGCCCGGATTCCCGATGCACGCCTGACCGTAGTGTGTAATCGGGGTTCAAGGGCGGGCATGGACTTGGCAAAGGCCCACGGTGCCGAATGGAGTCCGCACTATCAAGACGCGGTGCAGCACCCCGAGGTGGATGTCGTGTCCATTTGCACGCCCAGCGGCACGCACGCCGAAATCGCCGAGACCGCGGCCGCAGCCGGCAAGCACCTCCTGGTGGAGAAACCGCTCGACATCACACTGCCCAGGGTGGATCGCATACTGTCCGCTGCCAGCCGTGCCAACGTGATCCTGGCGAGTGTGTTCCCATTGCGCTTCATGAAAGGCGTGCACCAGGCCAAGCAAGCCCTCGATGCCGGGCGACTGGGTCGCTTGACGATGGCCGATGCCTATGTCAAGTGGTTTCGTCCCCCTTCCTACTATGAGGTGGGTTGGCGAGGCACCTGGGAGCTGGACGGTGGCGGGGCACTGATGAACCAGTCGATACACAGCATTGATTTGCTCCAATGGTTGGCCGGACCGGTGGACTACGTGTTCGCGCGCACAGCGACCCTAAGTCACGATATTGAGACAGAGGACACGGCCACTGCCTTGCTTGGATTTGCCCACGGCGGCATGGGGGTGATTCAAGGTGCCACCAGCTGTTGGCCAGGCACTGCGGCGCGGATCGAGCTGCAGGGTCCCCAAGGGACGATCGTGCTGGAGGAAGGGCGGATTGTCACGTGGCAGTTGGCCGACGCCGACGACGAAGAGGAAGCGGCCATGCTGTCCCTGGAGGCGGACACCGGCAGCAGCTCACAGGATCCCATGGGCATCGGTTCCGAAAACCATCGTCTGCAGATCCAGGATCTCATCGAGGCCATACACGGTGATCGGGCCCCAGCCGTCGCCGGGGATGAAGGCCGCAAGGCTGTGGAGATTGTGCGCGCCATCTATCGTTCCGCCACCACGGGAATGCCTGTGCAGTTGCCATTGGCGGATGATGACTGAGTAGTTCAAGCAAGGACCCTCCGAGACGCCCCACGTTCCAAGCGTCCCCGGGATCGGTCAGGATTCTGCCGACTCGGAGAGACCTTTCAGCTGTGCCCGCAGCCTGGCTACTTCCTGCTCCAATTCCGCGCGGGCCTGTGCCTCCCGGTCTGCACGGCGTGCTTCCTGGTCTGCGCGGCGTGTCTCTTGAGCCACACGTCGAGCTTCCCGGTCCGCACGGCGGGTCTGCTGGAGACGGTCCGCTTCGGATTCGGCCGGAGGCAGAAACCAGTCGCCCCGCTCCTCGTCCCACAGGCGCAGCGCCTCGGTGGCCAGCAGACGTCCCCAGTGGGTGCCCAGCACCTCGCTGTAAAACGTCTCCGCCCCCAGCTCCGTCTGCAGCTCGCCGGCGATTGGCCGGTAGAGGCCCTCCTCCAGCCGCCAACCCTCCAGGCGCGGCTCCAGGTAGCCGCCGTGCGGGTCGTACAGCCAGTATTCGCGGATGCCCAGTTCGGCGTACAGATGGTGCTTGTGGAACTGATCCTGCCGATGCGTGGCGCGGCTGGACATCTCCATCACCAGATCCGGGGCCTTGCCCGCCTCCCACAACCGGTAGGAGGTGTCCCGCGGCGGGGTGAAATCCAAGACCACCATGACGTCGGGCGTCACCGACGGGGCCGGCCCGGTGGCGCCGGGCGACAGTTCCCGGTAGTAGAAAATGTAGTCCGCGGCCACCAGGCACTCCACGTCGCGCAGGTGGTAGCTCATGGCCAGCTGGGCGTACTGCATGGCGAGGCCGTGAGACAAGGAAGAGGCCATGGGCTCGTCGGTCTCCAGGGGATAGAGGGCGTCCAGTTCCGCGCGTTCGAGGGCCCGTGGCGGGGCGGGGGCAGGCGGTGGCAAACGCATCGGTTTTCCTCCTCGGTGGCCGTACGCGGCGGAAAGTTCCCTCCCGACCGAAGAGGCCGGTGGGTCTCCCATTCTAGTCGACGGCGCGGAGCGTTGCGGTGGTGCTCACAGAGTTCGCTTGGATGCCATGGCCACACTTGGCCCATGCCGTGGCATGAACACACCCAAGCGTCTGACGAATCTACATTCCGCTATCAATACTCGTTTGCGTTCGATCAGAGATTGTCGCAAGTCAGCGACTGTAAGTCTTGGCATGTGAATCTGCTTACAATGGCTTTTGCGAGGCTACTGCGGTGGCATTGGTGGGATTCCAACTCAAAACAAGTGAGTGCCACTCGCTTGCGTTGGGCCAACAACTGAACGATCGCTCGCTGGTCGGCTTTATTGGTTTGCAACGTGGTTTGACGGTACTCGGCAAACAGTTGTTCATAATCACTTGGAGTCTGGAGATTGCGTCGTGCAGCCGATGCAATACCAAGGCGAGGGAAGTGCCGGTACTCAATTCCCAGTTCATTCAGGACACGACGCATTGA
This sequence comes from Caldilineaceae bacterium bin34, assembly GCA_002238555.1. Taxonomy (GTDB): domain Bacteria; phylum Chloroflexota; class Anaerolineae; order Caldilineales; family Caldilineaceae; genus Bin34. The sequence goes on from MPMO01000039.1 coordinate 30,071, forward strand.
GCCACCGGAGAAGCCCATCTTCTGGCTTGTCGGATTGCGCCGGACATCGCAAAGCACGTTCACTTGTGAGTTGATCAGCTGTTGCAGGTAGCTTTCGAACGACTTGCCTTCGTAGCCAATCGTGAACAGTGCAGGTCCTGGCATCGGAGCGGGTATGCACTCATGAACCTTGAGCAACTCGGCATGCGAGAGGTGCTGCCCTGCGATTTCACTGCGCGTAGCGTAGAACGGATGGCGAGTGTACACCTCTCTGACAAGGTGATCTCCTCTCAGTATTCCCCATCGTTGCGTATGGAGTTCGAGCGTGGTCTGGTCATCGCTTGTGAGCAAGGTGGAGTGTGGATTGGAAGCTTGTCCGGCCGGGAGAGGTTTGTTGTCGAGGATCCAGTTGGGTCGGTCGCGTAGCCATCCATGGCGGATCAGGGCCTTGCGGTCCGCCTCCAAGGTGAACGAGTGGCATCCACAGCGGCATGGGATGAAGTCATATGACGGCCGTGACTGGCCTCGGGTGAGCAGGAACGCGTGCTCCTGAAAGTCCCTTGGACCTGCCTCTCCGTCCAGAGTTTCCAGGAGTGCCAACAGGAGGCGCCGTCGATAGAACATTGAAGTAGTGATTGGAGAGTTGTGGGAAGTTGTGCTGGGTCAGGAAGCGATAGATCCACTGGTCGAGATGGATCACCTCCGCGCCTGTAAGGTCCTCAAGGCTCCGCCGCAGGTCTGCAGCCAAGTTGGCCGTGAAGGTCAGGAATAGGGACCTTGTCGTCGGCCACCCGCGCCCGGTGCCGCGCGAGCTACTTGGCCCGGAGCATGGCGACCACGGTCTTGCCGGTGCCGGCACCTCCCAGGACGCGGACGGGGCCGTTCCAGTCGCGGTCGACCAGCCGCCTCAGTGACGGGTGTGGTGCAGTCCCATGCGATTGAGTGTACGGAAGTCCTGTTTGGTCCAGACCCGCATGCTGTAGGCCCCAGGGGCCCCGCGGTCCGCGGGCACGCCCCCAAGGTCCCTGGTCCGAGACCCGGATCACAATCAGGGAGCAGGGCCGCTTGCACCGCCAAAAGGCCAGTCCGACCGTTATCGTATACCGGCCGGGCCGGCAACTGTTCGATTGGCCGGTGCCGCGCACGGAACCTCTCGATCAGCTTCGAACAACCGTCCTACTCTCTGGATTCTTCCGTTATGACTGTCGAGGCATCTTGCAAAGCCGAACGATGAAGCGATCATCTTCCTCGATCAAGTCCGGCTCGGTGCCATTGTGGCGCCGCATCGATTCGATGATCCGTTTGCGGACCCCCATTCCGTAGTGCTCGATGTAGCCGTAGTCGCGGAGAATCTCCTTGAGCAACTCGTTGCGGGCCACCCGGACGACTCCCTCCTTCATCTTCTCCACAGTGACGCCGTTCGGTAGCCGACCCGGTGAAATCACTTCGAGGCGATCTTCATATAGCGAGACCTCGATGTCGGTCCCTTCGCGCGCGTAGTCGCGATGCGCTACCGCATTCACAATCGCTTCCCGCACCGCGTCAAGAGGGAAGGCTCGCTTGCGGCGCCGACGGCCTCCATCAAGCCACGCGATACTTCCCATGTTGCGTTTCACGAAGTCCACCGTACGGTCGATTACCCCCTTCTCCACCGCTGCACCGCGCTTCGAGACTCTTGAGGTCAGGGGCCCCCGAATCCTCTCTTCATCGACCGTGTTGTATTCCTTCGCGCGACCTGGAAACGCCACCGCGGTCACACCAGCCTGAGGCAGGCGTCGGTTCGGGTTTTTGCCAAACAGCAGGAGCCCGGAGACCGATGCGCCAACTTCGTCATCTCCCTGCGCGACCAGTAGATCCGAGTTGAGCAGCAGTCGTCGCCGGTTCTCAAGATCCGCCCGAGCCGGCACGGATCGCTTCAGGACATCCCGGTAGTAGTTCTCGATCCGATCCATGTCGAGACTTTCCAGTCCGGTGTCCGACACCACCTTGATTTCGTACCGGATCAGCCGCGCGGCCTGGTAAAGTCGGCCTTCCTCCTCGCGTGTCGCCTCTCGGGAGGTGCTCCCGACCCGGATGAACGTCACCCATGCCTTGCCTCGTCGTGCCTTGTACGGCTTCCCCGGACTGTCGGCAGCAAGCTCGATGATGCCCACTTCCTGGCCGGCCTCCATCGTCATACAGGTCCAGACGGGGATGATGGCAGGCTGAAGATTCTGGCGAGTGATGTTCATCACCCATTCCTCCGCAGCCTCGCGGTTTCTGGTCAAACCGGAGATGCGTCCGTCGTCCTCCACCCCGAGCAGAATGACACCGCCTTCCAGGTTCAGCAGTGCAGACATCTCCTTCGCGAGGTCATCCGGGTGACAGTCGTCACGCTTGAATTCGACACGCGAGTTCTCGTGATGGGCGATGAGTTCGAACAGTTCCGTTCTGTTCATGACTCAGAAACCGTACTTCCGGCGCCGTGTCTCGAATGCCTCGCGTCCGCCCTCGAGAATTTCTTCCACGAGTTCGCGTACGGATCGGGAGTCGATCGATCCCGTGTGCTCGGGCGCGACACGCGCCCGCCCGTTGTCCGCCTCCCCAGCAGCCGACAGCCCAACGATCAACTCGGCATCGCCAAGCACGGGAATGTTTGCGTTGTGGGTCGAGAAGATGAATTGCCGGCGCTGCTTCTCCTCGCGCATGCGCGGCACAATTCCCTCGGTAATGAAGCGATTGTCGAGGTCGTCCTCCGGCTGGTCCACGATCAGCGGAGCGCCCGACTCGAGGAGCAGAAGCAGGAGTACCGCCGTTGCCTTCTGTCCTGTCGAGAGACTTTTCAGAGGTTGCCATGTCTGAGGTTCCCCCGCCGACGCAGTGTTGAGATGAATTGCTGTTGTCGACGCGAGCTCCAGTTCCTCGATCCGCATGAACACCTCGGCTTCGCCGCCCGCGAGCCGTTTCGCCTGACCGGGCGTAATGCCGTAAGTCTCACGCAACGCATCGACTCCGGACCGGCATGCGTCGACGAATTGCGTCAGAGACAGCTCCGGGGCGTTGTGCAAGCTCTCGACAGCCTCCGAAAGGCGGCCGCCGATCTCGTCACGCAGCAGCTTGAAGAGTGGCTCGCGATTGCCCGCGCCCGTTACTTTCACCTGTACGCGGTCGCGAAGCTGCCTGCTGACCTTCTTTGCTGCCTTGTCCAAGGTGCGAAACTCGGCAGCCTTGACATCTTCCCACTCGGCGAGTAGCGTGCGACGCCGATTGGTGTGCTCCTTTTCCAATTGCTGCAGTAGCGCAAAACGCTCTTGAAGTGGGCGCAGTTCCTCGATTTGGCGGCGAAGACTGATGAACTCCTCCCCGTCCACACGTGATTTTTGCAGCTCGCGCAGAATCTTCTCGTACTCGGTCTGAACCCGTTGTCGTCGTACGTCCCAGGAAGTCCGGACTTGGTCGATGCGTTCATCTGCGCGTGCCAACGCCTGCTCCAGACCGTCTGCAATCTGCTTGACGTCTTCCTCTAAATCGGTGAGCATACCGGTCGCCTGAGAAAGGATGTTCCGGCCAGGCAGTTCCTCAAGTGCCCGTCTTGACAGAAAGGCAAGGTCAATCGGCAGCTCTCTGCGCAGAATGTCCAGTGCCTCCCTGAACGGTGCCAGACGTTGAGGAACTGAACCAAGCACCCTTTCCTCGCGCAGGAGCAGGCTCTGTTCCCGCAGGCGGTCCTCAAGGCCCACTTCCTGGAAGCGCGCAAGCGTTTCTTCCAGTCCAGGAAGCGCGGCTAGACGTTCTTCAATCGAGTCGATCTCGGCGCGTGTGTCGCACAAGGCACCACGATTCCTGGCGAGGTCGCGGCTCACCGATGCCTTCCGGTGAGCGAGGGCCTCATCGCGTGGGACAAAACGGTCGAGCAACCGGGTGAGCTTCTCGGGACTTCTCGCCAACTCCGATATTTCGTGCTGGCCGTAGGCTTCGACCCTGGGAAGAATATCGATTGGCGCGCGATGCAGCACCTCGCCGCTTACTTCACGGACCAGCGGTGGATTGGGAATGGTTCGCTCGATGCGATACTCGTGAGGTCCGGGTCTAGGATGCTGCACACGGACAAGGAGGGAGATCTTCGTGCCGTTGCCCAGCACCTGGCGCACAATTCCGTCGTGCGCCTTGCGCGCCTCGTCGCCGACCGGGTCGAGGCCAAGCGCGCTGCGGATGCTCTCGACAACGGTCGACTTGCCGGTGCCGCGCCCGCCGATGAGGACATTCAAATTGGGATTGAGGTGCACGGTTACACCGTCGAGAAATCCGCCTTCCCAACCTACATTGACAATTTCCATGTGTTCGTCTGGCTCAAATTTGCCTTCCTTGGGGTTCAAGCGCACGCGTGAGCCCGGATCCAGGAAGGCTTGGCGCAATCCGTCGATCGTGACGTCCTGCATCTTGATCCAGCAAGTGGCCGACCGATGATCGAGTTCTTGCGGTTCCGTGACGTCCTTCGCATTGACGACGGCGATTGCGAGACCGTCTTCCGGGGCGTGGGCGCGATGATACGCGGTGTTCTGATTCTTGACGATTGGAAGGATGTCCGGCCGCAAATCCTTGATCGGTCCCGGAATCTGGATGGCAAGAAGGTTCTCATCCTGCCAGGCGCGAATTCGTGCCTGGCCGGACAAGACCTTGAACAGGCCACCATTGTTGGTCGCGTGCGCCGCAATGGCAATTCCCCCCTGACTGTGAACCGCCTCCAAAATCTCCAAAAATGTTTTGGTGGCGAGGCCGGGGGACGGACTCGTGTCACGGATGCCGAACTCCCCGAGGTACCGACCGAGTTGGTCGTCGCTCGTGTCCAGAGGGTATAGGCACAATAGGTGTACGCCCTCGAACGAGGACAGTTCGAAGCCTGGGAAGATGTGAACCGGACGGTTGTGCGACGCGGAGCGAAAGGTTGCGACACCGTCCACGTTGTTGTGATCCGTGATGGCCAGCACCTCGATGCCCAACTCCACGGCCTTGTCAACGATCTCCAGTGCGTAGCTGAGCGCATCGCCTGGAGTGGCCTGTCCCCGATAGGTCTGTGCATAGTGATGCGGGTTCACTTGTAGCGCGCACTGATAGAAACGAGCACCACCTGGGGAGTGAGCCTTCATAAGGTCGACGTTTCCTACCGTCATATTCGTCATCCCAGGGCATCGCCTGCCGTCTCGACTTCCCAGCCTTGCCACGCCCAATCTTCTTCCTTGACGAAGTTTGGCACTTGGCGACGCAGCATCTTGGAGGTCGGCTTTGAAAACGGGTCTTGGATTGTGCGCCACAGAGACTGCTCGCCCTTGCAGCACGTGACGGTGCAGAGCGTGGTCTGTTCGCCGAGTTGCTGCAGCCTGTTCCTTTCGGGGTTGGTGACGAGGAGGCCCTCGGACTGCGCGTAGCCCTTGACCTCAATGCAGGGCTTCTGGTCCCTTGGTCCCTCGGACTGAACGTTGCAGGGCTCGCCATCATTGCCCATGGCTACGGGCATCCAGCCGAGGTTGCGCTTGCAGCGTATGGCCACGTCCATCGTGATGGTCTCGACTGGGTGCATTGGGAAGCTTCTTGACCTGAGCCAGCCACAAACGGAAAAAATGCCGACGGTGCGGAGTCTCATAACCGGCAGAATGCGGGTGGAACGGGCGTGGGACAGGGACTCCTGTTCAGGCTCGGAATACGAGGACAATGTACTTGCAGACCATACTTGTTTCGCTTCCTTGACTGGATTTGGCCCTTGGCACAGCTTTACCTGCCCCTGTCAGGAGGTGCCGCCGACGAAGTTCAGGCCGACCGCCACGCCGCGCTGTCCGGTCTAGTCAACGTGCAGGCCGCCGGCACGGCGAATTGGGATGAACTCGGACAGATCCGGGTGCAGAAACGGCACATCCATGGTCAGAAAGCGAGGACGGGTTTCCACGCAAGCCTTGCGGGCCGCCCGAATTGTACTTGGCTGCACAGGGACCGTACGGAATGGCTCGTATCGGTCTGACATAGCAGGCCATTGGGCTTGCCACTGAAGCCGGGTGGATGTCTTCAATCATCCGACCGGGTGCCCGCTGCCTCCAGCATAGGCTTGAGGAATGGAGAGAACCTCGTACGGGTGCAAACCAACAGGTGTCGCTTGGCCCTGGACACCGCCACATGCAACAGGGACCGCTCCCTGTGCAGCGCCAGTTCCCGGTCCGCTCGGCTGCCGGCGGAATTCATGGCAACCATGAGGGGGAAGTTGCCGGGACCGGCATCCAGGATAGCGACCGCAGGAAACTCCAAGCCCTTGACCCGGTGGGTGGTGGCCAGTTGTACGGCTCCGGTTTGACGGGTGTCCCGGGCGGTCTGGATCCTGTGGGTGGGCAGGTTCCCATCCCGGATGGCCTCGTCCCATTTGTCGCACTGGGAATTGGTTCGGCACACAAGGCAGATGTCCTGCAACCCGTAGTCGAACTCCTGCTGAAGATTGGCGATCCACTGTTGTAACAAGGCCGCCCCGTGTTCCATGTTCTGCATTTCCAGGAACTTGGGCTCCGGACCACCGAAGAGACTGCGATAGCCAGCCAGGGTGTCGGTACCTCCGTCCAGATCGTCCACCGGCATGTCGCTGAGCACGGATACCGCGGTGTGCAGGATTTCCCTTGAGGTGCGGTAGTTGACCCGCAGACGCGAGCTGCGACCCCTGATGTTGATCCCGCACCGTCCCAGCACCACCTGCTGGTCGTAAATCCGCTGGTGGGGGTCGCCCACGATGAACAGGCTGTTGGGGCCGGGCTGCTCCATCGATTCCCCTCCGGGATTGATGCGTGCCAGGGAGGCAATCAAACGGAATGCCTCGTAACCCAGATCCTGGGCCTCATCGACAATGACGGACACGTACGGCAGCTGACCGGTGTTGGCATCCACCAGGTGCCGCGCGGCCCTGTAGGCATCTTCCTTCTCAATCAGGCCGTTGGCCGCCAAGTGGGCGCGGTAGGCCTCAAAGACCTGCCAGATGCGGGCTCGCTTGGGACGGGTGACAGGGGTGCCGCGTCCCTTCCGGAATGCATGCAGATACTCGTTCCGGCTGAGGACACCTTGGGCCAGGACCACCTTGGACCATTCTTCCTTGTAGAACTCCGGTTCGAGGGCAAGGTCGGGGTCCGCAGCCTTCAGGGCTTCGTCCCATGCCTGTTGCCGGCCCGAGTCGTGGTGGTCGTACACGATTCGTTGCGGGAAGTTGTGCTGGTTCAGGAAGCGGTAGACCCACTGGTCGAGGTGGACCACCTCCACCCGGGCCAAGTCCTCTTCATGCGTGACGAGGTCCTCAAGGTTCCGCCGCAGGTCCGCAGCCAGATTGGCCGTGAAGGTAAGGAACAGGACCTTGCCGTCGGTCTGCTGTGCCCGGTGCCTTGCGAGCCACTTGGCCCGGTGCATGGCAACCACGGTCTTGCCGGTGCCGGCACCTCCCAGGACACGGACGGGGCCATTCCAGTCGCGGTCGACCAGCCGCCTTTGGGACGGGTGCAGGAACACACGCCACTTCTCTTGGGGCGCGTCCAGCATCCGCTTCAGTTCCTCTTCGTTGTCCACGACCCAAAGGCGGCCCTGCGAACCGAAGTCCAGGACTGCGTCGATGTCGTCCGCATCCACGTCCGTTGCAGGTGTGTGCAGTTCGTCAAGGGCTTCCTGGTATGTGTACCCCGCCAGCAGCATCTCGACGGCGGTGTGGGCCTCTAGGGGGAAACGATCGGCAACCGCGGCGAATTCGTCCTCGTCGGTGATGGACCTGGCGAGGGGAATCAGATCGTCCGAGATGTTGAGCTTGCGCAGGTTGCGGTCCCTCAATCCTTCAAACAGGCCACCGATGGGTGTCCCGGCAGCCTCGGCAGGTTCCCTTGACGCGGCGGCGGCCGCTGGTTGCGGGTTGGACCGCATGACTTCGAAGATGCCTGAATCCGGGTTGACGCCGGCCCGGTGCCGCCGGGCCCAGGCATAAGCGTCGTCGTGGCTGTCCACATGCAGGATTACAACCGAGCCCTGCTCGCGGGACCTCGCCAGCACGCCCCGGTAGGTCTGGTCAATCCGCACCGAATACAGGTTGCCTGTATCCTGGATTTTTTCCAGGTGGAGTCCGGGTGCATTCGGATTCCGCTGCAGCTTTCGCAGGAGGATCTTGGTCTTGTGCTGGATGGGACGCGGCAACTCCAGCAACGAATCAAGGAAGCCGTCGTGTATCGCTATCTTGTTCATACTGAACACTTGTCCGTCAACAGGTTCCGTAGCTCCGCAACTTGGTTCCCGGCGTTCTCAAGCGGGAACAGGCTCCAGCCCTCGGACTGCAATTGTCGGGTTTCGGCTTGGGTCAGGGGTGCATTGTGGATCCCGATCCGACCGTCCGGCCAGGCCAATTCGAGTTCGACGACAACTTCCCCGGAAGAGAGTATCTCCCAACCCACTGCCGGCGGCTGAATCGATTGCGAGCGGAGGTCCTCCAACAAGGGGCGTGCCGCTTCCGCCACAAACTCCGCGGCTTCCTCCCACCCGTCCTCCGGCGTGTCGTCGGCCACCGGCGCGGTAGGGAAGGGGGGCGGATTGGGATCCGAGGCGCAGACCCAGTGCATCAGAGGCAGGAATTGCAGCAGGTTGAAGGTCCCCAATGCCCCCGCCCACTCGGCCTGGGACAGATCCCCCTCTGTATTGAGGTACAGCAGGGGATGGAGATCGGCCGGCCTGGGCATGCCCGTGAGGACCTGGTCTTCTGCACCGGCCACGACAAAGGAGCTCCCGCTCCGGGCCGTGCCCAGCCGGGAGTGCCAGGGCAGGGATTGAGCGAAGTCGTTGCAGATGTCGTTCAGGCCGTCCAAGGTCTCCCGCCAGTCATCCCATGATGCATTGTGGACGACCAGGGTGTTAAGGGCCAGGCGGCAGGCCAGGTCCCGCCAGAGCTTCGGTGTCGGATTGTGCAGGTAGTGGAACAGCAGGTCCGCGGCCGAGGCGTTGCGCACCATGCCGTCCAGGACCTGGGTCTCGTCGGTTGCCGGAAGGGCCGGTATCTTCAGGTCCCGGAACGGGTTCCAGGCGGAACGATTGCCGCTGGGGTCGTTGCCCTGCACGATGTCGTCCCAGGTCAGTGACCAGACCCGGAACTTCCCGGAGGCGTGTATCGACAGCCGTTGGTGCACGTCCTTGATCACCCGGGTCTTGTGGTAGCGCCATCCATCCATGAACAGGACCACCGGTAGAACCTCGGGGTCTGTGTTGCCCACGGGCTGCAGGATGAAGTCCGCTTGGGACGGCACGGCCACACTGTCTCCCGAACCCAGACGGACCTGCCGCTTCAGTTCCCAGAGCCGGTCCCCCAGCACCACTCGATAGCCGGAGCCGCCGTCGGGCAGAGGGGAGCGTTCAATGCGTCCGCCGTCCCGGCGCACCCGCTTTTCCAGCCAGGACTCAAAGCGGTCCTCAAGCTCGCTCTCGGCCAGTCGGTCCGGCTCGACGGTCTCCACGCTGGCGACGGGATGGATCTTGTACCACTGGTCGAGGACGGAGCGGAGGATGCGAATGGCGGCATCGCGCGAGACAACGCTGTCGTAGCGGTTGTCCTGGTACCGGTAGAGACAGCGGTAGCACCCGTCCTTGCGCTGGGCTTCGTCCGCATCCTGATGCTGGTTGCAGGTGCATTCGAGCATGGTCTGCAACGCGCGGCGCAGCACGTTCTCGAAGATGTCCGCCGAGGCCAGCCGTTCCAGGTAGCCCGTGCCGCCGGGCACCGTGTCGTACAGGAACAGCCAGTGCGACGTGTACTGGTTCTCCTGCAGGGACAGGGGCAGGGAACGCAGATGGTCCACCTTGCCCTGGAACACCAACCGCAGGCCCAGGTGCAGGGCTGCCGCAAACGAGGCGACCTCCGTCTCCTGTTCGCTGCTGAACGGCAGGCGGATGCGCACCGCCTCGGACGGGAAGCCGTAGTACAGATAGGTTTCGAATGCGCTGTCTTCATCGCTGTCCCGTTGGCGGACGGGGCATTGGACAGCGTGCTCGTCCTTCCAGGCCGGTTCGCGGGAGGGACCGGTGAGCACATCGGTGATGTGTTCCGACTCGCGGTGGCGTTTCAGGGCGTGTCCACATTTCTGGCACAGACGGAACGGGTTGGCCAGGATGTACTTGCCACCCACGCGCCGATTGTGGACCAGGTCCCTTTCGTCGATTTCGCGACCGAAGTTGATGTCCGTGAACTCCACCTCGCGCAGGAACTCGAAGCCGAACGGCTGGGGCAGGGACTGAATCAGGTAGGCGCTCTCTGCCGCGTGGCGGTCGAAGGAGGGATACAGGTTCCGGAAGTGCCGGGTCAGGGTTCGATCCTCGTGGTCGTCCCTGATGCGGGAATCCCGGTCCTTGTTGTGCGCATGCACCTGCCGCAGGCGCACCATTTCGTGGACTTGGCCCAGGTCGCCCCACTGCCGCGAGCCGCAGGCGGGGCAGGTCTTGGCCTGCCCTTCGCCGTCCAGTGCCATGTGGGGGCAGTTTGGGCAGAAGCGCCATCGTTCCGGTTCCGAGATTTTGAGATCCACGGAATTGACCGTGACGCGGTGGCCTTCGGCATAGAAGAACGCCTCCGGGGCCAACTCCGACAGTCCGGAGGCGGCGGGTCGGGCGTATTCGTAGGTTCTGTTCACCCAGTTCCGGTCGGCCCCTTCCGCGGCTCGGTAGAGGATGATCGAGCGCAGGCGAATGCCTTCTGCGGGGAAGGCGTAGTTGGGCAGGACGCCGCGTTCGGTCAGGAGCTGCAGCAGATCCTGCCGGCCGAGTTCGGAGGCAACGCGGCGGAAGGCCCGCATGTCCCTTTCCAGTTGCTGGATCTGGTCGTCGCGGTCCTTGGGCGGGGCCTTGTTCGACTTGAGGCGGTCGAGTTGCCGGGACACGGCCCTGGCCCGGTTGGTCCACGTCCTGCGCTCTTCCCGTGCTTCTTCAAGGCAGTTTCGGATGGAACTTGCGAAGGCATCGCCCGGCAAGGTTCCTTCGACGAAACCCGTCAGCTTGGTGAAGAGATCGCCTTCGGCAGGCAGATCGAACATTGCCCGGAATCCCGACAGCAGATCCTGCCGGTTGGCCCGCACGAAGCCGATCCAGGCATCCAGTGCTCCCGTGCCAGCCTGCCCCTTGGTCCTGGAGGCTGCATTCGCAAGCGTCCCGAAGGGAACGTTCCTGTCGGTGTCCGTGATGAACCGTTCGAGGGTATAGGCGTTGAACTGGCGGCGCAGGATGGCGTAGGCCTCGAGGTAGAGGCCGGGAACCTCCACCGAGCCTTGGATCATGTCCAGGGTGTCCTGCCAGAAGTAGAGGTCGTGGGGACGGGCATTCACCACCGTCAGGCCGAGGGAGTTGCCGTCCCGCCGACCGGCACGGCCCAGCCGCTGGACATAATTCGCCTGGGAGGGAGGCACCGCGTAGAGCATCACCGACGAGAGATCGCCGATGTCCACGCCCAATTCCAGAGTGGAGGTAGTGGACAGGACGTTGGGGAACCAGCTGTGGTCCCCGTCCATGAACTGCTGTTCGAGGCGTCTGCGGGTCTCGGCTTCAAGCAGGCCGGAGTGGTCCCGGGCGTTGACCCGGCGGCGCTGGCCGCGGGTCAGCTGCGAACCCAACAGCGGTGCCGGGATTTCAGTTGGCCGGTTCGCGATCCTGCCGTTGGGGCAACCCGGATTGGGGCAGAACATGCCGGTCCAGGCCTGTGTCTGCGCTGCCTGAACCTGCATGCGCCGTCCGCAACTGTCACATGCCAGGGCGACGGTTTCCCTCTCAACCGTGATGTGCTCGGCCCGCAGTGCCCAGATGAGGGATTTGCCGGTCTGTTGAACCTGTTCCGCAATGCCGGCTTCTTCCAAGTGCCTGAAGGCGAGGATGTAGAGATCTTCAAGGACATCTCCCCTGAGGTTGGGGCCGGCAGGCAGGCATTTGCGCGCCCAGTGGGGATACCACCGGGCCGATGAGCCGGCATCGCCGAGGGGTGCGAACTCATCCCGTCCGTTGAGGCTGGGTAACAGGGGCTTGCGGGCGCGCGGGCTGTATGCGGGCAGGACGTGGCCCATGTTTCGGGATCTGACCATGCCAATCCAGCTTCCGTTGGACCGGGCCAGGCCGCCGATTGGGTCCAGGCCTTTGAGATCGATCCGGATCGCGCCGTCATGAATCATCCTGTGCACGACCCCAAGGAGGAACCAGGTACAGGCATCACTATCTGCATCCTCAAAGAGGGAGCCCAGGCGTTCGCCTACGTCTGCGGCCAGTCCCTGTCCGGTCCGTTGCAACAGGGACGCGTCGATACCCAGGCACAGCCTGCCCGTGTTTTCCAGGGTGCGACCGAACCGGGACAGGAAGGTGAGTTCGGCAAAGGCCTCCCAGGTTAGGCGCAGCCCCACATCCTCAATGTCGCGTTCGGGGATTTCCGGCAGTCTCCCGCCGGTGTCGCCTTCGAACAGGTCGTTGACGGCGCTGAACCACTTGAGGTCCACGTGGGTCATGGCCCCGACAAACTCCCGTTCGTCGGAGAAGTCGGCTTTGACCCAGGGCGCGAACCCGTCCATCAGGGCAGGCAGTGCCGGGGTTTCGGGTTGGTCCGCCAGCCATGCAGCCACCTGCTGGCGCAATACCGTGCGGAAGCTGCGGGCTTCGATGAAGCCTGCCTTGTGGGCCACGTCCTGCACCGAGTCGGCGAAGGCCAGCAGCTTGGGATCCTCGTTGACCGTGGATGCGAATAGTGTGGAGGTCAGGAAGCTGGCCATGGAGGTTGAGGCCATGCCGAAGATGCCGAGGCCGGTTGCCGAACCGCAATAGGCGCAGGCCCATTCGCGCCGGCGGCTCGAACCTTCACCGCCACTCTTGCCGGGAGCCATCCTCCACGCTCGACGCCAGGCGTTTGCGTTGCATTCCGGGCACGCGTCGGGAGACCTTGCGTGCCGTCCGGCCGCCGAGGCCTGCCACCGGAGGCACCGGCAACAGACATGCCCGGGCACCACCCTTGACCCCGAGACGAGGGCCGCGTCCGGAGGTTGGGCCAGCAGGTAGACCAGCCTGTGGGACAAGGGTTTGGCGAAGTACTCCCGGTAGATAGTGTCCCTGTCCTCCACGAAGCCGCTGTTGTCCGGGCTGGTGGCGGTCACCCATGCCATGCCGGAGCATTCTCGACAGTGGACAACGGGCAGGACTGCTTCTCCAAAGTTGTCGGGAAGGTCGTCGGAGTGCAGCAGGCGCGGTTCGGCTTCCTGGTTCCGGATCGCTGTGTTGAAATCGTCCCGTAGCTCATTGCTGTTGACGTCGCCGGGTGTGTCGGTGTGTTCCGGGACCGGATCCGGCGGCAACGACACCACCATGCGCTTCAGCTCCCGAATCCAGAAGTGGACACGGATGGAGAGGAAGGGACGCAGTTCGTCGGTTCCCTCCTCGGAACTTCTGGCGAAGGCCAGCAGTGCCATGAAACCCTGAAGCAGGTTTCGTATTTCGGGCTCGGACCACGAACCAAGGTCCGGGAACGACCTCTGGAGGTGGGCTACAACCTCATCAACCGGACGAATGCCTCCGTTCAAGGCACCGAGCAGGGCGGCCAGGAATTCGTGCAAGCGCAACTGGCAGCCCAGCTCGGCGCGCCAGGTGCCACCGATGTCCTCCGGCGTCTCGCTCCCAAACCAGGCTTGATACAGACGGCGTATCAATTGGACGGGATCCTGCATGCCTGTGTGGCCGGCAAGGTCTGCCACCAGCGTCTTGTCGGGGAGACGGTTGAACAGTACGAGGCCTTCGTCGGTTTCGAGGTACTCGGAGAGGTCCTGGCGGTCTTCCGTGACCACCGCGTCTGGCTCGAACTCCTCGTCGAATAACGCCTTGGCGTAATCAATGACAGGTTCGGTGTCGTTCTGGTCTCCCAAGGTTGCGGAGGTTCCGATGCAGCACAGGGACCCCTTGGACACGGCCAGGCGGTCCTTCAGCCGGCGAATGAGACAGGCGAGATCGGTGCCTTGGGCTCCGTCGAAGGTGTGGAGTTCGTCCACGACCAGAAAGCGCAGTGTCTCGGGTGTGTTCTGTTCCCAGAGGCCCTTGCGTTCCGGACGGACTAGGAGACTGTCCAGCATCCTGTAGTTGGTCAGCAGGATGTCCGGAGGGTGCTCGTGCATCTCCTGACGGGATCGGATGATGTCATCCTCCAACATGGAGGGAGATGCGTCCTGCGGTTCCGCGTCCGCGTACATGCCGGCCGTGACCCGGCCTCTGAGTTCCGGCGAGTTCCAGATGCGGGTTGCAATGCGCCTGGCCTGGTCCTCCGCCAAGGCATTCATGGGATAGATGACGATGGCCTTGATGCCCGGTTGGTCCGCGTGTTGGTAGCACCAGTCGAGGATCGGCAGTTGGAAGCATTCGGTCTTGCCGGAGCCCGTACCGGTGGCAATGATCGTTGACCGAGGGGCGTCGGATTGCAGTCTCTGGAAGGCTTCCAGTTGGTGGGCGTAGGGAGTGTGGCCGAGAGGGACCGAGGTGAAGGGCTTTGTGTCACTGTCGGCGCTGGTGTAAGGCAGGTCCAGGCTCAGGTACGGTCCCCTGAAGAGGTTTGCCGGTTGTGCGATGAAGCCGTCGATGAGGTCTGAGAAAACAGACGTCGACGGCCTGTAGGAGGCGCGCAGAACCTCCTTGACCGCGGTCTTGGCCTGTTCGGTCAAGTCGAGGGGGAGGATGCCGGTGAAGGGCGTGGACGGGTCCAAGGGCGAAGTTTGCACAGCCGGTTCAACGTTGTTGCACTGAGTGTTTGGATGACGGGAGTTCGGGAACTCCAACTGTCCCGGCAGTTGGAGGAGTCGAAATGCAGAAGGTGAGGCAAATGGGATCAGGCCGGCGGTGAACAGGGATCAACCGGCTCCGCCTCTGGGATAGTTGTCCAATCATACTTACCGGGCCGGACATGGATATCAACTCGCATCGAGACGACCCGGTGCAGTCTCGTTGAAGGTGGTGCGAGTCCTGTGTAAAGTCTGGTTCGTTCGGGTAAGGCCATGGTGCCCTCAGTCGTAGGCAGCAGAGGCACTTCGCCTTCGTCTTCAGCCACCGAGGCAGCTGTACCTATGGCTCGAACTACCCGAAACAGCCTTCAGCCAGTAGGTTCCGATTGGGGATCTCCAAAGTCCACGTACCATGGACCAGGGTGCATCAGATGGGCAACCAGACCAATCTTGGGTGGCGAGCCAGCCGACCCAACAGGATTGCCTCGGCCAGAACCTTCTCCAGCTGCTCTCAGTGTCGGACTACCGTAGACCGCAGGTGCACCAGAAACAACCGGCTGTCCTTGCACCTTGTTCCCGTCTGAAGACCGGCGTCCCCGGACTCCTACAGGCCGTTCGGGCTGGACCGACACCGTAACTCGGCGGGCACCAGCGTCCACAACACCGACCTGAACGTCCGCTGCACTCACATTGAGGACCAACCGCGGTCGGTGCGCGGATCCCGGTTATGAATTACTTCAGGCGGGCCCGGGGCTTGAAGCGCGCCCGGAGGGCACCCGACCAACCTTCCAAGCGGTTGGTGGAGGCGGGCACCCTGGGGTGGTCTTGGCTGCGCACCAGCTCATGCCAGCGTTCCACGAGGTGCCACAGCAGCTTGCGCACCTCCGGGTGCAGGCGCACGCGGCCCTGCATCACCGCCTCCCAGAGGGCCCGCAGGACGGGCCCGGCCTCCGGCGGTCGCGCCCGGGCCAGGCGTCGCAGGATGGGCAGCAGGACCCGGTCCCGGTGGGTCAGGTCGTGCTTGTCGAGACCCCGGATGTGCCGCTCCACGGTGCGCTGCATGTGCACGGCGCACTGCTGCCGGTCCAGGCCCGCCGCCTCCAGGGCCGGTCCGTAGACGGGATCGTCGTCGGTCGTCAGCCCCTGCACCCCGCGCGCGGCCAGGTCCGTGAACCAGTTGGCCCAGTCGAGGCCGGGACCGCTCAGGCGCAGGTCCAGCCGTTCGCCCTGGGGGCCCAGGACCACGGCCACGGGACGCTTGGCACCCCCGAGGGACAGCCAGGTCTCGTCCACCTCGACCCACGACGGCAGGTCCGCCTGCGGGTCGGGCGCCAGGCTCGGGGCCACCGCCTGCACGTCCCGCCACAGGGTGGCGGCCCCCACCCCGCAGCCCAGCAGGGCCAGGATCCGGGACAGGCCCCGGAAACTGACGCTGTGCACATACAGGTCGGCTACCAACTCGCGGAAGGTCTGCGGCCGCTGGCGGGAGGTCACGTCGGGCGGCAGGGGCGAGGCGCTGCCCCGGCAGGCCTTGCACGGCCAGCGCTGGACGCGCAGCCGGCCGAGGACGACCAGATGGCGGGGATAGGTGCCGTTGCGGCGCCAGGCACAGGCTCCGCAATGGGGGCAGGCGCCGGCCCTGGTCGTCAGCGTCGTCTACCGGGGCCTGGCCATCCCCGTGGCCTGGCGCATCCAGACCGGCGGCCAAGCCGGGCCCTGGATGCCGGACCTCTGCGACCTGCTGGACCACCTGGGTCCGGTC
>MPMO01000109.1 GCA_002238555.1 Caldilineaceae bacterium bin34
TCGTCCGCGGCCACTGGGGCGTGGAGAACGGCCTGCACCGCACCCTGGACATGCAGTTCCGCGAGGACGACTGCCGCATGCGCACGGGGCACGCCCCCGCCGTCATGGGCATCCTGCGCCGGGCCGCCCTGAACATGCTGCGCACGCTTCAGCAGCATTTCAGTACGCATGTGTCCATCGGGCTGTTGCGCGACCGCATCGGACGCCAACCCTGGATTCTGGCTGCTGCCCTGCCCTAAATCCGACTTTGCGTTTGCCCTGGGGTATAGGGCGGCTACATCATCTGGGGTCCGTCCACGCCCTACATCTTCACGCCGCTCATGTTCGCCTGCCACGCTCACCGCCGCCGTATCTTCGGGGTCCAAATGATCACCGTTGTGCGAGTTGTGGCTCACGCTTCCTTCAGCCTGGCGACAGTGCTCCAACGCCACCATTATACGCGGCCGGGTTAGCACACTCGCTCCACACTTCGCCGCGCTGCCTCAGCCGATAGTGCGTGAGGTACGTATTGAGAATCACGAGTCAGCGCGGTCAGTGTGCAGGTTGGGGTGACCGTCGTCCAGCGGTAGAAATTCTCAACCGGCACGGTCGAGAGGCCATCGCCGTGTCGGTCCCAAGGCAAGCTGCGCGGCAGGTACAGTTCCACAGGTAGGCCGCTGTCGTCTCCAACCGCGGACCGTAGCCTACTCCTGCCAGCGGGCTGCATGGGTGGTCCGACAGGAAGGTCGTGCGTCTATGCCATATTGTGGGGACGACATTCGCCTGTGGATCGGGCCACGTCACAACCCCCGCGCTGTGTTGATTAATAGTCAACGGCCTGTTTCGGGAGAACCGGCTTGCGGGTTGCACCTGCATGACCTGGGATAGTCACGCTACCACCGACTCTGCGACCATCACCGGCGACGCGTGGCTCGAACGCACCAAGGGGCTGACCTATGAGAACGGCCGATCGCTGTCGGAGTTGTCGACACAGCTCTGCATTTTCCTAATGCAGTGAGGTGGTCTCGGCAGCCAACAGGGAGTCACGGTCGGACTGCAACGAAGAGGATTTGGCAAAGGGACGGTGGACAACGCAGGGGCAACCATGTTGATAGCACAACTCGGCCCCAGGCTGTTCGGCGGCCAAGAGTAGGGATACCTAAACCGTCCCAATGGCAGGGCAAACGCAAAGTCGGATTTAGGGCAGGGCGGCGGCCAGAATCCAGGGTTGGCGTCCGATGCGGTCGCGCAGCAGCCCAATGGACACATCCTTGCTGAAATTCTGCTGAAGCGTGCGCAGCATGTTCAGGGCGGCCCGGCGCAGAATGCCCATCACGGCGGGGGCGTGGCCCGTGCGCATGCGGCAGTCGTCCTCCCGGAACTGTACGTCCAGGGTGCGGTGCAGGCCGTTCTCCACACCCCAGTGGCCGCGGACGAAGCCCAGCAGGGCCTGCGCGTCCACCGGTCGGCTGGCGATGTAGTAGCGCACGGAGCGTTGCCGGCGGCCGCGGGGACCGATGCGTTCCGCCTGCACGCGGATCAGGCTGCGCAGGCCGGGCCAGGCCTCGGGGTCCGCCACCCACTCGCAGAGGCCGGGACCGCCCAGGACCGTACAGGTGCGCCGCTCGCGGCGGCCGCCGTTGCGCTCGATGGTCTCGCAGTGGTCCTGCACTTCCGGCACGAAGGCGCCCCGCTCGGCGTCGTCGAAGGCCGCCTTCACCTCCCGGTGCAGGGTGCCCTGGTTGCGCTTGACGGCCAGCAGGTAGTCGGCACCGCCCGCGCGCAGGGCCTGCACGATGGCCGTCTGGCAGCCGGCGGCGTCGATCGTGACGAGGGCCCCCTCCAAGGCCAGGCGGTCGAGCAGACGGGGGATGGCCGTGATCTCGTTGCTCTGGGCCGCGCACGGCTCCCGGTTGGGGTCAGCCCCTCCCGCACCAGGAAGGCGCTCACCATGTGCAGCGCCCGCGTGCCCGCGCCCGGGTCGCCGGAACGGCGCGCCACCTTGCCGTCCAGGGCCAGGATCAGATCCTGCAGGCCGGGCCGGCTGGTCCCGTCCAGCAGCCACAGGGCGGCCTTCATGGCCGTCTCCGGGTCCCGCCGGCGGACCAGGCGCAGGTAGGTGTCGCGGGAGGGCGTGGCCGTGCCCAAGGGCAGCCACAGCCGGAACCAAGCCTGATGGTCGTGCGTGAAGGCGGCCACCGCGGCCATGCCGTTGGCGCCCCCGGCCAGGGCCACCAGCAGCGTGGCCAGGAGCACGGGCAGGGCGTGGCGCACCCCGCGCGGGTCGCGCGGATCGGGCAGGGATTCCATCCAGGTGCTCGGCGAAGGCGCACAAGGCTTCCAGAAGTTCGGGGTCGGGGCATGCGACAATGTATTCCATGAGGGCTGCAGTGTGTCCTTTGAGGTTTAACATCACCCCATAAGACGCACGGCGGCCTTCTTTGTTGCGCGTTGGGCGGTCGGGAACCGATCTCCAATTTGGATTATCCGTGCCGGATTGTCCCCAATGACCGATGGATTTGTTCCGTGCCGTTCGCTCGCAGCCCACACCCGGAACCGGCCCCGCACGACCCCGATTCACCCCCGTCCCGCGACTTTGCGTTTGCCCTGGTCCCAATGGGCACTGTTAGACACTAGCTTCAATTATCCAAACAGTTCAACAAGCCATGTGAAGAATTCTTCACATAGGGAGCCTTTGGCCTCCAAGTCACCGGAACCGACGGCTGCCCCTATACGTCCTGGTTCTTTTCTTGCTGCCAACCATGCAAAGAGTTTGGCCTTGTCTGCCTTTGTGGCTTCAAATTTCCTGTCGCTCTCTGGAATGTTTTCGATATAACTCCGGGACAATGGCCAAATCGTGTCATCACAGGAAACCATCCTCAATGCGAAGTTTTCAAGTTCTCCTTGAGACTTGTTGTCCGGCATCAACCAAATACCCACCCTGGGATGGTAGTCTTGTTCCCATAAAATCGTGCCTGTCGGACTCGGCTCCAAGGGCAATTGCACCTCCGTCCGAGAGAG
>MPMO01000040.1 GCA_002238555.1 Caldilineaceae bacterium bin34
GTTCCGGCGCCTCAAGGGGTTCCGGCGGGTCTACACCCGCTTTGACAAGCTGGACCGCATGTACTGGGCCTTCATCCAGTTCGCCCTCATCGTGGAAACCCTGCGCGTAGTGTGAACAGGCCCTAGCCTGGCAGGAGTCGAACCTGCAACCCGCAAGATAACCCTCTACAGTCGGCTCGTACCTCGTTGTCTGAACAAGAGCGGGCAAGTGATTCGCAACAGGACGTGGGTAGCCATGTATGGCGGCTCCTGGTAACCTGCGGCGTTCGGCCCGCTAAAAACAGTATGCACAACATCGGCGGCGAGTCAAGGTCAGATCTTGATCCACAGGGCGAAGGTGATGTCCCAGGGCGAGTCGATACCGTAATCCAGTAGCATCACGGGGTAGTCGTGAGCCGGCTGGAAGCGCACATAGGCCTTGTTGTGGACGACGCGCTGTTTGAGCATGTCCCACGTGAAGTACATCCACTCGTTCTGACTGGCCGCCGACGGCTGACCGATGGGCACAAGAGCGGCAGGGTGGTCGTCGAAGTAGGTCGTGGTTGGATTGTTGTTGGGCGTGCTTTCGTACCACAGGCCAATGTCGGTGATGCGGCCGTTGGGCGACAGGATGTCCGCGTACACGGCCTGCCAGCTATCGAAACCGATGGCCTGCGGCATTCCCGGCTCCGGGTGCAGGGGATTGGCAATGGGCGGGTTAGTGGAGAATCCATTCCAGTCGTCATTCGTGTGCGATGCCACCTTGTACCAGCGGGCATGAACACAATCCACGCCGCCGGCGATTGGCTGTGTTGATGCGGGCGCATCGGCGTTGGCGGACGCGGGAAACAGTCCTGCCATCACGCACAGGACCGTTGCGATCAAAATCCAGCGACTCGTCATGAAGGTGCCCCCTTGTGGCAACGGACAGCGTTTGCCACAACAACCAATCTATCATGCACCGACAAGGGAGCGCGAGTCGCGCCGTCCGTGTCGGTCGCTTTTTCAATGGGGCATCCCGGATCGGTTGTGTGGCAATTGAACTCTAATACTACAGTGGTAAATATATGGTATGATGGTCGGACATCCGCCCCACCCTGGAGTCGTCCCATGTCCACCGTCCCCGCCGCGCCTCCGGTCCCGGCCCCCAACCCCGTGGACCCGGCCACGATCGCCTCCTGGCCGGCCCATCGGGCGGAGGTCGCCGACCGTCTGGGACCGGCCCCCACGCAGCGGCGGGCCCTGGCCTATCTGGACGGCCTGCCGGCGGGGCGGAGCGCAAGAACGGCTGGGCACTGGCGGGAGGCAACGGCGATGTCGACCCCTACGGCATCCACTACCCGTTTAACACGGGGCGCCGGGCGGGGGCCCCTGGCCTATCTGGACGGCCTGCCGGCGGGGCGGAGCGCAAGAACGGCTGGCAACTGGCGGAAGTCAACGGCGATGTCGACCCCTACGGCATCCAGTACCTGTTGAACCGGGCGCGCTGGTCGGTGGCGGCGGCCCGCACCGCCCTGTACGGCTACGTGCAGGATCACCTGGGGGATGCCCAGGCCGTGGGGATCATCGACGAGACCGGGTTCCTGAAGAAGGGCACCCATTCGGCCGGGGTGGCGCGGCAGTACAGCGGCACGGCGGGGCGGGAACTGCCAGGTCGGGGTCTTCCTGGCCTACGCCGGCGCGCGGGGCTACACGCTGCTGGACGCGGAACTCCATCTGCCCGAGGGGTGGACCCACGAGCCGGACCGGCTGCAGAGCGTCGGCCTGGCCCCGGACACGCCCTTTGCCACCAAGCCGCAGCTGGCCCAACGGCTGCTGGCCCGGGCGCAGGCGGCCGGCGCCTCGCTGGCCTGGGTCGTGGGCGACACGGTTTACGGCCACTCGGGCCAGCTGCGGTCCTGGCTGGAGGAGCAGGACCAGGCCTACCTGCTGGCGGTGCCGGCCCACGAAACGTTCCTGGTGGGCCGGTACGCGTATGGGGTGGGGGAGGTGTTCACGGCCCTGGCCGAGGCGGACTGGCAGCGGCTCCGTGCGGGACCGGGCAGCAAGGGCGAACGCGGGTACGACTGGCAGTGCCTGGTGCTGGCCGAAGGGGCGGACGCGGACAAGGGCTACTACCTGCTCTTCCGGCGCGCCTGCGCGCAGCCGGAGAAGTGGCAGGCCTATCTCGTGTGGGGACCTCCAACCTGCGACGTGCCCACCCTGGTCCGGATTGCCGGCAGCCGCGGGCGCATCGAGTCGGCCTTTGAGATGGCCAAGCAGGAAGTGGGCCTGGACGAGTACGAGGTGCGCAATGCCCGGGGCTGGGACCGCCACATGATCCTGGCCCTGTGGGCCCTGGCCCTGCTCAGCGTGGTGCGGGCCGCCTGCCTGCCCCCGCCGGACCCCCAAAAAAGGCTGCGGGACCGGGCAGCCTGACGGCTTTCCGACAGGCCCGCGGCCGGGCCGGGGGCTGACCGTGCCGGAAGTCCGGCGGCTGTGGCGGCGTCTGCTGCGACCCGTGGTCGCGGACCTCGAGTCGGTGCTGACCTGGTCGCACTGGCGTCGCTGCCACCAGTGGGTGGCCCCGCACTGTCACTACCAACGACAACAAGCTGTCACCTTGTGATTTACCACTGTAGTATTAGGAATCAAGTCCAGGGCGTAATACATCCCCAGCAGACACCAGAGTCGGTACGAAGGGAGCGGGCAATGCCGAGATCGAACACCGTTGAAAGCGGCCGGTCTCAAGACTGCGATGAGAGTTCGGTCCACCGCGCACGAGTTACAGCGTGTTCAACGGCCATGGGGGGAGGTTGAGGTACGCGGACACAATACGGGACGGGCCTGGCCAACAGGCAAGCCCGAGCGAACAACCATGGAGTAGATCTACGATGACGTACGCGCTGATCGACCTTGGTCGGATAGGCCGGGTGCATGCCGCCAACATTGCCCGCGCATCCGCAGGCGCACCTGTACACGATTGCCGATCCGCAAGTTCCACAACCGGGAGAAGTGACCGGCCGTTTGGGGCCTCCCCGCCTGCCGAGCCGGCATCCGTGTTCGCGGATCCGAAGGTGGATGTGGCGGTCTCAGTTCGCCGACGATGATCCACATCGATCCGTTGCAGGCGGCGGCCGAGTCCGGAAAGGCGGCCCTGCGCAAGAAGCCGATGGGCATCTACAACCTTGGCATCAGGATAAGATGGAACAGCCATGACTCCTTCAAATCAATCCGACCACTTGATGCTGACCGTCCTGGGAAAGGACTCACGGCCAGCGCGATACGTTCTGGACGGCTGCGAGTACAAGTGTGACCTCGCTCCGATCGCCCTGCTGGAGCAGCTACCGGAGCCCAGGCGACCGAACTGCGTGCTGGCCCCATGCACACCGGAGGCGAAGGAAGTGACTTGGCCGAAGCCAAAGGAGGTGCCGAGGGGCCGGGAACACGGAAGGACCCTTCAGGTCACGTGCTGGCTGGATGGGGAGTAAGTATGGATGAGGGCCGATCGTCCATCCCACGCGACCGGATACATGCGGGAGCTGTCACCATGGAATTTGCGGCCACTTCGTCTACTCGGCTACAAGGTCGTATGACTGCAATGAAGATGGTGCCGCTCCCGATGGCAGGGGCGGGTCAAACTGCCCATCAGGTTGACCGGGAATTCGGCCATGCTTCGGTGACGGGCAGGGCAATTCAGGGACATTCCCTGAATGCAACCGTGGGAAAGACAAAGTGAATTGGCGGACAGAAGGCAACGTGCTTAATTCAAGCCATTCAGAAGGCCAGGGCCCTGACTACATGAGCATTGGTCACCTTGATGATGCGCCCACACACCGGATCGGCGAGTGGGCGAAGCGGCTTCTCCAACTCGACCGGCGTAACAACTTGCTCTACTTCAAGCCCGGTCGTAGTGCTGTTGGCATCACCGACATCCCGCCAAATCAGCTTGACGAGCGGCTTCGCAAGTCGCGGCGCGGTCTTAAATTCCCATACGCGCTGCCGGCCCCATCACGTCGTCGTGGATTCGCGCCCCAGGATGATCCCGACCACACAGACATCCCGACTGTCCACCTCGGCGACATAACAACGGACTGCGAGCCTACCGATCTGCAGCGGCGGCTACGTAATCTCCAGCGCAGGGCCCGCGAGTGGGAGGAGGAACAGGGTCTCAATGTTCTCTTCATCGGGACAGGGTTCCTCAACTGGGTTGATGCGGATGGCGAGCAGGCGCGCTCACCGCTTTTGCTGATGCCCTGCAAACTGGAACGCGAGTCCCCACGCGACCCGTTCCGCCTGATTCGAGGCGACGACGACCCGATTGTCAACCTCACGCTACACCATCAACTCGCGCATTTGGGGATCCAACTCCCGGCGTTTGGAAGCAACCCCGACGCGGACGAACCCATTGAGGCATATATCGGCAGAGTAGGGGCGGGCACCTGTGAGCGCACGGACTGGTCCGTTGATTCCGGCATCGTCGTTGGTACGTTCGCCTACTCAAAGCTGGCCATGTACCAAGACTTGACGCGGATGCAGAAGCAAGGCGTCCGAAGCGAACTGACGCGACTACTCGCCGGGGCCCAAACCCAAGGGGAAGGGACCGCTCCGGTAGAGGCATCGGCAACGCCTCGTGAATCCGATCTTGCCGGGGGACGCCTGGACGATCTGCTGGATATGCGCGACCAGTACACCGTGCTTCCGGCGGATTTCAGCCAGTTGCGTGCCATCGACGAGGCCCGCCGGGGCAGGAATCTAGTCATTCACGGACCACCGGGCACAGGCAAGAGCCAGACGATTACGAACCTGATCGCCACGCTCCTGGCCGACGGGAAGCGCGTTCTCTTTGTCAGTGAGAAGACCGCCGCCCTCGACGTTGTGAAGCGAAGGCTTGAGGAGTGCAATCTAGGTGTCTTCTGTCTGGACTTGCACAGCGACCGTGGCAGGAAGAGCGAGGTGTACCGCCAGTTGCGCAGTGCCGTCAACGACAAGCGCGACCAACTCGCCGACAGCGTATCCATCAACGAGTTGGTCGATCGGCGCGACCGCCTCAATCGCATCGTGCGTTGGCTGCACAAACGGCGCGAGCCGTTGGGAAAGTCCGTCTACGAAATGCAGGGCTTGTTTGCACAGCAGCGTCACTTGCCACGGTTCGAGGCGTTTGATCCACCTCCCGCATCCCGGTTAACCTTCAATTGGGTTCGCGATGTCGAGCGTGTTGCGGAGCGCATCGCCCGCCGCCCCGATGAATTCCGCAGCCACGATTCCAGCCGTTGGATATCGCTCCGCACGGCGCAACCATCATTGCAACTCGCAGATCTGATCCGTGCGGACATGCGCGCCGTGCAGACAGCGATTGATACATTGCGCGATGAGGCGGATGCGTGTTCCCAATGGCTCGGCATCTCCGCCATTGGTTCAGAAGGCGGCACGCACGGAATGGTACGGCTGCTGCGACTGCTCGCGCAGGCACCGACGGTCCCTGCTGCATGGCTCACACACGAGGCTGTCAAGAGGTTGCGGCAGTTGTCGCGAGCGCAGGCCAAGCAGCAGCGCAAGCGACACCGCCTGGAACTGCCGCAGGCCGATTGGTTTGGAGGCCCGCCTCCGCCCATGGATTATCGAACCATGGCCAGCGCGCTCGTGCTCTCGTCAGACGAACAGGAGGCAATCAAGGGTGTGGCCGGGGCGGATTGGTCAACCGCTCTGGGCAGGAACCCGAGAGAGCTGTTGGAGCAGGTCGGCGAATTCGCTGAAGCACTCGACCGGCTGACGGCCGATGCCGAAGCCATCGCCGCACTGCTTGCGGAACCGCAGCTTCACACGTTGGCCCAACTCCGTCAGGCGGCGGCTCTGGCGACTCGCATCCTGGCCCTTGAACCCGTTCCGCAGCACTGGCTGGCAGTGTCGGCAATTGACGAATTGGAGCGTGAGTTGGGGAATGTCCGCGTACTGCTTGAACAGCTTGGAAGAGCTGAAGAGCGGCTTGCGGAAAGTTTCTCCGAGGCACTTGTCGAGCTGGTGGATCAGGAGATGCTGATTCGCTATCGCACCGACCACCAGAACTCCCTGCGCCGTTTCCGGGGAGCATACCGGCGCGACCAGCGCACAGTCCACGGACAACTCAGGATCCCCCGCAAGCTCTCGCTGGGAGAGGCGCTCGCCGCGGTTGAGTTGGCTGTGGAAGTGAAGCAGCTGCGGGAGCGATGGCACAAGATGGAAGCACAGCTGCGGGCGCGGCTGGGTGCACGCTTCAGGGGACAGGAAACGGATTGGGAGCGCGTGCTTGAGGACCTCGCTGCGCTGAGGGGCATCCTCGTGGACTGGGACAGGGACACCACTGTCTTGCGAGAGCTGCTTGCCACCGAGTCCGTGGGCGACCGACGACACGCGCTCGAAGTGGCTCGCCGACCATTTGAGGATGCCCGGAATTGGTACGGACGTGCAGCGCACGCAATGGGACATGAGTCTCTGATGGCATCGAACCTGGAGATCGCCAAGACGGGAGAGGCCGCCCGGCATGCACGCGGTCTGCTACGCCGAGTGCAAGAGGCCACAGCAGGGATGTACACCTCCCAAGCCACAGTGCCGGCCGACTTCGATGCACTGGTTCAGCATGTTGAGGATGGCGTCAGGCTCATGGCCGTGACCGAAGAGGACAAGCGCCTCGCCCCTGCGCTTGCAGAGGACTTTGGCGACTTCTTCAAGCCACAAGCGACCGACTGGGATGCCGTCTCCGGCGCTCTCGATTGGACGGCTGACTTCCTCGACGAGGTAAACGGTGGGGTCGGCAGGACGCTGGTCAATCACGCCACCAGCCCTCGAGCAAGTGGGGAGTACGACAAGCGTGCCGAGTCCCTGAGCGCCAAAGCCGTCCAGTTTACGCAGGTACTCAGTGCGCTTGATGAACGGTTCGACGTTGCTGCCACGCGTTGGAAATCGTGGACTGCACCACCCTTCGTCGATTTGGAAACGTGGAGCACCGATCTTCACGAACATGCCGGCGATGCCCGCGCGTGGGTCGAATACCGCGATGCGGTGCGTGAGCTCGACGAACGGCTCGGCTCCGGATCAGCCACAGCACTCCGCTCGGTGACCGAACAGGCAGAGAATGTACCGGGAATTGTCCTGCGCCGCATCTACTCCGCATGGTTGGAGGAGTTCTACAGTGCCGAGCCCGGGTGGCACGGGTTCAACAGGACCGACCATGAGGGTGTGCGTGCCGAGTTCCGGGAACTCGACACGCGTTATCCCTTCGCTGCGCGTCAGCGCGTGCGGGAACGTGTCTTTGCAAGGTACCCGGACCCGCATGCCACTTTGCAATCAGGACAACTGGGCACCCTGTATGGCGAACTCTCGAAGCGTCGCCGGCAGATGCCCGTACGCCGGATCATCGCACGCATCCCAAATCTGTTGCAGACGCTGAAGCCGTGCTTTCTGATGAGTCCGCTTGCCGTCAGCCAATATCTGGCGGCAGGCGATCATCTCGGGTTTGACGTTGTGATCTTTGACGAGGCCTCGCAAGTATTGCCCGAGGACGCACTCCCTGCCATCGATCGGGCGCGCCAAGTGATCGTTGTGGGTGACAGATTGCAACTTCCACCCACCACCTTCTTTCGAGGCGGTCTCGGCAATGACAACGACTGGGATGACCCCGAGGAAGAGGATACCTTCGAAGGCCGCGAGAGCATTCTCGACGTCATGGTTGGGCAGGTGGGGTCCGGGTTCGCCGAGCGATACCTCTCGGTGCACTATAGGAGTCGTTGCGAGAGCCTCATCCGCTTCTCCAACCGTGCGTTCTACGAAAATCGACTCCTCACTTTCCCCAATCCCGACCCTGCAGCCGAGGCCGTACACGATGAATACCTTCCGCAGGCGACCTACGATGCAGGCGGGCGGCGAACCAACCGGGACGAGGCCGAGCGTGTCACCGACATCGTGTTCGAATTGATGGCGACACGGGCTGCCAGTGAGAGCATTGGGGTTGTCGCGCTCTCACGTCCCCAGGCAGACCTCATAGAAAGCCTCATTGAGGCGCGCCGCCTGGGCGAGCGTCATTTGGACCATCGGTTCAGCGGCGATCTCCCTGAACGCTTCTTTGTCAAGAACTTGGAGAACGTCCAAGGCGATGAGCGCGATCACATGATTCTTTCCATTGGATACGGGCCGACCCCGGCGGGGGCCATTCCAAACCGCTTCGGTCCGATTAACCGCGACGGAGGCGAACGCAGGCTCAACGTAGCCGTGACCCGGGCCCGCAAGTCGATGACGGTCGTCCACTCGTTGCGCGCCGAGGACATCACATCGAGGCAGCCGGGTGCCCGCCAACTGCGTCGCTACCTTGAATACGTACGCAACCCGGAGGGTGCTTTCGAGTCCGAAGTTACGGGCACCGGCGAGCCGGAGAGCCCGTTCGAGGAAGCCGTACTCGCAGCCTTGCGAAAGCACGGCCACCGCGTTGATGCACAGGTCGGCGTCTCAGGCTACCGCATCGACCTTGCGATCAGGTCCGAGGACGGCGAGCGCTTCGACCTTGGCATTGAATGCGACGGGGCAACGTACCATAGCTCGCCTACCGCCCGCGACCGTGACTGGTTGCGACAGCAGGTGCTCGAAGGACTTGGGTGGCGCATACACCGCGTGTGGTCGACAGCGTGGATCCGCGACCCCGAAACCGAGATGGCCGCGATCGAGCAGGCACTCGAACGGGCGCGTGCCGGTCAGGCCGAGCCCCGGCGAATGCCTGACGACAACATTGATGCGTGGGAGGAACCGCCACCCAATACGCACATGGCGATGGCGGCCCCAATTGGTTCGCAAGAGTCGCTGGCCACTTCCCAAGTCTTCGATGAGTACCGCCATTTCAATTGCGAGTCTCGCACTGGGGACTTGCGTGCAGTTCCTTGGCGCCATCTGTTGATGTTGGTGCGGGATGTCATAGCCGTGGAACAACCCATCCACATCGACACGGCAATTGATCGGATACGGACCGTCTATGGCGCCTCTCGTGCCGGGAAGTCGATCCGTAGACGGATCAAGCAGGTTGTCAAGCAAATGGTCGACAACGGCACGGTGTGTCGGGATGAGGCCGACAATGAGTTTCTAAGCCTCGCAGGCAATGCTCGTCCGTGCCAGCCGAGGCGCAATGCCGACCGAACCATTGACCGCGTCGCACCTTCCGAGATCGATGAGGGTCTGTTGCTTGTCGTTGACAAGACATTCGGGGCCGAGAAAGCGGACATTGTACGGGAGACTGCCCGACAGTTCGGCTGGCGCCGCACCGGGTCGAACATCGACCACAAGTTGAGCGAGCGAGTCGACCGGCTGTTGGAAGGAGGGCAGTTGTTGCTGCGAGGCGGTATGCTGGTGGTCCCGGGCAACCTAATGGAGGAAGCTCCATAATCCATCAGCCATGAATTCGGCACGGGGGAACCGCAGCAGCCGCCTTCCTTCCCGCCGAGGCACTGCACAGCCCTGCCGCAGGATGGACGACGACGCCAAACAACGCGCCGAAGCACTGACCGGCTCAGGCGTGGAACTGGCGGTCATAGGGGGCCGATGCAGGTGGTGTTGGTGATTGACTCGCATCCTGCCGGCCCCCTGTGCGCGCCACTGCGCCGATTCCCGCGCCAGTTGAAACACTGCCCCGCTGCGCCTGCGCCTACCGCCAGGCATACTTGGCCACCACCACCTCGTCCACCGCAACCCCCAGGCCCGGTGCGTCCCGGAGATGGACATAACCATCGACCTGAACCCAAGGATCGGTCACCAGTTCGTGTTGCATTGGCGAAGGGTGGGGCTTGAGGTCCATGCCCACATGGTTGGGCGAGTTGGCCAGCATATGGAGGCTGGCTGCGGTGTTGAGGGCGCTGCTCCAGGTATGGGCGCTGGCATCCAGATTGGCAGCCTCAATCATCTTCAGAACCTGCCGACAGCCGGTGATGCCCAGGCACCGTCCGGGATCCAGTTGGACAACATCCACCCCTCCCGATTCAATTAGCCGCTTGTAGCTCTCCGGGTTCCACTCGTCCTCACCGGTTCCGATCGGGGTGGTGACCGCGCCTCTCAGCCTGGCATGGGCTGCCAGATCGTGCGAGGGCAGCGGCTGTTCAATCCAGCGCAGGCGATAGGGTTCCAGGTCGTTGAAGCGCTGGATGGCCGTGGGCAAGTCCCAGAAGCGGCGGTGGCCGGCCACATCCAGAATGACATCGACTTCAAAGCCAACCGCGGCCCGAATGCGGTCCACCAGCAGCAAGTCGCGTTCCCTGTCCGTCCCGAACTGGGAGTCGGGCGTCATGCCCCAACCGGCCTTGAGGATCCGGAATCCGCTCTGCCGGTGCATGGCGAACTCGTCAACGGTCCAGTCCAAATCGTCCATGTCGAGGATGAACGAGGCCATGGCCGGCACCTTGTCCGTCACGCGGCCCCCCAACAGGGACGCCACGGGTTGCCCCAGGATGTGCCCCTTGAGGTCCCACAACGCCATGTCGATGGCACTGATGGCGAACGCGGCAATGCCTTCGCTGCCGTACCAGAAACAGCGATCCAGCATGGTGTGCCATAGACCCTCAATGTTCATCGGGTCTTGGCCGATCAGAAGCTCCGACAGGCCACCGTCGATGAGCGCCTTGGTGGCCCGGGTCGCCTCCGGGAACTGTGTGATGCACTCGCCCCATCCTGTTTGACCGCCGGAGGCCTCAATCCGCACCAGTGTCAGATAGCGTTCGATATTGCGGTAGTGGGGCTCCGGATAGGCGACCAGCAGGGATGCGACGGACTTGATGGACATGGATGAAGAGCCTGTTGATCGTGGTGCAAGGCTTGGACTGTGTCACTGGAACGTACGCCACCTATTGTCACCCAGTGATCGTCCAAATGAAACAGCCGGCCAATGCCAGAGCCATCGCATTCCTATTGGGCAAGTCTTGAGCAGGCACTTCCCGTCCCAACTGGCCTGCTTGCACTTGGGGGCGAGACCTCCTTGACGGAGGCCTCCCGGCAAAGCAAGGCGCCTCCCTCAGATTGAGCATGTGGTGCGCCACATGGTCGGTGCAGACGCAGCTCCCATCCTCCAGGAAGGACCTTCCTGGAGGAAGTCAGCGATACCCAATGGCTGTGCACCGACGGTATCCGCAGGTATGCTGCCGGCACACTTGGCGATGTAGCAGCGAACTTGCAAGGTGATTGGATACCAATTGGCATGATAAGATGTCATAATGTCATCTTGCATGGGAATTTTTGTCTGTTAGCTACATTAAAAAATTGATTTTAGGAAGACACATGACATCATTGGAAACAGCACACTAAAACCGAGTCCAGCCATGCAGTTCAACTCAAACCTAGCCTTGGCATTGTTGCGCAGGGGAACCCAGAATGCCAGTGCCACATTTCATGAAGATCAGGACAAAGCCATCCAGCATGTAGTCGAGGGCAACGGTCCTTTGCTGCTGGTGCAGAAGACGGGTTGGGGCAAGAGCAATGTCTACTTCATAGCTGCAAAGTTGCTGCGTGAACAAGGATCAGGGCCAACCCTGCTGGTTTCGCCTCTGCTGGCGTTGATGCGCAACCAGCTCGAAGCCGCCCACCGCATGGACGTGCGGGCGGAGACCATCAATTCAAGCAATAGGCAGGAATGGGATGAGGTTGTCCACAGGATGATGTGCGATGACGTGGACATCCTGCTGATCTCGCCCGAACGTCTGGCCAATGAAGACTTTCGGGAGCGGGTCCTCCTGCCCATTGCCGGCCGCATCGTGCTGCTGGTGGTGGATGAGGCGCATTGCATTTCGGATTGGGGACATGACTTTCGTCCGGACTACCGCCGTATTGAACGCCTCGTGCGGCTGTTTCCGCCCAATCTGCGGCTTCTGGCTACCACAGCCACAGCCAACAGCCGTGTCATGGAGGACTTGCAGAATACCTTGGGATGCGGCCTGCGCGTGCTGCATGGCGATCTGAGTCGTCCGAGCCTGACGTTGCAGACGATTGCGATGCCCAAGCCTGCCCAGAGAATGGCATGGCTGGCGGAGCGACTGCCTGAAATGCCGGGCAGCGGCATCGTCTACACATTGACCATACGGGATGCCCATCGCCTGGCGGCATGGCTGAACAGCCAACACCTGAACGTGTCTGCCTATACAGGCGACATGGACAATTCAGAGAGACAGTGCCTGGAAGAAGCGCTGTTGTCCAATCAGGTAAAGGCCCTGGTGGCCACCGTAGCCCTGGGGATGGGCTATGACAAGCCCGATCTGGGATTCGTAATCCACTATCAGACACCCGGGTCCGTCGTGTCGTACTACCAGCAAGTGGGGCGCGCGGGACGTGATGGCAACCCCGCCTACGGCGTTTTGCTCAGCGGCTGGGAGGAGACGGACATTACGGATTTCTTCATCAACAGCGCCTTCCCGTCCCAGGATGAAGTACGCCAGGTCATTGAGGCGCTGGAAAGGGAACCGAAGGGGCTGTCCATGTCTGAACTGGCCCGCGAGGTCAATATGAACAACAAGCGCCTGCAGCAGACGACCAAGCTCCTGGCCCTTGAATCGCCGGCCCCCATCTTGAAGCAGGGATCCAAATGGCAGTTGACACCTACACCGCTTTCCGAATCTTTCTGGCAGCGGATCGAGCGTTTGACGGAGTTGCGCAGGGCGGAACAACAACAAATGCAAGAATACGTGTCGTTGTCCAGTGGCCATATGGAATTCCTGATTGCCGCTCTCGATGGCGACCCGCGGACAGCCACCCTACCTGGACTGCCATCTGTCAGGACCGAGGCGAACCCTCGCCTGGCACAGGAAGCGGAACAGTTTCTGCGCAAAGGGGGAGTGGACATACAGCCCCGCAAGCAATGGCCTCCCTCAATGGGACATCCCCTGTTCAAGGGAACCATACGGGAAGCATCGCGCGCCAATCCGGGAAAAGCCCTTTGCCGTTGGGGGGATGGCGGCTGGGGGCCCCTGGTCGATCATGGCAAGTATCAGGCAGGACAGTTCTCTGACGAGCTTGTGCAGGCCTGCGCTCAACTAGTATGGGAATGGGCACCTTCGCCCTGTCCCGAGTGGGCTGCCTGTATTCCATCTCGGCGACACCCTGAACTGGTTCCGGACTTTGCCCGCCGTCTAGCCGTATCCCTAGGTTTGCCCTTTGGGTTGGCCCTGCTCAAAACACAGGATCATCCGCCCCAGAAGACTATGGCCAATTCTGCGCACCAGTGTCGCAATGTGATTGACACAATGCAGGTTGTTCCGGAGAATGTCCGTGTGGGGCCAGTCCTGCTGGTGGACGACATTGTGGATTCACGCTGGACACTCACCATGGCTGCCTGGCTGTTGCGCCAGGCAGGCAGTGGGGAAGTTTTGCCCATGACACTGGCTGATGCAGGGGGATAACGCAATGGTGGACATATCCCTTACCACGCAAGCCATTTTGATGCTGGTGGCGCCCCTGTTGGCGGGTGGCAGAACCGAAGCAGGCCTCCTCCTCACCCCGAAGGAATACACGCGCTTGGTCCAAGCCCTCCAGCAGCTGGACTCTCGTCCCAGTGATCTGCTGGGAAGCGAGGCTTCGGAACTTCTGGACGCCTTGGCCTGCGATTTCGACCAGGAACGGCTTGACCGCCTGTTGGCAAGGGGCATGCAGGTGTCACTGGCCCTGGAACAATGGCAGCGACTTTCGATCCAGGTCATCAGCCGTGCCGATTCCCTTTATCCCCGACGCCTCAAGAAGTCATTGGGGTACCGGTCACCCTCCCTACTCTACTTTTGTGGCAATCCAGCACTTCTGAACAAGGGGGGCCTGGCGGTAGTGGGCTCACGCCAGGTGGACACGGATCTACTTGCGTACACCCATGATCTGGGAGCGTTGGCTGCCGCCGCCGGATGCACGATTGTGTCCGGAGGGGCCAGGGGCATCGACCAGGCCAGCATGCAGGGCGCGGCCGCGGCGGGCGGCAAGGTCGTAGGGGTATTGGCCCACGATCTGGCAAGGACCGTGATGCAGCGGGACAACAGGAATGCGCTCATGAACCACGAGTTGCTGCTGTGCTCTCCCTTCGATCCGGCAGCCGGATTCAAGGCTTGGCAGGCCATGGATCGCAACAAACTGATCTACGCCTTGGCCGATGCCGCCTTGGTGGTGCAGTCTGATGTAGGCAAAGGGGGAACGTGGAGCGGTGCCCGAGAGCAGATCCGGAAATTCCGCTGTGTACCGGTGTACACGCGGACAGCGGGGCCCAGTTCTCCCGGTTTGGCAGCGCTTCGCGATCTCGGTGCCGGCAGTTGGCCTGAACCCCATGATGTGGAAACTTTCAGAACTATTGTGGACTCCGCTGCCGGGCGAGACAGTTCAGGCAAAGTTCCAATCCACACACCCAAACCCCGTGATGGGGCAGCGCAAGGCCAGGCTGGGCCAACCCAGCCTGATACCGCAGGATCCCCCTGGGCTGACGAGTTACAGGGCAGAGTGGAAGATCTACTGTTGCGTTTGCTGGTGTATGAACCTGCGTCGGCCCGGGCCATAGCTGATTGCCTGCAAGCTCGACCGCACCAGGTGCAATCGTGGCTGAAGCATCTGGTTGAAGCGGGCAAACTGACAAAGAGCACAAGGCCTGTGTTATATCAGGTCACATCTGGTGCCCGTGAAGCCGGAAGTTCCCCTATCGCCGTGACCAAGGGCAGGGATAAGCCAAACGGGCCATCCCCAAGCCAATCCCCACTGCCAAATGTACACATGTCCAACATCGATACGCCCATTTTTCATAAGCCGGACTCCACCACGTGGGCCGGTAAATTGAGGTGCGAGGCAGAGGATTTGCTCTTGAGGTTGTTTGCACGTCAAGCCTTGACGGTGAAGGCCGTCGCCGAGACACTGCAGGTGAGTCAAATTCAGGTCGAACAGTGGCTTGAACCGTTGGTGGCGGCAGGAAAACTGACCAAGGCTTCGCGTCCCTTGTATTATCAGCGGAATACATCAAAACAGCAGACCGGTTTGCTGTAGGGGCAGGGCAATCGCATTCCAATGTGGGTTGTGCCACATGTGTAGAACCTACAGCCACCGCCGAGCCTGTAGGCCGGCCATCCGACTATCCGGGCACACCTGAGTGCGCTTGCTCCATGCATCTCGGCCTACTGACAACCATAAGTCAGGCAGGCAGTGGAACCTGCCGCTCCCGCCGCTTGCGGCTCAGGACCAGTGGCATTCTCCG
This sequence comes from Caldilineaceae bacterium bin34, assembly GCA_002238555.1. Lineage (GTDB taxonomy): Bacteria > Chloroflexota > Anaerolineae > Caldilineales > Caldilineaceae > Bin34. The sequence continues at coordinate 15,164 of MPMO01000040.1, forward strand.
AACGCTTCGTGATATAATCTCCATGCGTCCAGGTAGAGTCGCCAAGTGTCTCCTCTCCGGGCTTGAACCCGGAACCTGGTCGCCTTCGTTGAGATCCATTGAAATGGATCTCCATTGTCTCGACAATGGAGATCCCTGTTGAGCAAAGCCCGAGATGCTTCCTGAATGCGGGATCCATCCTTAGTCAAGTCGTGAAGGTCTTTCCGACCTGCGCTTAAAAAGTACGTATGCAGCAAAAGCCTTGCGATGTGAACGCTCAACCGAGTTGAAACCCGAGATCGCATTGTCAACCTCGTCCACCCACTGAAGGACCATGGATCGGGAGAACTTGGCCAAGGGATCATAGTCGGCCAGATGACGCAATTGCTGGAAAGCCACAAATGTATCCGCGAAGACCTGGATCGCAGATGGGAACCCAGCCATCCGCTGCGTATTCAAGCACCGCTTACGGGTCTCTTCATGGTCCAGAGCTCGATAAGCCTGTTGCCAGGCAAGCTGGCTGCGAAACTTCTTGGTCCTACCCACCAGCAAATCGGCACCCGAACGGGCTAGCGTGTGAAACAGGGCATAGTATGCAGTACTCACAGCTCGGCGCAACTCGGCTTCGCGAGGACGTCCCTTGCCGCTGCCAACCACACCCGTAACCAGTTTTCGGGCAATCAGAATAAGATCCGGGGCCCACATGCAATTTTCTTCTCGAGGCTGGGCCATTCGGACTTACTGACAAACGATTGGATGGGAAAGCCGGGATATCCCAGCTTTTCGGCATGGGGCCACAGAAAACGAGGCAGAGTTGCCGTCCACGAAGGGTCAAGTTTTTCCCGATCTCCGTCAAATACGATGTACGAATGCAAGTAGAGGTCACCATCCAAGTCCAAATCAGCCTCAACGCGAATCGGCTCGAACACAAGCTCACCGTGAAACTTCGCGTCCAGTCTATTCTGGATGATGGCAGCAAATGCCTTCTCAACCTCCTCGATTGCCATGTTTCCCCCTCGTGTTTGATGGACGCTGCATCATAACACTGCAAAATCAAGAGTCTGTGGCAAAAACGGGGTTGCAGAGGGCAACCGCAAAGTTGCACGGAGAGGGCAAATCGTGGCAGTCCGCGACCGCTCTCGAGACCTTGGGCCACCGGTTGGCACAGAACGGACCCGCCAAGAGATCGAGCCAATCCCGTCCATGCCGTCTACATCGGCGACCGGATCCGGGCCACTGGTTACGCAACAACGAGGACCGCCATGACTGAGTTCACGCGCGCGGACCACTAGGCCTGGTTCCGGCTGAAGCCGGACTCGTCCGGGAATCAGAAGCTGCCGCGCGCTGCCGGTCCCGACCACTGCAAACTTCGTACTCAACCTGGAAAGCAAACGCAGATAGAATGATGTCAGGTGTGAGGAGACAAGCGGCCATATTCCGAGACCGGGGCCTGCTGCCATCGCGGACTCTGCAAGACGATCATCAGGTTGTCCGGGCACACCCGGATTGCGTCTGATCCATGCATCCCGGCCTGCAGACATCCATAAACAGGGAGGATTCCGAATGACTCGATTTCACTTCACTCGATGGTTGCGGTTCGTGGTCCTCGCCGCCGGACTGATGGGCCTGCTGGCGGGATGTGCTCTTGCATCCAGGTTCGAATTCGAAAGCCACGCGGGCCACGACCACAGCCACCAAGGGGACGAGGCACACACGCACGAATCCGACGTTCATGTGGGCGATGTCAATGCCACGCCGGCCGATGCCGTCGAAGGAGCCGACCTCTGGGAAGCCGAGTTCGTGCTCATGGAGACGGCCTCGGCGGACTACAACTCCACTACCGGCACAGCGCAAATGGCCGTGCACGACCACGGCACCACCGTCACCCTGAGGCTGTCCAACCTGCTCCCGAACACCGACTACATCTCGCATGTCCACGCGGAGCCCTGTGCAGCCGGCGGTGGAGCCCACTACCGGTTCGATCCGGAGGGAGGGGAATTGCCGCCCAACGAAATCCACATTGACTTCACCTCCGGTGACGACGGATCCGGATTCATGACCGCCGAGAATGCCAACCAGGTTGACGAGACCGCCCACTCCGTGATCGTGCAAACCATCGCCGAAGTCAGTCTTCTGTGCGCGGACTTGCAGTAAGCCGCCCGGACAGGTGCCGGCAACCCCAACCCTCCCGTGCAGCCGGCGGTCCGCGGCCGCACGGGAGACCCGCATGCTCGTTTGATTGATTCTCCGGGCCCGCGTCGCCGATCTTCCCCACAGCAGCCGGCGCAGGGGTTCGATTTGGCAGAATGGCCGGCATGCACGGACAACCACCCAACATCCTTTTCATCCTGATCGACGACCTGGGGGCCGTGGACCTGGCCTCCTTCGGGAGCAGTTTCTACGCGACCCCCAATCTGGATCGGCTGGCGGAACGGGGCCTCGTTTTCACCGATGCCTACGCCAGCTGCCCGGTCTGCTCACCGACCCGCGGCAGCCTGTTGACGGGCCGCTATCCGGCCCGCATCGGCCTGACCGACTGGATCGACTTCGGGGGGCGCATTCAGCCCGTGCGCGGCAAGCTGGTGGATGTGCCCTACATCCGGGAACTGCCGCGGACCGAGGTTACCTCCGCCTCACTGCTGAGGAGCCGCGGCTACAGCACCTGGCATGTCGGCAAGTGGCATCTGGGTTTCGAGGAGACCTACCCGGAACAACACGGCTTCGACGTCAACATCGGCGGCGGCTATCTGGGCGCACCGGGACGCGGCGGCTACTTCAGCCCCTTCGACATTCCCAATCTGCCACCCGGTCCGCCCGGCCGGTACCTGCCGGAAGTCCTGACGGACGAGGCGATCAACCTGATCCGCAACCGGGGCGACAACCCCTTCTTCCTGAACATGTGCTTCTATCTGGTGCACACCCCCATCGAGGCCCCGGCCGACCGGGTGGCCAAGTGGGAGGCAAGGGTCCGCGAACGGGGCCTCGACCGGCAGACCGCGTTGGTGGAGGGGGAGTTCTTCCCCATGGAACACAAGCGGCACCTGCGCGTCACGCGCCGCATCCTGCAGTCCGATCCCGTCTACGCGGCGATGGTGGAGAGCATGGACGAGAACGTGGGCCGACTGCTGGACACGTTGGAGGAGGAAGGCATCGCGGACGACACCCTGGTGGTGTTCACCTCAGACAACGGGGGGCTGTCCACCTCGGAGAGCTCGCCCACCTGCAACAGCCCCTACGCCGAAGGCAAGGGGTGGATGTACGAAGGCGGCACGCGCGTCCCGATGATTGCCGCCTGGCCGGGCCGCATTCCCGCCGGCAACCGCACCGCGGAGCCCGTCTGCAGCATCGACCTGTTCCCCACCTGGCTGGCCCAGGCCGGGATTCCCGTGCCGGACCGCCTGCTCATCGACGGCGAGGACCTGTCGCCGGTCCTGTTCGAAGGGGCTGCACTGGAGCGGGATGCCCTCTTCTGGCACTACCCCCACTACGGCAATCAGGGAGGCACGCCCGGCTCTTCGATCCGCAGCGGGGACTGGAAGCTGATTGAGTTCTACGAGGATGGCCGGCTGGAGCTGTACAACTTGGCGGAGGACGTCGGGGAAGACCACAACCTGGCGAAGGCGGAGCCGGAACGCACCCAGGTGCTGCACCAACGCCTCAAGACCTGGCGTGAAAGCGTCGCGGCCCGAATCCCGACACCCAATCCGGACTGGCAGGCATAGGCCGGCGGCCGGTCAGCCTTGACCGGACACGGACCGCATCGCCTGCCGGCGACGGCCGCAGCAGGCCTTGTACTTGCGCCCGCTGCCGCACGGACACGGCGCATTGCGGTTGACGCGGGCCTGCGGTTGAGCCAGGCTGGCCTGATCGCGCTGCCGGTAGAGGTTCATGATTTCGGCCGGGGCCCGACGGGCGGCCAGCAGGCGGGCCATCGCCTCCATCGGTTCCCGAACATGGTTGAAGAAGGCCCGGTAGCCGGCACAGAGGTAGTTGAGGCCCTCCTCGCCGTCCGGGGTCTCGATGAAGCGGTTCTTGGGGCAGCCGCCGTTGCAGACGAAGCGCACCTCGCAGTCCAGGCAGTACTGCGGCAGGGTGTCGCGCTTGGCATTGCCGAACTGGTTCTGGGTTTCCGAACCGACCATCTCCAGAAGCGAGTGCTGCGCCATGTTGCCCAGCAGGTAGTCCGGCTCCACATAGTGGTCGCAGGAGTAGAGATCACCGTTGTGCTCCATGGCCAGTGCCGTGCCGCAGCTTTCCTCGAAGATGCAGAGGCCGGGCCGGTTGCCGGTCCAGGCGGCCAGGGCCACGTCGAAGATTTGGACGAACACCCGGCCCACATCGCGGCGCACCCATTCCTCGAAGATGGCGATCAGGAAGTCGCCGTACTGTCGATCGGTGACGCTGCGGTCCGTGACCCGGTTGCCTTCCTGGTAGCCGGTCTCGTTGTCCCGCTCCACAATCGGAATGAACTGCATGAAATTCGTTCCAACCTCGTCCCTCAGGTAGCGGTACACCTCCAGCGGATGATGATCGTTGCCGGCATGCACGGTGCACAGGATGTTGAACTCGACACCGTACTCCCGGAACAGGCGGGCGGCCCCCATCACCCGGGCGGGGGGGGGGGGTCCCCCCCTTTCTACGCGGGGCTTGTCGTGCAGGTTCGGCGGGCCCGGCCTTCCTGGGCGCCCCCGGCGGGGGGGTGCGGGCTCCCCCCTTGTCAACGCGGTACTTGTCGTGCAGTTCCGGCGGCCCGTCCATGCTGAGGCCCACCAGGAAGTCGTTGGCGGCGAAGAACTCGCACCATTCGTCGTCCAAGAGTGTGCCGTTGGTCTGCAGGGCATTCTGGATGCGCATGCCTGGACGTTTGTACTTCTGCTGCAGGGCCGCAGCCTCCCGGAACCAGTCGAGTCCCATCAGGGTCGGCTCGCCGCCCTGCCAGGCAAAGGTGACCTCCGGAACCTTCTGGGCCTCGATGTACTGCCGGGTGTACTCCTCCAGCAGGTCCAGCGGCATGCGGAAGTCCGAACCGGGATAGAGCTCCTCCTTGGACAGGAAGTAGCAGTAGGTGCAGTCCAGGTTGCAGATCGCACCGCTCGGCTTGAGCATGATGTGGAAGGAGTTGGGAGTCCTTCCCGGCGTCAGCGCCGGCGTGCCGGCCAGTGGTATCTCAAGCATGTCAGGTGTCCTGCTCCCAATGTGTCTCCCTACCAGGAGATGTCCGCCTGGCGACCGGTCTCGGCGCTTTCCACGGCACCCAGCATCATGGCCAGGCTGCGAATGTTGTCCGTGCAGACGGTCTGCGGCTTGGTGCCGGCCGCAAGGCAGGTGAGGAACTCGTTGATGACCCCGCCGTGCACCGTGTATTGCAGTTCCGGCGACGGCGGCACCGCCATCGGCTCCACCGCGCGGAAAAAGCCTTCCGTGCCGGTCACGAGTTCGCCGCGAATATCCTCCTCGCCGTCCCAGAGCACGCTGCCGCCGGTGCCGATGGACCGCCAGTCGCAGTTCCAGGAGTTGTTCATCCCTTCGGCGCACCAGCTGCCGTTGTAGCTGAACACCACGTCGTCCGTCATTTCGAAGATGCAGAAGGCCGCGGCGCCGTGTTGGTACCAGGATCCGGCCGGGTTCCATTCGTGGCAATAGACGGAGACGGGATCCTTGCCGGTGATGAAGCGCGCCTGGTCGAAGGAGTGGATGGCCATGTCGATGAGCAGGACATGGTCCATTTCGGCCCGGAAGCCCCCGAAGCGGGGGCCCAGGAAGAAGGTGGCCGCGACCGTGGAGAGCTTGCCCAGGGCCGGTGCCTGCACCATGTCGCGGTACTGGATGATCGAGTTCATGTAGCGCCGGTTCTGGATGACCGCGTAGGTGCGGTCGTGTTCGGCAGCGGCCGCCGCCATGCGCTGCGCCTCCGCCATCGTCGGCGCCAGCGGCTTTTCGCCCAGGACATGGCAGCCCAGCTTCAGGGCGGTCAGGGTCACGGTCGGATGGGCCGCGGGCACGGTGCAGTCGAAGACGACCTGGGCGCCGGTGTCCTTGATCATGCGGACCTGATCGGTGCCCACGGGCACGTCGCCGAGGGCGAACTCCTGCCGCCGGGCCTCGGCCAGTTCGGGCACGAGGTCGACCATGCCCACGATTTCGACGTCGGTACGACCCTGCAAGGCATTCAGCCACGCGCGGCTGATGCCGCCGCAGCCCACGAGCACGGCGCGCCACTTGGCCTGGTTCTGTGCCACTGCTGACGCCTCCCTGGGGACAGGCAAAGGTTGAGATTCGGGGTCGCATGCCGATCCTGTGACAACCGGGTCCGAGCCAAGACGGCACCCGACGGACAGGGGTTGCGAACGACGACCAATAGTCTAGTCTACCTGTCCGGTCCGGAGAGCTATGGGACGGCGGTTTTTTGTGTATACTGCGAACGGTCCTGCAGGCAGGGGGTCAACCCGGCACCTGTCCCGTTGGTGCAGGCGGTGGAAGTCTTCAAACCGGGGGCAATTGGAGTTAGTCAGATGACCCACGTAATCTTTGATGAGTGCATTCGCGACGGTGCCTGCGTCGAGGTCTGCCCGGTGGAGTGCATCATCCCCGGGGAACCCGAAGACGAGTGGCCCTGGTTCTACATCGACCCCGAGACCTGCATCGACTGCGGTGCCTGCGTGCCCGAGTGCCCGGTGGACGCCATCCTGCCCGAGGAGGATCTGCCCGAGGACCAGCAGTACTGCACCGAGCTGAACGAGATGTACTTCACCGAAGGGCCCGGCTACGCCGCGCTCGACATGTGATCGATCCCCTGCGCGGCGCCGTGCCGGCGGCACGGTGGCCGCGTCGCTGAGCCCGTCGGCACGGATGGCGTGCGGACGGGCTTTTTTTTGACCCGAGGAAGCAGGATATGGCTGAACAGGAAAAGGAATGGCAGTCGGTTGACTGGGAGGGCGTCAAGACCTGCCTGGTCATCATGGCGCATCCGGACGACCCGGACATCTCGTGCGGCGGCACCGCCACGCTGATGGCCCAGGCCGGGATCGATGTCCACTACATGATCCTGACCAACGGGGACAAGGGCAACCACAACCCGGAGATCACCCATGAGGAACTGGTGCTCATGCGCCAGAAGGAACAGCGCGCCGCGGCCGAGACCTGCGGCCTCAAGAACGTGATCTTCATGGGCGAGGAGGACGGGTTTCTGCAGCCGACGCGCGAGTTGCGCGAACGGGTTGTGCGCATCATCCGCAGCCTGCGGCCGGAGATTGTGATCTGCCAGGATCCCACGGCCTACACCTCCGGCACCGGCTACATCAACCACCCGGACCACCGCAATGCCGGCCTGGTCGCGTTCGAGGCCATCTTCCCGGCCTCGGACAACCGCATGTTCTTCCCGGAGATGCTGGACGAGGGTTTCCTGCCGCACAAGATTTCCCAGCTCTACATCACCCGCTTCAGCGATCCCAACACCCGCATCGACGTGTCGGCGGTGGCGGAAACCAAGATCAAGGCGGTGTTCTGCCACAAGTCCCAGTTTGCGGAACGGGAACAGCAGGCCATGCGCCGCTGGATGGACCGCTGGGGGGAGGAAAACGAGGACGGGACCCGCACCTACTGGGAACACTTCCAGGTCATGCGCTTCGAGCGCAGGCGCACGGACAGGGAAGTCGAGGAGGAAGAGGGCGAGCAGGACACCGACGAATAGCCGGCCGGGTGGGGGTTCAGGGCCGCGGGAAGGGTCCTCCCGTCAACCCGGCGAATTCCTCAAACCCATTTTGATGGATGCAGGAGCCTTTCGGCTCCTGCCTTGCATGGCACGGCCACTCTTCACATCGTTGGGAACGGCATGCATGTCCGATCCGGTATCAGGAGGCGACAAACAGCCCCTGCCCATTCACAACGAGCATTGACCCCGGGGGCCGAGCAGGAACCTTTGTTGGCTGGTCACCCGACCTGCGACTCGGACTGAACTGCGCAACCATTAAGGCTCCGTCGGCCAACCTCAAGCACAACCGTGACCAAGCGGCAACCGCTTCCCGCCTTGGGCAATCGTCGAACCTGTCAACGCGGACGACGCGGCCCCAACTCCATTTCGGGAAAGTGCTCCTGCACCCACTGCATGACATCCCAGTTCCCCTGCTGTTCAGCCAAGCGGAACGCCCGTGCCGCACCCTTGCGCGCAACCTTCTTGCGGCCTTTGTGCGCTTCCGCCAACGCCATGTAGTACAGGGCCATGCTGTCGGCGGGGTTTTTGGACAACACGAACTTGAGGTCGGAAATCCCCGTTCTGTACTCCGCCTGTTCAATTCGGAGGCATCCCCTGAGCATGTAGGCATCGATGTAGTCCGGATCCAATGCCAGGGCAGCGGCCACATCGGAATGCGCCTTTTCGAAGTCGCACATCTTCATGTGGACTGCGGCACGCGCCAGCAATGTGTGTATCGATGTGGGAGCATATTCAAGTGCTTTGTGAAAATCCGCCAAGGCCTCCGGGTACCGCTGCAGGGTCAACTTGGCTCTTCCCATACAAAAGCGGGCTGCAACATCATCCGGCTGGAAATTGAGGGCTGCCTCGTAATCGGTGATTGCGTCCGTGTGCCTGCCCATCAGGCTTCTCAAGGCACCTCTCTGCATCAATGCCATGTACGGCATGCTTTGTATTTTGATCACGTGGCTGAAGTCCTGCTCCGCCGAGTCGAACCGCCGGCACAGTTGGCGGATCAAACCCCGGTGGTACCTCAGGTCGATGTCATGCCGCCACCGCTCCACAGCGCCGTCCATGACTTGCAGGGCGCCTTCGTGCCTGTCGGCCAGAAACAAGACATTCGACCGGAGTCGGGGAATGATGGTTGAACCAGGGTCGATTTCCGCGGCACGCTCCAAGTCCGCCAAGGCCTGGGGATACCTGCCCGTGAACATGAACGCGCGAGCCCTTTGGACATAGCCCTCCCGATAGCCGGGCTTGAGTGCGAGCGCCCGGCCCAACTGCTTCCTGGCAGGCCTGTACAGCTCGGCGTTGATCAGACACCGTGACAAGGCCACGATGGCCGGTACGTAGTCGGGATCCAGTGCGAGCGCCGCGCTGAAATCCTCGCTGGCATCCGCTTCGGCTATACGGTGACCAATCCGGGCCACGATTTCGCTGCGCGGCCAGCGCGGGTCGGCCTTGGTGGCCAGTTCCAGATCCTCATAGGGGACGTACGGCCCATCCATGTTCATCCACGCGATGCCCCTGATCACATAGGCGGGAACATAGTCGGGGTCCAGCTCGACCGCCTTGTCGAGATCGTTGAAGGCTTCCTCTCGCTGGCCGAGGCACCACCTGGCGGCCCCCCTGTAGGTGAATCTGAAGGCAGACGGTTCCTCGGCTACGATGTTCTCAAGCACCTGCAACGGGAATCCCTTGGGGGCGTTGGGCCGGGGATCCGACGCAACCGCCCGGACCGTGAACGAATCTGTGTAGAGTTCACCCGTTGAATCCCCTGACGCCTTCGGCGAAGCCTCCGGGTCCAAACCGGCAGCGGCCATTGTGTCGGCCAGCAGTGAGAAAAACCGGTTGGCTTGGAGCGGATTGTCGAGATCAAGTTCCGATACAGGCTCGTGCCTGACTTCCAGGACAAGCCCGTCATCCGGATGGGGTTGAGATTGAGATGTCCCATTCATGAGAGCTGGGGGGTGTTGGCAAGGACAGTGACGATTCGTTGCGCCCGCAATCGGCGGGGCTGTTCAGCACAACCGATCACAGGGTCACCGGCGGCATGAACCGGGCCCGCGAGCAACAAGGAACTCGGTTTATCCAAACATCATACGGAAATCGGCCCATGGGCCGGTCGTCGCACAACATCCCTTGACGTGTCCCCACGCAGGCCAGCCAAGGGATCGCCTCCGCATCGGGAACAGCACTGCCGGCGAACCCGATCCGCCGGGAAACATGCAGGAAGGCGGGATCGGCAGAGTGCAGGGCCTGCGACACTTTCCGGCTGTTTGGCTCCTGCTTCGTGTTGGCCGACAGGCTGGGCCAACACAAGGGAAAGGCTGAACCTGTTCGTGCATCCCCAGACAAGGATGACGGTTATGGTCAAGCCCTTTGCCTGACCCAAGCGACGATCGAACACAGCTTCGGCTTCCCTTGGCTCGACTTTGTACAAAGTCGAGCCAAGTACCAGCAGAGTTGAGCGTGGAGCCTCGGTACATGGCAGAGGAGGTGCAGACACTGTGCGGCCAGCTGGCCGCAGCCACACTGCAGCACATGGAGCAGCACATGGACCAAGCACCGCGGGATGTCCGGTATGCGCGCTGGGTGGAAGATGCACCCCTGGGTGGCCTCTGGAGCACCTGGAGCCAAGTTCACTGGACCGTTATCGAGAAGGTCGCCAGGAGGGTCGGCGGGAAGGCGTAATCGAAGAACGGCAGGTCATGCTGCGGCAGCTTGCGGACATGCTGCTCACATCCCCGACCATGCGGGACCGGGTACTGCTGCAGCTGGAAACGGAACCGCCGGACCGATGGCCCACCAGCGAAGACATCGTGCATCTGAGCCAATTGCCCTCCGACCCGGACGATTGGGACTTTACGCCCCGCGGGGCGGGATAATTGCCTGGTTGTACCCAGGCCAAGATGCCCGGGAAGTGCCGTTGACATCCATTCACACCTGGTTTGCGGCAGGAAAGCCACTTCCGGAAGTCGCAGTTCCTGGTTCAGGCGTGTCCGGTCCCCATCGAAGACGGGCGGACCGTATCAACTCGTGGACTGGAGGCCGGTACCGGGTTGACGCGGTGGCGCGGTTTCAGGCGACCGATCCCCTGCCATGCCGCGGTACGCATGCGAGGTCGCCTGGCCCAATGCACGAGGGATGCGGTACGGCGAGAAGCGGCGGTCGGTTGACGCCACGGAGGGATTGACTGTCAACCCCTTCAACGCGATCCCCGCGGTTTCCGGTCAATCTCCGGGTAGTGTTCCCGTACCAACCGCATGGCCACCTGGTCCCCTTGTTGCTCGGCCTTTTTGAATGCCCGGACAAAACCCTTGCGCGCGGCATTCGTGCGTCCCGTGTGCGCGTGAGCCACAGCCAGATAGCAGATTGCCTGGCAGTCGGCGGGGTTGTGGGACAACACAAACTCAAGCTCGGGCATCGCCTGCTCGTATTCTCCCTGCTTGACCCAAAGTCCCCCGCGGAGCGCCTTTGCGTCAAGGTTGTCCGGTATTTGCGCCAGCACCTTGCCCAAGTCGGAATGCGCCTGGTCGAAGTTGCCAAGTCCGACGTGGACCGCGGCACGCGCGCGCAGGACATGCATGTTGGTGGGGGCCATCAGCATCGCCTTGTTGAGATTCTCCAAGGCCTCCGCATAGAGCTGCCGGTCGGTCTGAATCCGTCCCTTGGCGAGATACGGGCTGGCATCACCGAGCTTGAAGTCAATGACCGCGTCGAAGTCGGCCATTGCCTCGTCGTACCTGTCCATCAGCAGCCGCACCATCCCTCGTTGCATGTAAGCCGTCACGTCGTGCGGCTGCTCCGCAATCAGGTAGCTGAAATCCTCTTCGGCCTTGTCCAGTTCGCGGCACACCTGCCTAACCAAGCCCCGATGGTGTCGGACCTTGACATTGAGCGGGAAGTCCGGGAACCGTTCCACAAGGGGGTTCAGGCCCTGCAAGGCCTCGGCGCGCCTGTCGTCAAGAAACAAGATGTTGGATTTGAGGAGGTGGGCATCGATACCGTCTGGATCGAGTTCGACGGCACGGTCCACCGCTTTCCGGGCCGTCTTGTAACTGCCCGTGAACATGGCGGCACGTGCCCTTTGGTAGTGGGCATCGACATAAGCGGGGTTTTTGTTCGGCGGCCCGGTCCCCCGCTTTCCGGTCCGTCTTGTAACTGCCCGTGAACATGGCGGCACGTGCCCTTTGGTAGTGGGCATCGACATAGGCGGGTTTGTGCTCAAGCGCCCGGTCCAGCAATCCGTCGGCCAGGAAGTATTCCTCGTCTCCAATCATGCAACTTGCCAGAGCCACCAGAGCCGGTGCGTATCCGGGATCCAGTTCAAGCGCCCGGGCAAACTGCTTCACGGCCGCGTCCTCGGCTTTCCCATGATGAGAGCCGACGGGGACTATGATCTCGGTGCGAGGCCAACGCGGGTCCAACTTCATGGCCCGTTCCAGATCCATGTAAGGGGCGTACACAGCGGACAGCCAAAGGTGCGCCAGTCCACGGACCACGTGGACCGGCGCATAGCCCGGGTCGCACTTCGAAGCCCTGGCGAAGTCCCTGAAGGCCTTTCGCCTCTGTCCCAGGTACAGTCTGGCAATGCCTCGGTAGGTGTATCGGAAGGCCGAAGGCTCATCGTCCACAATGCGATCCAACAGGTGGATCAGGAGTTTGGATGACTGGGAGGCCGGCCGCGCCGACAGGTTGATCCCGACGCGGATGGTTTCGGCCTGCGCGCGTCCTTCCGGCTTCTCCGGCTTGGCAGCCGCAGTCGGGTCCGCGCCCGCCACAGCCCGGTTCGCCGCGTGTCTGACGTTGTCCAGGAAGAAGTAGGCTTGGAACGGATAGGCGAGGTCCAGTTCCGCTTCCGATTCATATCCGATGACCAGCGGAAATTCGGCATCCGATCCCTTGGACCGCGCCGTCCAGCGTCGTTTGAGTACACCAAGCATGCTGTGAAATTAGTCTGTTGCAACGGTGCCTGACAGGCTCCGACCCGTCCCTTGCCGGCAAATCGATTGTACAGAATCCCAGTTCGAGGCCCCGATGCGGCGGGCTCTGGAGAGCAAGGACCCAGACATCATTCCGATCGGGCATGCAGCTCAAACAGGGCAGGTCGAGTGATGGCAGCCCGTCGAAAGTCGAGACGCACCCGGTCCCGGCCCGTGTGCAAACTCAGACTGCCAGCTGTTCGGAATCCAGTAACTCCCAACAAGAACCAGTGGTGTGCCGTGTGGTACCATGTGGTAACCCCGTCGGCGATAGCATTGCCGACCTGACGCCCCGTCGGTTGACGGGGCGTTTTCTTGCAGTCCAGACAGTTGCGATCGTCCCTTCAGTGCCAAGTGACAGGCCTCTGCAGCACATGCCCATGCGCGTTGGTTACTTGAGTCGGCAACTGACTGGACCGAAATTTCTTCTCTCCAATTGGAAATTGGACATGAGCAGTGTTGGCCAAGTCCCAGGAGCGCCGTTTGGGAGGGAAGGCCACACGCACTTCCTTGTCGGGGAATCGCTCGCGGACAGTTTGGATCGGTCCTGTCAAGTCACTGTCCGCGGAAACCAGAAAAGCTGTATCGAAGCTGTTTTCGTAAGCATCCACAACCAGCTGGACCGCGATATTGACATCGCTCATCTTCTCTTCAGGACTTTTCCAAGCTGCACCGCACTGCCGACACTGGATGGTTTTGTTGACCCACTTTCCGTGGTGAATGGTCAGTTGCGGCAGTGTTGCCAGAGCATCCAGATAGATCTGTTGCCGCCGGGCAGCATCCTTGCCCCGTCCTTGAAGCACAGGTGCCGTGAAATAGTGAACCTGGTCCAGGAGCATCGCCGGGTTGGCAGGGAGCAGATTGCAAGCCAACATGCATGGATCCAACCAATAGTATCGCTTCCATCCCTTGTCCTTGAGGCCGTGGAAGAGGTTGAATCCATCAATGTAGACTACGGCGCGTTTCGGCGGCATTAGCATCTTCTCGTTACAGGTTCAGGCATGCAACTGTTGAGGACGATCGACCCGTGTTCGTTCTCCGACGCTTCAGAACTGACCAAAGCTGCCCTTCGAGCCACCATGTCGCTCTTTGACCCAGACTTGCCAGCATTGGTCCGAGACTGAGCACGTTGGCAAACACATCGCCTGACGCTGCCCTTGAACAATCGGCAATCGAATACGGCAAGACCCCTATCGACTATCCAAACATCTGTCGACAACACCTTGGGACACGGGCACTGGGCGACGCGAACGATTTATTGGTATGCGGATGCCTGCCATACCGTCTCCGCCGGTCCGAAGGTACCGTATCCTCCCTGGGAAGATCGCCGAATGGACGACGCATGGACCGAGGCAACACCCCATGCCGTGTACCAGCGTTCCCTCTCGGTGGCACCAGATGCATCAGGCGATCCGCTCGCGTGAGCCAACAACGATTTGACCGCACGGCCGGAGGCCGGTTTGTGCCACAGAGGCCAAGTAAAACGGGCACGCGTCCAAATCCCCGAACAACCCTGCGTCAGTGTTCGCGCGCGTCCAGCAAAGCGGCCTGCAAATGCGGGGTACCGACTCAAGCCCAGCAACGCCAGTCCCTCGGGCCCCGGATTGGTCAGTTTCTTATCCTTCGACGGATTCCCGGCGGACAGAGCATAATCCCGATCGTCAACGACATCCCACATCAGCGATGGCAACCGGCTTCCATAGCTCCAGGGACCATCCAGACCCTCTAGGACATCTTCAACCGTGGCTCCTTCGAAGATTTCGCGTGCCATCGCCAAAAATGCCTGCTGACCAGCGGTGAAGTACAGATCCGTCGGTTTGGCCGCTCCCTTATTGTCCAGACTCCCCTCCGCAACCAAAGCTGCACTCAACTGCGCACCGTCCGTCACCTGCCGTGAAAGATCCAGATAAGTCCGGATTTCAGCTCTGTCGAGCTTGAGAGTGTCGGCTTTGGCCTGCGGAATACCGAGGCGGTCAGCAGGGTTTAGGATTGGACTGGCAAGCCAACTTGCAAACACCCCTGTGGCGCGTGCAGCAATGTCACAGGGCGTGACATCCTCGTTGACCACGGCGGCGGGCGAAACTCCCGTTTTCCACCAGAGACGGGACTGGAGACCAGTCTCCAAGAGTACAACCTGAACACCCAAGGCAGCCAGAAATCCCAATGGATTCGTACCCACGAGCCCGGGCAACAATGTTCCCTTCACTGTTCCTCCGCTTCAATTTCGCTCTGCTTGTGATCGGCCAATCTCAGGATCGCCTCCAACCAGGCCAATCCGTGGTACCCGTACCGTTCAATCAGCTTCCAGAAGCGATCGGTCATATCCAGCGCCAGTGAACTTCCAGCCAGATCCGTAGTCGATCGGAGAGTCTGTCCCTCGAATTTATATGTCGGTTCCTGCGGATCTTCGTCCGGGACAACGGGCAGGAAGGGACGTCCCCAGCCATGGTGAGTGCTGATCAGATGAAGAACCAGATCCCTGTCGTGCGCGTCAGCTAGTAGGCCCGGTGCGGACCCGAGCATGGCCACACTCGTGATTTCGTGGCGTGGGCCGTTGATCCGAACCCGTTTCGCTTCCGGTAACGACTTGGCTAATGGTTCCTCCTCCTCGAGCATCGCCAGTGCCACAGGATCGCCCCCCACCATTTGCCACTGAAATCGAGGGTCCGCCTTGCCGATGTCGTGAAGCTTCCCTGCCAGACAAATGTCATCCTGCAGTTCCTGCGGAAGTCCCAGCCTTTCGGCAAATAGGGATGCTCGCCTCGCAACACCCGCGAGATGGTCTCTCAGAGGTATACCCGTGCCAATCAGGGAGTGCATGTAGTCTGACCCGTCCCAGGCATCGCTGTCCACCACAGGTCTGCCTGAGGATGCAGGCCGGGGACCTTTATGGATCTGGCTAAGTATGTAGTACTTCCCGGAGTTAACCGGATCTCGACGAAATCCCTGGCACAGCAGTTTCTTGGCAGCTTGTGCCTGCCAACCCTCTGTTTCGGACTCGCTGTACTGCATCTGCTCCAACCAATCCCGGATGCGCTCCTCGATCGGTTCGATGTCTACTTCATCCAAGTCGGGTAACGGAGGATCTTCGAAGTAGAGAAGGCGCTGATCGAGCCTCAATGTGACCTTCCTTCCGTGCTCCAACTGGGCATAGTCCCCTAGATCAGCCACCGGTTCGTCTGCCTCTGGATCCCAAGTGCCGGATCGGATGCCCCCCCTCTCCGGATCCACCAGCAGAATGTCACCGGGCCGAATGTCTCTCACCCTAATGGGTACCGGTTCCTTGTCGGAACCTTCCCACCGCAAACACCCGGTCTCTTTGTCTCCATCACCGTCGAATCCCGTTTCGTCTCCCCGATCAACATCCGCGAAGTCGGTCGCTACCGTTCCCGACAACCAAGCACGCACGGCACCAATGGGGACCTGAAGGTATTCGGCTTGACGGGGCGGTACCAGGCGCATCGCGTCGATTGTCCTGTCCCATCGCCAGACCAGCGAGACATCGGCTGGACTATCCTCTTCCATGCCGTGAAGAAACGACGTCAACTCCGGTTGAATGGGCGGCTGGGGATTGGTCTGACACCAGACATCCAAGTGGGACTTCAGCAACAATGGGGCT
Source organism: Caldilineaceae bacterium bin34 (assembly GCA_002238555.1). Taxonomy (GTDB): domain Bacteria; phylum Chloroflexota; class Anaerolineae; order Caldilineales; family Caldilineaceae; genus Bin34. The sequence goes on from MPMO01000040.1 coordinate 31,437, forward strand.
TGATCACGAGGGGCGCGTGTCTCTTCACTGGTGCTTTCTCGCCAAACTATGTCGGTCAGTTCAATGATTTCACCCTCTACGCGACCTAACAGGCGCGTCCAAGTGGCCTTGACCGCATCACCGTACACCGGATCCGGTTTCTTGGAGTTCATGGAAGTCTTGACACCCAGGATCCAAGCCTGTGCGGGAGTACCCGTGCGTTCCTGGAAAATACCGCGCCGATCAAGCCTGCCGAAACGCTGGCGCAGGCTGTCGATTGGCGCGCATTCGGTAATGAGCGAGTCAAAGCTAAAGTCAGCGCCGACTTCAATGGCCTGGGTGGCGACCACCGGTGTAATCCCGTTGCGTCCCACTTCCCTGTCGGGCTTCAGCAAGGGGCCGGTTGTGTCCAGCACCGCGAGCCGATCCAGTGGTCGCATGCGCCCGGTGATCAAATGTGCCTCAAAGCCTGCTTCACACAGGGTTCTATGCACGTCGCGGGCGGTGCCCACACGGTTAACCACAATTCCTACGGTATGACCGTTCGATGCAGCATGACTCTTATTAATTGAGTTCATGATCCGCAGAACGCTCTTTGGGACCCCGCGCACGTTCGGGACGTCCACCAACGTTGCCTCTTTTCGAGCTTCCACTCGGCGACGCAACTCCTCACAAGACGTATCTTCCGCCTCCAAGGTGAATCGCTCCATGCTTTCATCGACTGTAGCCGACATTTGCACCACCTGAAAACGCCGTGGAAGTTGGCCGGACAGGTCCGATCTTGTCTGTCTGTCAACCTCCTGGAGTGTTTCCGCGAAGGGGGCGCTGAGATGTACCTCGTCCAGAATCACCAGACAGTCATTCCCTGCCAAGCCGGCATGAATGGGTTGCATACGCGGCCGGACGCCGTAACCACGAAACAACAGGCGCGAACCGAACTGATCCACTGTCGATACCACAACCCACGGCCGATCAGGTTGACGCGCCCACTGGTTGTCCAATGGGATTCCACCTCTCAGTGCCGCCACTTCCAATGGTTCTCCATCGCTCAAACCGGCGAGCCGCGCCTTGACTGCCCCCAGAACACCCGAATCAGCACCCGCGACGCGATCACGGATGCATCTGGCCCGTTCGCACACTTGGTCAACCACAATCCGCCGATCGATCACAAAGACCGTCCGACGGGGGAACGACACGGGATCGACAGCGAGGCAGAAGACAGCCGTGTCCAGGACCGCCGTCTTGCCGGTGCCCGTTGGGAGGGCGATTACAGGTGGCCAGGTCTTGCGTTCAAGGACCAACCGTGTTAACCGATGCTGCCAAGGAAACGGTGGATAGCCGTGGATTTCCTCGAAGAAGGCGGGGAAGTCTGCTGCCGTCAAGTCTCTATTCATGGCTCTCACCTTCCGTCGGCCTCTCGGGTTCCGAAATTGGACGCATCAGTCCCAAGCCCGCGAAGCGACCGGCCCCCAACATCAGAGGTCCGCGGATTGGCTCATCGAATGTCAAAGCGGCATGTACCAATTGACGTCTGACCACCTCCCCCTGTTTGCCCTTGCGCTGAAAGGGAGGACAGTCTCTGACGTGCCTGGCACCCCGGATCAAGGGGCTCAGAGACAGATGAATGCTCACCGGTGCCGGCAAACCGACATGTTCACAGGAAACAACCACCGCCTCTTCAGCGGACTGCCACGCCTTAGCCCGTGCCGCCGCGGTGCCTTCCGAAAGTCGACCGGGATGCTTTGGCAATGCGATCGGCGACACTGAAACCCACCGCAATGCCTCGCGACTCCAGACTTGGGACTGTAGTGTCCGAGCCTCGGCGGTTGCCAGCAGCCGCGTCAGACGGACCTTCACACTCCCGTCGGCCAACCGAAGTGTCGGGCGACGGTCTGCTGAATCTCTCTCCCAAGTTCCCACCGCGCGGTATATCACCTGTCGGCCTGCCTCGGACACTCCATCCGGTATCGACAGAGCCACACCCATTACACGCCCGTCCGCGTGTCGGGGACCTACAAACGGCAGTGACAGGAAGGCCAAATGCGGCACATCCACCGGCTTGCCATCCGATCCGATTCCGCTGATCTCGACGGGGATAGGTGTGACTGCATGTTGGATCACCGCATCCCTCATCGCTGAAGCCAACTCCGGGGCTCGCGTCACTGGCAACCAGCGTGATCCGTGCTCCAGTTCGAAGACGAGCCATTCTCCCGCGGTATTGGGCCTTTGGAACTGAACCGGCTCTTTAGGGGAGTCATCGCCCAGGCCATAGCTCGTCACAGTAAAGGGCAAGGAACGAGGCCCATTGCCTCCATGTCGTTCAAACAGCCGCTCCAGTTCCTTGAACTGACCCGGTTGCACAGTGCGGAGGTTCGTACCGTTCGCTGAACCGGGAAGCAAAGTGGCTTCGGGCAGATAATCAGCCAGCCGGCAGGCCACAAGACTGGAGGAATGGCCCAGTCGGGTAACGCGTGCAAGCAGATCATCCAGCGCCTTCCGCATCTCGTCGGAGAGCACCGCATCCCAGAGATAGGTGACCTTGGGAACGACCGGGGACACGGAAGGGAAAAACCGTTCCTGCCGCACACGTTGCTCCGGAAACATAGCCAAAGCGGTGCTTGGATTGGTCGTTCCCGCCTTTGTCACCTGGCTCTCAACGTTCCGAGACTTCATGAGCCTGGTTCGTATGCTCTGTGCCTTTCTCGACTGCTCGCCACTCGAGGCTATGGTCTGGCCAAGCTCACTCTCCAACTGCTGGATCTGACGGTATCTCCTCTCCTGCAAGGCGGTGCCGACAACAGTCGCATCGTTGACGGGCACAAAGTGGGAAACCACTCGGCGGTGCTCGGCTCCGCTCGCGGCGATCGCGGGCGGGCCCTGTTCCTCAAGCCATTCCAGGAGCCGACTCTCGTACGGTTCGCGCTCGTCCCGATCCGCCCAGGCATCCACCATCGCCGAGAACAATCTGGCGGGATGGGGCGGCCACTCTCCCGCTCGGCGGTTGTTGTACGCGGTGGCGACGTACCGGCCGGTCAGGAAATTCACTTCGATTCCGAACTTGGACAGGGACGTCATCGTTCACTCCGCGGCAGGGGACGCGGCGGCCTTCCGGCTGCGCCGCAGAAGTTCGATCAGCTTGGGTGCCGGCACCATTCGTATCTCGGCGGTCCCCCAACCCATCCCAGCCGCATCGGCACCGGCCGCGGCTGCCGCGAGGATTTCTGCCGCCGCATCACAGTCCAATGCCACTTCCTCGGCAGCTGATCCGTCCCGGTGCAGCAGTTCGAGGCGGGGCGCATGTTCAGGCAACAGAAGGCAGCGTGACCTTAGGTCGAAGTCCAATTCGTACTGGTAGGCGATGGCAGCGACACCCAGCGCCGCCACGGCGGTACGGGCAGCTGCCTCAGCATCACGATCGAATCCCCGAAAACGCAACCGCCGCAGGGCTGCGAAGGAAATCACCGTGGTCTGCCGGGCCTGGGAGATGGTCACTCCGCCAGCCTGTGCATCGATGGAAGGCACGATGTTGCCATGGTTGATCTTCGAGGGTTGTCCCGGGGCTCCACTCGTACCGTGTCTCGATGCCAACACGGGTTTGCCCTTATTCGTTTCCGCTTCCTCAGGGTCAGTCGTCCAGACCTCTCGGGGATCGCGATGGTTGAAGACCTTGTCCTCATCGGCAACCCTTTCAACCAGCAGGGGATCGATCCTGCTACCCACCTTCACACCGACCGAAACATCCAAGCCCACGATCTCGGACACGTAGGCCCTTTGAAACTTGGAGCCTCGTCCTCCTTTCGGGCCCGTGGAATCCCATTGACCGAAGAGGAGGGCGGTGGGAGAGTAGCGAAACAGGGCCGTGGCGTTGCGCGGGGTCGCCTCGGTGATTGCCTGCCCCACAGGCGAAAGGCGGAACAGCGTACCGTCCAGCAGACTGTCCCGGAAGATTGCATCCGCGAGGCGATGCGGGGCCTCAAGGACGGTCAGCCGCTCATAGTCCGTAAGGCCGTCCGCGTCGGCAAAGTCCACATAGGGAACTGGGAACTTCAACTCACCCCGCTCCCAGCCCTCCAGCAGAGCCTGTTCCGCCCGATTGGCCTGCGACGCCACCGAGTCCAGCAGGACGGTGTCTGCGACTTCGGCAGAGCCCTCAACTCGCCGCTTCTCTACGGCATACTTGTGTTCAGCGTTGCTGTCGTACGATGGCGGAAAGATCTTGTCGCCCTTGCCGCCGGCCGGCTGCAGATTCAGGGATGAACGCAACGCCACCGCGCCACCGGCGACTGCGTCACGGAGATGTTCGTAAGTCAGTTTGGTCATTGGTAGGTAACCACCATTCAGTAAAATGCCGTTGCAGCGTGCAAGTGTAGCATATGTTATACTCCCAAACCCTCATGGAGCCAATGAACCTGTAAATTGCATGATTGCCGTTCTCAACGAACCGGCTCAGTTGAAGCATTGGATCGATCAGGGAGATCAACGCTGTCTCCGATGCCTTCCTTCCGCCACGTTGCCGTGGCGGCCCCGTTGTATCAACCCGGTTCGATTATCGTGTCTGCCCGTCTCACCGCGGACTGCGCACGCCCTCCTCACTGACTACCCCAGGCACGAACTACTCGGTAGTGCCGTAAGCAAAGCCCGACCGAGGAGAGGTTCCTACCCGGTCTCATTGGCATTGCCAGTCTGTCCGGCTGCCAGACGATCAGGTCGCCAGGTTTGAGTCATGATCACCATCAGACTGACATTCCCATCAGGCCAGTACACCGCTGTGCAACGAGGGCGCAACGGACGGGACGCGGTGCTCGAATGGCCGCCCTCCCCATGGACCTTGCTCAAAGCCCTTTCAGAAGCATGGCATTGCAGCCTGCCCGCCGTATCGCCTGAGGCCTTCGCTGCCACTCTGGAGGCCTTGGCTCGGACACCTCCCTGCTTCCGACTGCCCCACGCGACACCGGAGCCCTGTTCGTCTTCTCTGCCTGACGGAAACCCATCGAACCCTGAAGACCAACACGTCAACGAACGTGTTTCCCTCCGCGTCCAAGGATCGATGATCATTTGCTGGCCGGACACAGACCTGAGCAGCAACCTGAGAGAGGCATTCCAGCGCATGCTGCCCCATTGGACGCAGTTGGGCCCAGCTTCGGAAGTGCAGGTAGAGCTCCAGTCCGAGCCTCCATCCGATTTCAACGCGGTCCCAGTCAAGACAGGTTCGTTGCCGACGGGTTCCTGGGATCTGGTGCCGACCCTCACAGTCAGGCCGCCGCTCAGGATTGCCGACCTGCTTGGCGGACGAATCGAGCATGCCGATACCACGGATTGCCCGGAAGGCGCGGAATGGATGATCTACGCCCGTGCTTCCGAATGCCTCGGGACCGGGCAGAACATTGGCCATGCCAGTACAGGGCTCGATCCGGTGATTACCGTGGTCCGTTTTGCTCTAACCGGACCCATGCTGCCGGAGGTCACCGAAACCTTGCGATGGGGCGACTTGGCCCGCCGCAGCGTCATGGCGCAGTATGGGAGGCAAAACGGAGGCAGGTCCACACCCACGCTTTCAGGGAAAGATGCCTCCGGCAAACCCCTGCAAGGACATCGACATGCCTTCTACATGCCAATCGATGAAGACGGGGATGGGCTGCTGGACCATCTCACCATCTGGACGCCGATCGGCTTCAACGCCCCGGAACTCCGGGCGGTCGAAGGAGTCCGATCGCTTAACCCCGGCAGCGGCAAACATCCGATCCGGCTTGAAGTCCTGGGACATGGCGAAGCCGCGGACTTTGGCTCGGTATGCCCTTGGTTGTTCGGAGAATCGAGACACTGGCACTCGCTGACCCCATATGTCCTGACGCGCCACGTCAAGTACCGAGGGCCAAAGGACGAACTCGGACGCAGACGCATTGTGGACGGACCCGAGGAACAGATGTTGAGAGAGGCGGGCCAGCGGTGGCCCGAAGGCCCCCAACTACTCCAGGCTGCGGAAGTCACCAGTCCGGAGGATCCAAGGCTTGCGCCACTCAAGACGGGGATCTCTAGTAGCCGATTGCCTTCCGAGTTCCTGCGCAAGCGACAAAGGGGCTCATCCGGCGGGCGGGCCTGCAAGTTCATGTTGGAATTCGAGGAACCGGTGACCGGGCCCATTGCGCTGGGGCACGGGTGCCACTACGGCCTCGGCCTGTTTGTTTGTTGAATTCCGCGTGCAGGCTGCACTCCGTTTCCCCGATCCCTCCCGTGAACCGCAGGTTGTGGCCGCTGCAGTCAGCCAGTGAATCATCTCATCAGGAACATTGGAGCTGTCAACGATGCCGGTAGTTCTTCAAAACCGGCCCGAACACATCCTGAAAGGCCTCCTTCCGTGAGGCTTTGCCGATGTTCCTCGCCATGAGGGGCCACTACCTCCGGGCGTGATCAGCCCCAAGCATTCCGACACTTCTTCGCACACCATTCGAGAATGAGCTCTCTCCCCATGTCCACCGTGACCACCCCACCCTCCGAGTTCCAGGAACTCGTGCCGGCAAGAATGCTGAACGAGTACGCGTACTGCCCCAGACTGTGCTACATGGAATGGGTGCAGGGCGAGTTCGTTCACAGTGCCGACACCTTGGACGGCCGCCTGCAGCACAGACGGGTTGATCGCGATTCCGGCAGTCTGCCCGATCCTGATTCAACAAGTGACGACGAGCCCGAAACTCTCCATGCCCGTTCGGTCCTTCTCTCCGACGATGACCTGGGAGCCATCGCCCGCATCGACCTGGTCGAAGCGGATGGGCACACCGTCACACCCGTCGACTACAAGCGCGGTACCGTACCCAACATTCCCGGCAACGTATACGAACCTGAACGCGTGCAGTTGTGCCTGCAGGGCCTGTTGCTGCGTGCCCATGGGTATCGCTGTGACGAGGGTGTGATCTACTTCGTCGGTTCCAAGCGCCGCGTCACCGTGGCATTCGACGATGAACTGGTAACCAGAACCCGGTCCCTTCTCCATGAAACCCGCGTCATGGCAGACCGGGGCGGGATTCCAGCTCCGCTCGAGGACAGTCCGAAGTGTCCCCGGTGCTCACTGGTGGGCATCTGCCTGCCTGACGAAGTAACGTTTCTCAGAGGTGGTCGGCATATCGTCAAACCCGACGATGTGCGGCGCATGGTCACCGTGCGGGATGACGCGTTGCCGATGTACGTGATCACCCAAGGTGCGGTGGTGGGCAAGTCCGGAGACACGCTCACGGTCCGCCAAAAGGGCGAAACCATCGCCACCGCCAGACTGTTGGACGTCTCCAGTTTATCCATATTCGGCAACGCCCAGGTCACGGCACAGGCAACACGCGAGTTGTTGGACCGGGGCATTCCCATCTGCCACTTCACATACGGGGGTTGGCTGAAGGGCACAACTGTGGGCATGACACACAAGAACGTGGAACTGCGGATGGCTCAGTTCCGCGCCGCTGCAGACAGAACCTTGTCCCTTGCCATCGCCCAAGAGATGGTAACCGCCAAGATCCGCAACTGCCGCGTCCTGTTGCGGCGCAATCATCCCGACGCACCTGCGGCCGCCCTGAACGAACTCGACCGGCTGGCCCAGTCGGTCGAGGCAGCGGATTCCCTGCAAACGCTACTGGGCATCGAAGGGGCGGCAGCCCGGGTCTACTTCGCCCACTTTGGCGATCTGCTGAGGTCAGGACCTGCCGCCTTCGACTTTCGGACCCGAAACCGCCGTCCCCCCAAGGACCCGGTGAATGCCGTGTTGTCATTCCTGTACTCCATGTTGATGCGCCAGATCATGGTGTCATCCATGTCGGTGGGCTTTGACCCGCACCTCGGGTTTTACCACCAGCCCAAGTACGGGCGTCCGGCCTTGGCACTCGACTTGGCGGAGGAGTTTCGTCCCATCGTCGCCGATTCCGTGGCCCTTGGGGTGTTCAACAACGGAGAGTTGAAGGAGAGGGACTTTCTTCAGAGGAACGAGGCGGTGTCTCTCACCACCGAGGGACGCAGAACCGTGATCCGAGCCTTTGAGCGTCGCATGGATTCGACGATCACCCATCCGCTGTTTGGCTATTCCATCAGCTACAAGCGTGTATTGGAGATGCAGGCCCGATTGCTGGGACGCCACCTCCTGGGCGAACTGAAGACATATCCCGCGTTTCGCACGAGGTGACCCATGCGCAACCGGTATGTTGTGGCCTACGACGTGCGTGACCCCAAACGCCTGCGCCAAACTCACCGAAAGATGAAGGGGTTCGGCGACTCACTACAGTTCTCGGTGTTCCTGTGCGAACTTTCAGCGAAGGAGAAGGTTCTGTTGGAGGAGGCACTGTCGGAGATCATCAACTTCAAGGAAGATCAGGTGCTCGTCGTCGATCTGGGTCCCGTCGATGGGCATCGTGCAAACGCAATGGAGGCCCTTGGTCGCCAAGTGTTGCCGAGGAGTCGGGAAGTCGTGGTGGTTTGACCTGCCCCTGAAGGATGGTTCGGCAGTATGGTTGCCAGTTTGCTGCGCCTGGGAACATTTGCCACCTGCAAGGAAACCACGCAGGTCGGTGGGCCTTACTCCTCCGTTGGTCATCGTGATATTCCACTCTCGCCAGTCCTAATTCCTCATTGATCGGATATTCGGCCGTATCAAGGCATGCCCCGGCGCATTGTCGTCTGGACCATACGCTCCGAAATCGCCGTGCACTGGCCTTCCGGCAAGGGAACGCAGATCTGCCAGCATCAAATCCAGTCATGCCATCAACCGAAGGCTTACTTCGGTTGATGGCACGGGTGTGGCTCGCAGGTGAACAAAAGAACGAAATCGGGCTGCGAGCGGTCCGGTGATGACCCGCCGTAGAGGGGACCGCTCGCAGGTTTTCGGACTCCATTGGCTGTGGGAGCGGGATGCAACGTGCTATGCTTTGCCGTGGTGACGCATTGCATCAGCGATTTGGGTGCTTGCCCCAACACTTTGGACCTTCTGTGTCTGAATTGGGCTAGACTCAGTCGTTCCTCTCTCCATGACCGCAAGGTCATGGCCCCATTGAAGCAGCAGGACGCAGTTATCCGCTTCTGCCGTGATGGTGCTCTCCATGACCGCAAGGTCATGGCCCCATTGAAGCATGTGCAGGGCGTGGGGAGTGAGATTGATCAGGGTCATCTCTCCATGACCGCAAGGTCATGGCCCCATTGAAGCACGTTCATAAAACTGAATGTGAACCTGACGCCCGCCCTCTCCATGACCGCAAGGTCATGGCCCCATTGAAGCTATCCTCTCCTAGCCATTTTTCTTACAGTCCCCCCATCTCTCCATGACCGCAAGGTCATGGCCCCATTGAAGCTCGACAGTGGGGTTAGCACCGGTAGACCTCACAATTGCTCTCCATGACCGCAAGGTCATGGCCCCATTGAAGCCCCCGGTTCGCTTCGATGGCCGGCGCAAAGTGCCCCGGCTCTCCATGACCGCAAGGTCATGGCCCCATTGAAGCCATGCGCGACACCAGGCCCCGCCAAAACCGCTCCTCCTCTCCATGACCGCAAGGTCATGGCCCCATTGAAGCAAGGTATTGTCGGTCCAATTGATCATGCTGTTTTCCACTCTCCATGACCGCAAGGTCATGGCCCCATTGAAGCGAATGGGGAGCCGGCGAAGCGGTGCCCGTCACCGTCTCTCCATGACCGCAAGGTCATGGCCCCATTGAAGCGGTGTCGGGGGGCGGCCCCAGCCGTGCGGCCACGTCTCTCCATGACCGCAAGGTCATGGCCCCATTGAAGCCCGTGCTGTTTGCTCAGCCAGCCGCTGCTGCTGGCTCTCTCCATGACCGCAAGGTCATGGCCCCATTGAAGCCGCGATATGCTGGGCCCGCTCGGGCGCATGCTGCCCAACTCTCCATGACCGCAAGGTCATGGCCCCATTGAAGCGCCGTCTGGCCGGACGCGGGCTTGGCCGTCCGTCCGAGCTCTCCATGACCGCAAGGTCATGGCCCCATTGAAGCAGGCGGTATTGGCGGTACAGGATGCGGCACAGGTCCTCTCCATGACCGCAAGGTCATGGCCCCATTGAAGCTTCCTCCGCCCGGACCAGGTCGTCCGCCATCTGGCACTCTCCATGACCGCAAGGTCATGGCCCCATTGAAGCGACCGGGACCGGCTGCGCCCGCCGCTGTCATCATCCCCTCTCCATGACCGCAAGGTCATGGCCCCATTGAAGCGTTGTGATCCACCCGAAGGCATTGCCCAGCAGCGCGCTCTCCATGACCGCAAGGTCATGGCCCCATTGAAGCCCTGCTGTTGCGCGCATAGCGCGGGCATTGGCTCCACTCTCCATGACCGCAAGGTCATGGCCCCATTGAAGCATGGCCGTGAGGTCAGGGCGCAGCCCGGCGATCCACCTCTCCATGACCGCAAGGTCATGGCCCCATTGAAGCGATCGCCTGCGTCTTGGACTTGTCCACGTCCGACTCCTCTCCATGACCGCAAGGTCATGGCCCCATTGAAGCATGTGGATCTTGGTCTGCTTCACGATGTCAAACTCCCTCTCCATGACCGCAAGGTCATGGCCCCATTGAAGCATGATCAGCTGCCGGCGGTACTCGTTGCCGGTGGCGCTCTCCATGACCGCAAGGTCATGGCCCCATTGAAGCATGGCCTCCGGCGTCATGGACGCCAACCCCGACTGGACTCTCCATGACCGCAAGGTCATGGCCCCATTGAAGCCCCGGCGCATCGACCAGGCCACCGCGCACCCGGACCCGCTCTCCATGACCGCAAGGTCATGGCCCCATTGAAGCCATGACGTCTTATTTGCTGCCGGTGCCCAGGCCAAGCTCTCCATGACCGCAAGGTCATGGCCCCATTGAAGCAGGATCCTGTACAGCCAGAACCTCGTCGGCCAACTTTCTCTCCATGACCGCAAGGTCATGGCCCCATTGAAGCGAACTGCCCTGCCCTGCCTCCTGCCTCCAGTCCTGCCTCTCCATGACCGCAAGGTCATGGCCCCATTGAAGCCCACAGTCCGGCATCGGGGTGTCCGGAGGATCGTAGCTCTCCATGACCGCAAGGTCATGGCCCCATTGAAGCTACGCTGGTGACACAGCGGCCGTCGTCCAGTTCGATCTTTCCATGACCGCAAGGTCGTGGCCCCATTGAAGCGGCCCGTTCTGGGACTCGTAGGCCGAGATCTCCGGCTCTCCATGACCGCAAGGTCATGGCCCCATTGAAGCGCGGACGGTGTGTTTTCATCGGCGCGTGCTTTGGCCTGCTCTCCATGACCGAATTTCAAAGCAAGGGGACCACAGCATTACAGGCAATCCACATCCTGGCCTCAGTCGGCAACTACAACAAGCCCAAAGACATCGCCAACTTTTTGCGCGGTCCTACGCGGCTTGGTTCCATCACGGGTATCCTCGGATGGCCCACCCCCAGTGAACTGAGGCCCCGGTGCAGGTACGTGGGGAATCCCGCTGGACTAAGCTGGCCCTGCACTTGGCAATGGAGTTTCGGGCAGGGGTGGAAGCTCGCCGAATCAACATCGACGACAAGGGGTTGTGTCATTCGGACAACTCGTCGCGGGACGTTCCGTGTGTCGACTCGGGCCATCCTACACGGAGCAGCGCCTTTGCCACTACTCTGATCTACCAAGCTCGGATGCATGGTCTGCAATCCGGCAAGCACCCAGGCGACGGCTAGCAGACAACACCGATCGACCATGCAACACCCCCTTGGGTAAGTCAGCCAAGTAAAGTAGCCAAGCTCAGAGGTGTATGAACAGCCATGCACTCCATGTTCGTCACGTAGCAGAACTTTCATCTACACGCCTCCATCCACGGGGTGCGCCGGATGGTGGACCGTAGCCCAAGCCAACCGGAACTGAACTTGGAACGGTAACCGTTCTGCGAACGCTCCGTCGCTTGCTGCAGGGGCAGGGGGCAGAAGGCGTACACACCATGCTCGGCAGATTGGTGCCTACACCGAAAAAGGGATAGGATGGAAATGGGATTCAGGTATGGTTTTGTCTGATGCAAACCTGCCAAACTGAAACAGTGACCAAATGTACCAATGCATGCCTGGACCAACAGTAGGAGGAATCGTCCGATGGCAACCAAACAAGGTGAACGATGGATCTTGCTGTGCACGGTGGGAACCAGTCTGAAGAGAACCCTGGAGCAATGGTACGCCCAGATGAGAGGCGAAAAACGGAGCATCGCGGAGTTCACAGAGGAGGACTGGAGCGCAGCGGCAAACTACATTGGAAAGTTGGACCCGAGTAGCAGGGATTGTGGTGCCGAAATCAACTCGATACACGACCTGATCGAAGCCAAGGATGTGATCCCCGCACCGGATATTCACCTATTTCACTCCGACACCGATGATGGCAGGAACATTGCCCGACTGTTGCAGCGGACCTATGTCCATAGAGGAATGCGTGAAGACAGAGTACAGCTTCAAGTTATCGAGGATTTGCGGGATAGTGATCCCAGGGCATTTCGGACCAAGGGCCTCCGCAATCTGGTACGGCAGCTGTGCTATTGCATACGGACGTTCGGCCCTGATGCATGTGCCATCAACGCAACTGGGGGTTACAAGGCTCAAATAGCGATTGCGGTCATGATCGGCCAAGCACTGCGAGTTCCTGTGTACTACAAGCACGAATTCTTTACCGAGCACCCCATCATCAGCTTTCCCCCCTTGCCCATAACCCTGGATGAATCCGTATGGCGTTCCAACATGACTCTTTTTGAAGAGCTTCATGAAGCTGATGACTTCGTCCCGGCATCGCGGTATGACGAGGAACTGGATGAAGTGCTGGAGAGTTTGATGGAAAGGGAGTGGCAGGAGGGTGAAGAATTCTTGATGCTGTCCTCTGCGGGCCAAATCCTGCACGAAAAGTGCAAGGATGGTCTTCCGGAGGAAGTGGAACCACTCGGTGAAGCGAAACCAAAACGACCGCTGATTTTCAGCAAGGATCATGGGTCGGAGAAACAGCATCTGATCCGACCCTTTCTTGAAGAAGTCAGAGACAGCAATCCATTTGTCATTACTTGCCGTAGTTGGTACTTCAACCCCGACCTCCCGCAACGAAATCACTTCAGAATGACCAGAGGGCAGGTGACGGGGGTGTATTCCGATGGAAGCTTCACTTCCAAGTTTGAAGTGAGGACTACGGCGGCGGATGAGAACCAGAAGTCCTTGGCTGTCAAACGGCTCAATCAGTGGCTGGAGGAATCTACCAATCAATCACGATTGGATTACTTGTGTGTCCGCGGGCAAATCCGTTAGGGCCTTCCGGATCCAACGCCAGCCGCACAGTTGCTTGACCCGCTCCGGGTCCGCCTGCCAGGCCTTCAGGATCGGTTCCAGGACCGCCTGCTTGGCCTCCAGGGTCGGATACACCCGGTCCCCCAGGGCCCGGCGCAGCTCCTGGAAGAAGCGCTCCACGGGGTTCAGCTCGGGGGCGTAGGGCGGCTGCACG
>MPMO01000041.1 GCA_002238555.1 Caldilineaceae bacterium bin34
CATCCGGACGTATGCCGGCCCGCGGAGTCCGGAGCGGTCGGTGTCGACCGCAACGTGGGGCAGGCCACGGACAGCACCGGAGCCGTGCACGAAATTCCCGACTCTTCCGTTGAAGACGCCAAGATCAAGAGGCACCCGAGCAGGCGGTACCAGCGCAGGAGGGCCGGGCAGCAGAAGGGCTCCAACCGCAGGCGCGGCACGGCCGGCAAACTCCGCAAACTGCAGCGCAAGCGCGCCCGTCGGCGGGACAACGCCACTCACCAAATCAGCCGCAAGATGGCGGACACCGCCCACACGGTCGTCATGGAAGACCTGAACACGAAGGACATGGCGAAGAGTGCGCAGGGCACGGTCGAGAACCCAGGCCGGAACGTGAAGCAGAAGGCAGGGCTCAACCGTGCCATCCTGGCGTCGGGCTGGGGACAGCTGGAGCGCAAGCTGGCGTACAAGGCCGGGCAGGTTGTGTATGTGGACCCGGCCTATACATCGCAAGCCTGCAGCCGGTGCGGGCACACCGCCAAGTCAAACCGACCGTCGCAGACGGTATTTCGCTGCGGAACCTGCGGGTTCCGGGCGAACGCCGACCACAATGCGGCGCTCAACATCCTGGTGCGGGCGGAAGTCCCGCCCGCACCCGTTCCGGCCCGCGGGACTGGGGCTGCTGCACGGCGAGGAGCGCTCCCTCCCTGGTCGACCGCAAGGCCGACCACAGGGACTCCCGCGACCCGTGAACCGGATATGCGTGGCGTCAACCATCGTATATAAGCCCCAAGCAGATGACAACGGCAGTGCGCATTGGAGTAGTGGGCTTGGGGCAGCGCGGGTTGCAGCATTTGCAGGCACTGGTGCGGTTGCAGGGCGAGGGCCGCGCACAGGTGACCGTCCTGTGCGATGCCGTTCCTGCCAATCTGGACGCGGCCAAACTGAAGCGGTTCGTTCCCGCTCTCGATGCGGCTGCCGTGTTCCGCACATCCGACTTCGACACGGTGTTGGAGTCCGGCCGCTGCGATGCCCTCTTCATTGCGATTCCGCCCAGTCTCCATCGGGACGAAGTGGTGTGGGCCGCGCGGGCGGGGCTGCACCTGATGGTCGAGAAGCCGATGAGTCTGGACCCGGCACAGGCCTTGGCGATGCAGGACGCGATCGAGTCGGCCGGTGTCCTGTCGTGCTGCGGGTTTCAGCAACGGTTTGATCCGAGACACGAGGCCGTACACCGGTATGTGCAGGACCGGCGCGTGGTTCTGGCGACCTATGCCTTCCATGCCGGCTTGGAACGGCACGATGCCAAGCACGCGGACACGCGCCGCCACGGCGGTCCGCGCAACCGGGTGTGGACCGCCAGCCGGGTCTGGTCCGGAACCACGGTGGTGGAGGGAGGGATTCACCCCCTGGATTTGTGGCGCTACTGGTGTGGCGATGTGGACTGGGTGCAGGCGGCCTACGTGCCCCGGGCCGAGGAGGACATCGTCGATCAGGCGGACAATCCATATGCCTACAGCGTGCAGTTCGGTTTTGCCAACGGCGCCGTGGGAAATCTGGTCCTGTCCCGGTTGCGGCGGGTCTACAACCTGTTGGCCGATCACCGGATCTTCTGTACGGAAAGCCAAATCGAAGTCCGGGCGGATGCCGTTACGGCCTATCGGTACGAGGGGCCGTATCCGCCGCCGGCGGAGCCGGCCAGGGAGGCTGTGGTCCGCACGTTGTGGACCGGGGAGGCGGCGGAAGGAACCTACGAATTCGGCAAGGCGTTCGTACGGGCCGTTGCCGAAGGAGATTCCTCGTTGATACGCTCGCCGTTCCGCGATGGCATGAACAGCTTGGCCGCCGTGCTGGCGGCCAACGAGTCCCATGCCCGAAACGGGGCCAGGATCCATCTGGCCGACTGGCTCGCGGCTGTGGCTCCGAACGGCTCCGGCTGATGCCTCACCGGCCGCGCCCGGTACCGCCTGTCGTGGATGCCGTGCCGCCGGAAACCTGTCCCCGTTTTGGGCGGGTCGCATCCTGGGCGGAGGTCCCGACAGGCAACCGCGGCCGATGTCCGAACTGCCTGTTGGCGAGGGGTAGGCCTGCCGATCTCTGTGTCAGGACATGCACCCGGCCGGATGACCGACGGCAGGCATGGGGATCATTGGGTTTCGAGGGCGGTGACCAGAAAGGCATAGAGGTCTTCAATGCCTGCATTGCTGGCCATGGCGGGCCCGAACTGGTGACTGTTGCCCAGATCGCCGCCCGTTCGCAGGAAAATCAGGAAGTCGTCCTGCGTCATGTCAAGGGCGGTCAGAGCCCCTGCCTGGTCGGTGCCCTCAAGTTCCGCGCCGTGGCACTCCGCACATCGATTCGCGTACACCCGGGAGCCGGTTTCGATGTCTTCGGCATTGAAGTCTTGGGTCTCCTGGTCCTCAATCTGGCTTTGGGCCTCCAACGCCTTCTCTTCATTCAGTTGGCCGGCCACAGGCGTGAACTGCGCCACAGGCATGGTGGGGGTCGGGGCAAGTTCCGCGGGAGTGTCGGTGGGACCGCACCCGACCAGCAGAAACACACCGAGGAGCAACCAGCAGGCTACGGTCGGATGCGGTGCGGCGGCGCGACGGAGACGGGGCATGTTCCATTCCTTGCTATTCGATTAGCCGGGGGTCCAACGCGTCCCTGAGGCCGTCCCCCATGAAGGAGAAGCCCAGCATGGCCAGGGCGATGGCAATCGTGGGGAACAGGGCCAGGTGCCAGTACACGCGCACATAGGCGTTGCTGACGCCCACCATTTTCCCCCAGCTGGGCAGGGGGTCGTTGATGCCGATGCCCAGAAAGCTCAGTCCGGCCTCTCCGTACATTGCGGCCGGGATGCCGAAGCTTACGGCCACGAGCAGGGGCGTGAGGGCGTTGGGAATGATGTGCCGAACGATAATGCGGGATTCGGGAGTCCCAGTACAGATGGCGGCCTCCACGTAACCGCTTTCCCGCAGTTGCAGGAACTGGGCCCTGGTCAACCGGGCCAGGCCCAGCCAGCTGGTGATGCTCAGGGCCGCGATCACCTTGAACAACCCACCGCCCCACAACGAAATGATGAGGATCGTGAACAGGAGGCCCGGAAAGGCGGACATGATGTCCACCACGCGCGTGAAGACGAAGTCCACCTTGCCGCCCATGTAGCCGGCGATGCTGCCCACAGGCACGCCAATCACAATGGCAATGGCTTGGACCGCGAGGCCCACGAACAGCGAGGTGCGGGCACCGTGCAGCAGACGACTCAGATAGTCCCGGCCCACTTCGTCGGTACCCAGCGGGTGGGAGGCGTGCTCAAGCGGAAACAACAAGACGCGGTCGAAGTAGACCTTGTCGTAGGGATGGGGTGCCAGCAGGTTGGCAAAAACCGCCAGGAAGATGAAGAAGGAGACCAGGCACAACCCGAGGACGGAGAAGCGGTTGCGCATGAACTGGCGCAGGGCGTTGTGCCAGAGGGTGCGATGGGACTTGGCGGTTCGTTCGAACCGCGAACCGACCCGCGGTTTGGTGGCGGCGGCAGTCTGCATGCAGCGAAGGGATACAGGCGCGGCCCAAGGGTGGGCTGGCCGCAGCGCAGGCCTCAGGCCGCCTGGGCGCCGCCCAGACGTACTCTGGGGTCCACCCAGGTATAGGCCAAATCGCTCAGCAGGTAGGTGAGGCTCCACAGGAACGCGATCAGCAGAAACAGGGCCATGATCATCGGGTAGTCCCGATTGAAGACACTGGTGACAAAGTACTTGCCCAGGCCGTTGATGCTGAAGGTCGACTCGATGAAGATGCTGCCGGTCATGAGATTCGGCACTTCGGTTGCCAAGGCGGTGATCATGGGTATCTGTGCATTGCGCAGAACATGACGGAACATCAGCATCCGCTCGGACACGCCCTTGGCGCGGGCCGTGCGGGTGTAGTCCTGCCGCATAACGTCCACGATGCTGGCCCTGGTATAGCGGCCGATGACCCCCATGGGACCGATGCAATAGGCAAACACCGGCAGGATCCAGTCCGAGCAGAAGGCGACGTCGCCGATTAGGCACTCCCCCGAATTGCTCCATCCCCGCATGGGCACCAGGTCCAGCCGGACCGCGAAGATGAGGATCAGCCACAGGGCCACCACGAAGCTGGGGATGACAACCCCGAGCATGGCCAGGAAGGTCACGGCGTTGTCCACGAGCGAATTCTGGTGGTAGGCGGCAAACACCCCCATCAGAATGCCGCCGCCGAAGGCGAACAGCACGGTCAGAATCCCGACTTGGGCGGTGACCCGCCAGCGGCTCACAATGACCTCCGTCACCGTGGCGGTCGGGTTCGAGAACGGGATGCCGAAGTCCAGCCGCAAGGCGTTCTTCATGTAGTTGAGGTATTGCACGTGGTAGGGCTTGTCCAGCCCGTACTTGCGCAGGATGTTCTCGCGGGCGGCGGGCGGCAGCCGTCCCTTGGTTTCGTCGAAGGGGCCGCCCGGAACCGCGTGCATCATGGCGAAGGTCACCATCGACACGATCCACATCACGAACAGAAGCGACAGGATGCGGCCTGTTACGTACCGGGTCACCTGAATCGATCCCGTTGGTACCGGACGGCCCTGGGGGTGGGAGGCTGGTTCCCGCTATTCCTCCTTGGCGTTGGAAACGTAGAGGTCGGAGATGGCGGTATCGTCACCCCAGTGGAAGCCGGCAATGCCTTGGGAATCGGGTTCGCGGAAGGCTTCGCCCTGAATCCAGGACTGGACCAGGTTGCCCTGCCAACGGTGGGCGATGAAGGCCCCGCCGGCGTCGTCCACCAGGATTTCCTGGGCATCTCGGAACATCTGGTCGCGCCGCTCGGGATCGCCGACCAGGCTGCTGGCTTCGCCGACCAGGCTGTCGAACTCGGGGTTGAGCCAGGTGTGGCGGCCGGTGGAGACCCAGATGCCCAGCAGGTTGGCGGGATCGAGGAAGTCCATGCCGTAGGAGACGGCGCCCAGGGTCAGTTCCGTGGGCTTGGCGTTGAGGGCATCCATGTAGACCTTGCCGTCCTTGTTGGAGACCTCGATGTCCACGTTAAGGCATTCCGAGATGGAGGCGGCCACGGCCTGGAAGACGGCCGCCATGGCCGGACCCTCGTTGCGCAGCCACATCTCCTGCCTGGGGAAGCCCTCGCCGCCGGGATAGCCGGCATTGGCCAGATGTTCCTGCGCCGCCGGGCAGTCGTAGGCCTGGTATTGGTCCAGGAGGCCTTCCGTATCGGAGGACGGGTAGCCGGGCATCAGCATGCTGCGGGCCGGCATGGCCTTGATGGAGCCGAAGACGTTCTCCACGATCGGTTCGCGGTTGATGGCCTTGGCGAAGGCCTTGCGTACGTCGAGGCTGTCGAACGGCGGGTTGAACGTGTCCCAGAGCAGGTAGTCCGTGCGGAAGTCGCCGAAGTGCCGCAGGTAGTTCTGGCTCATGACCGGGTCGTTGAGGACCAGGTCGAAGTCGGCGGGGGACAGCACTTCGTAGCCGATGTTGTCGATTTCGCCGGCCTGGAAGGCCAGGAACTCGGTGCCGGGGGCCATGTAGACATGTTCGATGCGCGCAATGCGCGGCGGACGCAGGCCCTTGTACATGGGATTCGCGACCAGGACCAGTTCATTGCCGGGATCGTAGGACTCAAGCATGAAGGGGCCCGAGGACACGGACGTCTCGGGGGAACTGTTGTAGTAGGGTCCGTGCTCGGCCACCGCGTGGGCGGCAATGGGCCACGAGAACTTGAGGACGCCGGGCAGGGGCGGGAACAAGTCCTCGGTGGTGATGGCCAGGGTGTAGTCGTCGACGGCCACCACGCCCAGTTCCTCGGGCGGCAGTTCGCCGGCGATGACCTGGTTCCAGTTCTTGATGCCACCCGGTTCCAGGAAGCCGTAGAACCAGGAGAAGTCCCAGCCGGTTTCCGGGTTGGCGGACAGTTGGTAGGTGGCGACGTAGTCGTGCGCGGTCAGCGGTACACCGTCGCTCCACTGCTGGCCTTCCCTGATTTTGATGTGCCAGGTCAGGCCGTCCGCGGTGGGTTCCCAGCTGTCGGCGGCCAGGGGGCGGACATTGAAGTCCTTGTCCAGCGTAACCAGGGCGTCGCCAAACAGGTCCGAGCTGCAGATCCGCTGGTAGACCGAGACGGCGAAGTCGAAGGTCACCTGGGTGGCCGTGTTGCTGCAGGCCACGCGATAGACCTGTTGGCTGTAGGGCAGCGCGTCGTCGGGCAGTGTTTCGCCGAAGACGGTCATGTTGTCGGGGGCCGCCTCTTCCTCCGGCATGGCTTCCGGTGCCGCCGCGGGCGGCGCGGCCACGCAGGCTGCCCATGCGGTTCCCCCCCAAATAACGGCCAGCAACAGGGCCAGCCGACCCTGTGCCAATGGAGTACGCAACCAGTGAGCGTTCATGTGATCTCCCGTGTGTCAGGCGTTTCAAAACGCGGCCCCCACACCTGCACGGCGGCATGACCGCTTCGATGGGATGCGATCGTGTGTCGGCTATGGATAGTTACGTGTGGTGGCGCAACCGGATTATAGCCATTCGGGGGCTTGGCCGGTCCTGCCGATTTCCACTGTGTGGACGGTTCCGGGACGCACAGGAGGTGCCGCCAAGGGGCGGCGTACGTTTCCGCACCGGTGATGGTGCGGCGACATCACCGGTTTTCTCCCACACTCGAAGGTGTTGACGGCAGTCCGGTGTTGTTCAGAATCCGTGACCGTGCAAAGCAAGAACCGGGCACCGCCTCCGGGATGCTGTCAGCCCCGGGCACTGTTTCCGGACGACGGTGCGGAGGATCGCCGGCACAGGTTCTGGCGGTACTCGCCCGATCCGCGAGTTCAAAGTTGGGGCCGCGACCAGTCCGCCCATCGTGGCGGCGGGAATTCGGATGTGCCATGCGGTGGTTGCCGGCTTCTACATGTCCGATTCCATCATGTTCTTCTCGTTCTTCTCGGCGGGTTGCATCGGGGTCATGGCATCCGCACCCGGCAAGCCCGACGGGATGTGATCCACCAGTCGCGCCCAGATCCAATTTCCCGACGCCAGCTGCAGCCAGGTTCCGTCACTGTTGTGTGCGACCGGATGCACCGGCGTGCCGGGTGCCAGTTGGCCCACCCGTGTGAACTCCGTGCCCGGTCCGGACCGCAGGTTCGAGAGGCGCTTGACGGCTGGGTACATGGGAGCGGAGGCGTCCATCATGCCCATGGCCTCCACGTGCGCCTCACCGATCGAGACCAGGCAGACTTCATGGCCGGCGGTCAGGGGCACGGAGGGCACTCGTCCGTTGAGGGCGGCCACCGCCTCCAGATTCAAGCCGTACCAGGCGGTGATCTGCTCCAGGTACAGTTCGTTGGGGTTGACGCGGTGCCACTGTCCGCAGGCCGCCGTCTCGGTTGCCGAGGTCGCGAAATTCTGCTCTTGGACGATCGGCTGGTCGTTCCAGTAGCGCCACCAGCAGCCGGCGCGGTTCCATTCCGAGTGGTACTGGTCGTCGCAGTAGTGGGCGTGTGCCACTTGGCTTGATCCGAACAGGACACCGAGGCCCAGCAGGACCGACAGCGCGGCCAACAAGACAAAGCGGCGGGTGCGGGCGGGGTTTGACAGGATGGTCACGGGCTTCTCCCTGAGGAAACTTCACATAGATGGTATACCGCAATATATATGACAACAGACTCGTGCTGCAACCCGATTGCCGAGGAGGCACAGTCTCAGCTGGACTTTGTACAAAGCGATCCCATTCGCCCAGGCGGATGGCAGGCTGGAGATGCGGGAATCGCAGCCGAGTTCCGGTTGCGGTCGTGTTCAGGCAGCATGGCAGAAGAAATCCCAGGGGCGTTCCGGGGACAGCAGCGGTGGTTTGGCCATGTCGGGGGGCGGCGGACCCGCAGCAGCACGTGTACGGTCACGGTGATCCAACTGAACAGGCTCGGCAGGGCGGGGGCCAGCCGGCGCAGCAGGCGATGTGGTGACCCAGACCTCCTCCCAGCGCCGGTGCAGGCACCGGCTCGTGCATACCGGGCGCGCGTCGGCCTTCGCCCGCCGCCGAGCCCAAATCTGGCTGCTGGTCGACCGGGGCGCGGAGGGGCCGGGCCACAGCGACCGGACCGTGGCCGCCCTCCTGGAGGCGGGCACGATCACCGTCTTCCGAGTCCGTCGGGCCTGGGCCGAGCAGGGCCTGGAGGCGGGTCTGCAGACGGCCCCCATGGACCATCGCTACAATGGTCGGTTCCGGATTCAGCCTGCGGCGACCTCCTCATGGACAGCCTGATCCCTCGTCCTTGGTCGAGACCTTGGACACCCCGGGGATCCGCGTGTCGACCGGACCAGGCTGCACAACCTGATGGACATCCTGGTGCTGCCGGTCATCTGCGGTGCCGACGGTTTCGTGGCCATCGCCGCAGTTTGAGGCGAAGCTGCGGGACGTGGTCGGGAACCTCGCAAAAACGGTAACTCCGCTACCATTGAGGCTGTCGGCCAACAAGAAGCCCCAAATTCAGGCCCGGCAACGCACGCAGGAGGGCCTGCCCATGTGGCCCGCACCCACGACTGCCTCCGCCACGGCACCCTCTAGCTGAGGGCGGCCCTGGACCACGACCCGGGCAAGGCCTACTGTGCCTGTGTCGCGTGCCATGGACACCAGGAGTTCCCGGCCCGGCCGGTATGGCGTTTTCCCGTGCATCCGGTGCATCCGTTCCTGGACAACTACTGATCTCACCGACACCGCAAGGTGCGGGTCTGGCTGGAAGCCAACCCCTCCACTTCACCCCGCTCTATTCCTCTTGGTTGAACTGGTCCGACACCCGGCTCCGGATTTTGGTCCAAAGCCCTCGTCGGCATTCCTGCGCGTGAAAAAGTCTTGTACGTTTGCGCAGGCCGCGACGGTCACGATACCGTGCGGCGACAGGCATCGGACAAACCGGAATTAGTGAGTGTTCGTTTGGGATGGGCAGGGACGAGGATGGAATCCACACTGGGAACCCTTTTTGTTTTTTGTGAATCAGGTATCGGCCTTCTTCCTCCGTTCTGGGTTCAGAGCAAAATCAACGAAACTGAAACAGTGTCTGGTCCGCGGAAGTCGAACACCCGTGTCGATCCTGCTAACATTCAATGTGTCCGCGAATTCGAGAGTGTTCAGAGGAGATGTACCAGATGGCAAGTGTGGAAGATCGTTTGGTTACGTTGCTCCGAGACAACCTGTTGCCTGAGGAAACCGAGATCGATTTGGATGCCGACGTATCCGATTGGGGTGCATCATCGTTGTCGGTCCTGAAGTTTTACCAGTTGCTGAACTCGGAGTTCAAAATCGAAATCCCGTCCGAGGAGTTCTGCGAGATCAGAACGCTGCGGGGGCTGATAGAACGGATTGATCGCGAACTCGCGTAACCAACCCGCGGTCAATTCCGCCGCAGGCGGTTGTGCCTGCGCGCTGCTGCGCAACGGCTCCCGGGAGTCGGCACCCCTTGGTCATCAAGCCAGTGCTTGGTGGGGTGCCGCGCGGGCCTTCGGTTCCGTCGAAGTGGTCCTTGTCGATCTTTCGGCGAACCGCCGGCGCGAACGGTTGGCCGCCAGGTTGCTCGATGCCGCCGAGCAGGACCGGGCCGCTCGGTTGGTCCTGCCTGGTGCCGGACGGGAGTTTGTGCTCTGCCGGGCCGCGTTGCGCGCTCTGTTGTGCTCCGCGCTCGATTGCGACAATGCCGACCTGACCTTTCGGACCGAAACGCACGGCAAGCCCTACGCTCTTGTCGGGGGGCGGGTCGCGCCCGTAAGCTTCAATGTCAGCCATAGCGGTGACCACGGCCTGATCGCAATTGCACCCCACGGGCGAGTCGGAGTCGATATCGAAACGCACGACTGGGCGTTCGACTTGCCCGCGCGGCTGCTTTCCGTCTTCAGTGCCCGTGAACGCGGCGATTTTGCGGAAACCCGGGATGATGCCAGATGGCGTCTGCGCTTCTACCGGTATTGGACTCTCAAGGAGTCCCTGATCAAAGGCGTTGGCTTGGGATTTGCCATGAACACTGCCAAGTTCGACCTGCCGTCGGCCTTGCGTCGGGGCGAGGCCGACGGGGTGTTCCGATTCCACCACCAGCCAACCGCCAACTGGCATCTGGCCACCTTTGGCAACCGGGCCTTTACGGCCGCGGTTGCCATCGACCACTCCGGCCGAGGCATGCCCCCTAATGGAACCGGCCTGCCTTCCCCGCGTACGCGCAGATGCCGATTCAGCCGTATTCCTGCCGGACCGCGGGACTCGGGACCGCCGGCGCGACGGCGATTGGTTTGTCACTCCCGCCCGACACCAAATCCATGACGAACGCGGCACCCGTCCGGCACCCTTCGGCGGCACGCGACATGTGTTTCGAACTGCCGGAACCCGCTTCCCTGATTCAGGCAACTTCAGGCGGGGACACGGTGATCCACGTCAGGCGACACGGCAATCCTGCGGGCCCCAGGGTGGTCCTTAGCCATGGCAATGGACTGGCCATCGATGCCTACTACCCTTTCTGGTCCCTGCTGCTTGATGAATTCGACGTGCTGGTGTTCGATCTGCGCAGTCACGGATGGAACGACCGGGGCTCCCTGCGCGACCATACCGTCGTGTCCTTCGTGCGCGATCACGACGCAGTCTTGAAGGCGGTCGGAGAACGGTGGGGCAACAAGCCGGTGATCGGCTTGTACCACTCGGTCGCCTGTCTGGCGCCACTCCTGTCGGAAGAACTGAGCACCCATTACGCCGGCCTGGTGCTTTTTGATCCTCCCATCGCCAGGAGGCTAAAGCCGACCTTCCAAGCCTTTGAGGAGGCCGTCACCAAAGCCGAACGCGGCATTCGGCGCCGTGCGCACCGGTTTGACTCAATCGAGCAGTTTGTCGAACTGCTGGGGTTCGTGCCGATGTTTCGGCATTTGGTGAACGGCGGTCGCGAACTGATTGCGCAGACGACGTTGCGACCGGTCGCGGACGACATGGGCTACGAACTTAGGTGTCCGCCGGAATACGAAGCCCAAATTGCCGCCTATGCGGGCGTGTTGGCCGTCATGGTGGACTACACGATACTGGAGCGTCCCGTCAAGGTGCTCGGTGCCGATCCCACGATGCCCTTTGCCTACCTGCCGGCCACCCACGTCAGCGACTTCGTGACCGTGGACTACGACTTTCTGCCGGAGACCACGCACTTTCTGCAGCTGGAACAGCCGGATGCGTGCCGGGATGTGGTGATCGAGTTTCTGCGCGAACGGAACCTCGTCTGACACCGGAGTGCTTTCCCGGTGGGCAATGTCCCCATCCCACACGGTTCTCCCCATCGCCGCGGGCGTTTCGGGCTGGTCGCCGGCGATGATGTGCGGCTTGGGCTCGCGGCCCCGTTCCGAGGTGCGGATTGACGCCCAATCCGCGGGTGTGCCTCGCACTGCGACCCAGGCGCGACCGTGAATTGGGCAGGTAGGCTGTTTCCGCGCGAAGTGTGGCCGGCGCGCTACACATCCGCGGACTTGCGCAAGGATCTTCTGGGTGGCCTGATGGCCGCTTTCGTGCTCTTCCCGCTCTCGATCGGCTACGGTCTGATCTCGGGCCTCGGCGCGGTGGCAGGCCTGTACGGAGGCATCGCGCTGTCACTGGCGGGCGCCCTCTGCGGGGGCGTGGCCGCGGTGGTACGCGGTCCCAATATCCTGATCGCGACGGCGATGGCCTTTCTGGTCGCCGAATACGCGACCTCCGCCGCCGAGGCGTTCACGATTGTCGTCCTGGCGGGTCTCTTCCAAATCGGATTCGGCATCCTCCGGCTGGGCCGGTATGTGGCCTTTGTCCCGCATCCGCTGCTGGCGGGATTGTTCACCTCGCTGGCCGTCACCCTCATCGTGTCGCAGCTCCATGTGCTCCTCGGAGCGGAGCTCGTGCCCTCCGGCGTGGCGGCGGCGATTGTCTCCCTGCCCCAGGCCGTGCGCGGGGCACACCTGCCGTCGGTCGCGTTATCGGGAATCTGCTTTGCGCTGGTGCCGTTGTGGCGAGGCAAGTTGGCGGCGGCGGTGCCGGTTACCGTCATGATGCTGGTGGCGGGCTTTGCAGCCGGGATGTTCCTGTTCCCCGAGGCTGCGACGATCGGCACCGTACAGACCGGCCTGCCCAGCCTCATTGTGCCGGTCCTGGCGCCTGCCTATGTGACACGCATCCTCCCCTCCGCCTTCGTGCTGGCGCTGTTGAGTGCCGTAATGATTTTGGTTCTGGCCTTCCTGGTCGACTCGCTGACCGGGTCCCGGCACCTGCCCAACCGTGAACTGGTCGGTGTCGGGTTGGGCAATGTTGCCGCCGGCCTCTTGGGCGGCATGCCCGGTTCCGTCAGCACCGGCACCCTCACCAACATCCGGACAGGTGGCCGCACTCCCGTGTCGGGCGCGACGGTAGGCGCAGTGTTCCTGCTGGTAGTCCTGGTTCCCGGCTCGGCGGTCGTGATCGAACAGACGCCGCGGGTTGTCATCGCGGCGGTCATTGTGGTGGCGGGTTGCGCGGCCCTGGACATGCAGTTCCTGCGGGGCATCGCCAAGGTGGCGCGCCACGATGCCCTGATCTTCAGCGGGACGCTCCTGGCTGCCCTGTTCATCGACTTTGTCAGTGCTGTCCTGATCGGCTTTGTCCTGTCCTCGCTGGTCACCCACATGCAGACCCAGCGGTTCGAGGCGGCGCGTCTGCGATCGGTACCGGTGCTGGACCGCGTCGTGTTCGGCGATGCGCCCGGCATGGATCCCTTCAGTGCCCGGACCGGCCTGGTTGCCTTTCCGGAACAGGTGACGATTGCATCGGCCCGGGAACTGTCCCGCATCGTCAGCCCGGACATCCGACACCACCGCCTCCTGTTGTTCGATCTCTCAAACACGCAGTTTGTCGACCTGACCGCCGCCGTGGTCATTTCGCAACTTGTCAACGCCGCGCTGGCCGGCGGACGGAAGACGATCGTGGTCGTGGGCATGCGGCCCGAAGTGCGCCGGACCTTCGACGCGTTGAGGCTGCTGGCGCGCGTGCCGCCGGACCACTTGGTGCCGGACCTCGCCGCTGGCTACGGCATCATTCGGTCAACGGCATCCGAGGTGTAGGGGGCCGGTGTTCACCGGCCGGATCCGCGTCGAACCGGGGCGGCACCGTCCTCGCGAGGCCAGTTCCGCCGGACGGCGCCGACTGGATCCCGTTGCCGGACTCCGACGCGCGCTGATCCCGGCTGTCCGGGAGGACGGCTTCAGGAACGGTGTGGTCAATACCGGTCGCATTGCGGTGCCGTTGCCGACCGGTTGATCACCGGGCCGTCTCGTCGGAGGGCATGTTGGGAACCGCAGGCCACTCTCGCCGCGTGGTCCGCGGCGGCATCCGGGTCCCCAACGCCGGGCCGCATTCCGCGGCGTGGCAATCATTGCTTCTTGGCAGTGGAGACACAAATGTTGGAAATGACGGTGTCGTCGCCAAAGTGAACGTCGGCGATGCCGTGCGAGTCCGGTTCGCGGATGGTGTCACCCTGGATCCATGGTTGAACCAGATTGCCCTGTAAACGGTGGGCAATGAAGGCACCGCCCACGGCGTCTGCCAAAATTTCCCGGGCATCCCGAAACATCCGGTCACGGCGTTCGGGGTCCCCGACCAGACTGCCGGCCTCGCCCACCAGCCGGTCGCACTCGGGGTTCGGCCAGGTGTGGCGCCCGGTGGAAACCCAGATGCCGAGCAGGTTCGATGCATCAAGGAAATCCATGCCGTGGGAGACTGCCCCAAAGGCCAATCCCGTGGGTCTGGCGTTGAGGGCGGCCATATATATGCCTTGCCGTCCTGGTTGGCGACCTCAATCTCGACGTTTGGGCACTCGGAGATGGAAGCGGCCACGGCTTGGTTAACGGCGGTCGTGGATGGAGGTTCGTTGCGCAGCCACATTGCCTGCTTGGCACATCCAGTGCCGTCGGGGTAACCGACTTGCCCGTGCAGCCGGGCAGTCGTAGGCCTGATGGTGGTCCAGCAGTCCTGCCGTGTCCGAGGAGATGTGTCGGCGCAGCCGGCCATGACGGCACCGGTCAGTGCGCACAGCATCAGGAGTGCCAGGCCTGCGGTGA
Organism: Caldilineaceae bacterium bin34; assembly: GCA_002238555.1. GTDB lineage: Bacteria > Chloroflexota > Anaerolineae > Caldilineales > Caldilineaceae > Bin34. The sequence continues at coordinate 14,064 of MPMO01000041.1, forward strand.
ACCGGGCCTTTCAAAGGGTTGCGATTGGGTGTGTCCCTGTCGACCGCAACAGATTGGATTTTGCCCGGGGACGCGAAGGCGACACTGCGCTGCTCGGGGACCAAGGCCGCCTGGCTCACGCCTGGCCTGCGGATTGCGGCCACACCTCGATCGAATGGATGAACTGTGGCTCGATCGACAGATCCAGGTTGCGTTCAAAGCAGTCCGCAACCTGCAGCAGCGCCGGTTCGCTGAACGGTCGCCCCACGAACGACAGGCCGATGGGGAGGTGTTGAACGAAGCCCATCGGAACCGAGACATGCGGGAAACCGGCGACCGCAGATGGGGAGAAGAAGGATCCGGTCATGCGGGTCCCGTGCAGGTGATCCACTGCTGTGGCTGGATTGCACGTGGGAGCCACCAAAAGGTCCACGCCTTGTCCATCCAACAGGTGCAGCAGGTATTCGTCCCGGCACAGGCGGGTAAGGTCCTCCACCGCTTGCGCGTAGGCCGGGTCGGCAGGATCGGTCTTCTCTGCGTCCAAGAGAATTTCCTGTCCGAACAGGGGCATGACGTCGATTGCGTGGCGGCGGTTGAACGCAATCAGTTCGTTCAGTGTCCGGAACGGCGGTTCGACCTTCTGCCCGGCCAGGAAAGACTCCAGGTCCATGCGGAACTCCGTCTTGAGTGCCAACTGCTCCTGCGCGCCCCAGTTCTCCACCTCTGCCTCAAGACCATCCACCATCCGGGCGCCCGATTGCCGCAGAAGTTCCAGGGCGGCTGCATAGACCGGTCCGGCCTGCGGCAGCAGCCAGTTCGGAGTAGCCATTGCCCCGATCCTGAGGCCGGTCAGGTCGGCGGCTCCCAGATGCCGCTCCAGCCGGGGATCGAAGTCCTCCGGAATCCATTCGGTTGCAGGATCGTCCGGATCCGACCCGGCCATGGCCGCCAGCATCAATGCCGCATCCCGGACCGAACGGGCCATGGGCCCCGCCGTGTCCTGGCGATGGGAAATGGGAATGATCCCCCGGCGGCTGACCAGGCCGACCGTCGGCTTGATCCCGACAATGCCGTTGGTCGAGGCCGGCGAGGTAATGGAACCATCCGTCTCCGTGCCGACGGCGCCGGCACACAGGCCGGCGCTGACCGCCACGGCCGAGCCGCTGCTCGAGCCGCTGGGATTTCGATTGAGCACGTGCGGATTGCGGGTTTGGCCGCCGATGCTGCTCCAGCCACTGGTCGAACGGGTGGAGCGGAAGTTGGCCCACTCCGACAAATTGGTCTTGCCGAACACGAGGGCTCCCGCCTTCCGCAGGCCCGCCACGGCCGGCGCGTCCTCGTTCGGTCTCCACTCCGCCAGGGCCAGCGAGCCACCGGTGGTGGGCAGGGCGCCGGCAGTAATGAGGTTGTCCTTGATCAGGATGGGCGCGCCGAACAGCGGCCGATCCGGGCCGGGTCCCTGCCGCTCCAGGGCGCGGGCCTGCTCTCCGCGTTCGGGGGCCAGCGCCAGCACGGAGTTGAGCACGGGACCGTTGCGATCCAGTTGGCCAATGGCGGATTCATGGCGCGCCAGAACGTCGGAGACCGTGACGTCTCCCGTCGTCAGTGCCTCCAGGATGTCTGAAATGGAGCCAAGCGGCTTGGTTGAAGGGGACATGGGGCAACCCTTGTTGGATTTGGCCGGCCAATCGAACCGGTTCCGCCGTCAGGGCGAAGTGTCCGGAGGCAGGAGGGGTTCCGTGTCCGCGGAGCCGGCATGCCGGCTCCGCGGGTCTGTCGGATCGGGACTGTCAGCGACCGCCGTAGTAGACCAGGCGTCCCGAAACGCGGAACAGTACCATGGTGAAGACCACAATGATGAGGAAGAGGATCCACGCCTGGGCCGAGGCATATCCCATCTTGAAGAACTCGAACGCCGACTGATAGAGATAGATCGACATCATCAGGGTGGAATCGGCCGGACTGCCCCGGCCGTCGGTCATGACGTGGACCTGCGTGAAGAACTGGAAGGCGGCAATCAGACCCACAATCACGTTGAACAGAATGACCGGGCTGATCATGGGCAGCGTGATGTTCCAGATTTTCTGGATGGTATTGGCGCCGTCCAGGGAGGAGGCTTCCAGCAGTTCGCGCGGTACGTCCTGCAGGGCCGCCAGGTAAATCACCACCGCGTTGCCGACGCTCCAAACGCTCATCAGGATCAGGGCTGCCTTGGCCCATTGCGGATCGCCCAGCCAGGCCGGTCCGTTGATCCCCACGAACGACAGCAGATAGTTGACCACCCCGCTGCGGGGATTGAACATCCACAGCCACACGATGGCCGCGGCCACGATGGGGGTGATGCTGGGCAGGAAGAAGATCGTGCGGAACGCGGACAGGCCCCGCACGCGCATGTTCAGCAGCATGGCCAGCAGGATGCCGAAGAGCGTGCCCAGGGGAACCGCGCCCAGCGCATAGTAGGTGCTGTTCCAGAGCGAGGTGAGGAAGCGGGGATCGTCGAAGAGGTTGACGTAATTGTCCCAGCCCAGCCAGCGGGGACTGCGCAGAACCGGGTAAAAGGTGAAGCTGTAGTACAGCGAGGCCAGGAATGGATAGACCCTGAATACGATGAATCCCAGGATCCAGGGCGAGATGAAGAGCAGGCCCGTGGCCAGGCGTTTGCGATCCCGGCGGCTGGAGAACCGGAACGACGATGCGGCGGCGGTCATGGCGATCTACCCCTTCAGCCCGGTCAGGGCAATGCCTTCGATGAAGGTCCGCTGCGCAAAGAAGAAGAGCAGGATGATGGGCAGGATGCTCATGCACGTGGCGGCCATGATCCAGGCGAAATTGGAGAAGCCGTAGGCGCTCTCCATGTTGGCGATGCCCAGCGAAATGGTGTACTTGTCGACATCGCTGAGGTAGATGAGCGGCCCGAAATAGTCGTTCCAGCTGCCGATGAACTGAAACAGGGCCACCACGGCCAGGGCGGGGGTGGCCAGCGGGATCACGATGCGCAGGAATATCAGGAGTTCGGACGCGCCGTCCACGCGGGCCGCGTCCGTCAGTTCGGCGGGGAGCGCCATCAGGAACTGGCGCAACAGGAAAATAAAGAATGGGCTTCCCAGGAAGATGGGCAGGATTAGCGGGTAGTAGGTGTTGAGCCAGTTAAGGTCGCGGAATATCAGGTACAAGGGAATGAAGGTCACGAAGTCCGGCAGGATCATCGTGGCCAGCACGACGGCGAAGACGTAGTCGCGCCCGGGCCACTGGACGCGGGCAAACCCGTAGGCGATCAGCGAGTTGGACAGGACCGCCCCGATCACCGATGGCACGGTGACCACCACCGTGTTCCAGAGGTAGCCTCCCAGGGAACCTTCCACGAAGGCGGTCACGTAGTTGTCCCAGCGAATGGGATCCGGGATCCAAATGGGCGGATAGAGGGGCAGTTCCTCGGCGTTCTTCAGGGAGGTCGAAACCATCCACACCAGTGGAATCAGGAAGAAGGCGGAGAACAACACCAGCACCAGGTACTTGCTCGTTTCACCGAGAGGACGGAGCAGGCGCTGCTCTCCGGTCGAGACGGCAGGTTGGTCGCGGGGTGTGTCCAGGGAGGTGGTCACGGGGTGAGGTTGGGGCGGTCGGGACCGGCTGCAGGGATGGCACCGCTTGGGACTGGGTGGGCCCGAGCGGATTCAGTCGGCCCGCGGGTGTTCGGGGCAGAGCGGGACTGGGCGGCCGCACGGGCCGCCCAGTCCAAACCCGCCCTGCCGAATTTGCTTGGGTTCAGCTTGACTGATCAAGCCAGAGGTCGAGTTCCTTCTGTGCTTCCTCCTGCACGAAGTCGAGGGCTTCCTGCGGACTCTTCTCGCCCAGATAGGCCTTCTGCCACTCAGCCCCCAACAACGAGTTGTAGGAGGAGCTGGTGGGCACCTTGGGGGGATACAGGTAGTAATCCGAGTTGTACAGGTCGTCCATGAAGATGTCGGTGAAGCCCGGGCAGGCGCCAATCACCTCGTCCCGGAAGAGGGGGTGGTCCTGCATGCCTTCCGACACGGGATTGTTGACACACAGCCAGGTGATGAAGAGCGACGTGTAGGTGTCGCGATCACCAGTGGCGCCGGTCATGACGCTGATGATTTCCCAGGCTGCTTCCGGTTCGGGTGCCGTGACCGGCACAATCCAGCCGTCGCCGTAGGTGTACATGCCGCGTGTCTCATATCCGGTCGGCTTGGGGAAGGGCCAGACGGTGAACCTGAAGTCTTCGTTGGCGTAGTCCCGCATCGAGTTGAAGCGCCAAGGTCCGGTGGTCTCGGTAGCCCGTACACCGGCCAGGAACGGAGCCAGGCCGCGCGAACGGCCGCTTGCGCCTTGCAGCGATGCCTGGTAGGACTGCATCTTGTCCACGCCGAAGCGCTCCCAGACGGATGTGTTCCACTCCAGGGCCTTGACATTGTTGGGATGGTTGGCCGTGACCGTTGTCTCGTCCTGTACGAACTGGCCCTGGAAGCGTCCCATGATCATGGCGTTCCAGTTGAAGTCGCCGCCCAGGACATCAATGTTGCCGTCGGAGTCGTAGGTGGTCATCTGTTCCCAAACGTCGACAAGCTCCTCCAGGGTTTCAGGGGGATTGTCCACGTCCACGCCGGCGGCTTCGGCCAAGTCCAGATTGACGAACGTTCCCATGGACTGGTTCCACATGCTGGCGTAGTAGAAGTTCCCCTGGTACGTTCCCAGGTCCCAGATGGCGGGATGCATCCAGTCCCTGAGGGTCTGGACCTGGTCGGGGTTGCCCAGTCCATCCAGGGCCAGCAGCGCTTCGTTGGCTGCGAGCTGATAGGCAATGGCGGCGCCGAAGACGACGGCCGTGGTGGGCCCCTCATTGGCTGCAATGCCGGCCAGGAGCTTCTGGGTCATGCCGCCGGCCACGACCACGTGGTGGGCCCGCACACTGGTTTGTGACTGGTTGTAGCCGTCCAGGATCTGTTCAATCTTGTCGGCGGCGCCCTCGGTCCAGCCGGTCCAAACATCAATGTCCACCGGAGCCATTTCAGCGGTGGTGTCCTCGCCGGATGCCGGAGCGGCCACCGGTGCCGCGCAGGCGGCCAGGGCCAGGGATGCAGCCCCGATGGTGGTGCCCTTCAGGAATCCGCGACGAGTTAACGTGCCTTTGCGCATGGTGTACAAGTCCTTCCCATGATCATATGGGGCTGGTTGCTGGTTGCTGCCGGTCACCCGGTCTGCAAACAGCGGTTGGGGGATTTGGTTGCGGCCAATTCTACCCGAGTGCCGAAACGGTTGTTCGACGGGGTAGGCCAGCGCATCGGAAGCGGATTTCCGCAGGCATGGGCGGCGGGGCCAACCGGCATGGCTCAGTCCCCGTCAAGGACGATTGAGAGCGGAGGCCCCGCCGCCACCGCGGTTGCCGGGGGCTGGATCGGCATGTGGATCCACCGGCCATGCCGGAAACCCGGACTTGCCGTGGAGCATGTCCCCGCGTTCCAGACGTCGACAACGTCCTGCCACTCAAGAGTCCGGGGATTGCAGGTCGCATGCGACACGGGTACATCCGCTCCAAGGCCCGGGCACACGCCAACGGGGTGTGGCAATGCCGGGCTGCCCCATACAATGCACCTGTCAGGTGTTGCCGCCAGCCAGCCTGGCGTTGTTTCAAGCCACTTGCACGGAAACGGATCGTGATGACAACCCAACAGCTGCTGCAACGCCTGGAGGACCGCTATCGGGAGGCCACGCCGAAGTCGGCCGCGTTGCATGCCCGGGCCAAACGCGTCATGCCCGGCGGGGAGACCCGGAGTTCCACCTATTTCCGACCCTATCCCCTGGTGATTGATCGTGCTTCTGGCACCGAGCTGGTGGATGTGGACGGCAACCGTCTGCTCGACTTCATGAACAATGCCACCACGCTGATCCACGGCCATCGATTCGCTCCGGTTGAGGAAGCCGTGCGGGATCAGGTCGCCAAGGGAACCGCTTGGGGAGCCCTGAACGAGCACCAGATTGTGCTGGCGGAAATCCTATGCAGCCGGGTGGCCTCCGTGGACCGTATCCGGTTTGCCAATTCGGGCACGGAGGCCACCATGATGGCCCTCCGGGCGGCCCGGGCCGCTACGGGGAAGTCGCATTTCGTCAAGGTGGAGGGTGGCTATCACGGCACGCACGATGCCGTCAGCGTCAGCGTCTCCCCCGGTGTCCGCGGCGCGGGTTCGGAGCAACGGCCCCGGAGCAAGCCGGAAGGCGCCGGTATCCCCGACCATGCCCGGGAAGCCATGCACGTGGTGCCCTTCAACAACGAACAGGCCCTGGCCGAGACGGTCGCGAACCATCGGGACTCCATTGCCGCCGTGATTGTGGAACCGCTGCTCGGTTCCCATGGCTACACGACGGCCACCGGGTCGTATCTGGAGGCGGTCCGCCGCATCACGGAGGAGCACGGCGTTCTGCTGGTGCTGGACGAGGTTCAAACCTTCCGCCTCGACCACGGCGGAGCCCAGGCCCTGTACGGCATCAGGCCCGACTTGACGGCCTTCGCCAAGATCATCGGCGGCGGCTTCCCCGTGGGTGCCTTCGGCGGGCGGGCGGATCTCATGGACCGCTACGATCCCGATGCCAAGGAATCCATTGGCCACGGCGGCACCTTCAACGGCAATCCGGTCACCATGGCCGCGGGTGCAGCCGCCATGGAGCATCTGACGGCGGACCGCATCGCGTACATCAACGAACTTGGGGACCGCCTGCGCACGGGCATGGGCGAAGTCCTGGTCGAACAGGGCCTGCAGGGACGGATTGTGGGCCGCGGATCGCTCGTGGGAATTCACATGACCGACAGGCAGATTCGCACCTACCGGGATGCAAGTTCGGCACCTGCGGAAGTGCAGCGTTTCATCTTTCTGGCCTGCCTGAACCGGGGGCTCATGATGTCCACGGGCGGCTGCCTGAACACAACCACGGCCATGACCCGGGAAACTGTTGACGAGGCGATTGGGATCTTTCAGGAGGCGTTGATTGAGGCCTATCCGTTTATCGAGTCCGGGTATCCCCAACTGCTTCGATAGCCTGGCGTACCACGGACAGGGGGTTGTCCCATCCGGCACCACACCGATGGGAAGCGCGTACGGCCCCGAACCTGCGGCCAAACCCTGGGATTGACACCATGGACACGGACATCCTGATTGTCGGAGGCGGAACAGGCGGCACGGCGGCGGCCATGCGGGTCGCCGCGATGGGGCTGCGCGTGGTGTTGACCGAGCCCACGGACTGGATTGGGGGCCAGTTGACCGCCCAGGCAGTGCCGCCGGATGAACATCCTTGGATCGAGAGCCACGGGTCCTGCCGCAACTACCGCCGTTTTCGGCAGGGGGTGCGGGACTATTACCGCAGGCACTACCCGCTTACGGCCGAAGCGCGGGGTACCAGCCTCCTGAATCCGGGGAACGGGTATGTGAGCCGACTGTGTCACGAGCCGCGGGTGGCCCACGCAGTCCTCATGGAGATGGCCGCGCCCCACTTGGCGCGGGGCAATCTGAGGTTGCTGCTTGAACACGAACCGGTTGCGGTTCAGACCGCGGGCGACCGCGTCGAGGCGGTGGAGCTGCAGGACAACCGGTCCGGCCAAACCCGGTGGATCAGGGCTCCTTACGTACTGGACGCGTCGGAACTGGGCGATCTTCTGGACTTGGCCGGGATCGAACACGTAATCGGTGCCGAGAGTCAACAGGAGACGGGCGAGCTGCATGCCTTGCCCGGCGATGCCGATCCGATGGACCAGCAGTCCATCACATGGTGTTTTGCACTCTCCCACCATCCGGACGAGGACCATGCAAGCGAACGCCCGGACATGTACTCCTATTGGAAGGACTATCGGCCGGACTTCTGGCCCGGCCGGTTTTTCGACTGGCACGATTGCCACCCGACCACGCTGGAGCGCCGGTTCGCGCCGATTTTCCATGCGCCGGACCATCCCGACCGGTCGCGGGAACGGTGGCGCTACCGTCGGCTGCTGGATGCCGGGCTCATGGAACCGGGATTCGGCATCGGCGATGTTTCCCTGATCAACTGGCCCCAGAATGATTACTGGGCCAAACCCCTGCTCGGGGTGTCGCCAACCATGCGGGAACAGGCATTGCGGGAGGCGCGCCAACTGAGTCTGTCGTGGTTGTACTGGATGCAGACCGAAGCGCCGCGGGTGGATGGCGGCACGGGTTACCGGGGGCTCAGGCTCAGGGAGGACGCGGTGGGCTCGCAGGATGGTCTGGCCAAGCATGTCTACGTGCGCGAATCCCGCCGCATCAAGGCGGAGTTTACGGTCCTGGAGGAACACGTGGGCCTGGAACAGAGGGGAGACCTGAAGGGCGCCGAGTCCTTTCCGGACACTGTGGGCACGGGCTGCTACCGCATTGACCTGCATCCCAGTTCCGCGGACCGGAACTACGTCTATGTCGGCTCCTATCCCTTCCAGATTCCGTTGGGCGCCTTGGTCCCCGTGAGGATCGAAAATGTCCTGCCTGCGTGCAAGAACCTCGGGGTCACGCATATCACCAACGGCTGCTATCGGCTGCATCCCGTGGAGTGGGCGATTGGGGAAGCAGCGGGTACCCTGGCGGCGTTTAGCCTGCAAAAGGGCACGTCGCCGCGCGGCGTGTTGCATGGTGAAGGGTTGCTAAGCGAGTACCAGGGGCTCCTGGCCCGTGGCGGCGCCGACCTGCACTGGCCGGACCACGCCCGCAACATCGCGGTCTGATGCGCCCTGCTGCCCAAGTCCCCCAGTCGACAGCCGCTGTGCCTGGACGCTTCCGCACAGCCACAACCTGGTGATCGGTGATGCCGTTCTCGATTGACCAAGTCATTCCCTGGGGTCGGACCCTCGATGAATACGAAGCCATGTTCAGCCTGTCGCCACAGGACAAGGCAGGCCGCATCCTGGGATGTGCGGACGGACCGGCCAGCTTCAACGCGGAAATGACGGCACAGGGCTGCCGCGTGGTGTCCGCTGATCCGCTGTATGCCTTCGCGTCGGAGGTCATTGCGCAGCGGGGTCGCGAGACGTTCGAGCTGGTGCTCGACCAGACGCGACGCAACCGACAGGACTTCGTGTGGGACCGCATAGATTCACCGGAGGCACTGGGCCAACTCCGGATGGAGGCCCAGCAACTGTTTCTGGAAGACTTCCCCTGCGGCAGGGCCGACGGCCGCTACATCGACGCGTCCCTGCCGGATCTGCCGTTCTCCGATGGGGTGTTCGACTTGGCCCTGTGTTCCCATTTCCTGTTCCTCTACAGCCAGCAGTTTGACTTGGCATTCCATGTGCTGGCCATGCAGGAGATGCTCAGGGTGGCCCGGGAAGTCCGGGTGTTTCCCCTGCTGCAGTTGGGCGGTGCGCCTTCTCCTCACGTGCAAGGGGTTGTGGCGGCCTGCCGCGCGGCAGGCATGCGTGCGGAGTTGGTGTCTGTAAATTACGAGTTCATGCGGAACGGAAATCAAATGCTGCGGGTTGAGGAACCCATGTCTTGAACCGGCCCAACATCCTCTGGATTTGTACGGATCAGCAGCGTCTGGACACCATCGGTGCGTTGGGCAATTCCCATGCCCGCACACCCAACCTGGACCGACTGTGCGCCGCCGGCACGGTGTTTCGGAACGCCTATTGTCAGAGCCCGGTGTGCACACCCAGCCGGTCCAGCTTCCTGACCGGCCGGTATCCCGGCACGATTGGCGCCGGCCGCAACAACAACGACCGATGGCCGGAGCGCGCCGACCTGCTGCCCCGCTTGTTGCGGGATGGGGTCGGCTACGACTGTGGCCTGGTCGGCAAGCTGCATCTGGCGGGTGCCTACCAGCGCGAGACCCCGGACAGCCGCGTACATGGCGTCCGGGTGTTTGAACCCGAGGTGCGACCGCGCGACGACGGGTATCGAGTCTTCCAGTGGAGCCACAGCCCCTTCGACGACTGGGGTCGGCCCCATGCCTACGCCAACTGGGTCCGGGCCAGGGGGTTCGATCTGGGGGAGTTGCGACGCCGCGGGGAATCCATTCCGGCGGAGTGCCACCAAACCACATTCTGTGCCGACACCGCCATCGAGTATATGACCGGCCAGCTCGCCAGTCCCTGGCTTGTGAGCATGAACCCGTTTGATCCGCACCCGCCGTTCGACCCGCCGTCGGACTATCTTGCCCGGTTCGATCCGGCCGCGATGCCCGGCCCGGCCTTCCGGAGCAGTGACCTCGAGGCGCAGGCCCGGCTGGCGGACGTGGACTTCCAATCTTCGGCGAAGCCGCCGGATCCGGCGGCCGACGGTCCTCGCAAGGCTGCCTACCACGCCATGATCGAATTGATTGACGAAAACGTCGGCCGTGTGATCAAGGCCCTGGAAGACTCCGGTCAAAGGGACCGGACGCTCATCATCTTCATGTCGGACCACGGCGACATGCTGGGTGATCACGGGCTTTGGGGCAAGGGCTGCCGCTTTTACGAAGGCCTGGTTCGTGTGCCTCTCGTCGTGTCATGGCCCGGACGCGTGCGGGAGGGGGTTGTCAGCAATGCCCTGGTTGAATTGACCGATCTGGTGCCGACCCTGATGGATGTCGCGGGTCTCGACGCCCCTGCCGGCCTGCCGGGCCGCAGTTTGTGGTCGTTGCTGACGGGCAGGGCGCCGGCGCACAGGCACCGGGAGTTTGTGCGGTGCGACTATCACGGTGCCCTCAACCTGGGTCGGGGCCCGAGACGCAGTCACGGAACCATGATTCGGACCGCAGGCTGGAAGCTGGTCCTCTACCACGGCATCGGACTGGGCGAACTGTTCAACCTGGAGCAGGATCCGATGGAGTTCGACAACCGTTGGGACGACCCAGCTTGTGCCGATCGGCGCAGGTACATGACAGGGTTGGATTCGGATGCGTCAGGGCATGCGTAGAGTTGCCAACTGTCAAGATTCGCGGTCAGCATCGACGGGTAGTGTCCGATTTCGCGCAGTGGTTCGTATGGCAAGGTCCATCTGGATTGTTGTTGAACGGTCTTCACAATGTTCAGGGCTGCCCGTCGCGGAAAGCCCGTCACTGCCGGCTTGTTCCTCGCGTTCTGTCTGCACCGATTCAGGCTGCCAGACCGGATCGCATAGTTCAGGCGACGTCTCCATTCGCCGACACTGCCGGATGCCCCATCCACCTTTTTGCGCCGATACCCCTGCCCGCGCCGCGGTCGGCAGTCGCCAAGCTGCAGCGTGGCCGGTTGGTCAAGACGGGCAAGTCTTGCTCGCCCGGCCACCTTGTTGCCCTCAAGCAGCATTCCTGCGATCAGTTGTTGCGTGTCACGGCCACAAGTCGTTTCCATCTTCAGATCGGAACTTCCTTGAACTCACCCGGGCTTATTCGGGTGAGTGCTTCCTGTATCACTTCTGTCTTCAGCTGGATTTTGGGCCATGCGGTGGAAAGGAGGACGAGAACTGCCAGCCTTCTTCCGGCAATGTTCTGTTGATATCGCATGTTCTGATCCGTAGTAATCAGTACTTCGAACCCTGCCTGTTCTGCTCTTTCGATCAAGTCGCCGTTGTCAAGGTCCGACCAGCCCTTTTCCGAGGCGGTACTCACCAAGTACTCAACGAGGTGTCGCCGCAGTGGCACGGGCGTGCCCTGATCGAACAGCACCTTCATGATGGGTTTGGGGTTTTCAACGCCTTTGCTTCGTGTTGAAGTACGGCCTTGACCTGCCACTCCTCCACACCTGGGAACCAGGTGAGAAACTGTTCCACCGTGGCACCACTCTCAAGATTTTCGAAGAGGGCGGCTACCGGCACCCGCGTTCCGGCAAATGCCCATGCCCCATGCAACTTGCCAGGACGGCGCTCAACCGCCGGGCAATCCTTCCAAGACACCATCTTGATCACCTCTTTCACGTTGATGCAAGGTTTAAGGTTTTCAGATGTTACAACCGACTCCGGGCCCATTGTCAGCACTTGAACCGATTGTCATGGGTTGGCTTTGGCAGTGTTTCGAAAACAGGTCTCTCGGCAACTTCCCGCAATCCTTGGACCGTACCTGGCATCCATCGTCGCGAGTTCTTCAGTTGCCGTGACCGCGTACCCGCGACGCATCAGTTTGTCCGCTGGGCATGTCGCCGTAGCGGCACCGAAATTCGTCTCGTGCTGAACCGGCTTCCGAATTCAGCACTTCTTGGAAGCTGTGCCTAGCCCGCCGTTGACGATCGCAATGATGGTATCGGGCCTGTTCCATGCAGTCAGGCTTGCACTGCGTGTCTCACAGATGGTGTCGTCGCTGTCGGCATGGCTTTTCAACTCGATGCAGTGCAGCCTGCAACGTACTCCTCCTCTGATGTGAAGGCTCCCAATGGAACAGGCAAAGGTGCAATCCCATCTGTCCAGGGGTGATACTGGTTGTGTCGGCGGCAAGAATGTAGTCGTCAGTCGTTCAGGAATCCCGGCAGGGGCGTGCCGGCAGCAAACAGGGACAAGGCCTTGTCCGGATTGTCCAGATCGGTTACGTCGGTGTACCAGTAGCGCTTCCAGACTTCCGTGTCGGCCAAGCCGACAAACAACATGATGTTGAGCGGATAAACGCTCGTGTCGCTGCAGTGGCGGGTGTCCGCGCGGTACAAGAAAACCGGCCGCTTCCACGCGATCGCCAAGCCGACTTCCACCATGACCCCCTCGTCCGGCGGGGACCCATCCGTGATGGCGAAGACGCCGTCGCAATCGCGGACATCGTTCTTGTCGCACTGGCCAACCTGGTAGTAGAACGAGGCCAGGTCGGTCCTGTCGTGCTGGTTGTTGCGTTGGAACGGCTCCCACACCTCGAAGCCCATGGCCTCGAGCTTGCCCTGGATTTCCAACAGGGGACCTTCGGCCACCAGCCGGTTGAAGCCGTACGGGTTGGCCAGGTAAAGCGTTTTCTTCGACATGTTTGGCACCTGTCTGTTGCTAATTAGTCCAACGCGGCTTCCAGTTTGGCAGTCACGGTTTCCAGCACCTTGATGCGGGCGAACCGCTTGGACTCGGCCGGCACGACGGTCCACGGGGCGATGGCGGTATGGGTTTCGTGCAGCATGTCCTCAATGGCTTCGGTGTAGGCAGGCAACTTGGCACGGTTGCGCCAGTCTTCCTCTGTCAGTTTCCAGTTCTTCAACGGATCGCGCTCGCGACGTTTGAATCGCAAGGTCTGTTCCTCCGGGGACATGTGCAGGAAGAACTTGATCAGGAGCACGTCCTCCATGATGAGCAGGGACTCGAAGTTCCTGATTTCCTCGTAGGCCCGGTACCACTCCGTACGGGAGGCAAATTCCTCCACTCGCTCCACCAGCACCCGCCCGTACCAGGTGCGATCGAAAATGCACATGCCTCCGCGGCCCGGAACCGCCGGCCAGAAGCGCCATAGGAAGTGGTGCCGCTTTTCGCGTGGGGTCGGAGCTTGGTACTGGTGCACTGTGAAGTGCCGTGGATCCAGCGGTTGAATCAGTCGGCGAATGCACCCGCCCTTGCCGGCAGCGTCCCATCCCTCGAAAAGGATGAGCAGAGGCGGTCCCAGGGTGTGTCCCACCTGGCCTCCCAGTTGCAGGCGCAGGGCCAGAAAGCGTTCCTGGAGCGGGACCAATCGCTTTTCGTAGGCCTTGCGCCCGAGCGACTGGCTTAAGTCAACGTTGTTGAGAGCGGAAGGGGTCATGGTTCGATCGGACAGACATGGGTTGAAACCGCGCAGGAGCGGCTGTCTTCATCGGACGAACCGGCCGCGGCCGCTGGCCCCGGAGGCGTACGGAAACGCGCCGGCAATCCCGAATTGGTGTATGCCGCCGCTTCTCATTTTACCGGTAAGGCGTCGGCGATCGATGAGGCTGAACTTCCCGCTGCGTCTGGGGGCAGGCAAACTCCGTGAGCGGGCAGGCGGGCCAATCTCGGTTGTGCCTCTCAACAGCCCCGGTGCAAAACCGGACAGCAAAAAAGGAGGCTGTTCAGCCTCCTTTTCCATCCCATCCCGCCGTACAGGGCGGGATGTTCGTTTGTTGGCTTGGTTTGCCCCCTACTCGGACGGGGCCCGATTGTGAAGCACCTTGGGAAGCACGACCCACATGGTGAACAGGGCTGCAAATCCTCCGAGTGCAATAAGCAGGGCCATGTCAGTCTCCTCTTTGGTACCTAATGCTCAACGATTGACAACTGAGCGTCAGTATAGGCAGGAGCCGAAGACCGATGAATGGTTATCCCAACGAATTTGCCCCCAATATCTTGTGCATGTTGCACAATCGTCGTACAGGTTGCATGGTCCGCGCGCGGATTCCTTGGTCAGTCGGCCCACAGGGACTTCAGGTAGTCCATGCTGGCCTTGATCTCGCCTGCCAGATCCTCGCTCCAGCGGCACTCCACCGAAAGCATGCCCTGGTAACCCGCCTTGTTGACCTCCGCCACGAAGTCGGCATAGGGATAGTCGCCGGAACCGGCATACAGCCGGCCGGTGTCGGCCGTGTGCATGTGGCTCAGCCAGGGCCCGAAGCGTGAAATGACGTCGGTCGGCTCGTCCTCCTCCTGCATGTGGTAGAAGTCGGCCAGGACGCGAATGCGGGGATGGGCCACGCGCTCGGCGAAGTTGACCCCCTCGCTGACCGAGTTGATGATGTTGGACTCCTTGGTGTTGAGGGGTTCGATCGCGATGGTGACGCCATGCTGCTCGGCCCAGTGACCGGCCAGGTGCAGGAAGCGGACCACCTGCTCTTCCGCCGCGTCGCGGGCGAAGCCGTCCGGCACATGGCGGGAGGGGCCGCTGCCCCAGACCACGATGTCGGCCCCCACCTGACTGGCCCGCCGCAGGGCGGTGTCCAGGTAGGTGGACAGTTGGCCCCACTGGACCTCGGGCCCGGTAACCTTCAGGTCGGCCGGGATGAAGCCGGCGAACGCCTTGACGGGCAGTGCGGTGGCGGCGAACTCCGCCATGCGGGCCTCGACCTCGGGACTGTCGTCCTCGGGAATGAGCGGGAGCAGTTCCGAGACACTGGTTTCAAGGTAGTCGCAGCCGCCGGCCGCGGCCAGTTCGTGGTTGGCCAAAGGGTTGCAGATTCCGAATTGCATCACTGGGGATTGCTCCTTGCAAGGGTCCAGGGGACGGGATTCAGACCGTGTACAAACTGTCGATGCGGCCCAGCTGCATGGCTTGTCGAGCCGTTTGCAGGCAGGTTGCCACCTCGATGTGCAGGCGCTCGTAGCGCGCCTCGCGCGTGAGGCCGTCGGCCCAGCGTCGGTACAGCTGCTGCAGAATGGCGGCCAGCTTGAGGTTGCCGAACACGAAGTAGAACACGATGTCGTCAACGGGCCGGCCGCTTTGGGCAGCATATTGTTCCACAACCTCGGCCCGGGTTGGATTGCCGGGCAGGTCGGTGGGGCTGTGCTGCAGCGCCCGCATGGCCGGCGGATCGTCCGCCGTGACCCAATAGGCCAGGCTGGACCCCAGGTCCATCAGGGGGTCGCCCCGGGTGGCCATCTCCCAGTCCAGCACGGCCCGAATCGCGTGGGGCGGTTCCGGTGCCAGCACCAGGTTGTCGTGCTTGTAGTCGTTGTGAATCAGGGTGGGCGCCGGTGATTCCGGCAGGTGGTCCTCAAGCCACGCGGCGATGTCCGCCGAGTCCGGGGCCTTCTCGGTGCGGGCCGCTGCGTAGCGGCCCTGCCAGCCGCGGACCTGGCGCAGTACAAACCCGTCCGGATAGCCCAGGTCGGCCAAGTCGGTGACACTCAGGTCGAAGCCGTGCAGCCGGACCAGGTTGGCCACCAGGCCGCGCCCGATGGCCCGCATGGAGGCGGCATCGGGCACCGTGTCCGGGTTGGCGCGCAGGACCGTCCCGTCCACCTGCTCCATCAACAGAAAGGGCGTGCCAAGGGGATTGGCGTCCGTGTGGCAGGCCAGGGCACGGGGTACCAGCGGATAGACGGGCTTCAGGCCCGAGAGGATGCGGTGCTCGCGGGCGGGATCGTGGGCCCGGGCGATATGGACCCCGCGCGGCGGCGTTCTGAGGACGCACCGGCGGCCGCGGGCGTCGGTAACCCGGTAGGTCAGCCAGGAAAACCCGCGCGGGTACTGGTGCAGGCGGAACGGCGGCTCCAGGCCGGTGTCGGTTTGGGAGAGGGCCGCCGTCAGTGGGCCGGGATCGATCTCGGCGCCCGCTTGGACCGCGGCAGGTACATCGAGGGGAAGAGGCGGGTCCTCGCGGAAGCCGGTCATGGCAAATGGATTCCGCGCGGTGGTCAGAAACCGACCTGAAGTCCATGCCGAGCCAACAGGTCCCGGGCCACCACGGTCTTGTGCACTTCGTCGGTGCCGTCGTAGATACGCGCGCAGCGTTCGTGCCGGTACCACCAGGACAGGACGTGATCGTCGCTGACGCCGGCGGCCCCCATGGCCTGAATGGCCGCGTCCACCACGTTTTGCAGAACCCCCGCGGTATGAAACTTGATCATGGAGATTCGGCTGCGCAGCTCGGCATGGCCCTGCCGTTCGATTTGACGGGCCGTGTCCAGGACCAGCAGACGGGCGCCCGCGACCGTCGCCTCGAGTTCGGCCAAGGCATGCTGAAACGATTGCCGAGTGCCCAGCGTCCGTCCCGGGGCCACTTCCCGTGAAGCTCCGTGGGCTGCCATCATGTCGAGAGCCCGTCGGCAAATGCCGAGCCAGCGCATGCAATGGTGGATGCGTCCGGGACCCAGGCGTTCCTGTGCCACGCGGAAACCCGCACCGCGGGATCCCAGCAGCGCGTCGGCGGGCAGCTCCACATCCCTGAAGCGCAGTTCCGAGTGGCTGAACCAGCCCGATCCCTCCTCGCCCATGATGCGAATCCGGCGCACGTGATCCACGCCCGGCGTATCCATGGGAACCAGGAACTGGCTGGCGCGGTCGTGGCGCGGCGCGTCGGGATCGGTGATGGCCATGACCAGCGCGAAGTCGGCCCCGTGGGCGCCGGTCACGAACCACTTGTGTCCGTTCAGCAGCCATCCGCTTCCTTGCCGGGAAGCGGACGTGCTCATCCAGACGGGGTTGGAACCCGCATGCTCCGGTTCGGTCATGGCGAAGCAGCTGCGGATTTCGCCGCGGGCCAGGGGCAGCAGGAACCGTTCCTTTTGCGCGGGGGCGGCCTGCCGTTCCAGGATTTCCATGTTGCCCGCGTCCGGGGCCTGGCAGTTGAAGGCGGCGTGGGCGAGGGGGCTTTGGCCGAGTCGCTCGCTGACATGGGCGAACTCCGACAGGGACAGGCCGACGCCGTCCAGGTGTTGGGGCAGCTGGAAGTTCCACAGGCCCCGCGCGCGGTGCTCCCGGCGCAGTTGCATCAACGATGCGTCCACGGTTTCCGGTCCGCGTTGGAGCAAGTCCGCTTCCAGCGGCCGGATGTCTTCGCCCAGGACACGGTCCAGGCGCGCCAGGAGTTCAGCCGTGGCCGGAGCCGGATCCATGAACGGGGGGCCGGTCGGCGCGGGTTGATCAGGAACGGCTGGCCGTAGCCGGCCGGCCGCGGGCCGCGCGGGTTTTGCTGCTGCCCGGTCCGCCGGTCAGGGCGCGGCGTCCCTTGATTACGTTGCGGCGAATCGCCGGCAGTCGCAGGAGCAACAGAAGGAGGGCCAGCTCGATAAACATCCAGGGGCGGGACGTGAGCTGTTCTCCGAGGGCCGACCAGTTCTGCTCCCCGATCAGGACCCAAAGATCCGGGCGTTTCTCCACGTACACGTAGTGGATGCCGCCCAGCGGGACGATCACGTAGGCCAGGCGGTGCAGCCGGACCCAGTTCCGCTTCAGGCGCCGCTGCCAGGATCCGTAGGACGTGAAGGCCAGGAGCGACATCAGGAAGAAGGCGATGAACCCCACCTGGTAGATGAAAATGGTGGTGATGTCACCGAAGATGAACTTCCATTCGAAGAAGGACCAGATCGAGATATACAGGACGAAGTGGACCAGGATCAGCCAATAGCCCCACAGGCCGAAGGTGCGACGCAGGCGCGTGAACCGGGACCAGCCGGTGACGAAGGCCAGAGGGGTGCAGACCAGCGAAAAGACGAGCAGCAGGAACCCGGTAAACCCCACGTTGTGGACGAGCCAAAGCGAGTCGTCGGCCGGATCGGAGACCACGTAGAGAATTCCCAGGCCAATGAACCAAAGGGGCATGGCGGCGTGCACGGCGGCCCGCGACCAGTGCACGCGGCGCTTCTTGAGGAAGGCCTGGACGGCGGCCACAGGGCTGCCGAACCGGGGATTGGATTGCGATTCGGCTTTGGACATCAAGCAGTCCCCGACAAATGGTCAAAATGTGCGGAACGCGCGCCGGCCCCGACAACCGGGGCCGGCGCGGCAGCCAAGGGGCAGCTGTGGGACTCAGTAGTTGGCCTTGAGGTCCATGCCCTCGTACAGATAGCCCACCTGGTCCTCGTAGCCATTCAGGAAGAGGGTCTCCCGACGTCCGTTTTCGCCGATGCGGCGTTCCCGGGCCTGCGACCACCGGGGGTGGTTGACGTTGGGATTCACGTTGGAGTAGAAGCCGTACTCGTTGGGCGCGGCGCTCATCCAGAGCGACGTGGGCTGTTCCGCCACCAAGTCGATTTTGACAATCGACTTGATGCTCTTGAAGCCGTACTTCCAAGGGACGATTAGTCGGATCGGGGCGCCGTTTTGCATCGGCAGCGGATCACCGTACAGGCCCGTGACCAGCATGGCCAGGTCGTTTTCGGCCTCGTCCAGGCGCAGGCCTTCGGTATAGGGCCAGTTGTAGCCGCCCCTCTGGCCCGGCATGTTTTCGGGATCGAACACCGTTTGGAAGGCCACGTACTTGGCGTTGGCCTGGGGCTGGATTTCGTCCAGCAGGTGACGCAGGGGGAAGCCCGTCCACGGGATCACCATCGACCAGGCCTCCACGCAGCGCAGGCGGTAGATGCGCTCTTCCTGCGGGAAGCGGTCCCAGTCCGCGAGTGTGTAGGTGCCGGGCTTGTCCACCAGGCCGCCCACCTCCACGGTCCAGGGGCTGGTCGGATAGTCCGCGGCCAAGCCGGCCACCCGTTGCTTGTCGACCGTGAACTCGTAGTAGTTGTTGTAGTTGGTGATGTCCTTGAAGGCGTTGAGGGGATCGCCGAGTTCGTCGGTCAGCGACGCATAGTCCTTCACCACTGCCGGTGCCGAATCGGCCTGTGCGGGCGCGGCATCCGGGGCCGACGGCGCGGCCTGTTCCACAGGTTCCGGTTCCGCAGTCTCCTCGGGCATTACCCGGCATGCGGCGATCAGCGAACCGCCCACAACGGTGCCGGCGGCCCGCATGAACCGGCGGCGGTTCAAATAGACGTGTCGGGGCGTCACATCGGCATCGGTCAGATCTGGTTTGAACCTGTTCACGCAACCTCCTGGACCATGAATCCGGATTCTGGTTCGGCGACAACTTAGTCCGCCACAAATAGGGTTCTTGGGCCGCTGTCCAACCCTTGGCTGCTAGGCTAACCCCGGCGAAAGGCGATCCCCGTGAACCGTAGGTCGGAAATCGTAGCATACGATCTGGTGCCTGGAACGTGCCATTCTCACCGGTCTTCAGGCCATCGTGCTCGAATTCATGGCTCCCGGACATCCGGGGGCGGGATGCGTGGATTTGGACGCAACATCCGCCGCGAGGCCGGCCGAACCGCCCCTGGGAGCTTCGCGGCCAAGCCCATACAGGCTGGTTGGGAGCCGTGTCTGCTCAAGGTCCTTCCCCAACGGAATGCGATTGTTCCGGGATTCCGGAAATCGGCCAATCCTGGTGACCGGGGCGTCAGGGGAGTGCGGTGCCATCGGCCCTGACCGATGTTCCCACGGCGCCGCGAGGACTGAATTCTTCCTTCCTGCCTGCGTTGTGACCGGAAGAATGACAACCGCCCTGTTCCGAACTCACTTTGACCTCCTTCCGGGGCAACAGGTAGAATGGGCTTGGATTCTCCGAATCAGCGAACGCGTGCCGATCGACGATCGGCCGGCGAGGTGCGGCTTGCCATCAAGTAGAGGGTCGCATTTTCCCCCGACACCCCGAATCCGTTTGAACCCATTGGTTTCTTGGAGTGATGCCATGAATCTGCGAACCCTTTTGGCAGCGGCCATGTCCTTGTTGCTGGCTTTGGCCTTGGCAACGGCCTGTGCCGCGCCTGAGCCGGAAGCCCCTGCCGAAGCCGCGCCTGCGGCGGACGGAGCCGCCGACGCGGACAGCAAGTATTCCCAGTCGCCCTCCCTGGATGCCCAGGTTGCCTCTGGTGAACTGGCTCCCGTCGAGGAGCGGTTGCCGGCCAATCCTCTGGTGGTCGTGCCGGGCATCATCTCCGAAGTCAACGACCTGCCCGAATTGGCTATCGGCGAGTACGGCGGTGTGATGCGGTTTGCCCATCCCAGCCCCGGCTGGAACCCCGACATTTTCATCATGCTCAACGAGAACGTCCTGGCAGCCCCCGGCATTAGCGTAGCGGGTATCTATGGGAATGTGGTGCAGGACTACACAGTCAACGAAGACAACACGGTCTTCACATTCCACTTGCGCGAGGGTTTGAAGTGGTCGGACGGTGCGCCAGTGACGACCGAGGATGTGCGGTTTGCGCATTACGATGTCCTGCTGCATGAAGACTATACGCCGAGTGTTCCCAATAAGTTCCGTTCCGGGGGTTCTCCGGACGGTACCACGGGCGTCTTTGACATTTCCGACGATTACACCTTCAGCATTACCTTTGACGAAAGCTATGGCGGTTTCCTGCGCGAGTTGAGCATCAAGGGTTGGCAAGGCTACACGGACGTGTTCAAGCCGGCCCATCACCTGAAGCCACTTCACACGGATTACGGTGATGCGGATGAAATCGCGGCCATGGTTGAGGACAAGGGATTGGATTCTCCAAGAGCGCTCTTCACCTCTGTAGACTGCCGCAACTGGGATCTCACGCGCCCGCAGTGCGCCGGCTTCCCTGCGATGTGGCCTTGGATCAACGCAACCGAATCCGACGAACTCATGAAGTTCGAGCGGAACGCCTACTACTTCAAGGTGGATGCGGCAGGCAATCAGTTGCCCTACATCGACGAGGTGGTTTCCGTCTTGGTGGCTGACACCGACACGGTGAACATCAAGGTCTTCGCAGACGAAGTGGATTTGCTGCGCGAGGATACCGCCCTGCTCAAGCTGCCGCTGTACCAGGATGCCAAGGAAAACGGATATATCAATTTCGCAATCCTCGACAACCATGTCGATCCGGTGGCTCTTTACTTGAATCTGACCTATGAGGACGACGTGTGGCGAGAGGTCGTGGGAAATCTCGACTTCCGACGTGCCGTCAGTTTGGCCATCAACCGGGCGGAAATCATTGAGAGCATCTACTACGGTTACGCCTCCCTGCCCGAGCTGA
Organism: Caldilineaceae bacterium bin34; assembly: GCA_002238555.1. GTDB lineage: Bacteria > Chloroflexota > Anaerolineae > Caldilineales > Caldilineaceae > Bin34. The sequence continues at coordinate 35,405 of MPMO01000041.1, forward strand.
TCCCCAGCGAATACGACCCCGAAGCCGCCAATGCCCTGCTGGACAGCATCGGCTTGGATCAGCGTGACGGCGAAGGTTTCCGCATCGGGCCGGACGGCAATACGTTTGTGGTGCCTCTGGAGCATGCCGACCATGCGCCGGACTTCCAACCGATGGGCGAACTCCTGGCCTCGTATTTGCAGGACGTGGGCCTCAAGACCACGCTCAGGCAAATTGATCCTTCCCTTTGGAGTCAACGTTGGAATGCCAACGAGTTGCAGGCCACCATGATCTGGTCCGTTCAGCCCATGTGGAAGAACGGTACTTGGACAGACTATTTCCCCACGCCTGGGTGGGCTGCCGCCTGGCGGACCTGGATGAACACCAATGGCGAAAGCGGTGAAGAACCCCCGCAGGCGGTCAAGGACCTGATCGAGGCAGGCCGGGGACGCGTTAGGGTCCCGCCGGCGTCGGCCGAGGACGTGGAGCTCACGAGGCAGTTGTACCAGAACCATTACGACAACATCTGGTTTATTCAACTGGTGGAAAAGGTCGGCTACGTGTTGGTCACGGACGCCGCCATGCGCAACGTGCCCATCGCGGGCCAGGCCATTGCCGGCAACAACTCCGGCGAGCAGATGTTCTACACGAGCGAATAGCTCGGTGACATGAAGTCCGGGGGATCCGAGCGGTTCCCCGACGGCCCGGCTGTCGGCACCCCTCCGCCGGCAGCCGGGCTGGCTGTTTGCAAGGAGGGACGGTTCCCATCGGAGACCGGAGCGGAAACCCATGAACTGTGAAGTGACACAGGCACAGATCGACTCCTACCAGGAGAACGGATTCGTCGTGTTCGACGACTTTCTGACCCCCGACGAGCTGGAAACCTGGCGCGCGGCCGTGGATGAGGCCGTCGAGAACCGCAAGGACCGCAAGCTGGTGGTGGAAGACGCGGACGAGGACGACGACCGCTGGAAGGCGGGCGACTCGTACTATGACTACGTGTTCGTGCAGCGGGTGAACCTGTGGAAGGACAGTCCCGCTGTCCGCAAGCTGATCCTGGACCCGCGCATCGGCCGCATGGCCACGCTGCTGGCCCAGACCGAGGGGATGCGCGTCTGGCACGATCAGGCCCTGATCAAGCAGCCGTGGGCCAATCCCACTGCCTGGCACCTTGACAATCCCTACTGGTCCTTCCATGCAAGGAACTCCACCAGCATCTGGGTGGCGCTGGACGATGCCACCTACCAGAACGGCTGCCTGTACTTTCTGGGCGGCTCGCACAAGAAGACGACCTACGACAATGTCGGCATCACGGAGAACATGGGGGACATCTTCCGGGTCTACCCGGACTTCGTGAACCTGCCCTCCATGGCCGCGCCCATGAAGGCGGGATCCTGTTCCTTCCACAATGCGCTGCTCGTGCACGGGGCCGGCGCCAACATGACCGGCGGCTGGCGGCGCGCCATGACCTGCGGCTTCATGCCGTACGGCAGCACGTTCAACGGGAATCAGAATATTCTCTCGGACGAGCAGTTCGCGTCCTACGAGATCGGCGATGTGCTCGACGACGACAATCAGAACCCCGTGGTCTGGCACCCCAATCCGGAGCTGATCACGGCCAAGCCCTGAACCCCGGGATATTCTCCGGCGCCAAGGCATGCCTTGGCGCACCACTTGCAACACTAAGGACGGTCCATGGCCCTCAAACACCTCCAACCCAATACCCCGGCGCCGGATTTCACCGCGGTCAACGAGAACGGCGAAACCGTGTCCCTGGCCGATTTCCGGGGCCAGAACCTAATCCTGTACTTCTACCCCAAGGACGACACCCCCGGCTGCACCATGCAGGCCTGCTCGCTGCGCGACAACTTCGACGATTTGCGGGCCCTGAACGCGACGGTTTTGGGCGTGAGCCCGGATGACAGCCAGCGCCATGCGAAGTTCATCGGCAAGTACAACCTGCCCTTCTCGCTGCTGGTCGACGAAGACCACGCGCTTTGCGAAGCCTACGGCGTCTGGGGCGAACGCAACTTCATGGGCAAGAAGTTCATGGGTGTGCACCGAAGCAGCTTTGTAATCGACGGGGACGGCAATCTGGTCGCGGTCGACTACGACGTCAAACCGAAGAAGACCGTTGCGGCCGCCCTCGAAGCCCTGGGCGGCTGATGCGCGCCGATAGTCTGTACAGGTTCGGTTCAGACCGGGACGGTGAATTATGAAGTGGGCCTTTATTGCCGCCAACGACGCTGACCAACTGGTCCGCGATGTGGAGTTCGCCTCCCTGCACGGCTTTGCCGGTCTCGAGTTCAACCACTGGGCCGGCTTCGCCGACCTGACTGAGGCGGACATCGCGGCCACAGCCGCGATACTGGAAGCGCGGGGCATCCGCTGTGCGTCCCTCGGCCTCTGGGGCTGGAACCATCTGGCGCTGGATGCGGCCGAACGGGCGGAAGCGCATCGCCACCTGGACCGTCTGCTGGCATTCGGCCGCATCCTCGGTGCGGAGACGCTGGTGACCGGAGGCGGGGACTGGGGCGGTGCACCCCTGGACGAACAGGCCCGGGAGTTTGCCCGTGTCTTTCCTCCCTTCCTCGATCGGGCGGCCGCAGCCGGCTTCGATGTGGCCTTCTACGGACTGCACGGCAATTCGTTCTTCGATGGCCTGGCCGCCTTCGAACGGGTGTGGGAACTGGGCCTGGACATCCGTATCAAGTACGACCCCGCCAACTTCATGCATGCCGGGCAGGACCCGGTGCCGGTGGTCCGGCAATACGGGCACCGTGTCGGCTACATGCACATCAAGGAACATGTGGTCATTGACGGTGAACTGGCCTCGCAGCCGGCGGCCGGCATGGGCGATGTGCCGTGGGGCACGCTCTTTGCCTTCCTTTACGAGCACGGCTACAGGGGTTGGCTGTCCATGGAGCCCCACGGGCCTCTCTGGTCCCGCGAGCCGTTGCGCAGCCGCATGCTGTTGCTCAGCAAGCGCTATCTGGAGTCGTTCGTACTCTGACCTCTCCGAACCGGGGGGCGCCGCTCCCTGGTCGGCTCCATTCGGCTTCCCCGGCACCAATCCATCAAGGAATCAGATCCGACCATGACTGATCCATCCCGAACCTTTCTGTATGTGGGGACCTACACGGTTTCCCTGCCGCATGTCCAGGCCACGGCCCAGGGCATCTATGCGTTCGAGCGCGCGGCCGACGGGCTGATGCAGGCCATCGACTGGTATCCGTCGCTGCCGAACCCCACGTTCCTGGACGTTCATTCCGAACACAACCTCCTGTTCGCATGCAGCGAGGTGGACGACATGGAGGAATTCGGTGGCGGGGGCGTATCCGCACACACCTTTGATCCCGAGACCGGAGCCCTCACCATGGTGGATCGGCATGCATCCGGCGGGGAATGGCCCTGCCACGTAACGCTGGATGAAGCCCGGTCGCGCATCTCCCTGGCGAACTACAAGAGCGGCTCCCTCCAGACGCTCCCCTATGGCGACGACGGCCGGTTTGTTGAGGGCGCCTTCAACGTGCAGCACGAGGGATCCAGCGTCGACCAGGAACGGCAGGAGGGGCCGCATGCCCATTCCACCACGCTCGATCCATCCGGCACTTTCCTCATCGCCTGCGATTTGGGCATGGACAGGGCGCGGGTGTACGAGTTGGACGGGGCCGACGGTCCCCTGACCCATCGCAGCGATTTGGTGGTCCGGCCCGGATCGGGGCCTCGCCACTTCGACTTCCATCCCAATGGCCGGTGGGCGTATGTCCTGAACGAGTTGAGCGCCACGATTGACGTTTGCAACTGGGACGGCGATGCCGGCACCCTGACATCGATCCAAACCATCAACACGCTGCCGGACGACTGGGACGGCCACGTCTCCACCGCGGACATCCATGTTCACCCGTCCGGCAAGTGGGCCTACAATTCCAACCGCGGGCACGACTCCATCACGATCTTCGCCGTGGATGCCGACGACGGGACGCTCACGCTCCTGGGCCACGAATCGACGCGCGGCAAGACGCCCCGCAACTTCGCCCTGAGTCCGGAAGGGGATCGGCTGTATGCCGCCAACCAGGACTCGGACACCATCGTGGTATTCGCACTGGACCAGGAGACCGGATTGTTGTCTGCCACGGGCGAGGTCATCGACGCGCCCACTCCGGTCTGTTTGAAGTTCGTGTTGCGCTGACACGCCCCCCATTTCAAGTCTCTCGAGGATCCGCGGCCATGACCGAGTCAAAACCCAACGTTGTGATTGTGCTGGCGGACCAGTGGCGGGCACAGGCCTGCGGTTATGCCGGAGACAGCCAGGTGCAGACCCCGCATCTGGATCGGTTGGCTGCCGAGAGCATCAATTACCGGAAAGCCGTGTCGGGCATTCCGGTGTGCACACCGGCCCGGGGTTGTATGTTGACCGGCCTCTACGCCCAGACGCACGGATTGTTCGTGAACGACGTGCATCTGGCCGACGACGTCGAGAGTATGGGCAAGATCTTTGGCCGCAACGGCTACGACACTGCCTACATCGGCAAGTGGCATGTGGACGGGCGCGGCCGTGACGCACCCATTCCCAGGGAGAGTAGGCAGGGCTTTGAGTACTGGAAGGTCCTGGAGTGCACGCACTCCTACAATCGCTCCCTGTACTACGACCACGACAAAACGGAACCGGACATCTGGTCGGACTACGACGCCCGTGACCAGACCCGGGACGCCTGCCGCTGGCTGGAGGAACGCAGCGACTCGGACAAGCCCTTCCTGCTGTTTCTATCGTGGGGACCGCCCCATGACCCCTACGAGACGGCGCCGCCCGAGTTCAAGGCGATGTACGACCCGGACGCGATCGAGTTGAGGCCCAACGTTCCACCCGAGGTGGCCGACCTGGCCAGGGAACGAATTGCGGGTTACTACGCCCACTGCTCCGCGCTGGACAGCTGTGTCGGCGAGTTGCGCGGCACCCTCCAGACCCAAGGACTGGAGGAGAACACCATCTTCCTGTTCCTGTCCGACCATGGGGACATGCTGGGTTCGCAGGGGCAGCACATGAAGCAGCGTCCTTGGGAGGAGTCGATTCGGGTGCCATTCCTGTTGCGGTGGCCGGCCGGGCTGGGCACGGAGGCCCGCACGGAGGACGCGCCGATTGACATCGTGGATGTCCTGCCCACGCTGCTGGGCCTGTGCGGTCTCGAGGCCCGTTCCGACATGGAGGGGCTGGACTACAGCGGCCATGTGCGCGGCGGGGAGGACCCGTCGGGTGGACAGGCCCTTGTAATGTGCCTGCAGCCGTTTGGCCAGTTTGTGAGGGCGGCCGGCGGCCGGGAATACCGCGGGTTGGTGACCGATCGGTACACCTATGTCGAAGACCTGTCCGGCCCGTGGCTGTTGTACGACAACGAGGGCGATCCCTTTCAGTTGGACAACCTGGTGGACCAGCCGGATCATGCCGAGCCCCAGGCATCGCTCCGCAGAGACCTGCACGCGCTGTTGGACAGGCGCAACGACAAGTTCCTTTCCGGCGACGAGTACGTGGAGCAGTTCGGATATACGGTGGACGAGACCGGCACGGTTGGCTACACGTTCCTGTACGGCCGCCAATCCTGAGGCAGTCACCAGCCCCAACTTCGCAGACCGGCGGCCCGTGAGGGAACCGGCAACCGGGTGGGCGGAACCGGCTCCAACGAGAAGGGCCAACATTTGATCAAGAGGCGGCATGGCTGGTTTCAGGGGCATCTTTCCGGTGGTTCAGACCCCCTTCGATGAACAGGGGGCGGTGGACGAGGCCGGCCTGGCCCGACAGGTGGAATTCTGCCGGCAGGCGGGAGCCCACGGGTTGGTCTACCCGGTCCTGGCGAGCGAGTTCCAGTTGCTCACCGACGGCGAGCGCCGTTCCGCGCTGGAACGCGTGCTGAAGGCCGCGGACGGACGGATTCCCGTGGTGGCCGGTGTGGCGGCGGCCAGCGCTCAGGGCGCGGCCGAGTACGCAGCCCATGCCGTTGGGCACGGGGCGGACGCCGTCATTGCCCTGCCGCCCTATGTCGGCGTCCTGGGACCGGATGATGTCTTCCGCTACTACGAGGCGATTTCCAACGCCGCCCTTCGGCCTGTGTTCCTTCAGGACGCGCCCCCCGGCCTGCCGGTTCCGCGCATCATGGAACTGCTGCAGCAGATCGAACACCTTGCCTATGTCAAGGAGGAGAACGAACCCTCGGCCCACAACATCTCCGCCCTCCTCGAGGGGCTGGGCGATGTCTGTCAGGGCGTGTTTGGAGGTGCCTGGTGCCGGTGGATGATGTCGGAACTGGACCGCGGGGCCCACGGCTTCATGCCTTCGGTCGAGATCGTGGACGTGCACGTCCGGATCTGGGACCTCTTCCATGCCGGGGAGCAGGCTGCGGCCCGCGACCTGTACGACCGTTTGCTGCCGTTCATCAACCTCGGCTTCTGTCTCGGACTGTCCGTGATCAAGGAACTTCTGGTACGCCGGGGGATCATCGGGACGGCGCGCACCCGCCGCACCGGTCTGCCCGCCCTCGACGGGCAGGATGTCAAGGAGCTTGACATAATCCTGGGCAGGATCGACGATCTGCTCATGCCTGCGGCCTGACAAGGTTCCTGCGGGGGCTGCGACAGGCGGCGGCTGCCGCTGCCCTATAATTTTTTGTTCCGATCCATTAGTCCCCAACGCATGGGCAGGAATCTGCCGGAGCCACAGCGCTCAAGGAGTTGATCATGTTGTCTCGTCAACAGAAGGCCACCTACGAGGACAAAGGCTTCCTTGTGGTGGAAGATGTCCTGAGTGTCGATGAAATGCTGGCCCTGCGCGAAGTCACGGACTATTTCGTCGAGCAGTCCCGCACCGTGACCGAACACACCGACGTGTTCGACCTGGAGCCGGAGCACACGCCCGAGGAGCCGCGCCTGCGCCGCCTCAAGGCTCCGGTTGAGCAGCATCAGGTATACCGGGACATCCTGAACCACGATGGCATCCTGGACATCGTGGAGGAGTTGATTGGCCCCGGCGTGCGCACCAACGGCGACAAGCTCAACATGAAGTCGCCGCACTACGGCAGCCCCATTGAATGGCACCAGGACTGGGCCTTCTATCCCCACACCAACGACGACCTGCTGGCCGTGGGGGTCTGCATGGACGACACGCTGGAGGAGAATGGCTGCATGCTGTGCATCCCCGGTTCCCAACGGGGGCCGGTTCTCGATCACCATCAGGACGGCTACTTCGCCGGCGCGGTGACCGAGGACGTTGCGGACGCCGACAAGGCGGAGTTGATGGAGGTCCATGCCGGAGGCATTTCGCTGCACCATGTGCGCACCCTGCACGCCTCGGCCAGGAACGTTTCGGCCCATCCCCGGCGGCTGCTTCTGTTTCAGATGGCCGCCATTGATGCCTGGCCGCTGCTGGGGGTTTCCGACTGGGACAGCTTCAACGACGACATTCTGCGCGGGGACCCGACCTGCGAGGCCCGGGTGACCGATGTGCCGGTGCGCATGCCGCTCCCGCCGGCACTCAAGGGTGGGTCGATCTACGAGAACCAGACGGTCCTGCGCAACAAGATGTTTGCGGTCTGAGGCCGGTCCGGGCGCGGCCCCAAGAGCCCTGAGTGGTTCGTCGGGACACAGGATGGCTTCCGGGACAGCAAATCACAACGGGACTGACAATGGACAAGGTACGGCTGGGCGTGTTGAGTCATGCCCATGGGCACGTGGGCGCCTACTGCGGGGTATTGCGGGATTTTCCCGATGCCGAAGTGGTTGTCTCCTGGGACGACAATCCCGAGCGCGGCCGGGCCGCCGCGGCAAGTTACGGCCACGAGTTCAGGGACAGCGCGGCCGCCGTGGTCGAGGATCCCGGCGTCGACGCGGTGATGATCGGCATCGAAACCAACCGCCATGCCGACATGGTGGAATTGGCGGCTGCGGCCGGGAAGCACATCCTGCTGCAGAAACCCATGGCCACGACGCTGGCCGACTGCGACCGCATCATCAGGGCCGTCAACGACAGCGGCGTCAAGTTCAGCATGGCCTTCCAGATGCGCCAGGATCCCTCCAACCAGGCCATCAAGCGGCTGTTGGACGAAGGGGTCGTCGGCAACGTCTCCGTGGTGCGCCGCCGCCACTGCATTGGCGTGCTGCTGAATCCGCAGTTCGTCAACAGCCCCAGCCGCTGGCACTTTGATCCGGAAGCCAACATCGGCATGTTCTTCGACGACGCCAGCCATCCCGCGGACTGGTTCTACTGGCTGTTGGGACAGCCGGTTTCGGTGATGGCCGAAATCGATCGCATCGTGACGCCCATCGACACCGACGACACCGGCATCGCCGTCTATCGCTTCGGCAGGGGCGAGATGGGGTTCCTGTTCAATGCCTCGACTACGGTGGCCGGGGTCAACACCACCGAAATCTACGGGGACGAAGGCACCATCATTCAGGACTACGACGATGGTCCTTCGACCGCCGCGCCGCGACCCGCCAACGCCTGTGCCCTGCGCTACATGCGACAGGGAGACAAGGCCTGGACCGAGATTCCCATGGACATCCCCGCTGCGCACGGGGCGCGCATCGGCAACGTGCCCAGGCCCTTTGTGGACTACGTGCTGGGCCGAACGGACGCAACCATCACGGCGGAAGAGGGGCGGGTTTCGGTGGAGATGGTCCTGGCGGCCTACCGGTCCGCGCAGGAAGGTCGGCGCATCAGCCTGCCCCTGGAGGACTGAAAGGGGATTATATACCTATGTACCCCGCCGGAACCGGGGGTCCGGCGGTGACGTTGGCATATCCGGTTCGCGTATCATCGGGGTTGGCCTGGTGCCAAACGCCCCTCCACGCGCAGAAGCCCCTTCCCCACGGGCCTGTCGGATCAGGGGGCGGCCCCTGTCCAGAATGTTGATGGCGGCGTTGCGGTCTGCATTCGCAGTGTGTCCGCAGGCCGTGCATTTGAATGTAGCCCGGGTCTTCCGATTCTCCTTGCCGACATGTCCGCAGGCCGCGCAGGTCTGCGAGGTGTAGGCCGGATCCACCTTCACCACCAAGCCAGCCTTGTAGTCCAGGTTGCGTTCCAACTGCCCCCAGCCGGAGGCCAATATCTCCCGGTTGAGTCCGGACTTGGCCTTCACGTTCGTGCCGGGCTTCTCGACCGTGCCCTGCGCGCTCTGCGTCATGGCCTGGACGTTCAGATCCTCGACCACCACGGCGTGCGCCGTGTCCGCCATCTGCCGGCTGTGCTGGTGGGCGGCGTGCTCCCGCCGTCGCCTCTTCTTGCGGTGCAGCTTGCGCAGTTGGCCGCAGATGCGTCGGCCGCGGTTGGACATGGGTTGACCGCTCTGACGGGAACGCTCCCGCGCCTTGGCCGCCTTGC
>MPMO01000042.1 GCA_002238555.1 Caldilineaceae bacterium bin34
TGAATCGGCGGCGAATCCCCCCGGATTCGCCGCGGCCTGCCTGTTGCAAGCGTCCGCCACCCCGGTCCAACCCCGCCGGAGCGACCACCCCTGCCAACGTATATCTCAAAAACTGTTCACACCATTGCCAGTCTGCTATTGGGCTTTTTCGGTCCGAACTCCATGGGCAGAGGCATCGTGGTCTCAGGCGGCAATGGAATGTTTTCGGTGTCCCGGAGTTCGCTGTCGGGCTCCGGTCGTCCCTTACTGTCAAGACAAATCTCGGCATCCGGGTCCCGCTCACCGAGGGCTGCGCAGATCGCTTTTTTGATCGGGGCGGCAATCTTGTGACCGGTTCGCTTCGCGGCCTTCATCACATCGGCCTCGAATATCGCACGGTCCCTGTAGCGCCCGTTGCCTTCGAGAGTCGTGAGCGCGGCGCGGATGGCGTCCTGCTGTTTCCGTCCTGCCTCGATCTCGCGCTTTGCCAACGCTGCGTCCTTCCGCTTCTTCGATGTCGCTAGATTCGTGAAGGCGGTTTGGTTGTCGAGCTTGGTGATGCGCTCCGGCGACGCCTCGAAGTTCATACGCAAGGGCCGTTCAACCGTCACCTTGAGGAAGCCGAACTCCTGGTTCTCGAAGATGCGGGAGATGGCGCGGGTCTCAGTTTCGCCGTTGATTAAGACCTCGGCCGTCTCGCCGTCCTGGTAATTGGCGTACACCCGGGTCAGTTGGCAAATCTGGTCTTCGGTGATCTCGTTGCGCTTGTTGTTGAGGCTTTTCTTCATCTTCTCGAAGAATCGCGTGCCGTCGATGAGTTGCACCTTGCCGCGCCGCTCCAGCGGCTTGCGGTTCGTCACAAGCCACACATAGGTGAAGATGCCGGTGTTGTAGAACAGCTGATCCGGCAGTGCCACAATGGCATCGAGCCAGTCGTTCTCGATGATCCAGCGGCGGATGTTGGACGGTCCCGTTCCGGCGTCGCCAGAGAACAGCGGTGAGCCATTGAAGACGATGGCGATCTTTGAGCCAGGCGAGTTTTCGTTCCCCTCCTCATAGGGATGCATCTTGGAAATCATGTGCTGAAGGAAGAGGAGCGAGCCGTCATTGATAGCCGGAAGCCCAGCGCCGAACCGACCCGAAAGGCCCATGGTCTTGTGCTCGCGCTCGACCACCTCCTTCTGGTCCTTCCATTCGACGCCAAAAGGTGGGTTAGCCATGAGGTAGTGGAAGCACTCGCCCTCAAAGCCGTCTCTGGTCCTGCCGTCTCCCAAGGTGTCCCCAAGGACGATGTTAGCCGTGTCCTCGTCCTTGATGAGCATGTCCGAGCAGCAGATTGCCCAGGACTCGTCGTTGTACTCCTGGCCGAAGAGCGCGAGCTTGGCCCGATCGTTCTGCGAGAGGATCAGCTTCTCGGACTCGGAGAGCATGCCGCCCGTTCCGCACGCCGGATCGTAGATTGTGCGGTAGATGCCGGGCTTGTAGACATCCTGTTCGCCGGTGTAGATGAGGTTCGCCATGAGGCGAATGACCTCCCGCGGCGTAAAGTGGTCTCCGGCCTCCTCGTTGGCCTGTTCGTTGAAGCGCATCACCAGATGCTCGAATAGATAGCCCATCTGAAGGTTGTCGATCTTGTCAGGGTGAAGGTCGACATCGGCCATTGCCCTAACGACTGTGAAAAGGCGGTTGCTGGCATCGAGCTTGTCGATCTGATCTGCGAAATTGAAACGCTCGAAGATGCGCCGCGCGGTCGGGGAAAAGCCATTGATGTACGACACGAGGTTCGGCGCGATGTTCTCGGCATCGCCGAGTAACCGGGCAAAGGTATAGGGGCTCGTGTTATAGAGAGGATGCTTCCGCTTCGGGTCGGCAGCCTTGCCGAGCAGGCGATCCATTGCTGCTTCGGGCACCTGCTGCGCCTGAAGCTCATCATGTTGCGCGAGAACAGCTTCCTTGTTCAGCTCCAGGACACAATCTAGCCGACGCAAGACGACCATAGGCAGCATGACCAAACGGTACTGTGGAGGCCGGTATGGTCCTCTGAGCCGGTTGGCGATGTCCCAGATGATAGCTTTCAGTTCTTCGTGTGTGTGAGTGTTCATGGACAGTCTTCCATACCATCGCTCAGTTCGTCGCAGCTCTGCCCCAGCGACGAGTAGCGTTGCGATTGCTTCATGACCATCAGTCTTCCCCTTGGGCGTTAGAGGGTTTCGCGCTGTTCCAGAAGGTCTGCGCCCCTGTAGCCCCGGTTTTCTCCTCGATCCAAGAGTCGATGGCCGCCCGGTGGAAACGCCCCGATCGCTGACCGACGAGCCCCGCAATCCAGCCGACAGAACCATTGACGCGAACGGTCTCCATCTGTTTCGGTTCGATGAACATCGGTTCGGTCAGGGCCTGTCGTTCAAGGATGAGGTTCTCAAAGGTCAACACGGACCTCCCGGGCTTGGTGCTTGTGGGCCAGTTGAGGCCGTATTTCTCATTGCGCTCGTCCACGGCGTCGCCAAGCAGCAGCTTCAGCACCTCGAAGTCCACCTTTCCTTCGGAGAATGCCTCGGGAAGCAGCATTTTCGGGTATTCGAGGTTCTCAGCTACGACATCGGCCGAACGCGTCTCCGGGTCGTTGGTCGTGATCCTCTTCATGGCGAGTTCCCAGGTTTGAGATCGATGGGTACCTGCATTGCTCATCCCGCCTTGTAGGAACGGACCGGCAGGGCTTCGATTTCGAGTGTAGTGAGATCGAGACGCTGGGAGGCGTGGTCGATGTCGAAGCCGACGACCTCACCCTTGTCATCAAGGTCTACATTGAGCCCGTCGGCCACTTCGAGAGTCTCCGCCCCAGGGGAAGCCTTCAATTCGACGTAGAGGCTGTCGGTTTCAGGATAGTAATGCAGTTTCATGACGTCTCCTTGCGAAAGCGGCGGTCGAAGAACGCATTGTGCACGGTTGCTCCGTCGGCAAGCGTGACGACGCGCAAGATACGGGATTCCCCGGACTCAGGGCGAGTCACCTCGCCCCAGAAGCGAATGCGACCGTCAGGCTGTACTTCACGCTGTAGCGGAGCGGCGATCACGTCCGCGCACCAGTGCCGCTCAATATAGGGTCGCTTACGAATCACCTGTTCGTCAAAGTAGCGAGTCGCCTTCATGCTGATGCCGTTTGGGTCTTGTTCACAGCCGGGTGCGTACTGCGTCCAAGCCAGCGCGTATAGGTTCAAGTTCCAAGTTGATGTCCGCGAGACGGCTCACTTGTTGCTCCTCGGTACCCTCGGTGCTCACTCGGCAATCCGCGATTCAGTTGCCTGTACATCAGCAAGACGACGGCACGGTCCGTCGCCTCAACCGCCAATGCCGAGAGGACGAATACGTCGGTGTGCCTCGCAGCATGCAATGTCTGCGCCGCATCCAGCCACCCTCTGGCAGAGCACCTGGAGGGTGCCGTGAGGTAGGGCAAACGCAAAGTTGCGCGGGACCGGGTTCGCAGTCTTGAAACGGCGCGGGACACGCCAAGGCCCCGAAGGGATCACCTTTCGGGGCCTTGCATTGATTCCCGAACCACTGGCCGGTATGCAACTTGGCTCCTCGGGATGGACTCGAACCAACAACATTGCGGTTAACAGCCGCACGCTCTGCCAATTGAGCTACCGAGGATTGACAGGACGCGGATTGTACATGGATGAGTTCGCTGAACCCAAGATTCGCCCGCCGTTTCCGCGCGGTCAGGATCGGACTAGCCGCCTCTTCTTGCGGCTGATCCGCGTCAGTCGGTGTTGCAGTTCGGCGGCGGTCTGCGGTGGATGCCGGAACGGGCTGCTTTCCCTCACGTACATGGCCCACCGGGTGTAGGTGTCGGCCTGGTCGAGGTCCTTCGATTGCCATTCGTGGTACTTCGCCAGTTCAATGTACGGGTGCACTGTGTCCACCGTGGCGGTGCTGATCCAGCGTTCCCACAACCGGACGGCCCGGTCCCAGTCCCCTTGCCGCTTGTAGTGCAGGGCCAGCAGGCGGAATGCGTCCGCCTGTGTCGGCTGGCTGTGCAAGGCCCGGATGGCCGCATGGAGCAGGGCACTGGCCCGTTCCGGGTTGCCGTTGTTGAAGGCCACCACCGCCAGGGACAGCGCATCCTCGCCGGCCAGGTCCGCATCGGGTTTGGCATCCGTGGCTCCTACGGTCTGAACCATGCGTTCCAGCAGGAACGGCATGGTCACGATGTCCTGGCGGTTGTGATAGAAGACCCGGACCATGTCGTGAACCCGGCCGGTTTCGATGTATTGCCGGTACATGCCGGGTATCAAGGATCCCGGAACGTCCTGCTGGGCACGGGCAAGTCCAAGGACTGCGTGTTCGCAATTGGACAGGGAGCAGCTGCCGATGCGGCGGCGCCAAAGCTTGCGGGCCAACGGCAGGAGGTCGAGTCGGCTGGCCGCATGGTCGGTGAAGGGATCGTTCAGCGGCAGCTCGGGGAAGTAAATCAGGTTTGTGTGGTACCGGGCGCGAATGAGGGGAATGTCGAAGGCATCGCCGTTGAATGTGGCCCACACCGGGCGCGATGCCGTGAGATCCTGCAGAACCTGGAGAACGGCGCATTCCTCGCGGGGATGCCAGGCGAACAGTTGCCTGATCACAAAGTGGGTGGGTGCGCCGCCGGTGCCCGTGGGATCCGGGTTGACTGCACCTTCACCGAGAACCAGGCTGCCGTCGGCATTGCGCTGCAGCACGCGGGAATCGATATCGGCCACGGTCTCGAAGGTGCCGATGCCAATCAGGAAGGGAAGGCTCGACCGGCCCAGACCGGTGGTTTCACAGTCCAGGAACAGGCAATCGGCCACCGAGGTTGCGCCAAGCGATCCGGGCAGGTTGAACGTTGCGACTAGGGAATCCAGGGCGGCATCCGCATGGCCGCCGAAGGAGAGATGCTTGAAATTGGTGTTCAGGTCGTAGGCCGTGACCTGGACATAGGCACAACCTGAGTCGTTCCAGACCGGAAAGCCCGGGATGTACTCCAGGAGCCTAGCCGGCATGTCTTCCGGCGGCTCGGTGCCGTGGTCAGAATCCGCGTTCGGAATGTCCTCCCAGGAATCCTCGCCCCAGCTGGACACGTTTATCACATTCCTGACGTTGCCATGGACCGGGTTTGCAGCTCACGCCGTGTCGGTATCGTCGTCGGCGGGCAATCGGGTTGCCGCGGGTGTCGTCAACTGGACTCCGATGTCGCCGAACGGTTGTTCCTGGCGGGCCGAGACGGTTCGCGACTTGATCATCTCCAGCATGGCCAGGAAGGTGGCCAGGATCTCCGCCCGCGGGGAACCTGATTCGAACATCGCAAAAAACGATCGGTAACGGTGGCTGCCCGCATCCTGCCAGCGGCGCAGATAGGCCATGAGGGCCTTGGCTTGGCCCGCAATCGTGAAGCTGGGTATGGTCGGGGCCTGCACGGTCTGTACGCGGGGCAGGAAACGGGCAAGTTTAACCATGGCGGACCTGAGCTTGGAAGGTTGCTCCAGGGCCGGGACGTTGACTATACGCTGTTGGGGCAGCGGGGCTTGGCGTTGGAAAGAGTGCAAGCCTGCGTCCCGGCGCTGTTTCAGTGCGCTCACCGGACCCGCGAACCGGCTCAGTTCGGTCAGTTGGTCCAAGAGGTCCGAGATGTCGGCATCGTCCTCGTCATCCTCGTCCGGCGCAAGGTCGGGGACCAGGGACCTGGCCTTGAGCACCATGAGCCTGGTGGCGACATCAAGGAAGGCGCACACGGATGCCGCAGGCAGGTCGTCCAGATTCTCGATTGCCTCCAGGTAGGCCGAGGTGACCGCCACCAAGCTGACCTCGGCGATGTCCAAGTCGTTCTGTTCCAGTAGGGCCAACAGCAGGTGTAGCGGCCCCGTGAAGGCCGGCAACTTTACCCTGAACCCGGCCCCCAGTTCGTCTCCCGGGCTGTATCCAATCAGGTCTGCGAGGGACATTCAGGACACCGGGACCACGTCCGCCGGGTTGCCCGACAGGTGGCGGGAAACGTGGTACCGGAGTGTTTGGCCCCAGTTGTGCCCTGTACTCCATTCCTCGCCTGGGCACACCTCCTCGAATGGGTCCACGTCGCGATGACCGGCGATGTCCGCCTCGGACAAATAGCAGGTTTGCAGCAGCCAGGCAATCAGATGTCCGGCATGTTCGAGTTGCAGGGGCGTGGGGTTGATGCCCTGGCTGAACGTACCCGCCAGGCACACGGCCACGATACTGTCGTGGCCGTCCTGCGTTGAGTGGCATGCCACCGACAGGTCGTGGATCTGTTCCACGGTGCCGTCGACCTGGACGACGAAGTGGTAGGGCAAACCCGGTTCCGTGCCGTCCGTGGCCAGCTGGTCAAGTACCAGGGATTCGGCCATGGCATGCGGGGTTACATGACTGGGAAACCCGGAGTGGTGGACCACGATTTGCCGTATCGCGCTGGGCCGCCGCTTGGGGAAGTCCAGGACGGGGTGCTTGGGGATGGTGCCAACCCGGTCTACGATGGACGGTGCGTCAATGCTGCCGACTCCCTGTCCGGGCACAGACGAGGCGGGAGGTTCCGCCCGGGGGACGCGGTCCGGTTCGTCGATCTCCGCACCCGTGCTCGGCAGCGGGTTGGCGCTGTGAGGCTGCGCCTCCAATGGGTGATGTTCGGAGCCGGCAGCCGGATCCCGGTCGACATCCACCTGGCTGACCGTGGCTGTCACAGCATCGGTCCAGGCCGGCCCGTGCTGCCACCGACTGCTTCCGACGAGAAGGACATCGGCCAGGTCTCCGCCGATGGTCTGCCGTCGGTCCGCGATGGCCGGACAGTGCAGTAGTTCCGCCAGGAGGCCGCTGCAGGCGTGCAGCTGCTCCAAGTCCCGTTGGGGATGGGGCCCGCGGCCCCGCAGGTAGATGTGGATCGCATCCTGGAACTTGGGAGGCAAGTGCTCGCGCGCAGCTGCGGGCCGGCCGGTGTCCAGAATGCGGCCCGACGGTTCAACCACGTAGTGGCAGTACACCTCGGATGCAGCCATGTTATGGATTCGCCGGAGCTGCGCCAGGGGCAATGTACCGTTTTCACCGGAGACCCAGAGGCAAACCGATGTGGCCTGTAGATGGGAGAAGCGCAGGTTCAGCCAACGGGCGGAGTCTTGCTCCAACTGGACAAACCCCGAGTCGTCGTCGAAGGTCAGGACCGGCTCGATGCCGGCGGCGGCTGTTTCGGTGATGTCCGGATCCGTCGGATCCGGCATTGTGTCCTGGCGGGTCTCGACAGAGGGATCGGGTTCGGGCACGGGGGCAAACCCGGTGTGTTCCCTTGGCATCGTGTCGGTGTCCGGTATCTCGGTCTCCATTTCGGGGATTGCCTCGTCCGGGTCCGGTTCCCGGGCTATGGGGGGCGATCCTTCCAATGGCAGTGCAACCGGAACGAACGTCAGGGGAACGGGACTGTCCACATCGTCCGCCCAACGGCTGGACAACAGAAGGCAAATGTCTTCCAAGTGGTCGCCGGCACCGGACTTGAATCCCAGGTCACCATCCAGGGTGTCCACGCCCACCTCGAGTTTGGGCGGCGGATTCCCGTTGAAGATCGTGGCCAGCACCTCGAACACCGTGTCGGCCAGCTCGTCGAACCTCGATAGCCAGCCATGGGTGTCGCCCTGTGCCTTGGGCAGGCTCAGCACGACGGCGGATGTCAGGTTGGCGGCATAAGGAATGGGGTTGTGCTTCGCCTTGTGGAACTGGTAGGCACAGTCCGGTTCGGTTAACAGGAAGTGCAGGGGGACTTGCTTGTAGCCTTGCTTGGCAAAGTGGTCGGTTACCTCGTTGATGGGCGGATCCCCGTCGAAGCGGGACTCGACGAATACGACCCTGGTGACGTCTGCCAAGGCACGCATCGCGGAGCTCTCGGACGGGCGGTGGAAAAAGGCACTCAGATCGATGACGGCAGGGGGTTCGCGGACTTCGGGTTCCGGACATTCCGAAACTGGGTCAGGTGGTTTCTCCTGCCCATTGTCCGTGAATGCCTCCGGCTCGGACGCCTCCTGGTCCTCGGGAACAATGTCCGTTTCTGGCGCGGCGGTCATTTCGAGGGTCGGAACCGGCTTCGCCTCGGGATCGCGGGTTGGTTCCTCCGTATCCTCCAATGCGGCCGCGGGTTCTGCATCGGGTTTCCCCGCGCCGTAGCCGGTAGAATCCGCAGCCGTTGCCTTCACCGGTTCGACCTCTTCCTCCGGTTCCTGGAGCAAGGGAATCTGTATCGCGTCCTCGACTACCGTAGCCGACCAGAGAAAACCTGCCGGAACGATACCGATGAATAGGGTGATGTCGGTGGCGTCTTCAGGAGCCTGCAGTTCGATGGACACTTCACATCCCTGCCCGGGATTAATGTCGCTCGGCAACGGGAAGCGCCGGTCCACCTCGACGATACAGTTGCCGGATATCGGATCCGTGCTGCCCAACATGCAGCTAATGCGCACCGGTGCGTCACCGCTGGCGACCAGGGGTTCCGTACCGGCATTTTCAAAGGCCAGATTCACTGTCAGAGGCCGGTCCGCCTCCACCCTTGCCGGGACCTCGACGCGGGTCCACGCGACCGGCAGCAGGGAGTCCTGATACCGGCGCACTTCGAGTGCGGCGATGGAGCGGGCGATGTCCGCCGCGAGCAGGGGTTTGCCCCGAAGCGTCCAAGGCGACTTGCTGTTCCAGGTGTACAGGGCCGCGCACCGTATCGGATTCTGGATGCGCGTCCGGTTGTGGGATTGGATGTCCGCCATGGCGGTCCCGGTCCAACCGTTGTCGTCATTGCGCCAGGGCTCGAGCCGCGACACCTCGGTGATGAACACCGGCAGGTGGTGGAACCTTGGCGGGATGGCGTGGATGAAGTCCAGGTAGGCACGGAAGCCGCGCCTCCGGCCTGCAAAGGGGAAGGCCAGACGCTCCTCGGTTGTGATTTCGTCAAGGTCGGATCCGGACGTGGCCGTGTGCAGCGCAAAACCCTGGAGATCGTCCGCGCCCAGTGCCGCGCAGACCGTCTTGAAGTAGTCGATCCAGTCGCCGCTGGGATTGTCGGGGTCCCGAAAATCGGCGTTCCAGGGAGCCATCGCCGCACACAGGATCAGGTCGTCCTC
Source organism: Caldilineaceae bacterium bin34 (assembly GCA_002238555.1). Classification (GTDB taxonomy): domain Bacteria; phylum Chloroflexota; class Anaerolineae; order Caldilineales; family Caldilineaceae; genus Bin34. The sequence continues at coordinate 9,095 of MPMO01000042.1, forward strand.
GTGGTCCGGCACCGATCTGATCGCGGCCCCGGCCTGTTTCAGGCACTCGGCATACTGTTCGGGGGTGATCGGCTGTGTGTGGGAGGTGGTTGCGGGAGTGCCCTGACCCGTCAGTTGGGAGTATCGGCCGGGCAAGTACCGCGGCGGCAGCACCTCCAAGGTGCCTTCGGCATCGGAATGTGGGTCGGCCGCGGTCCCTGGCCATTGGCTGGACCGGTTGGGTTCGTCGCCCACAACCCAGATGTGGCATCCGCTGGTGCCCTGCACATATTCGCGGCAGCGGCTGGCAAAGGCTGGCAAGTGTTCCAGACCGGGCACCGTGCCGCTTGAGCCGGGCTCCCACTCAAGGCAACAGATGACAGCCGTGCCCGCGTCTGACAGGCCGGTCCAGTCATCGCTCTGGTACACGGTGGCATCGTTGAACAGGTTGCGCTGAAATACCGCCCAGCCGGGCGGGTGGCCCAAGGCGGTTTGGAGGCCGCCCGGGTCCTTGGGATCGGGCTCGACCAGGCCCAACAGGTTGGGCCATCCGGGTGAACGGTTCACTGAAGTCTGTCGGTTGGGTCTGTAGGCACCGCGAAAGCCTTAGGCAAATCCATTGTCCCTGTGGAAACCATGGTCGGCGCACACGCGGCTGATGTGGCCGATCAGCTGCGCATGCCGACGGCCGTTGGAGGCGATCACGCCATGGCGCAGGTGGTAGTCGGCTTGATTGTATCTGCGATCGCGGCCCCAGCAGTCGGTCACGGTGGCGCCTGCGGCTTGCAGAATGGCGTGAGGTGCGCAGACGTCCCACTCCTTGAGGCCAATGGATGCGTGGAACCAGCAGTCCGCCCGGCCTTCGGCCACCAGGCCCGCCTTGAGGCCGGCGCTGCCGATGCGCGTGCGCTCCGCGAAGCCCGCATCATCGAGACAGGTTTCCATCAATGCGGTCAGATGGCTGCGCGACATCGCCGCCCGCATGCGGGACAGTTCATCCTGGTGGCCGGCCCGGGCCGGAAGCGTGCAGCCGTCCCGGTGGACCCAGGCACCCGTGCCCGGAATCCCGATGTACACCAAGCCCGAAGTCGGCTGCAAGACGATTCCCAGGCATGGTTTCCCATGGATTGCCAACCCCACCATGATCACGAACTGCGGCAGTCCAATCACGAATTCCTGTGTGCCGTCGAGGGGATCAATGATCCACACCCGCTCCTTGCTCAACCGTTCGGCCGTGTCAAGTTCTTCTTCCGAAAGGATTCCATCGTCCGGAAAGGCACGCCTGAGGCTGGAGGTTATGAACGCGCTGCACTCCCGGTCCGCTGCGGTCACGGGTTCGTCGATGTTCTTGAACTCCACGTCCGTGTCCGCTCCAAAGTACCCGGATACTATTTCGCCGGCCGTTCCAAGAATCCCGAGAACGGCATCGGCTTCGCGGTGCAGCCAGGCACCTTGTGGCATGGGATTGGCAATGGGCATGGATAGGCAGGATTGGGGTGTGCCGGAACGGTGGTTGCCGCATTATAAGGTTGTGTTGTCCAACCAATGTTCACGGGGACGGTGGACGCTCGTCCAGAATGGCCCTGGGAAAATGTTGCTTCGGGAGCGGAGTATCCGTGACAGGATCGAAGCAGGCACGGGCCATGGCACGAGCGTCATTCTGTAGAATCCGGGCGACACAAGGACTTGGGCTTCGGCGGCTTGTTGTGCACCCCTTGGTGCCATGGCAATCCCCAAACCATATCGGAAACGTTACTCGTGACCCCAACTCGACTATCCGCAGCCACGGCGGTGAGCCGCCGTGCAGTGCTCAGGCTCCTGGGCACAGCCGGCATTGTGGCCTCGGTCGCAGCCTGCCGTCGGCCCGGTTTCCTCAGCCGGCCGGAACCCACGCCTGAAATCAAGGATCTCAACCTGCTGGTGGCCGACGAGTACCTGTTCCTCCTTGAGTTCGAGACAATCGAGGGCCCTTGGTCCGAAGTCTATCCCCATTGGCCGCTTGTGGTGCATGAAAGCGACCTGGACGGACTGTTCGAGCAGGCCAGCCAAGCTGCCGCGGAGGGATCGGGGGCATACGACGGCATTCTTCCCATTCCCATGCCCACGGAGACCCAGGCCTGGCTCGACTTTGAACTGATCCAGCCTTGGGATGCCCACTTGGAAGAGGGCGGACTGCCCGGTGCGGACCGGCTCGTGGAAGGCCTGGACCTTCCGGTGCGGGAGGCCGCGCGGGCCCGTGGGCAACAAATGGGGCTGCCGATCAATGTCAGTTCGATCGCCTTGGCTTGGCTGAATTCACCGCTGGAGGCTGCAGGGGTGATCGATGCCCCGATTACCTGGGATGACACCATGCTGGCCGCCCAGGCGATCAAGCAGTCCTCGTCGCTGATTCCGTTCGACCGGGCCTTCAGTCCCCTGTCGGACCTGATGGCCATGATTTGGAGTGGGGAGGAGAACCCCTACACTACCGACGACCACGTCAAGTGGGATGGGGAAGTGGCGCTCCTGGCGCTCACCTGGCTCCAGGACATGGTCCTGTCGGACCTGATGCCGGAGAACGAAAGGGGCTTCGGCATGTGGATGCGGGGCCGAACCGCCATCATGACATCGGTGGATCTGCACGGCGCGGTGGCCAATACGTTCCAAGGGGCGGGCAATGCGGATTTCGCCACCACCGGCTCCAACATGCGGCTGGAACGGGACTCGGCCAAGGCGGGCACGCCGTTCTGGTCGAACTGCATGGGCCTGGCGCGCGGGGCCCGAAATATCGAGGGCGCGGCCGCCTTTGGGATTTGGTGGCTGGGTCCCGACAACATCGCCCTGCAACGACGGATCGCGGATGTCGCTCCCAAGCCGGCCTATCGCTATGTCTACGAACACGACCTGATGGCCGACGCGAAGTACGATTGGCAGCGCGCCGCCATGGACACGGTGCGCGCATCGGTGCCGCTGCGTCCCAGCACAACGTTTGCCCAGGAATTGGCGGTCGTCAGCAGTTGGATGGAGGAGGCGCTGGATCCGGCCGGTTACGTACCCGCCCAGGATGCCTTGGCCACAGCGGCGCGGGAGGTGCGCGCCGTGCGCGGCGGCACCGGGGGCTGAACCGCGGATGAATCTTGTCCGCAGCACCAATTAAACGGGGGATTTATGCCCAAACAAGCACCATGCGGATCCTGGCAGTCCTCGATCACGGTGGAACTGCTGACCTCGAAGTCCATATCGATTTACGACCCCAAGCTGGTGGACGACGACGTCTACTGGGTGGAGATGCGGCCTGGCAACGAGGGGCGCTATGCCCTGGTGCGCCAAACCATCGGGCAAAGGCCGCGCGACCTGGTGTCGGGGCAGTACAGCGTGCGCACCAAGGTGCACGAGTACGGTGGCAACCCCTACGGGGTGCTGGATGGCAAGGTGCTGTTCAGCAACTTTGCCGACGACTGCCTGTACACCTGGAGTGCATCGGGCCGGCGGCGCGTTGAACAGTTCCTGCCGCCGAATCAGTGCCGCTACGCGGATTTCGCGGTGAACCGGTCCGGCGGGCGTGTGTACGCGGTCCGCGAGGACCACTCCGTGCCCAACCAGGAGTGCGCCAACACGCTGGTGATGGTGGACACGGAAGCGCGCGGCTCGGAGGTCGTCATGGCCCAGGGCCACGACTTCTATTCCTCCCCCGTCCTCAGCCGGGATGGAACCAAGCTGGCCTGGCTGGCCTGGAACCATCCGGACATGCCGTGGGACGAAACCGAGCTGTGGATGACGGAACTGGACGAGTTCGGTGAGGCGGTAAATCCGGAACTGGTGTGGGCCGAATCCGGTGTGTCCATCTTCCAGCCGGCCTGGTCTCCCGACAACGAACTGTTTTGCGTGGCGGACCCGGACGGCTGGTGGAACCTGTACCGCATGGATGCCGAGGCTCCGGCCAACGTGTGTCCGATGGAAGCCGAGTTCGGGGCTCCGCAGTGGGTGTTTGGCCTGTCGAAGTACGCGTTCATCGACCGGACGCACATTCTGTGCACCTGGTTGGGTGCTTCGGGCGGCAACTTGGGGATTCTGGACCTTGACACCGGGGACTTGGACCTTGTCGATACCCCTTACTCGTCGTTCTCCTACCTGTCGGCCAACGACCGGCATGCTCTGTTCCTGGCGGCCAGCCCCACTCGTTTCACCACGTTGGCGCTGTTGGACCTTGCCAGCCGCGAGGTGCGGGAGCTCAGGACGTCGAACGAGGTCGACGTGGACCCCGCGTACTACTCGATGCCCCAGGCCGTCGAGTTTGAAACGGAGGGCGGCGTTACGGCCCATGCCTGGTACTACCCGCCGGCTAATCCCGAATACGCAGTGCCCGAAGGCGAACTGCCGCCGCTCAGGGTCAAGAGCCATGGCGGTCCCACCTCCCAGACCGGCAACAACCTGGATCTGCAGATCCAGTACTGGACCAGCCGCGGCTTCGCGGTGGTGGATGTCAACTATGGCGGCAGCACCGGCTACGGGACGGCCTATCGTCGCCGGTTGAACGGGACCTGGGGGCTGGTAGATGTCCAGGACTGCGGCAATGCAGCCACGCACTTGGTGGAGCAGGGACTGGCTGATGGAGAGCGGTTGTCGATTTCCGGCGGCAGTGCGGGCGGCTTCACCACGTTAGCCTGTTTGGCCTTTACCGACCGGTTCCACGTGGGGATCAGCTACTTCGGGGTCAGCGACCTCGGTGCACTGGCCCGGGAGACCCACAAGTTTGAGTCCCGGTATCTCGATTCGCTGGTGGGCAAGTATCCGGATGAGGCGCACATCTACGAGGAGCGGTCGCCCCTGACCGGGGCCGAAGGCATCACCTGCCCCGTGCTCTTCCTGCAAGGGGACGAGGACAAGATCGTGCTGCCCAACCAGGCCGAGATGATGGTCGATGCCTTGCGGGCCCGGGGGGTGCCGGTGGCCTATCTGCTGTTTGCAGGCGAGCAGCACGGATTCCGCAAGGCCGAGAACATTGTCCGGTCCCTGCAGGCCGAGACCAGTTTCCTGGCGCGGTTCTTCGGCTACGAACCGGCGGAGAAGCTTCCGGACCTGGACATCGACATGGGCTCTGGCGGCTGACTCTTTCGGTCCCGCTTCCAACCGCGAATCGACATCCGAACTCCGGACTCGGCCAGTTGAGGTGCGCTTGCGGCTGCAGAACGAAACCGATTACCCGGGTCGGCCCGAACAGAGAGTTCGGGGTGGGACCAGAACCCCGCCTTCAGGTTTGCGGATGCCAATCGCCGAAGGCGACTACATTCACGACTAAGAAATTCGCATGGACAAAATTGAAAACGGAGAATCCCAAGACGGAATGCTGTCTTCGGGAAGCGCTGAGCAATGGTATCAGGAGAGATTCGGGTCGGCTCGGGTGTGGGCGCTCGCGGCGGGTCCGGGCGCGCAGCACTGGGATGAGTTCCGGGAAAAGGGAATCATCGCGATCGGGTGGGACGAACTCGGAGATCTTCGAGCGTTCGATGACAGACAGGACATCCACGAACGAATCCGTGAAGTCTTCGACAATCCAAATCCGGTCATGGCCTCGCTTGCTTGCCACCAGTTCGTCCGCGGAATGCAACCTGGAGACTATGTGTTGGCCAAGAAGGGAGGCAGGTTGCTGCTGGGTTACGGGGTGATCGAATCCGATTACAGTTATGACCATAGCCGTCCAACCATGCGACACGTACGTCAGGTCAGGTGGGAACAGACTGGGCAGTGGCGGCTCCCCAAGGAGCGTGGTATCGCCATCAAAACCCTCACCAATTTCAGCGACTATAAACAGTGGCTCCGGTTTGCTTTCCAGAAGGTTATGGACCCAAGTCCCCCTGGCCCAGCACCTAAGCCGTACACTCGGGAGGAGGCTCTGAAGGAACTCTTTTTTTCTGGCGACGAGTTCGATCACATCATTGGTGCTCTGATACGCAAGAAGAATGTCGTCCTCGAAGGGCCTCCCGGGGTCGGAAAGACCTTCGTTGCCAAGCGCCTAGCCTATCGGATGATCGGGTACAAGGACCCCGAAAAGGTGTGCATGGTCCAGTTCCACCAGAGCTATGCCTACGAGGACTTCATCCAAGGGTATCGTCCGAGCGAAGAAGGATTTGAGCGACGTGACGGGGTGTTCCTGTCGTTTTGCCGCGAGGCGGCGGCCAACGCCGCCCAACGCTACGTGTTCATTATCGATGAGGTGAACCGCGGGAATCTCAGCAAGATCTTCGGTGAGCTGATGATGCTCATCGAGGCTGACAAGCGGGATCCGGAATACGCAGTTCCGCTAACCTATGCGCCCGAAACCGAGCCTTTCCATGTTCCGGCGAATCTCTACCTCATCGGCATGATGAACACGGCCGATCGGTCGCTGGCGATGGTGGACTACGCGCTTCGACGGCGATTCTCGTTCCATCGCCTTAAGCCGGCCTTCGGAACCGACCAGTTCAGAAATCACCTCAACGATAGGAGTGTGGACGAGGCTCTTGTTGACAGGATCGTGGACCGATTCTCGGCCCTGAATGAGAGGATTCGGGAGGACCACAGGAATCTCGGTCCCGGCTTCGAGATCGGGCACAGCTTTTTCTGTCCGGGCGATGATGATGAGGGACTCGACGAGTCTTGGTACGAAGCGGTTGTCCGGCAGGAAATTGAACCTCTACTGCGGGAATATTGGTTTGACCGTGCCGAGCACGTGGATGGGGAGATTCGGAAATTGCTGGCGTGAAAGTTCCTGTTAGGAACATCTACTATCTCCTCTGCTACGCCTGGGACCACATCGGAGAAGGGGAGACGGTCGATGTGGGATCCGATGAGTTCGGCGGGTTGGTTGACCTGTTTGCCAAAGTTCTGAACGAAGGTGTCGCACGGCTCGTCTCCCGCGGGCTCGATCGCGACTATCTCACCGCCCACCAGGACATCCGGGGCCTCAAGGGCAAGCTCGATCTCGCGACCACGATGAAACGGAACCTGCTGCTGAACGGCAAGACGCACTGTGCCTTTGACGAATTGAGCTACGACGTGCCTCAGAACCGAATTCTCAAGGCGACTCTGCACAGTCTGACTCTGGTTGCCGGCCTGGATCCGGACGAAAGACGCCGGACCGAATACCTGTACCGGAAGCTGGACGCGGTCTCCGATGTCCGCCTGACCGCGAGCCTGTTTCGCACCGTCCGGATCCACCGCAACAACCGGTTCTACAGCTTTCTCCTGCACCTCTGCCGCATCATCCACGAGAATCTCCTGGTGAATGAAGAGGAAGGAACGGCGCAGTTCCGCGACTTCCGCGAGGACGACCTCCAGATGGGTCTGGTGTTCCAGCAGTTTGTGAAGACATTCTGCGAACGGGAGACGGCCTACAGGGTAAGCGCACCCCGGATCGACTGGTTCGGAGCGGAGGGAAGCGAGACGGACCTCCGGCATCTTTCGGGCATGCAGACAGACATCATGCTGCAGTCGCCCGAACGCACGATCATCGTCGATACCAAGTTCTACAAGAATCCCCTGAACACGCGGTTCGATGGAGAGAGGGTGCACTCGAACCACCTCTACCAGATCTTCGCCTACGTGACGAACTGGGCTGCAGCTGTCCCTTCACACGATCCTGAACCGGAGGGATGGCTCCTGTATGCGGCGGTTGATGGCAATTTCGACTACCGTTTTGAGCTTGTGCGGCGGCGGATCCGGGCGTGTTCTATCGATCTGTCGCAGGAGTGGAGAGAGATTGAGACGGATCTTCGGGAGTTGGTGGATGGGGGGAGAATAGAATCGGAGAGAGGCGCTACTTGAAGGGAGCTGTGAGGCCAGATCACCGATGGCTCAGCCTCGGCGCGGAACTTCTTGGTGCAGCCAGGCGGCATCCCCAGCGTTTTCCCGTGACCCCGTGCTGAGAATCGATTCAGGATGCTTGGATCGGCATCAGTTTTCCGCCATTGCGTTTACTCCAACCCCTCCAACAAACCCTCGCGGGAAGGCAACAAGGGCCGAGTCCAGGGGGGCGGCGACCGGTGGTACCGGGCACTCCTTCCCGAACGCGGGTCTTTCGGAGGCAAGGAGCGGAGCCCCTCGCCAGTCCCCAACGTATTACCTGAGAGATGCTGGTTTGGACACGTTTGGTGCTCCGAGCCAGCCGTGTTCGGCGGCGGCAGCACCGCCCCGGAGACAGGGGTGGAAATCGACATGGGTTCCAGAGGCGGCTGACACTTCCGGATTGGTTGCAGGCGACATCCGAAGTCTGGACTTGGCCGGTTGCGTCTGCCAGTTGGGTTGCGCTGATGGCTGCCGAACAAAGCCAATCGCCCGGTCCAGTCCGTACAGAGTGTTCGATGTGAGGCCAGAGTCCCCCCGGGGGGGTAGGGTTGCCTATAATCGACGCATCCAAGAGATGCTCGTGGGATTGGCGAGGTAGTTCACCGGACGGAACCATGTCGGGCGCCAAGTTGCACCAGGAAATCCTGGCATTTATGGAGGCCGGACCGCCCGATGAGCGGATTTTCCGCAGACGCGACTTTGATCGATTCGGTCCGACCGAGGATGTGGATCGGGCACTGGATCGCCTCGCCAGGGCAAGGAAGATCGGCTCGCCTGCCAACGGGGTATGGTTTCCCATCCACTTCGCTGCTGGGTTGGAGCAACCCATTCCCTACGCCTCGCTGCGGCGTCTTGCCTTGTCCCTGCTGCATCGGGAGGGCGTGACCACCTGCACTAGTCGGCAGGAGCGCGACCACCGCTTGTTTCACGAGACCGATGGCCGTGAAGGTGTATGGGGCGTTCCCAACTTTGAAGCAATCGGGGTCGAACAGCCTGTCTACCTGTCCCTGCTGTGGAATCAGGGCGGAGCCTATACCGAACACCAAGGAGATCCGGTGGAACACGCGGACGATTGTGGTTTCACGGCCACGGAGATCCACGACCCGCAGAAACTTCGTCGTCGGGCCGAGCAATTGGACCTTGTGCCCACTCGCATTGAAAAGGATGTCTGTGTCAATGCTGCCTTGAAGGGGTTGGGAAGCGCCCCGTGGCCGTCCGGTGGATGTCTGCTGTTCGCCGGTGGAACCAGCTTGGTGAAGAGCTGGGAGTTGTCGCCGCGCTTCTCCGAGGATGTGGATTTCTGGTACTTGGACCAGGGGTATCCTCCTGATTCATCGGAAGCCAAAAAGGAGAGCGTTCACGCCCATCTGATGCAAACACTGCAACAATGGGTGCTTCCGTCCATTCCGGGTGCGGCACTGAATTTCGACAAGTCGGCGTACAGGTTGGGCAGTCCGGTTCAACGTGCTTTTGTGGACTATCCGTCAGTGGTTGAGGATGGTCGCATCGGGACGTTGAAAATCGAGGTGATGTTTACGCGTTCCGTTCCGGGTTGGGAGGCTCAAAGTGTTTACGCCTTCCTGGCGTTGACCCATGGGCCTGCGGTGGAACTGGTGTCTCGCTTCCCTTGCGTGGCGACTTGGGCCACCATGCAGGGGAAACTGCATGCGCTGACTCTCATGCACCCCGGGAAGGAGGTCCAGGATATGCGGCATGTGCATGACCTGGGGGTTTGGATGCGCCGGACACCATCCAAACACCACTACCCCCGCATGGTTCGACAGGGATTCGTCGATGGCGGAATGCGCAACCTGCTGGACGGACTGCTCCCCGCGCTTGAAACCTTCGCGGACAGCGAGGCATGCCATCGTGCCTACCGTCGGTACATTGTGGACATGTACCCCAGCAGCCGGAGGGGAGATGCGCCTGATTGGGATTCGGCCGTCCGATCCGTCCGGCACCTATGGGAGGAGATGTGCGCGTCGGACTGGGAAAACCCTGATTATGAACCTGGTCCTGTGGACCTGCCGATTGAGGCCGACTTCAAGGATCCGGCCTCTCAGACGGCCGACAGCGCCGAACTGAGCGCCCAGACCAAGGCCATGAGGGCGGCGACCGAAAAGGCGCGCGATGCCGAGGCTGAGAGCTACGCGGATTACTGGCGGAAGCGAAGTACTCGGGAAAGGTAGGGGCGAGACTCCGGACAAACCGTTGGCTGCGGCGGATGGTCCGGCATGGGCTGTTGCCTGACTCCAAGTCAGCCGTCCCGGGATGGGCCTTGGCTCTGCCACTCGGCGGCATGCCGCGCTGCGTCAAGCGCCTGTTCCAATCGATTGCGGTTTGAGAAGTCTGCAGCCGTGTCCATGAAGGTGCGCAGGTCGGGCGACAGCCGGCGCAGTTCTTCCAGTATCGGACCCAGGTCGCTCGCGCTTCCTCCGGAGGTGGCATAGGTTCCGTGGAAGGCGAAGTAGGCTTGGTTGAGCTTGCGGATGAAGTATCCGTGGGCATTGATGTACTGGCGCCGAGCTTCCATGTAGGCCTCCGCGTCTTCGATTAGCCCTTCGGCCAGGAGCCGATCCGTTTCCAATCGGGTTTCGCGCATGGCGGCCCGAAAATCGAAATCGCCTTCCGGTTCGGGCGCGGCCACATCGGAATCGGCAGTGGTTGCAGTGCCCTCCTCCAGTTCGTTCATCTCAACCGGCTGAACAGGCAGCATGACGTTCGGCGGCGGTCTGCGGATCAGGTCCCGGTAGTGGCGCAGCATGATGCGTCGGCCCACTTCCTCGCCGAAGATCGTGGCCACGGTTTCATTGATGGTGCGCAGTTCCTCCGATTGCAGGTAGCGAATGCCCAGGGGCCTGAAGACCAACCAGGTGTGAATCCACTCGTGGGCCACCACTTCGTACAGGTATTCCAGGTCCGGGATCAGGGGCTGGACCGATGTCGGATAGGTGGCAATGCCGCCCACGCGGCTGAGATGGACACTCAGGTTGTGTTCGTCCTGCACCATGTTTTCGTAGGTGTCGGCCTGGTCCCACGGCGTATCCGGCCGCACGTAGGCGAAGCCGATGGTCCGTATCACGTCGCGCGGGCTGTAGGTAACCAATATCGGGGGATACACCAAGCGGAACAGAACCGGGGGGAACACGCGGTGAAGGTCTCCAAAACCAAGGCGTGCGAGTTCCTCCGCCACCTCGAACTGAACAATGAGTTCCATTTCGGTTCGGTGTCGGGCCAGCCATGCATCCTCCTCGAGCCGATCGGCATAGTGCCGGTACAAGTTGACATAATCAAACGGATCCAACCGGAGTCCGGCCTGCCAGATCCCTGTATTGGCCTGTCTGCGGGCCTCAAGGTGCGAGGCATAGGTCCTGACGAATTCACGGCGTTGGTGGTCGGTCCGCGTTCTGGGCTGTTCGGTGAAGAGGCGTCCCAGTGCGTGGCCGGCGGCGTCAAGTTCAAGTTGCGTAACCGAATACCGCCAGGGTTCAAGCCGGGCCAGGTCCGGGATGAAGGGATCCGGTCTCAGTACCGGTGCGAACGACGGCACCACGCTGAGCAGGATCAGCCACCAATGCAGGCGCAGGCCCAGCAGGATGCGCGCGGCACGCCACTTGCCGTTCATGGGCAATTCCGATGTTGCTCCGGTCGCGGTGCGCCTGTCGTCGGCAAAATCGGCCTGGTATCCGGTCGAGCGGCCGTGCTCAGTCTGCCGGATCAAGGCCCGCGAGGAGGCCTGCCAGATCCCCGGGCAGATCGGATCTGAACGTCAGGTGCTTCCCGGTGCACGGGTGATCGAAGGACAATCTTGACGCATGAAGAAACTGTCTGGTCAAGTGCAATCTCGGTTTCCTCAGGCCGTACACCCGATCACCTACCACCGGGAAGCCCAGCCATGCCATGTGCACCCTGATTTGGTGGGTCCGGCCCGTGTGCAGGCGCAGGCCCGTCAAGGAAAACGGATGCTGCAGGCCCGGCGGGCGCGAGACCAGGTAGCGGGAGACCTTGAAGTCCGTCCGGGCATCCCGTATTCGAATCCCGCCAACCGCGGAACCTGCCGGAAATGCCGCCTGACGCTGACGCCAGCGCGGGTGGCGTCCCAGTGGAACATCCACCGTTCCGCTGGACGGTTCAAGCCATCCATCCACCAGAGCCATGTAGGCCTTGGTCACGGTGCGTTCGCTGAATTGTCGCTGGAGCCTGACTTGGGCCGCCGCAGTGCGGGCGACCACCACCAGGCCCGACGTGTCCATGTCGAGACGGTGGACCAGACCCAGACGGTTGTCGGGACCAAGGGTATGCCAATCGGGCCAGCGATGGACGAGGGCGTTGACCAGGGTCCGGTTGGGATGGCCCGGCCCCGGGTGCATGGACAGACCGGGCGGCTTGTCAACGACCGCCAGGTGCTCGTCCTCAAAGACAATCGACAGGTTGACAGACCAGGGTTCGATGGTTTCCGCCAACGGTGCAGGCACTTCGACCGTGACGGTTTGGCCCGGGTTCACACGGAATGATGGCGTGGCCGGACGGCCGTCCACCAGGACACTGTCCTCCTGGATCAGCCTCTTGACTCGGGTTCTGCTTAGGGTTGCCAGCCGGCTGGCACACACTTGATCAAGGCGGTGGCCGGCGTCGCCCACTTCTGTCCGGAACGACAGCGGTTGTGCATCCACCTATGGTCCGGAGTCGTTGCTGCTTCCCGACGTCTCCGGCACCAGTGTCAAGGTGTCGGGTTGACCCTCTTCCTGATCCTCGTCGTTGGCGAAGATGTCGCGCCGCCAAGCCATGAAGGTCATGATCAGGACACCGACCACGATGCTCGAATCGGCAATGTTGAAGTTGGGCCAGTAGGCTTTGCCGGGGATGCCCACCTTCACAAAGTCGGTCACATAGCCCAGTGTCGTGCGATCGATGAAGTTCCCGATGGCACCGCCCAGGATGAGGCCCATGAGAATCTGCATTCCTCGTTGTGATACTCCCAGGCGACCAATGCTGACCACGATCGCAATGCAGATGACCACCGTGGTGATGACGAACAAAATCCCCGCGTTCTGGAGAATGCCGAAGGCGGCTCCGTAGTTGTGGACATGCTCCAGCATGAAGATGCCTTCAAGCCAGGCAATGGGTGTGGACGCGTGATGCAGTTCGATGTGTTCGCGCACCAGCACTTTGGTCCACTGGTCCAATGCAACCACCGCGGCGGCACACAGCAGTGGGAGCCAGGCTCGGTTGAAGTAGCCGCGAATCATGGCAGGCGATCGGTGAACGGGAAAGGACACGGAGGACCACGCGTTGACAACGACTCCGATGGCCCTTGGGCATTATCCTATACGCGACGGGTTCGTGCAGGGGTAGGTTCACAACAGGCGCGACATGGCACCAAGTGAAAGGGCGCGGGGCCGCCTGGGTTCCGCAACATGCAACGTGGAGCCGTGGATCGGCGACACATTGCCGGTCCAGTGCCTTGTGTCGACGTTTGGCCAAGTCTGTGTGGCCGCCGCTGGGAAGTTGGAACCCCTGCGGGCGAGCGTCGTACCCGCGGAGGCCGACAGGTCGGTGGCCAACCGCCGTCGTTCCGCGGCTGGGTTCGCCATGGTCCCGAACATGCCGTCAACTCCGTATTCATTCATGCCGACCAAACCGCAATGGACCTGTTTCAGGCTCTGATTGCCCACGGCAACGCTTGCGGCCATCGCGTCCTCGCCCAGGCTGACTGGGAGACGGACCGCGACACCATCGAATACAACTGTGTCGAGACCCGGCGCATGCTGATCGAGAAAGCCTCCTTCTCCAGCAGCGGCATGGGCATGTCCGGAACCAGAATGCGGTTTTGGCTGACCGAAGCCAACTATGTTGTGGAGAAGTACTTTGGCCCCAATCTGGCACCGGTTGGCTGGTTCATGCCGGTCTGCGAGGAGTTCACAAATGTGGACCGGCGGCTGCAAGCCTGTACGCTGTACCTCGGCATGGTGGCCAACCGCACCCGGAAACTGGTGGTGACCGGTGAACGACCGCTGGAACAGGCCGTCGCCGAGCAGCAATTGACCCGACAGGTTGCGGATCGGTACCAGGAGCGGCTGCGCCAATTGCGCCGGGACTGTCTTTCAGGGCGGTTTCCGCCTGCCATCGTGCGAAACTTCGAGTTGGACGGTTGATCGGGAGGTGGTGTATGACTGTGGCAATCATCGACTACGGGGTCGGCAACCTGCGCAGCATCAGCAACTCGTTCACGCACGTGGCCGGTCCGCTGAACATCGAAGTGGCGATATTGGACAGGGCCCAGTGCCTAACCGGCTTCAGCGCCCTGGTGCTGCCGGGCCAGGGCGCATTTGGGAGCAGTGTCGACAATGTCCGCCACAAGGGTTGGGAAGAGCCCATGCTGGAGGCGGTGGCTGCCGGGGTGCCGTTGTTCGGGATTTGTGTGGGCATGCAGCTGTTGCTGGACGAGAGCGAGGAAATGGGACGCCATCAGGGTTTGGGCCTTGTGCCCGGTCAGGTTCTGCGCTTCCCGGAAGCGATGGCTGATCCCAGGGAACCGGCGCGTATGTTGCGCGTCCCGCAGATTGGGTGGAATCAACTCCACCAACAGCGCGCCGATCCATTGCTGGACGGAGTTCCGAACCATGCCTATGCCTATTTCGCGCACTCGTACCGGTGTGTTCCCGCCGACGAGTCCGTGGTTTTGGCCACGACCGACTACGGGGTGTCCTATGCCAGCGTGCTGCAATCCGGCAACCTTTGGGGCATCCAATGCCACCCCGAAAAGAGCCAGCAGGTTGGTCTTCGCATCCTGACCAACTTCATGCGAACCGTTGAGGAGCGGGCCACTTGAACAGGCCCGTTCCCTCGAGGAGTGACAGCCGGCCGGCGGATGGAATTCAACCCCTACATTGTTGGTGATGCCCAGTGATCGTCTTTCCTGCAATCGATTTGCGCAACGGTGCCTGTGTGCGGCTGCGCCAAGGCGACCCCAATGCCGAAACCGTCTTTAGCCAGGAACCCTCGGCAACGGCCCGACACTGGGTTGACGAAGGCGCCGAGTGGCTCCACGTGGTGAACTTGGACGGGGCCTTGGGGCAGGTCGTGGGCGAAGCGGCCGAAGTACCGGTGAACGTCCGGGCATTCTCAGACATCCGCCGGGCCGTGGACGTGCCGGTGCAGTTCGGTGGCGGCATCCGCTCCCTGGACGACGTTAGGTACATCCTGGATCTCGGAGCGACCCGGGTGATACTTGGTACGGTGGCCGTGCGCAAGCCCGATGTAGTGAAGGACGCCGTGTTGGAGTTCGGGGCTGACCGGGTGGTGGCGGGGCTGGACGCGCGGGGCGGCATGGTGGCCACGCACGGGTGGCGGGAACAGACCGATCTGTCTGCGGTGGAGGTGGCCAGGCGCATGCGCGACCTAGGCGTGGAGCTAATTGTCTACACCGACATTGCGCGGGATGCGATGCTGACCGGCGTCAATCTCCGGGAGACGGCGGACCTCGCCCGCGAGTCGGGTTTGAGCGTCATCGCCAGCGGCGGCATTGGATCGCTGGCGGATGTGCAGGCCTTGGTCGACCTGAAAGAGCCGGGAATCATCGGGTTCATTTCAGGTCAGGCCCTGTACACCGGGGCCTTGAAACTGCCTGAAGCCATCACAGTCAGCAGCGGGGGGAGTTGAGCAATGTTGGCCAAACGGGTTATTCCCTGTCTGGATGTCCACAACGGCCGCGTGGTCAAGGGCGTGGAGTTTGTGGATCTGGTGGATGCCGGGGATCCGGTCAGCCAGGCCATCGTCTACGACCGGGAAGGCGCGGACGAACTGGTGTTCCTGGATATCACCGCCACCCATGAAGCACGCGAGATTGTCACCAACATGGTCCTGCAGGTGGCGGATGCGGTGTTCATTCCGTTTACGGTTGGCGGCGGGATTCGCAGCGAGGACGACATGCGGGCGATTTTGCTGGCCGGCGCGGACAAGGTTTCGGTCAACAGCGCCGCGGTCCACAATCCCGACATCATCTCCCAGGGTGCCGAACGGTTCGGCAGTCAATGCATCGTCACCGCCATTGACGCCAAGCGGCGGGAGACCGATCCCGGAGTCCCCCCCGCTTGGGACGTCTACGTGAGCGGGGGCCGCATCAACACGGGCCTGGATGCCGTGGAGTGGGCCCAGGAAGTGGAAGAGAAGGGGACGGGCGAACTGCTGCTGACCTCCATGGACGGTGACGGAACACAGAACAACTACGATCTGGAACTGACCAGGGCCGTCAGCGACGCCGTTTCGATTCCGGTCATTGCCAGCGGCGGCGCGGGCCAGGCCAGCCACTTTGCCGATGCCGTAACCAAGGGCGGTGCCGCCGCGGCCTTGGCTGCATCGCTGTTCCACTTCCGGCAGCTGAGCATCCGGGAGGTGAAGGAACACATGGCGGCCGAGGGGATTCCGGTGCGCTTGGATGGGTTCGGTGCCTGAACGGGCAGCCATGACGACTGACGCACAGGTGCTGGATGGCGCCGAGTTCATGGACGCCGTCAAGTTCGACGCCCAGGGTTTGGTGACCGCGGTGGTTCAGGATGCCGAGTCCCTGGAAGTCCTGATGGTGGCCTGGATGAACCGGGAGGCGCTGGAGCGAACCGCTGAGTTGGGTCAGGCCGTGTTCTGGAGTCGCAGCCGCCGGGAGATTTGGCACAAGGGGGCCACCAGCGGCAACTTCATTGATGTCGAGGGAATTCTGGTCGATTGTGACGGGGATACGTTGGTCCTGCTGGCCAGGCCCCATGGACCGGCTTGCCACACCGGGGCTAGGACGTGCTTCTTTCGCCGGTTGGAACCGGATGCGGAGCAGGAACGATGAGCGATGTAATGCGGGATCTCGAACAAGTCATCCAACGGCGACAGATCGAGAAGCCCGAGGGCTCCTACACAACATCCCTGTTCAAGGACGGCCTGGAGCGAATTGCCCAGAAGGTCGGGGAAGAGGGTGTGGAGGTCGTGATCGCAGGGTTGATGCAGGATGATCTTCGTTTGACCAGCGAGATGGCGGATCTGCTGTATCACTGTCTTGTACTGTTGGTCGACAGGGGGTTGTCCTGGGCCGACGTGGAAGCGGAACTGGCAAACCGAGCCCGGTGAGGTAGTGCAAGTCCTTGCTCGTGCAGGACGTCCGTGACGTTCGGTGTGTAGCAGGTCCCGGCTGTCTGACGAAGGGGCGTGCCTGCGGATTGGCAGTAGCTGTGGACTGAAATGGAGTCCGAAAGTTCACTTTGCATTTGACAGGAAGGTGCAAAAGGTATAGTACCTGTCCAAGTTACCCCCCGTCCGCTGGATCGTGGCTTTGGCCATGTCCCTGGGCGGGTGTTTTTTTATGCGCACAATCGTATTCATCGACGGCCAGAATCTTTTCCATCTGGCCCGGAACGCTTGGGACTCTGGTTCATCATGTCCGTATGCTTGGCCAAGCTGCGACGTAGAGGCCCTGGCATGGATCCTGGCAACTCGGATACCTGGGCCGCACTCTTGTAGAGGCTCGTTTCTACACGGGAGTTCCGGACCCGACCGATGGTCCCAGGCAGGCCTTCTGACAAGGTTTCTGGTCGGACAAGCAGCGAGGGATTTACGTCTACCCGGGTAGAGTGAGTGTTGGAAGGCAGGAGAAGGGCGTGGATGTCACCTGGCTTGAGTCTGGTACGAGCCACTTACTACGCCCAGTGGTATGAAGCCGCCATCATCCCGATCCGCTGGGTGTGATCTCCCAGCAATGATAGGACCGACACTGGAAGTCGAGACAAGGGATCAATCTGCCAGCGCGCCCCGGGTAGAATGGCTGATAGGGGTAGGTAAAGCCAGTCCGGGGTGAAAAAACGATCAAGGAAGCAGAAAAAGCATGGCGGGGTACCCTGTATCAACGACGAAACCGATACCGGGAGCCGACCATGCTTCTTCCGTCCGCATTCTATCCCCATGCGGAGTGCATCGCCAAGCACCTGCCGCATCTGCGTCCCAGCCAAGTCCGGGGCCTGGCCCTGTGGGTCGGCGCCACTATCCTGGCCCGCAGCAGCTGCCAGAACGCCGTGCTGGGGGCTCTGCTGACCCTGGGGCCGGGCTGGCACACGACGCGCCAGTACCTGCAGGAGTGGCTCCGAGACGGGGCCGACCGGGCCGCGCCCTGCCGGGTACAGCTGGACGTGTAGGCCTGTTTCGCCCCGCTCCTGCGCTGGGTCCTGGCCTGGTGGCAGGGCCCGGAGCTGACCCTGGCCATCGACCCGACGGCCAAGGGCGAGGCGCTGGTGGCCCTGGTCGTCAGCGTGGTCTACCGCGGCCTGGCCATCCCCGTGGCCTGGCGCATCAAGACCGGGGGCCGGCCCGGTCCCTGGACGCCGGACCTCTGCGACCTGCTGGACCACCTGGGACCGGTCGTGCCCCCGCACATGACCGTGCGCGTGCTCTGTGACCGGGGCCTGCAGAGCCCCGACCTGTGGAAGGCCATCCGCCGCCAGGGCTGGCACCCCTACATGCGCTACGACCGCCACATGACCTTCCAGGCGACCACCGGAGCGCTGGCCGGCCTGGTGCTTCGTGGCCCGCGAGGGCCAGTACACCGTGACGGCCGGGAAGGCCTTCCGGGAACGGAAGCGGCGCTGCACCCTGATCGTGCTCTGGGTCCCCGGCCAGGACCACCCCTGGGTCGTGCTCACGGACGAGCTCCCCGACGACGTGGGCCTTGGCGCCTACGGCATGCGCGTGTGGATCGAACAGGGCTTCCGCACGCTCAAGCGCATGGGCTGACAGTGGCACCGCACCCGCCGCCTGGATCCCGTCCGCGTGGACCGGCACTGGCTGGTCCTGGCCGTGGCCACCCTCTGGGTCCTGGCCTACGGCACGCGCGTGGAGGAGGCACGCCTGCGCGGCCGGCAACCGGCCCCTGAGCCTGTTTCAGCTGGACTGGTGCCAGGCCCAGCGGCTGCTGCACCGCGGCTACGCCTGGGCCCGGGGCTGGCTGCAGCCCCTGCCGGGACCGGACCCGCCCGACGGGATGCAGCCAGTGGACCCGCCCACCGGGTAGCTTCTTTTTGGCACAAAGATGCGGATTGGGGCTTTACCTACCCTTGTCAGGGTAGAATGGGGGAGTCGTGCGGAGTGGCCGGGAACGGGAGACGAAGATGGCTGCGGTTGAAGTGCGGACACCGGAACGGACATTGGTTCAGGCGGATGCCAACGGGCGCGTGCGGGAACGGTACATCGATGCGACCATGACGCGCATAGCGCGGGAGGCGCGGATTGCCTGGCGGCTGGACCACTTGGCGGCGTGGCAGCACGACCTGGAGGGCCTGGCCCACTTCGACCCGGACTATCCGTACGATGTCGCCCACGAGTACGACCACGACTGGACCACCGACCCCGACTACGGCGCCGAAGGTGTGCATTTCAGCGAATTCGAAGAGGACGGCGTGCTGATCGACGGCGACTCCAGACCCAACAGGCTCCAGGAGCGCATGCTCGATACGGCCCGCGACCGGATTGGCCACCGTGCGTTGACCGAGGCGTACTACGTCTTCGTACCGCAACTGGTCGAGCACCTGGGGCTGTCCACCCGGCAGGACAGCCCGGTGGACCGGGTCAGGCCGGATCTGTTGGTGATGCCAACCGAAGCGGATCTCCAGGAGGCGTACAAACGGGAACCGGGGCGTACCGCCCAGTTGGACGATAAGGTTCCAGAGCTGGTGCTTGAGGTCCTGTCGAAGTCCACGGCAACGCGGGACCTGGTCGTCGACAAGCGGCGGCTATACGGTGCCTTGGGGGTGGTCGAATACCTGGTTTACGACTTGGGCGGCAAGCGTTGGGCGGATTCGCCGCGGGAACTGCTGATGTGGCGGCTGGAGGACGGGGTGTACCGACAGGCGGATCCCGATCCCGGACTGTCCGAACCGGATGCGCACGCCTACCTGAGCGAGGTGTTTCGCACGCACATCCGCTTCCTGCCGGACGCTCGAGAGGAAGCCGAGGAGTTTCGCCACCTGCCGACAGAACACCGGCCGCCACCACACTTCCAATGGTACGACCCGGAAGAGAGCCGCTGGCGCGACCGGGAGAGCGACGAACGGGATCACATTGCACAGGAAACCCGTCAGGCGGAACGGACTGACCAGGCCGTTGCAACGGTGCGTGAGTTCCTGGACGCGACATTGTCGCCGGCAGTCTTGGATCTCATCGAAACCGCCTGGCGGCGGGCCGGCCCGCCGCCAAACCACCTCCGGCAAATCAAGGCTGTGCTGCATATGCCTTCCGAGTGGCGTTCCCTGTTGCTGCCGGACGAACCGGACGACACAGGTGTCTCCGACCACACCCCTGTCACGGGGCCGAAATAGGGCTCCACCGTCAATCTTGGGATGCGTGCAGGCGAGGGGATGTCAGTGCCCCTGCGAACCGGATTCAACTAAACGGAAACAGTGTCCATAATCGTTGGGGATTTAACAGGGAGACGCTCCCGAGGTTGAGTTGAGTTTGAGTTCCTCCCCGTCCGCTGGATCGTGGCCTCGACCACATCCCCGGGCGGGTGTTTTTTTGAGCATTATTGTGCTCATCGACGGCCGGGGGCTCCATAACTTGGCGTATTCCGTTGATTGCCAACCATTCGGTTGCGCACGATGGGACTCGATGTCCCGCAAAGTGATGCCTGGAACGCAGCCGTGTTCGGACCTTTGAAGGGCAGGCAACACAATGGAGTGCTCCGGGCTTCTTTCAGCCGATCGCGATGTGCAGTTCCCCGTGGGAACCCACGGTCAGAACGTCGCTCTCATGCAGCACGGTCGTGCAGGTGGGTTCCTCAACGATGGCCGGGCCTGGCAGTGACATTCCCTTGGGCAAAGTGGCGCGCTCGTAGATTGCATAGGCGACCTGTGATCCCGCAACGGCGCGCGATCCCTTGGGTCGGGTTGCTTGAGGTGTCGTGGCCTCCTGCATCTCAGGAATGTCGGGCCTGGGAAGCAGGCCGATCGCGCGCAGGCGCAGGGTCACGATTTCGACCGGATCCTCCATGCTGTGACCATAGTGTCTGTGGTGTACCGCATTGAAGCGGGCGACCAATTCCGGCACGTCGTCCGGGGTCAACGGGTTCGCGGGCAGGGGAATCGTCACCGCGTGTTCCTGTCCCGTGTAGCGCATTTCGGCAAACGGTTCGAGGCGACGGTCCCGCGGATCGATGCCGTCGGTGTCCAATGCGGCACGGGCTTCCTGTGCCAGCAACTCGCGTATGCGGTTTACGGCATCCAATTGAAGGGAATCGATCCCGGAGACGAAGGTTTGGGCAAAGTCGTGTACCACGTCAACCATCAGCATGCCGAATGCCGAGAAATTGGCCGCGCCCGGCGGTACCACGACTGTGGGCAAACCCAATTCCCGCGCCACGTTGCAGGCCAGCAGCGGCCCGCCGCCGCCAAAGGCGAAGAGTGAGAAGTCGTGCGGGTGGTGTCCCTGCTCCACCGAGATTTCCCTTACCGCACCGGCGATCTTGACCGTGCTGATGCGAAGGACTCCGTTCGCGACATCCAGGGGTTGCATGCCGGTTTGCTTGGCCAGTTGGGAAAGCAACGCGTGGGTCCGGGTTTCCTGCAGTGCCATTTCACCACCAAGGAAGTTGCCCGCGTCGAGGTAGCCCACCGCCAGGGCGGCGTCGGTTACCGTGATTTCGCGGCCACCCTTGCCGTAACAGACCGGTCCGGGTACGGATCCGGCACTTTGAGGGCCCACCTGCAGATGTCCTCCCGCATCCACCCAGGCAATGCTGCCGCCGCCGGCGCCAATGGTGTGGATGTCGATGGCGGGTTTGGAAATGGGCAGGCCCTCAAAGATCTGGTCATGGTTGTATCGGGGCTGTCCATCCGCGATGAGCGAAGTGTCGAGGCTGGTGCCGCCCATATCGAGGGTGATCAGATTCGGAACCCCGATGACCCCGCCGAAGGCGGCCGCGCCGATGACTCCCGCCGCCGGTCCCGAGAGGATCAGCTGCACCGGCTCCGCCTGGGCCGAGGCCACCGTCATCACACCGCCGCCGGAGCGGGTCAGCAGGAACTGGCCGGACGAACCTGCTTCCACCAGTGTCCGGTCCAGCTGTCCCAGATAGGCGCGCGTGATCGGCTGGATATAGGCGTTCACCACTGCCGTGCTCGTCCGTTCGTACTCTCGGTACTCCCGGCAGAGATGGCTGGAGAGGGTCACCGGCAGGTCGGGACAGACCTGTGCCAGGGCTTCCTGCATGGCAAGTTCATGGATCTGGTTGGCGTAGCTGTGCAGAAAGCAGATCGCCACCGCCTCCGCACCCGAGTTCCCAATGCGGGATGCGACTTGGAGAGCGTCGTCCCGGTTGAAGGGGGTGAGGATTTCGCCCTGGAAATTCAGTCGCTCCTCGACCTCGAAAACCCTATGCCGCGGCACGAGGGCCGGGGGTTTGCGGTACTTGAAGTCGTACATCGGATCGCGGTCGGTCCGTCCCAGTTCGTACACGTCGCGAAACCCGCGTGTGGTAACGATTGCAACGTTGGCTCCGGTGCGCGTCAGAAGCGCGTTGATGCCGAGGGTTGTGCCGTGTATGAAGTAGGCGATGTCTTGCGGCTCAACCACTGCCTTGTCCAACCCGGCCAGAACGCCCGAGGCGGGATCCGACGGTACGGTCTCCACCTTTTCGAACCGATAGGCGCCGGTCGCTTCATCCAGGATGCTGACATCCGTGAAGGTACCGCCCACGTCAACTGCTACATGCACAATATCCCCCCTGCAACCCAACCTGTCTTGATGTGTCGGCGTTCAGCTTGGATGGCCCCTCGCAGGACCGGTTGGTGGCGACGCGGTTCCCTTGTTCCAATGCCGGGAGCGGGACTACGGGAACCCTTTTGCCTGCCACAATTGCTGGAACGTATCCGGACAACCTTGGCCCTACAACGTTCACAAGGTCCTACAGCGTACCGTTTCCGCCGTCAATTTCCCGCAATGCCTTCGTGGCTGCCTCGTCGACCTCCATGCGCTCCAGATCGATGGCAACCCGGTACTCGGATCGGGCGGCTTCGGGCGAGACGTATTCCATCCGAACGTCTTCCAGGACGGCTGCCGGATCGCGCAGGACAGGATCCCCCCAACCTCCGCCACCGCCGGAACAGTTGACCAGCACTTCGCCGGGCTGCATGTGCTCGTAAACGGCGCCGGTGACCTTCTCCCGGTCCGTACCGGGCCGAACGATCACCTCTCCCTGAACGCCGTCGCCGCCACCGGCCATGCCCCACGGACGGGTGCGGGTCTTCTTGACCAAGGTAAGGCAGGCCGCGTCCGCCAGGAAGCGGTAACTGCGCAGAACTCCGAGACCGCCGCGGTGCCGGCCCGTACCTCCCGAGTCCTGACGTATGGCGTAGGCCTCGATCAACCACGGCGCCTTGGTTTCCAGTACCTCGATGGGATTGTTCCGGCATCCGGGTTCCGACAGGTGCATGATTCCGGTCTCGCCGTCGCCGCCGGCGTGTGCCCCGAACCCAACCCCTTCGTTGGTTGCCTCCAGCCAGTACTGGCCGGTGTCCGGATGGATGCCGACTCCCATCACGTCGAACACGTCGCCGCCCGAACAGGCCGGAATCAGGTCGGGCATGCCTTGTGCCAGAGCCTTGGTGATCACTTCGGGTGCCAACAGGGAGGTCCAGAGGGTAAAGGTGGGAGCCGGAGGTTGTGCATGCATGACGCAACCTTCCGGAGCAATGACCTTCAAGGACCGGAAGTTGCCGGCGTTGGCGGGGCTGTCGGGAGTTGTGATGGCCTTGAACACCAAGGCACTGATCCCCATGGTGGAGCCGATGGGCAGGTTGATGGGGCCCTTGACGGCGGAATCGGAGCCGGACCAGTCCACGATCATCTCCTTGTCCGACACGGTCACCGTGGCTTGCATCTTCACCAGCCGGTCCGTGTCGATGCCGTCGTCGTCCAGAAAGTCATGGGCCGTCCAGGTACCCTTCGGCAGTTTTGCCAGACCCGCCTGGGCCAGCCGCTCGCCATGATCGAGGATTTCGGTTACGGCCTCCCGGTACGTGTCAATGCCGAAACGCGCCACCAGTTCCTGCACCCGTCGCTCGCCTGTGCGACAGGAGGAGATTTGGGCGTGCATGTCTCCGATGACCCGATCGGGCATGCGCGTGTTGAAGCGGATGAGGTTTAGGACCTGGCGGTTCAGGACGCCCCGTTCGTAGATTTTGCTGCAGGGAAGGATCAGGCCTTCCTGATGGACATCGGTCGTGTCCAGGCAGTACCCCGGATCCTTCTGGGCCAGATCCAGCCAGTGCTGCTTCACGGCGGTGAAGCCCACCAATTCCTCCTCGTGGAAGATGGGTGATACCGCCAACACGTCCAGGATGTGGGCCGAACTCCAGTAGGGGTAGTTGAGGAGGATCAGGTCTCCCGGATGGATGTTGTCTTCGCCCAGGAACTCCACCACCTTGCGCAGACCGTAGTCGTTGCCCCGGGTGAAGACCGCCAGGCCGGGGGCTTCGGCCAGCAGGTTGCACTGGTCGTCGTAGATGCCGAGGCCGAAGTCGTGGATCTCGTAGATGATGGTGTTGTAGGAGGTTCGAATCAGGTTGCGCTGCATCTCGCGCGCGGCCGATAGCAAATAGTTGTGAATGACCTCCACCAGAATGGGATCCGTGTGGGTCATGGCCAGGTCTCCAAGAAGTTTGTATTGGGGTTTGCCCCGGAGAGTCATCGGAATTCTACGGAGGATGGCGACTTTGTCGAAATGGGTCGGACTGGTATAGACGGCTGTGTTACCTCGGATACAGATGTGTGCCGTATGTGCTGGCTACTTCCCGATTCACTCCGTCAGCCAAGGTGTGGTGCATCGGCCGCGGGAGAGGCCAAGCGGTCATCGGACCCGTGTGTTGGAGCCAACCGCGCCGTTGTCGCAGCGATGGTTATCGTTGCGTGATCTGCATTGGATCGTGGGCGTTACCAATCAGTGTGCCTTTGGCTACAGGAACTGTTTCTGGACGTGAACTCCTCGCCGGAAACCTCTTCTACCACTATCGGAAGGGACGATCCTGTGGCAAGGTGCGGCCAAATTCGACTGGTGCTGGCATGTACACAACTGTCTACCGGTACCGACGAGCCGTCCAAGTCCTGCCTTGGCGCCCGAAACGTTAGCGTGGGGGGCCGGCCCAGGACAGCGGCTTCCTTCCGGCGCGTGCCGTAGGACATCACCAGCCAGTGCTGTCCCGCGCGCACCGGGTCGGTGCGACGCGTACGCGGCCACTGCCAGCCGGCGCCCCTGGGCCGCGGAAGCCCTGCTCAATCCGGTCCCGGCAGGCATAGAGGGTCGTGTCCGTCCGCTTCGGCGGCGTGTCCGTCAACAACATCCGGGGATGTACATGTCCGCCAAGTCGCGGCCGCACAGGCTCAGGTGGCCATCCCGCGCCACAAAAGCACTCGAACAGCCTTCGGGTCAAGCGCTGCTGACCCTTCTACCGCCGCCGCTCCCCCGCCATGGCGGACCCGGATGCGCAGACCCAGTGCCGGGTTCACAGGTTGCGTCGGGGAACAGGTTGTTGGGGCACACTCGAAGTGGGATCAACGGCGGTGGCCGCCTGCCGGGGCCGTTCCGCGGCCAGCAGTCTCTCAGCCAGGATCTCCACCCGTTGGCGATCTCCCCGGCACAGCCGATCCAGCTGTTCGGCCAGGGTCGTCATTGGGGTGGGTTTCTGGTGGGATACAGGTTGGCCGGGCCAACAGGAAGTCGAGCACGTTGTCTGGCCCCTGGTTATCGGCCCGTTAGTCCGGAGCCAAGTCCTTCTCTGCCAACTGGTGCCAGTGGACCATGCCGGCCTCCACCAGCGCCTGCACGTCCTGGTTGTTCCTCAGGCTGACAATGACAGCGTGTGCCGGGCAGCCGGTGACGCGGGTCAGGAACCCGGCGTTGCGCCGGGCCCGGTCGCTGTCCCGCCGATCCGCCGTGTACGAGGGCTCCACCGCCACGTACCGGGGGGCCCCCGGGCGGCGCGCGGGGGCGGTGGGTTGCCCCGCCGATCGGCCGTGTACGAGGCCTCAACCGCCACGTACCGGGTGGCCCCGTCGTCGTCCAAGGCCTCCAACACCAGGTCGGCCCGGTAGAAGCTCTGCCGCTCCCCGGTGGGAATGTCCCGGAACCGGCGCAGCAGACCCACCAGGTCGCGCCGGTTGAGGATGGTGACGTACGCCAGCCCCAGCCGGTCCAGGATCGTTTCGACATGGCCGCGCGCGACGCGCCCGGGCGCGTGGCCCTTGAGGACGCCCAGGTCGTCAATGATGGCCTGCAGTCGGGTGTCTATGCGGTCGAACCGGGCGTCCACGGCATCGAACCGGGCGTCCACAGTATCGAACCGGGTGTCCACGCGGGCATTGATGGCCTGCTGCTCAACCATGAACTCGTCGACGCGCCCGGCGAAGGCGGCAAATCGCTCCGGCAACTTAATCAGTTCGGACGTCAGGAGCTGTCGGCGCACCGCCTCCCGGAACACCCCGTCCCGCTCCAGCAAATCCAGAAACTCTTCCCGCAGGGCCGTGTCCGGTGCCATGGTCGTGTTCTCCGCCATCCGTCTGAACCCATCCTACCCTACGGTCAACTGTAGTTCACATGCGGTTTCAGGACAGGTGGTTGGGAGGTGCCGGATGCTTGCGTTTATCGGATCGCTACGTTATATGGAATCAAGTATCCAAGCCGCCTCTGCTGCGAGGATTTGCTGCTTGACAGCCGTACCCCACCTGTAGTCAAGCGGCCCCGACCCTTTCCTCAGCACCCGGTGGCACGGAATGGCCAGAGCCAATCGGTTGGCTCCGCACGCGGCTCCTATCGCCCTGTATACCCTTGGCTTGCCGATAGTCTCCGCGAGTTCTCCGTAGGTTGTTGTGTGGCCTACCGGCACGTTGCACAACGCCTGCCACACGAGTTTCTGGAAGGGCGTTCCTTGGACATCCAATGGGTAGTCGAAAGTGCCGTTTGGGTCTTCAACCAGTTTCAAGACAGTAGCCAGCCATTCCGGCTGCTGATCACCGTTTACCCAGTTGACTTTCCTTGTTGCTGATTGGCGGTAACCGTCGGCCAGTTCATCTGGGTTTGCACCCAAGTGTATGTCGCAGATCCCTTTGTCGGTTGCGGCCACTAGGACTGCACCGTATCGGCACGGAGCGACGGTAGCGTTCATGATGTCTGTGCAAGGTGAACTTGACATTGAATTATCTCAATTCGAGTACGTCTCTACATAGAGCCTGGACACGGGCAATGACGGGACCTAACGCCCGCGGAATGCCGGGTTTGTCCGCTGCTTGTTTTTGAACGCCTCGACCCCCGCGCTCGCGTCTTCCGTGAACTGGGTCAAGGCTCCAGCGATTCCCTCCAGGTGCGGACCATCATGGCGACCTGATTCCGCATCCACCAGGGCCTTGGTCGCCTGCACGGCAATCGGAGCATTGGACGCGATGGCCTCGGCCATGGAGGATGTTCGTTGCGCGATCTCCTCCGGTTCCACGACCTCGTTGATCAGTCCCCAGCTTTCGGCCTTCACCGCCGAGATGATTTCGCCTGTGAAGATCAACTGCTTGGTCCGGCTGGGGCCAATCACTTGCTTGAGGACCTGTGTGCCACCCCATCCGGGAATGATGCCCAACTTGGCTTCGGGCATGCCGACGCGCGTGGAAGTGGAGGCAATCCGAATGTCCGCGGCCAAGGCGAGTTCCAAGCCCCCGCCCAGGGCCAAGCCGTGCATCGACGCGATCACCGGGATCGCCAGGGCCCTGATGCTGTTCATCAGGCTGCTGCCGGTCTTGATCCAGGTTCTCCACATCTCCACCGGAGACATGGCTGACCACTCGATGATGTCCGCGCCGCAACAAAACGAGCGATCGCCCGTACTGGCGATCACCAGTACCCGGATCTCATGGTTGCGGTCAATGTGCCGTACATGCTCCGCCATCGCGTTCAGCATGTCCACATTGAGTGCGTGAAGCTTGTCAGGCCGGTCCAGCGTGATTTCCGCGACATGGCCGTCGACGCGGAAGCTGATGTATTTGCTCATGAACTTGGAATGATTGTGTCTCGCGACTACCCAATGTCTGCTTGTGCCAGCCGCTGGATGATGTTTTCGGCGGCGCGCGTGCACATCGCCATCATTGTCAGGGAAGGATTGATCCCTGGGCAACTGGAGAACACCCCGCCACTGAAGACAAACAGGCCGGGGGTATCGTGTACTTCGAGGTTCGGATCCACGACCGAGGCGGCCGGATCCACACCCATGCGGATCCCGCCCAGGTCGTGACAGCTCCCCACACCGGTAAATCGGGGACCCCGCCACAGATTCTGGCCGCCCATCTCGAGCAGGATCTCCTCGCACTTGTCCTCCATCCACTGCGCCAGCTTGTTTTCGTTTTCGCGCGTGTCATAAGTGATGCGCAGGACGGGCAGGCCCAGACCGCTTTTGTCTCGGTACAGCGGATCCAGGTCAACGAAGTTGTTCGTGTACGGCAAGGTTTCCGGTTGTATGCGCAACGCTCCCTGGTGTTGCCAGTTGCGGATGTGTTCCTTGTACCTCGTCCCCCAGGCGGACATGTCCGGAGGCAGGGCCTCCTTGCTGATGGCAAGTGGATTGATGTTTGGTTCGGCGCTGATGGTGGCCCCGCCAATGAAGCCGTTGGCCTCGGCATCGAATTCGTCGTATAGAAAATCGTCCAGGATCAAGGACTGCGGTGCGAATCCGGCATGGCGGTTGAAAACCTGATCCGGGAACATGGCCAGGACGTGGGCGAAGCTCTTGGTCATCACATTCCTCCCCAACTGTTCCCGGTTGTTGCCCAAGCCTCCGGGATGTCTGTCGTCATGGGACAGGAACAGCAGCCTCAGGTTTTCCCACAGGTATGTGCCCAGGATCAGACAACGTCCCCTTTGGACATGGACCGAACCATCGGGCGCAAAGTATTCAACCCCGCATGCGTGTCCTGAGTCGTCTGTCAGGACGCGCAACACCCGGCAACGGGCCTTCAATTCCAGGTTTCCGGTTTCCAAGGCTCTGGGCACGCACTCGGTGGCCGGCATCCAAACGCTGTCGTCGAACGTCCCAAAACCGCATATCCAGCCGGAGTAGGTGGTGGCCGGGCGTCCGCGGTAGGGAACCGAGTTGGTTCCGGTCGGGACCGGGTAGGGATGCAGTCCCATGCCCTCGGCCGCTTCCCGGAACACCTCGCCGTACCGATAGGGCAGCATCGGAGGGTTGGGCAGGTCCCGGCTCCGCGGGATTCTGGGTAGATGGCTGACTCCGGAGATGCCAACGTCCCACTCCAGCCGGGAATAGTACGGCTCCAGGTCTTCGTAGGAAATCGGCCAGTCGGCCGCCTGGCTGTTGTCCGGGAGCAGGTGTTCCCAGCCGTTCTCCCGGATGCGGGAACGGAGGCGGAAGTGGTGTGGATGGAAACGCCGCAGCCAAGTGCCGTAGTGATACGAGGAGCCACCCACACCGTTCACCATCCGTCCCAGCGAATAGGTGACCGGTTGGGTTGGTTCGCCTTCATTGCGGCGCCAGCGGGGGGATTCGCTGTTGAACTTCGGTCCCAGGCTGGCCCGTGCATAGTAGGCCTGCTGCAGTTCGTCCGGGAGATAGTCGCGTCGGGACAGATACGGTCCGGCCTCCAACGCAACGACCTTGAGCCCAGCCTCCGCGAACAAGGGTGCCACCACGCTGTTCAGCATTCCCATGCCGATCAGGATGACATCGGCCTCGCCGTTAGGCGGGTTGAGGCCGGCATCCGGATCGAACTGCGGCGGCACCGGTGGCTGCCGGTCGGGCCTGGTGAACTCGATGCCCTGCAAATCCTCCAGCGACTGGAACCGATCCCCTTTCGTGACCGGTTCGGACGCCATCATTTCATCGGGGGAATTGCTGAGCCAGACTCCTGGATGGTTGATGGTCTTCCAACCAAGTTTGTCCCTATTGCCCCCATGTACCGGGTCCGCAAACACCCCCTCCCGCATGTGCCCAACCGCCATCTCCATGAATTCGGAGCCGGTGGGATGACGGAAACCGTCCAGATCGTCGGCTTCGAGAGCCTTGAGCAGCGTGTTCTGTTGTGCATCGCTGCACGCGGCAAAGTGGAGACCGGTCTGGTCCATTGCAGCCTTGTCCAGGCTGTCCAAACCTTGCTGGTAGGCGGGCACGTCGTCCTGGGCATACCCGGTCAAGGCATTCTCCAGGTACTTCACAACTCCAATCTCCGCGGCACCGGGCAATCCGTCGTCGGCGGGGAAGAGCCGCTCAAACAGGGCGGCGGCGGTTGCGTGTTGGCGCGGTGAAAAGACCGGGGACGTCTTGGGCTGGGACATGAGGGTTGTCAGAAGGCTGGTTGCAGCTGCAGGTTAATCGGTTCGGGTGCAAACAGGGACGGATCCATCGAGCGCATGTCGGGCGAGCGGTGCAACCGGAACCCGCACCGAGCCTGGACATCCCGATCGAAGTCGACGCCGGGCGCGATCTCCGTCGCGGTCCAGCCATCCGATTCAAGTCGCAGCACGCACCGCTCCGTTACCACCGTTACATCCTGGCCTCGTTCCCGGGCATGGCGTCCGCTGAACGTGACATGCTCGACCTGGTCGACAAACTTCCGCACCTTGCCCTCGTTCCGTATGTGGAGGCTCCGATCCTCCATCTCCAGGTTGAGGCCGGCCGTGGTGAAGGTGCCGCTGAAGACGATTTTGCGGGCGTGGGCGGTGATGTCGATGAAGCCGCCGGCTCCGGCAGTGATGGCCGGCCGGGCGGCAATCCGCGACACGTTGACGTTGCCTTCCCGGTCGATTTCCAGGAACGACAACAGCGCCTGATCGAAACCGGCTCCCTGAAAGTAGGTGAACTGATCCGGGGACGGCACCAGGGCCTGCGCGTTGACGGCGCATCCGAACTGGAATCCCAGCAGTGGCAGGCCGCCCACCGCACCCTGTTCGATGACCCACGTGACGCTCCCGTCCAGGCCTTCCTCGAGCAGGATGTAGGGAACCAGGGCGGATATGCCGAAGCCGAGGTTGACGGTTTGGCCGTCGGCCAGTTCCTGGGCGGTGCGCCGGGCAATGACTTTCTCGGGCGACCAGGCAATCGGCTCCAAGTCGGCAACGTCGACCGTTGTTTCTCCGCTGATGGCCGGGTCGTAGTCGGTCTGGGTGGTCTGGCGCTGGTCGGGGGCCACGAGCAGATGGTCGACCAGGATGCCGGGTACACGGACGGTCTGCATCGGCAGCGAACCTGCCGGCACAATCTCACTGACCTGGGCAATGGTCGTGCCGCCGTTGTTGCGGGCCGCCAAGGCCTGTTCATAGGCTCCCAGATAAGCGCCTTCGCGCCGAAAGGCCAGATTGCCGTTGGTGTCGGCAGTGGTGGCCCGGACGACGGACACGTCGGGGGTCAGGGCGGGATAGAACAGCCACTCCTCGCCCCGGAACTCCTCAACTTCCACCAGGGTCGCGTCGGTGCGGCGGTTCATGCGGCCGCCCTGCCGGCGGGGATCCACGAATGTTCCCAGGCCGACCTTGGTCAGCACCCCCGGCCGTTTGGCCGACCCTTCGCGCAGCATGTGGAAAATGATGCCGCTGGGCAGGTTCCAGGCCTCGATCTCGTCGTTGTCGACCATGGACCAGATCCTTGGGGTGGGCGCGCTGGACGGTCCGCTGGGGTAGGAACCGGCGATGATGCGCGCAATCAACCCCGGCTGGGCTATGCGGTCCACCCCCTTGACGCCGTACATGTCCCCCGCTGCAATGGGGTGGATCAGCACCAGGTCGCGCGGCGTACCGGTTTGGCGGAAATGTTCGCCCAGCGCCGCCAGCACGGCGTCCGGGCAACCCAGTCCGCTGGAGGAACTGACGGATACCAGATTTCCGTCCGCGAAGACGGCACCGACCTCCGCCGCGGATTCGAGGACTGCGGGGCGCGGCATCCGCGTAGGGTCCAACCGTTGGCTCAGGAGGCCGCCGGTTCCGGCGCCGGGGAAATCCGAATGGCGTGGGCCGGCGCTCCGTTCAGGGGGGAGGCGGTTCGGAAAGCCAGGCCCTGCTCGGTTTGGTTCAGGGTTGCTTCGGTTCCGTCGGCCAGGACTGTGGCCCGGGCCTCGGGGGACGCTACCAGGCCGTTGATGACGAATTCCCGATTGCCGGGGCTGTCCATCAGGATGGCGTACAGGTCTCCGTCGCGGGTCGTGTAGCGGACGTCAATCCCTCCGTCGGTGGAGCCTTCCGCCGTGCGCCAGGGACGGGAATCGAAGATGGCTTCGCCGTTGCCGGTGAGCCACGTGCCGAGGGACCGAAGCCGTTCGGCCTGCATGGGGGGTATCCGCCCGTCCGCGGTCGGACCCACGTTGATGAGCAGGTTTCCGTTCTTGCTGACGATGTCGATGAAGGAGTGGATCAGCGCCTCGGCCGAGAGGTACTGGTCGACCCCTTCCTGGCGGTTGTATCCGAAGGACGCCCCGATGCCGCGGCAGCTCTCCCACTTCTGTTCCTGGATTGAGTCGTACTGCTGGTACTCCGGTGTGGTGAAGTCGTGGTGCACCGGCGCGAGCTGGGTTGCGCCCGAGGCATCGAAGTGCTGGCCGAACCTGTTGTTGACCAGGCCGTCCGGCATGGCGTTGTAGTAGTCCGCAAACAGCTGGTTGGTGTTGTGGTGTCGCGGCCATCCGATGTCGTTCCACAGAATGGCGGTCTCGTACCGGTCAACCAGCTCCCGCCAGTGGGCATCCGCGTAGGCGACATACTCCGGGCTCTGGGGACAGGCGGCCCTGAGATCCATCCTGCTCCGGATGACCTGGGGCGCAAAGCTCCAGTCCACGCCTCCGGAGTAGTAGTAGGCCATCGTCAGGCCGCGGCCGCGCACGGCCTGCGCCAGTTCACCGCATAGGTCCCGGCGGGTGTGGTACCCCTCAAGGTAGGGATTGGGCGTGCGACTGGGCCACAGCAGAAACCCGTCGTGGTGCTTGGTGGTCAGGACCACGTACCGCGCGCCCACCTCCTTGAACAGGTCGGCCCACGAACCGGGATCCCACTGTTCGGCCCCTTCGTTGAACGGGCCCGCGAAGTCGCGGTAGGCGTGTCCGTGGCCGTAGGTTGCGAAGTGGTGCCGCTGGGTCGGACTTCCGGGGATGCGGTAGGTGTTGGCGTACCACTCGGCGTAGGCGTTGACGGTGAACCAGTCGGCCCAGTTGCCGCTCTCGATCACCTCGCCCAGATCCCCTGAGTTGGGTGCCCAGGCCGGTACGGAGTACAGCCCCCAATGAATGAAGATGCCAAGCTTGGCATTGTGGAACCAGGTCGGCACCGGGTGCTGGGACACCGACTCCAGCGTAGGCTGGTATTGCATGCGGTCCTCGGTTGGCTGAATCGGCAGGGTGCCGCCCGGCTGACCCGGACGGCGAGGTCTAGAACAGGGAGTCCGGGGTCGTGGAATGGCACCAGCGGTTCTCAAGCAGGTAGTCGCACACCTTGGCCAGTGCCTCCCGTGTGCCGATTTGCTTCAGCGCCTCGACCGCGAAGCCGCGGACGTAGCGATTTTCGTCCCGCAGCGTGGCCATCAGGGGATCGATGGCCTCCGCGGCATCGGCTCGGAACCGCCCCAGGGACAGGGCTGCACTGTAGCGCACCTGGTCGTCGTCGTCCTGCAGGGCCGGGATCAGAACCGGGACGGCGGCTGCCGGATCCTCCAGCATGCCAAGGGCCTCGACCGCGGTGCGCCGCACCCAGCGGTCTCCGTCCTGTATGCAGGCCGCAATGTTCGGTGCGATGTCGGCGGCGGCCGCCCCCTGCTCGCCGGCGGCAAACAGGGCATGGCGCCGGGCCAGGGCCGACTCGTGTCCGATGCCTTCGTGGATCGCCGCCAGGGCCTCCGGACCGGCCGTGCTGAGCCCGTAGCCGGCGCGGCGGCTGACGGCCGTCGACTTGGATGCCAGCAGCTCACGCAGGTGTCGAATGCCGTCGCGGCCGGAATGGGCCAGTTCGTAGGCGGCGCCGACGCCGTTGGGCTCGTAGTCGCCGGCTACCAGAGTCGCGAGTTCGGTGGGTTCCCGGTCCGATACTGGGCCGTTCCCGTTCGCATCCGGCCGCCCGGACAGCCAGTTCCAGTGATCCCGCCACAGGGTTTCGTGCGTATGCGGAGGGCCGTCGCCGTTGAGGCCTTGCCACTCGTCGGTCCGGTTGTTCCAGCTCGGTTCCGTGGGCCGGGTCATCCGGGTGAACTGGAACTTCAGCATGGCGCGGTTGCGGTTGGACATGTTGGCCCCGCCGCGGTGCCACAGGTCGTAGTGAATCAACGCAAAGGTGCCGGCCCGGCCTTCCAGGAACAGCGGCTGCTCGGTTTCGTCGCCCGGGCGCTTGTCGTAGTACTGCGTGCCCGGGATGATGCCGGACGGCCCCATCTCGGTGTCCACCGTCTGCGGATAGTAGAAGATCATGGCCCACCACTGCCGGTGGTTGCGCACGCGGGCGTAGCCCCAATAGCTG
Organism: Caldilineaceae bacterium bin34; assembly: GCA_002238555.1. Classification (GTDB taxonomy): domain Bacteria; phylum Chloroflexota; class Anaerolineae; order Caldilineales; family Caldilineaceae; genus Bin34. Next base: position 43,377 of record MPMO01000042.1, read on the forward strand.
TCCTTGTGCCAGGACTGGACCTTGCGGCCCGGCGAGGTGAAGTGGCAGTGCCGGTGCGGCTGGGTGAGGTAGTCGGGACCCAGCACGCTGCCGACCGCGCCGCGGATGACGGGATGGCGGAAGACTTCCTGGACCTCGGGGACGCGCGGCAGGATGTTGTTGCCGGGATTGCCCTCCTGTTCCATGACCGCTTCGATCCGGGCGTTCATGGCGTTGTGGAAGCTGTCCGGAAAGTCCGTGTTGAGGATCAGGTAGCCGTGGGCAATGAAATGACGCATCTGCTCATCGGTGAGCAGAATCGGATCGGAAGTCATGGGGGTACTCCGGGTGCCGGCAAGCGTCCGATGGACGGCGCATAATCCGCCGCTGTGTGACCGCCGGGAGAGGACAGGAAACCTTGGGTACAGGATTATAGATTCGCGCCGCGACAGGGTCAATGCGTCCCCTGCACGCCGACCACTGTGTCTATGGAAGGAATGCAGACCCCGCATGGGGTTGCATCGGCGAACTCGGGAGTGCTGATGGAACCGGGAGGGCCAACGTCCTGTCGTGTCCATGCATGTTCCGGCCGCGAGCCTGGACCAACGGAATTGGCGTGCATGCGGTGCGGATCCGCGATGCCGGAAACCGTGTCGCGTCCGTGGGGCATCCGGGGGCGGTGAGCGGTGGGGGATAAAATGCAGTCCCGACCAGCACGGGAGGCGGAGATGGATGCGGTTGCGATTCGGGAACTGGAACAGACGCAGGCGGTGTCCAACGGACGCGTGCAGGACCTGCCCCGCGATGCCGAGCCGTACATGACGCGGGCGGCGCGGGCGGAACGGGCCGCCTGGCGGTTGCACCACCTTGAGGAATGGCGCCGCGAACTCGAGAACCTGGTCTATTTCGACCCGGAATACGCCTACGACGTCGGGCACGAGTACGAGGAGGAACGGACCACCGACCCGGACCATGCCGGCAACGGCATCGAATTCTGCGAATACGACGAGGACGGCGTTGTGGAACCCTTCGACGACCGACGGACCCTGCTTGAGGGACGCATGCTGTACCCGCTCCGGCAATTGCGCGGCAACCGGGTGGAGTCCCAGGGGTTCCTCTATTTCCCCGGCCCGGTCGCGGAGC
>MPMO01000043.1 GCA_002238555.1 Caldilineaceae bacterium bin34
CGGGATCAAGGGCTCCAGCCGCTGCCACTCGCGATCGGTCAGGTCCGTGGGATAGGCGGCTCGCTCCATGGCTTGGGACACGCCTTCAGTGGATGCCATGACTTTCCTCCTGCCCCTACATTCTACCTCTTCTTAAACACCCTCTCAGCCTCCAAGGGAATGCCGATCACATCCGAAAGCCGCTCAAGATTCTTGGCCAACCACGGCGTGAAGTCGCGGGCCTCGTGTGGCCATGCCGTGCGGAGGTCGGCCTCTGTCAGTCTGCCGAATGCGGTGGGTTGCTGCCCCGTTACCCATACCTCTCGGGGCTTTGGCTGTCGTTACGGCGTCAGCCTCGTCCATCCGTAGGTTTTCGCTCATCGTTGATTCTCTTCCCTATCCGTTGGTGCCGCTCGTGGAGCCAACCGACCGGTCCAACTCTTGACGTACAGTCTTGAGCAGATCGAGTATGTCCGAACGAACTTCCTTCACCTCGCTCTGCTGGGCCAGGTCCTCCAACGCGGCGACGACCCGCGGGTCGTTGAAGTCCACCAACTGTTGAATCGCCATCATGTGGGGCGGTGACGAGTAGAAGGGATAGCCGTCCTCATGCTCCGCCGGGGTCCTTACGATGTCCAACAAGTGCTGACGGATCTCTTCGGTGTCCGGTGACGGCTGCCAGAACTTCCGTACACCGTCCGCGTCACCAACGTATACCGGTCCGACGGGTATGGCGTCGCGCTTGGGGCGGCGGTATGGGTGATTGGCGCAGTAGGTGTAGCCGGGATCCGGGATGGCGAGGCCGCGGATCTCGCAGAAACTGGGGATCTCGGGGTCGGTATTCATGATTCCGGGTGTGCCGTTGTTTGCGCGGTTGAACCAGCAGGAACCGCAACAGTCTGAACCTCCATTCGGCATTGGGTGAACGTTCTCCTCTCAACTGGACTTTGTACAACTTAATGTCGGTGCCCGGCAACCACACCAGGCTGGCACGATGGACCAAATCACAACCACAGGTTCATCATGCCCCGCCCGCCGACCGCGATTGTACCCCTGCTGCTCTCCTTCGCACCTCGTGCAAGGCGCAGCGGCTGTTGTCCGGGGCCGTGCCGGCACGGCTGCTGCGTCGCCCGGATGAGGGTGCCGGTCCCCTTGCGTTCGGCCACACCGGCCCACCCCATGCGGCGGTTCTGCCGGACGGCTGGACCGAACCACTCAGGATTCACCCAGAATCTCCGCGTAAAGCCGATTCAGGGATTGCCCCACCGGCTGCCAGCCGAAGCGTACGCGGGCCCGTTCCCGAAGTTGGCACCTGAGTTCGCGCAACCCGTCGGGATCGCGCCGGTGGCGTTCCAACAACCCGCAGATGGCTTCCGCCAGGCTGGCTGTGTCGCCGGTCTCGGCATAGACGCCCAGGTTGCCCAGGTATTCGCGGGCCACGGGTACATCGAAGGCCACTGTGGGCAAGCCCATCGCCATGTAGTTGAGGAGCTTGCCCAGCCCTTCCGTCTTGGACACCTTGGGCGCCACCGCCACATCGCCCAAGGCCAGATGGCGCGGCACGTCGGCGTAGGGCATGCGTCCGGTGAGTGTGACGGCTTGGCCGATGCCCAGTGATTGCGCCTTGTCCCGGTAGCGGTCCACGAAGGGATAGCCCATCAGCAGGAGGTGGGCATCCGGTTCCCGGTCCAGGATCCGGGGCATGGCCTCCAACAGCAAATCCGTGCCCTGATACGGAGCCAGCAGCCCCAGATAGACGATGAGGGGTCCTGCGGCCGGCAGTCCCAGTGTCCTGCGCAGGGCATGCCTGTCCGTCGGCGGGAACCGTTCCGGCTGGAATACATCGGTGTCCACGAAGTCGCCCAGCTGCTCCATCCGTTCCGGCGGGCATCCGTACCGCTCCACGCAGAGTCGGCTGAAGTGCGCGGTGCTTGCCACCACCCGGTCGCCCTGCCCGACAATCCACTTTTCCAGCGCCAGCAGGGGCCGGAAGAACCGGCTGTCGCGGGACAGGAAGCCGTGGTCGATCATCTCCTCGGTCAGGCTGCCCTGCAGGTCCAGCAGCATCGGCTTGCGGAACAGCCGGCCGGCGATGGCGCCAATCAGGCCGCCTTCGTGCAGGTGGGCGTGGATCAGGTCGAAGCGGCGGGTGGCCAGCAGGCGGAGGACGGTCAGGCCCAGCAGCAGATCGAAGGCCACTTTGTGCCGGCTGGAGCCGACCTCCCAGCCGCGCCGCCAGGGGATGGGCAGGGTGCGGTGGATGCGCAGTTGGTTCGCCGGGCCCCCGTTGCGGTAGGTGGCGATCTCCACGTGATGGCCGAGCCGTTCAAGGATGCGCATCTCCTCTAGGATGCGCACGTGGCAGCCCGTGTCGCTGAAGAAGCTGGTGGGCGCGACCACCAGGATGCGCAGCGTGCGGGATCCGGTGGGCATGGCGGGTTCGCCGGCGGAAACCGGACGCCGGCGGTTCAGGCGTCGCGGTCTTCCCGCACGTAGGCCCTGCCCAGCGCGGCGGGGGCGCCCCAGCGGCGGCCGATGTCGCCGATCGACACGGTCAGCAGGGCCACGATTGTGAACAGGTAGGGGAGCATGCCGGTAAAGTAGCCGAGGGACGGATTGGCGCGGAACCGCGCAAAGTTCTGGAGGTCGATCGGCAGGCGTCGCAGGGCACCGAACAGATAGGAGCCGAACATGGCCCGGATCGGATCCCAGCCGGCGAAGATGACCAGGCCCACGGCCACCCAGCCCTGGCCCGAAATCAGGCCTTCCACCCAGGTCGGGGTCAGGGCCAGGGAGAGCGTGGCGCCGCCCAGGCCGGCCAGCACCCCGCCGAAGGCGACATAGAGGATGCGCTGCCGCATGACCTTGATGCCCTGGACATCGGCCGCGGCCGGATTCTCGCCGATGGCGCGCAGTTCCAGACCCTGCCGCGTGCGGTAAATCCAGAACCAGCAGAGCGGAACCAGCAGGAAGCCGATGTAGACGAGGAAGTTGTGGTCGAACAGAATGGGGCCGAGCACCGGGATTTGGGACAGGAAGGGCACGGGCCAGGTCGGGATGCGATCAACCTGGCGCACTTCGACCAGGGGCGAACCGAGCACGGCGCTGAGGCCACTGCCCAGGAAGGTGAGGGCCAGGCCGGACACCACCTGTTCCGCGCGCAAAACCAAGGCCACGAAGGCGTGCAGCAGGGCCATCATGCCGCCGACCACCATCGCCGCCAGGATCCCCATCCAGGGATTGCCGGTCAGCCAGGTGACGCCGAACCCCGTCATGGCGCCCATCAGCATCATGCCCTCGACCCCCAGGTTGAGGACGCCGGCCCGTTCGGTGAAGAGTTCGCCCAGCGTGGCGAACAGTACGGAGGTGCCGGTGCGCACTCCGGACGCCAGCACGGCCGTGAGGAAGGCGATCATGCCAGCGTCTCCGGTACCCGCAGGCGGATCCGGTACCGGATCAGCAGATTGCCACTCACCATCACAAAGAGAATCACGCCCTGCAACAGCGAGGAGATGCCGGCCGACTGAATCTCGTCCGCCCCCACGATCAGGCCGCCGAAGAGGAAGGCGACGACGGCCACCGCCAACGGGTTGAAGCGGCCCAGCCAAGCCACGATGATGGCGGTGTACCCGTAGCCGGGCGAGATGTGCTCCAGCAGCCGGTGGACCACGCCGGACACCTCGTTCATGCCGGCCAGGCCGGCCAGGGCGCCGCTTAGGGCCATCACGATGATCATCGTGCGGCGCAGGCGCACGCCCGCGTACCGGGCCGCGTCCGGGTTGTCGCCCACCATGGCGATTTCGAAGCCGAACTTGGTCCGGTTCAGCAGGATGGCAAGGCACACGATGGCCACCGGCACGGCCAGGATGCCCAAATGGAGCGTCAGGCCGCGCAGGGCGGACCACTGGTCGGCGAATTCGGTTAGGCGGGGCAGCCATGTGTTGCGCTCGAACATCGGCGTCAGGCCGAAGCCGCGTTCACCCCAGGGCCCGTAGACGAAGAACTGCACGATTGACAGGGCAACGTAGTTCAGCATCAGGGTGGAGATGATCTCGTTGACCCCGAACTGGGCGCGCAGCCAGCCGGGCACGATGCCCCAGACGGCGCCGCCCGCGGCTCCGGCCGCCGCCAGCAGCGCCAGGGCCAGCCACTGGGGCATGTCGGGCGGCACGGCAAACAGCGCGACGCCGGAGGCGGCCAGGGCACCCATCAGGAGTTGGCCTTCGGCTCCGATGTTCCACATCTTCATGCGGAAGGCAAGTGCTACGCCCAGGCTGGCCAGGGTCAGGGGCACCATCTTGACCAGGGTGTCGTTGAGGCCCCACTTGCTCCCGAAGCCGGCCCCGAACATGCTGCGGTAGACATCCAACGGGTTGCCGCCGGCCACCGTCATCACGATCCCGGCCAGGAACAGGGCCGCCACCAACAGCAGCAGCGACACGGCCAAGTGTGTCAGCAGACCCGGCTGATCGCGTGCTTCCAGCCTCAGCCGCGGCCGACCGGAAGGCACGGTCCCGGACACGGTGCCGCCGGTCATGTCGCCATATCCTCGGGCACCACGCCGGCCATCAGCATGCCGATGGTGTCGGCCTCGGCCCGGGCGCGCGGCAGGATGCCCATGATGCGGCCGTTGTGGATTACGGCCACCCGGTCGCTCAGCGAGAGAACTTCCTGCAAATCCTCGGACAGCAGCAGGATGGCCACGCCGCGGCTCCGCTGTTCCATCAACAGTTCGTGGACGGTCTGGATGGCACCCACGTCCAGGCCGCGGGTCGGTGATTCCGCGACCAGCACCCGCAGTTCGGTGGACAGCTCCCGGGCCAGGATGATCTTCTGCAGGTTGCCGCCGGACAGCAGGCGCACGGGTTGGAGGCGGCCGGAGGCGGCCACCCTGTACTTGGCCAACAGCGCCGCGGCCCGGCTGGACTGGCCCGCCCGGTCGAGGAACGGCCCCCGGCGGGCCGACCGGTAGCGCTTAAGGTCAAAATTCTCCTGGATGGAGAGATTGGGCGCCGTGCCGGTGTGCTGCCGATCCTGCGGCACCCAGGAGATGCCCAGATCGATCATGCGCCGCTGATTGGAGCCGGTCACATCGAACCCGTCCAACTCGATCGTGCCGGCCTGGAGCTTGCGCAGTCCGGTGATCGCCTCGGCCAGTTCGCGCTGGCCGTTGCCGGCCACCCCCGCCACACCCAGGATTTCCCGCTGACGCAGTTCCAGGGACAGGTTGTCGACGGCGGTTTGGCCCCGATCGTTCTCCACCCTCAGGCTGCGCAGGGACAGCAGTTTGCGGCCCTGTTGCACCGGCGGCACGGTGACGTCGAAGAGAACCGGGCTGCCCACCATCATGCGCACCAGCTCGCGATGCGAAACCTGAGCCTTGGGGACGGTGTCCACGACCCGGCCCTGGCGCATGACGGTCACGGTTTCCGCCAGTTCCATCACTTCGTTCAGCTTGTGGCTGATGAACAGGAGGGTGCGGCCGGCCCGGGCCATGCCGCGCATGCGGTCAAAGAGGGTGTCCGCCTCCGGCGGTGTGAGCACGGCCGTGGGTTCGTCCAGGATCAGGAGACGGGCGCCCCGGTGGAGCATCTTGACGATCTCCACCCTTTGCCGCTCTCCGACCGACAGCTGCCAAATCAGGGCGTCCGGATCGATTTCGAGTCCACTTTCGCGGCCCAGGTCGGCGACGGTGTCGCGGATGGCCGAGGGATCCATGCGGAAGCCCAGCCGGCGGTCGCCCAGGACCACGTTTTCGGCGACGGTCTGGGTTTCGACCAGCATGAAGTGCTGGTGCACCATGCCCACCCCGGCCCGGATCGCGTGCAGCGGGGAAGCGAAGGAGACGGCCCGGTCCTCCACCTTCATGGTTCCCGAGTCGGGCCGGTACAGGCCGCTCAGGATGTGCATCAGCGTTGACTTGCCGGCTCCGTTCTCCCCCAACAGGGCATGAATCGAACCGGAGGCCACATCCAAGTCCACCCGGTCGTTGGCCAGAACTCCCGGGAATCGTTTGGAGATGCCCCGCATCTCCACCATGTTGGGTCGCGGAGCGGCCGCCGCGCGCGGCCCGGGTTGTCTGCGGGTTCGGGGCTTGGATGTGCGCGGCATTGGGCCGTGCCGGCGGAAGGCGCCTTCCGCCGGCATGCGCCGGGCGGGCGTCCCGGGACGCCCGCCCGTGGTGTCAGGCTATTGCGGGACCTGGGCGTCGGCGACGAAGCCTTCCGCCAGCCAGCCCATGCAGTAGGTGCAGCCGGGGCGTCCCAGCAGGGCGCCGAGCTCGTCGTCGATCCCTTCCAGATCGGACTGGGTCAGGGACTCGCCCTCCGGAACCACCAGGTTGCCGGCATTGTCATGGATGGGGCCCGTGAACATGTCGAAGCGGGTGAACTCGCCGTTGCGCATCTGCTGCAGGACGTCGTCCACTTCCGGAATGACCCAGTCGGGCACGGCCGGTTGGGGCACTTCACCTTCCATGAAGCCGGCGAACCCGACGATGCTGTCCGGGACACCGAGGTAGTAGTCGTCCGGCTCGAAGGTGCCGTCCATCACGGCCTGGGCAATCTCGACGTAGGTCGGTCCCCAGTTCCAGTAGGGAACACCCAGGCAGGCCTCGGGTGCCGCATCGCAGGCGTTGGCGCTGTTGCCCGGCACGCCGGTGAAGCCCATTTCCCCGGCCACCTGCACGGGGATGGCGGTGTCGGCACCGGTAATGATCACGGTGGCGCCGGCATCGATCATGGAGACCGCGGCTTCGCGTTCGCCTTCCGGATCAAACCAGCTGAAGATCCAGCGCACGTCCATCACGCACTCGGGGCAGGTGCGGCGCATGCCCATCGTCATGGCATTGCCCAGCCGGACGATTTCCGGGATGGGGAAGGGGGCGACGTAGCCAACCCGGTTGGAGCCGTCCTCGGCGGCCCTGGCGCCGGCGACCATGCCGGCCAGGTACTTGGCCGATTCCATGGAGCCGAAGAGATTCGCGAAGTTGTGGTCGTTCTTCTTGAGGCCCGAAACGTGGACGAACGCCTGGTCCGGAAACTCCTCGGCCACGATCGCGGTCGGATCCATGTACCCGAAGGAGGTCGTGTAGATCAGGTCGAAGCCCTTGCGCGCCAGGCTGCGGATCACGCGTTCGGCATCCGCGCCCTCGGGCACGCTTTCCAGATAGGCCGTGTTGACGTTGTCGAGGTTCTCCTCAAGATAGACGCGGCCGTCGTTGTGGGCGTAGGTCCAGCCGCCGTCGCCGATGGGTCCGACATAGACAAAGGCCACGTTGAACATGCCTTCGACGATGTCGGGGGTGGTCAGCGTCGGTTGTTCCTCCACCTCCGTCGGCATTTCCTCCGGGTAGGTGGAGGGATCGGGCAATACGCAGGCGGCCAGCAATGCGGCCAGAAGTAGAATCGAGGCCAATACAGCAAGTCGACGAAGCATGAGGTTCATCTCCTGGGGCCGGCACCCGTGGATCGAGTTGACAGGGCCGAATTCTACTGTACCGGCTGGCTTCGAGCCCTGATTTGCCCTGCCGAAATCGGTCTGTGCAGCATGCACAAGTCCCCTTCCAGACCGCTGGCATCGGTGGGTCGCCTTCCGGAAACGGCCGCCATTGCCCATGGCGTCGCAATGGCGCTAGATCCGACCGTGAACCCGGACAACTTTCATCTGAAGGTTGTCCATTTGCTTCCGCAACTTGGTGGGGGCAGTACTCTACGTCCGTTTAGGGATCGAGGGAGATCGAACTTTCTGCACGGCTGGTTGTGGTGACGTTGGGGGATTGTTTCAGTTTCGCCTTGATTTCCTCGTGGTAGGTCTTGGTGATGGGATAGTACCTGATTACCCAAAGCGATCCGGCAACCATCAAAGTAGGCAGAATGCCAATGATAAAACGCAGGGCCACCACCACGGATTGTGGTTGGACGATACCCGTTCCGGCCGTGCCCTCAATGAGGCCCGAGCGCGCCAGGATGAAGTTTACGATCAGGACCGCCAAGGCAGATCCCAGTTTTCGAAAAAATGTCAAGTAGGCTGTAAAGGTTCCTTCCCGCCGTTCACCGGTTTGCAGTTCGTCGTGTTCCATGACGTCAGGCAACATGGCCCCCGGCACCGTTATGCCGGCACCATAGATGAAGCCCAACCAAAGACAGTAGGGCACAAAGGCCCTGAACCCACCGGTCGGGAACATGGCCGCAAGTGGGATCGACACAATCCAGGCCGCCCCCACCAGGAGATAGGATTTGCGCTTGCCAAATCGGGTTATCAGGAGGTTTGTCAGAGGCATTGTGACAAAGGCACCCAACAACAGCAGGCCGGCCAGGGTGTCATCCATGCCGGAGGGAGCCTGCAGCACAAATTGCAAATACCAAATGAAGGAGACCACCACAATTTCCAGACCGGTAAAGGCAAGGAAGTAGGACGCAGACAGTGCGCGGAACGGCTGATTCCGGAAAACCGCCTGAAAGGCCCTTAACGGATTCACTTGCTTGGGAACCCGTACGTGCGCGGGTTCCCGGAGGCGCCAGAATATGAGAACCGGCGCAATCATCAGGGACAGGCCAAACAGCCAGCCGGTCACCATATATCCCTGCAAAATGTTGTCGGCCCACCCCCACGCGATCGTGAAGTCTTCGGCAAACCTTTTGAACATGCCCGCTGTGATTAGGGCTCCCAGCAGATAGAAGGCATTGCGCCAGGCCACGATCGAGATACGGTGATCATAGTCTTGCGTGATTTCGGCCACCAGCGCCGTATGGGGCACGGCGAATACGGTGTACGCCGTGTCCAGAGCCAAGCTGACTATCACAAAATAGACAAACAGCCACGCGGTACTGGCTGCGGGCGGGCGGAACCACAACAGGGCAAACAGCAACCCCAGGGGCAATGCCGCCATCAACATCATGGGGCGCCTACGTCCCCACCGCGTGCTCAGGCGATCACTGATGACGCCAACCAGGGGATCATTGACTGCATCCCAGATGCGGCCCAACAGCAGGATCAGGCCCACCATGTTGGGGACCAGCCCCACCACGCTCACCAGGAAATAATTCAGGAAGAGGGAGCGCGTTGTGCCGGCAATGGCGGAAGTCCATTCACCAGAGCCATAGATCACTTTGTCCAGGAGTGACAATCGTTCTTCAGCAGTCATTTGGGAGCTAGGATCTTAGGCGCGTTAAACGCACGGAGTGCAAAAATCAGCATGGCTTTCAAGGCAAAATAAAGGTTACAGATCGCAAAACGAAATTTCGCGTAGAACCCCGACGGTCCCTGTTGTCCCGCGGGAATGATGCCTGCGCCCCTGGAACCGTGTGGACACGGCAACCAGACCAGTTCTTACCGTCGTTGTCACTTGGGAGTACAGTTTGGAAGTGCACAAGATCGAGGCCAATACAGCAAGTTGACGACACAGGAGATTCATCTCGTGGGGCTAGCACCCGTGGATCGAAAGTACAGGACCCGATTTTACTGTACCGGATGGATTCGAGCCCTGAATCCCCTGCCGGGAACAACTGTGCAGCATGTGTAAGTCAGTCCTGTGACGGCCAGGCTGATTCGTATCAAGTGTCGAGTCAGCTATGCACTGCCGGGTAGGTGGGATCCATCACTTGACCGATGTCCATATCAGTGGCCGACAGGCTGAAGCAGTTGACTGCAGTCGCTTCAATGGCTGCATTTGCATCGGCTCGACGGCTCGCGCTAGCAGGTGGCAGTAAACAATGAGAAGACTAGCTTGAGGGGCCTACCAGACGCCAAATGACTCGTTGATGGTTGTTAGCGCACGACGGGAAGGTTTTGCCTTTTTGGATGTTGATGTATTCTTAGAGGCATTACTGATTTGTACCTGCCGGTGATGGGTATGGCGTCTCCGGATGTATACATGTTATAATTCATGTGTTTGTTGAATGTTTCTGGTTTTCAAACAAGTTGGCAAGGAAATCTTTATTGATGCCTTCATTGTCATGCTCATCAAAAATTTTCACTAGTTGATCTAAATTCAAATGTGGGGTCCATCTTGGATGTGGCTCAGTTGTTGTGGTCGTATGATGGTTGCCTGTCGCGTGCAATGGGTTTAGCGAGTCTAATATATCTAAGCAAAATATGATGTGCAATGCGTTGTTTTTAGTTTCCTCGTCACTTGCTGAAATTGCATCTATCTCAAGCTGTGGTCTATATTTGCGAACTTGCTGTTCCAGTCCGTCCTGAAATGTTCTATATATACGGTGCTTGATGAAATCCAGTGCTTCTGAATAGCTCATGTGTGTAGATGGTGGAATAGTATTGTTATTCATGTCAATGGTCTTCCTAGTGAGCGGCTGACGACACCATGGTACCATGCAGGGCAAACGCAAAGTCGCGTTCAGGGCAGCGCGCCGGCCAGGATCCAGGGCTGGCGTCCGATGCGGTCGCGCAGCAGCCCGATGGAGACATGCGCGCTGAAATTCTGCTGAAGTGTGCGCAGCATGTTCAGGGCGGCCCGGCGCAGGATGCCCATCACGGCGGGGGCGTGGCCCCGGCGCATACGGCAGTCGTCCTCGCGGAACTGTATGTCCAGGGTGCGGTGCAGGCCGTTCCCGCGCCCAGAGGGCCCCCGCCAGTGGCCGCGGACGAGGTCCTGCAGGGCCTCCGCGTCCGTGGGCCGGCTCGAGATGTAGTAGCGCACGGAGCGCTGCCGGCACCCGCGGGGACCGGTGCGCTCTGCCTGCACACGGATCAGACTGCGCAGACCAGGCCACGCTGCGGGGTCCGCCACCCACTCGCCGAGGCCGGGACCGCCCAGGACCGTGCCAAGGCGCCGCTCGCTGCGGCCGCCGTTGCGCTCGACGGTCTCGCAGCGGTCCTGCACCTCAGGCCTGAAGGCGCCCCGCTCGGCATCGTCAAAGGCCGTCTTCACTTCCCTGTGGAGGGTGCCCTGGTTGCGCTTGACGGCCAGCAGGTAGTCGGCACCGGCCTTTCGCAGGTTCTGCACAATGGCCGTCTGACAGCCGGCGGCATCGATCGTGACCACGGCTCCCTTCAGGGCCATACGGTCGAGCAGGCGGGGGATGGCCGTGATCTCGTTGCCCTTGGCCTCGCACGGCTCCTGGGCCAGGGTCAGCCCCTCCCGCACCAGGAAGGCGCTGACCATGTGCAGCGCCCGCGTACCCGCGGCCGGGTCGCCGGAACGGCGCGCCACCTTGCCGTCCAGGGCCAGGATCAGGTCCCGCAGGCCGGGCAGGCTGGTCCCGTCCCGCAGCCACAGGGCGGCCTGCATGGCCGTCTCCGGGTGCAGCCGGCGGACCAGGCGCAGGTAGGTGTCGCGGGCAGGGGTGGCCTGGCCCAGGGGCAGCCACAGCCGGAACCAGGCCTGGTGGTCGTGCGTGAAGGCGGCCACCGCGGCCATGCTGTTGGCGCCCCCGGCCAGGGCCACCAGCAACGTGGCCAGGAGCACGGGCAGGGCGTGGCGCACACCCCGCGGGTCGCGCGGATCGGACAGGGTGGCCAGGTGGTCGGCGAAGGCGCGCAGAGCGTCCAGGAGCTCGCGGTCGTGGCATGCGACAATGTATTCCATGAGGGCTGCAGCGTGTCCCGTGAGGTAGTAACGTCACCCCATAAGACGCACGGCGGCCCTTTTGGTTACGCCACCGGCAGCCCGGAATCAGCTGCCCATGCGGACTGTCTGTGCCGAATTCACCCTGATGTACGGTGAATTTGTTTTGTATCAAAAGGTCGGAGCCGAAACTCGAAACCGATCCCGTACCACCCTGATTCACCCTCCCCACGCGACTTTGCGTTTGCCCTGGCGCGCGGGCGGACCGGGCCCAAATGAGTCAAAAGGAGATATGCTTGCGGTCTGCCGGCTCTCTTTGTTCGTAAGGTGGCAATTCGACAGTGTCCACATCAGTCCATAGTGCGGTGATCAGGTATATGAAGTGGAATGCTCAGGTTTTGGAATTCAACTTCCCCTTGTAAGCAGGCTCATACATTCCAAGGCCGTACCGATGATGAGTCTCACACCTGTGAGACAGCCGAGGCATGGATTACATGGCACATGTAGGAACATTGTAATGGTGTATGAATTTGTTTTTATTCCATCGTTGTATTGACATTTGGATACAGTCAATAGGTGAAAATTTGGAAATGTCATGAGCAGTGCTATACTGTTGGGGAAATGGGTGCTACCAAGCAAGGCGTATAGAACCATCTTCATTGTTGCCTGGTCCCCCGAAAGTGTTTCGCAACTTGGATGCGGAGCAAGCAGCGGACATCAAGTCTGAGACCAATTGATCTCACACTACTGCTGGACTTCAAGAAACCTGCTTCGTGATGCTGGCGGCAAGCTCAAGGGGAAGCGCATCTGCTTTACCTCCATCAAGTACGTGTACCGTATTGCTCAGTCTCTGGAAAGTTCCTCTTGCCGACACGCGGTCGGTCCGCAGGAACCGCGCCAGCTGCCCTTCGGTCAATCGTTCGGCTTCGTAAGCCCGCGCAGCCAGGAACTTGTAGCGCAAGGGCAGGAGCCCACCATCGCTGGGACGGAGTGGCAGGACTTGGAACTCCGGGGCTTGCCGGACTTTGAGGCCTTGGTTACGCAGGCGTTCCCAAGTGCCTCGGGGAAGTACACCAAGTTCCTCCAGACGCAGGGTCATTGCCTCAACAGAAACAAAATAGTAGTGCGCGATCCGGCTAACATCCGCGGCCGTGACCTTGCCGCCACCGGTTTGCAAAATCCCGTTGAACCTGCGACGCAGCCCTTGGGCCGGCATGAGCAGACAACGGGCAAAAGCATCGGCAATTTGTCCGGAGGCGGATACGCGATGGTGCGCGCCCGGCATGGAGATGTTCGGCTGGTGGCGGCATGTCAGGAAACAGGCGTACTCGTAAGCCAGTGACCATCGACGGAGTTCTGCCGGATGCCGAGCATTGACGGCGATGCATCCGCCCAATTCATCCGTGTAGATGAAGATGCCTGCTATGCGGGATGGCAGTGGTATGGAGAATATCCATAGCCCCGTGTCCAGCTCAAGTGTCTCCCTGAGTTGCAAGATTGGACCGTCGCCAAGGCCCAGCCGGTCGTGTTCACATGAGGCAACATCTTGACCAACTTCCTCAGGGGATAACCCGTCCGTCGGGTACTGTGGCGGATAGGCTGGCCGGAAAGAGATTCCATTCAACTGCTCAAGATACAGGTAGTCCTGGCACAGGTTTTGGAACTCCGGGAGCACTTCCCGGAGTTCGTTCTGGACATCGCCGGAATCGATTCGGGCGGTAGCCGTGTGGAACTGGGCGGCGAAGTCTGCGACAAGATCCTTTGGGCCGACAAGATCGCTGACCCTCTTGCCGTAGAGACTCGCCAACCGGATTAGCTCGTCCGGCCAGGCCTTGTGGTCGCCTTGCTCCAGTGAGGTGATGGTTGTCCGAGCCACTGCGAGTGCTTCGGCCGCGTCTTGCTGGGTGAACCCGCGGGCTGTCCTTGCTTCCCGGAGACGTCGTCCCAGGGCGCGAGAATCGACGGCCTGTGTTCCGTGTGGCGGCATCGAAACCTCCAGAGTGTCAGTCGCAGTGTGGCATGAATAGCTGTTACGCGCATGCATCGCACTGGAACAGGGTAGCGAACTTGGCACCAGCCTGCGCTTTGCCTGAGCCTTTGCAAAGGCCCGCGGACATGATGGAACCTGCAACTGAGTCCATCCGACACCGACCAGGAACCGCGGAGTACTCTGTACGTGCACGGTTTGGTCGTGCCCTGTGTGACCAGCGAAGCTGAGTACGTTTGCATGGCTATACCCCGCGTGCTTGTGAGTTGGTGCAGTGCACAGTGAACGAGAGTGTTGTCAGTCCGGTACCGGTCGGGAAATTGGAGAATCCAGACTGCTGCCTCGTCTGCGACGGCGGGGAGACCATTAGGCACCGACTACAGGTGCTGTAGTCCAGTGTCCGGACAGCTACCGCTCCCCCTGGGAACCGGTGCCCCGCGACATGCTGGGCAAGGAGGTTGGTCCTGCGATTGTCTGACTGACTTCCGAGGTCGTGTATTCTGTATCAGGAAGATCATCCTCTGTGACTGTTGCCTCTGGTGTACGGATACTGACATGGACAGAATATCGTTGGATGCAGTTAACTTGGCACTTTATGTGTTGCCAGGCGCAATATTTTTGTATGTCAGATCGCAGATGGGTCGAGGTTACAGGCCTGAATGGTCAGGCATCTTGATTTTTGCAACAGCATATTACATGGCTTCTCGATTCCTGTGGTCAGCAGTGGGTGAAGACTACAGGATTCCGGATGCAACACTTGAACTTTCTGTTGATTGGAAGATCTTGTTGTGGTCTGTTGTCCTGCCTGCCGTTCTTGGAGTGCTGTTTGGCTGGAAAGGTTCTTATCTGGTCGATAGACAAGCCCCGTGGCATGAACGACTAAAGGAGGTTTTCAGTTTCAGGCAAGCGGTTGTTCAGACCGCGTGGTACCATGTATTCAATAGTGATCTCACTGCGAAGATTCGTGTGACCTTCGAAGATGGATCGGTTATTGATGGTTGGTATACTGGTTCGGCAACCATGTCGAAGGAGGAACCGCATGATTTATTTGTCAGCCGGAGCTTCAGTAATGCAAATGATCAACTGAAACACGGCTGGTGGATTCCAAGATCAAAAGTAAAAGCGATTGAAGTTATGGAGTTTGAACATGAAGAGCGATAAGAAGCCTGTCCGAAAAACGCATGAAGTGGTTGTAAAGGACGGGGTGATAGTTGATGTCTTTCGTCCTGCAAAGCTGCCTCCAAATATGAAGGAGCCAGACTTGCCTCCTTTTGTGGATATCCTACCACCGCAACAGGGAGAACCAGCATCGCCGTCATCTGAGGAGCCAAAGCAGTCATCCAGTGAACCTAGTGGCGAAAACAGATCCTGAATCGTCATTGATCGCTGTTCTGGTCCAGAAAGACCATCTGGGGCCTCACGCGTCAGCCGACTCCTAATCCCGGTCCGAACCAGACATCCGATCTCAACCGCTTCGTCTGCTGTAAGCGTCTGGTAAGTTGCAGGCTTGGTGCCAACCCGTCTCCAACGTTACCTGTAGACCATCACTGGACATGAGGACGCCACCTCTGGGGATTGACAGTCAGCTGGTGTGAGGATCCGCGCTTTGGCCCAAGCGAAACTGACGGCGAGTAACCAAGCCCTGCTGTTCCTGCACGACCAAGCTGTGTCCCGCACGCACAACGGACCGGTTGGGGACTGCACATGGTCATGTTGTGCATGGTTGTGGCTGGAGGCAGTAGTTCCGGCACTGGCCGGAGGAAGAATCCACCGCCGCCCATCGTGGAGCGATGGAAATACCAAGCAAGGATTTACAATGCCGACTCGGGTTGACAGGTGACCGAGCCTCTGTTCGAGAGGCTGGGCACCCTGAGTCAACGTCCACCCCAATCGGACGACATCTGACCAAACCAGACGGGTTGCCTGTGGAGAACGACTTCTTTGCCAGTCCGATTCTCAATTCCCCGTACGAGTATCCGGCCAAGCACTGGGAACTGGACGAACAAGGGCAACCCACGCAGCGGATCAAGCCCGAAAGGCGACCCGCGGACTTTGTCACTCCCATCCCCCAACCTCGGAAGGGCAAGGGGCGAGGCTTGCAGCAGAGCCCGTTCCTCTTCGATGAAGCTGACGGGTTGTCCTCGGCGGAGCAGCAGTACGAACCCACTGCCTTCATCAATCTGATTCGCGATCAAGTCGCCCAATGGCGCCAGCTACCGCCCGGCAGCCAGGGGGTGACACCGGAAACGGGGCGGCTGCTTCAGCACTGGCGCAGTCACGCGTTCAGCAGCATCCGGCCGTTTTTCTGCCAAGTCGAGGCTGTCGAGACGATCATCTGGCTAACAGAGGCCCCAAAGTCACCCCTCATTGGGCGGCAGATAGGGACCCATCTCGACCGCGTCAGCCAAGTTGCCAATCCCGGACTTGCACGACTCGCCCTGAAACTGGCTACCGGTGCCGGCAAGACCACCGTCATGGCCATGCTGATTGCTTGGCAGACCATCAACGCCGTGCGCAGGCCCGGAAGCAGGCGTTTCACCAGTGGGTTCCTGGTCGTCACACCGGGCTTGACCATCAGGGATCGTCTGCGCGTGCTGCAACCCAACGATCCGGACAGCTACTACGCCAGTCGGGAACTGGTACCGCGCGACATGTTGGGCACCTTGGAACGCGCGCGAATCGTCATCACCAACTACCACGCCTTCCAGTTGCGGGAACGCATGGACCTGTCCGCGGGCGGACGGCGGCTGCTTCAGGGCCGGGGCGGCGAACTTGAGACCAAGGAGACCGAAGGCCAGATGCTTCAGCGAGTCATGCCGGAGCTGATGGGTATGCGGAACATTCTGGTCATCAACGACGAGGGCCATCACTGCTATCGCGAGAAACCGGACGACAGCGATGAGGGAACCCTGAAGGGGGATGATCGTACCGAGGCCACGAAGAACAACGAAGCGGCCCGGGTTTGGATATCAGGTCTTGAAGCCGTTAAGCGTCGGGTGGGGGCTTCGCAGGTCATAGACCTATCCGCGACACCGTTCTTCCTACGCGGCTCCGGCTATGCGGAAGGCACCCTTTTCCCCTGGACCGTCAGCGACTTTTCCCTGATGGATGCCATCGAGTGCGGCATCGTGAAACTCCCGCGCGTGCCCGTGGCCGACAACGTGCCCACTGGCGACATGCCGATGTACCGCAATCTGTGGGAACACATTCGGTCCAGCATGCCCAAAGGCCCACGGAGCACTACCCGAAATCTCGATCCCCTGAACCTCCCCGTGGAGTTACAGACCGCGCTGGACGCTCTCTACGGGCACTACTGCAAGACCGATGAACTCTGGAGGGAAGCCGGGATATCCGTTCCACCGTGCTTCATTGTCATCTGCAACAACACGGCCTCATCCAAGCTGGTGTACGACTACATCGCCGGTTTTGAACGGGAGAGTGAAGATGGCTCAAAGCGTCCGGTGAACGGCCATCTACAGTTGTTCCGGAACTTCGATGAGGGAGGCCGCCGTCTGGCCCGTCCCCGAACCCTGTTGATAGACAGCGCGCAGCTTGAGTCCGGGGATGCGCTGGACAAAAACTTCCGCTCCATGGCAGCGGACGCAATTGACCGTTTCCGCCGGGAGATCGTAGCGCGTACGGGCGACCTCCACCAGGCTGACAACATCACGGATCAGGATCTCCTGCGGGAGGCAATGAACACGGTTGGCAAGGAAGGCCGACTTGGCGAGTCCATCCGGTGTGTGGTGTCCGTGTCCATGCTCACCGAAGGTTGGGATGCGAGCACGGTTACGCATGTGCTCGGTGTCAGAGCCTTCGGCACACAACTGCTGTGTGAACAGGCGGTGGGCCGATCCTTGCGTCGCCAGTCCTACGACCTCAACGATGAAGGCTTGTTTGATGTCGAGTATGCGGACGTACTTGGGATTCCCTTCGACTTCACTGCCAAACCTGTTCCGGCACCACCCCTGCCACCGCGTCCATCCATTGAGGTCAAGGCCGTCCGGCCCGACCGTGATCATCTTGAAATCCGCTTCCCGCGCGTGTTGGGCTATCGGGTGGAACTACCCGAAGACGAGCTCCGTGCGGAGTTCAACGACGACTCCCGCCTTGTGCTGACTCCTGAACTGGCGGGACCCACCCGGACCCGCAACGAGGGAATCATTGGGGAGGGAATCGATCTTGATCTGGCGCATCTCAAGGAGTTCCGGATTGCCACCCTGGAGTTCCATCTCTCCCTGCATCTGCTCCAACGGCACTTCCGCGATGCCAACGAGGAGCCCAAACATCATCTGTTTGGCAAGCTACGGCGGATTGTCGGGCAGTGGATGGACGATTGTCTGATCTGCCAAGGCGACACGTTTCCGGCACAACTCATGTACCGACCTCTGGCAGCCTTGGCTTGCCAAAGGATATCGGCGGCCGTTACTGCCACAGCTAACCGTAGCGAGGATGATCCGGTTCGGGTTGTGCTCGACCCCTACAACCCGATCGGATCGACGCGCGACGTGCACTTCACCACGACCAAGTCCGGTTGGTGGCGGACCGATCCCCGAAAGTGCCACGTCAACTATGCGCTACTGGACAGCAGCTGGGAAGGCGAATTCTGCCGCGTGGCCGAGGCCCATCCCAAGGTCCGGGCCTATGTCAAGAACCACAATCTGGGACTGGAGGTGCCCTATCGCATGGGTGCTGTCCCGCGGATTTACCTCCCCGACTTCGTCGTGCTCATTGATGATGGTGGGGAGGATCCTCTCAATCTGGTAGTCGAGATCAAGGGGTATCGAGGTGAGGATGCCATAGTCAAGAAGAGCACAATGGAGAACTACTGGGTGCCTGGGATCAACCGCTTGGCCGAGTATGGCCGGTGGGACTTCACCGAGATAACCGATGTCCATTCGATGGAGAACGTACTGGACCAGTTGGCATCGGCCACTCCAATGGACACGTCCAAGGCGGCTCGGCGGCTCGCGCTTGCTGGTGGCAGTGAACCTCAACTTGGGCCTGTCCCCCGGCGAAGAAGTGCGGTCGATTGATGATTGATGATCCTGGTTGACACCTCGGTGTGGATAGACTATCTGCGTAGGTCGGAGAGGGAACTGATCAGGCGGCTCCGTGAAGGCCAAGTACTAATGCACGCCATGATCGTAGGTGAACTGGCATGCGGCAATCTCAACAATCGGCATGAACGCATGAGGGAGTGGCAGGCCCTACCTCAGATCCCAGTGCTGTCGCACACTGATGTCCTGACAGCTATCGATGTGTGTGACTGGTCGGGAAAGGGTTTGGGGTTCGTGGATGTCCACCTGCTGGCATCCGTCCTGCGACGCGAAGACACATCGTTGTGGACCCGTGACAAAAGGTTGGGGCGCCTTGCCGGCGCGCTCAGCATTGCCTACGTTGAATCGAACCGAGAGTGAGGATTGGATGGCAAGAAAGACGAGACGCAAGACCGTGGAGACGATCCGCCATGAGGATGCTTCACGTCGGAACATCCCCACAGCCGAATACCAGTCGATGATCGACGGCCATGACGACAACTCGATCCAAGCCTCCTACACGCGACGCAACCGCGACCTTGATCCACAGCTGGTTTGGCGTGGCAAGGATGAACAGGACCTGTCCGACCTAGTGGTTGCTGCCCCGCCACTCTACATTCAGGAGAAGGTGCATCCCAAGGTCCTGATTGACGACTTGATGCGCCAATCGAAACGGTCAGAGGAGGTGGATCAACCGGACTTGTTCGGTGACTTCAATGGCCTTCCCTGTGAGAATGCCAGAACCGAGTTCTACCAACATGACCAGAACTGGTCCAATCGGATGATTCTTGGCGACAGCCTTCAAGTGATGGCATCGCTGGCTGAACGCGAGGGTTTGCGCGGCAAGGTTCAGTGCATCTTCATCGATCCTCCATATGGCATCAAGTTCAACTCCAACTTCCAGTGGTCGACAACTAGTCGCGACGTGACTGACGGCAATGTTAAGCACCTTACCCGCGAACCTGAACAGGTCAAGGCGTTTCGGGACACGTGGATGCACGGGATACATTCCTATCTGACCTATCTTAGGGATAGACTGATTGTTGCACGAGATCTGCTTTCACTCACAGGGTCAGTATTCCTGCAAATAGGTGATGAAAACGTCCATCGAGTACGTGCCGTAATGGACGAAGTGTTTGGCGATGAAAATTTTGTGGGTGAGATATGTTTCAATAAGACAACTGGGTTCTCCAGCAATCACCTGTCGCAGGTTACAGATTATGTGCTTTGGTACAGGCGATCGGAGAACATGAAGTTTAGAAAGCTGTGGATCAAAAAGGTGGGAGGCCAAGAAGGTGGCACGAAGTACAAAAAAATAGATTCCATTAAGGCTGCCCAACGACTCCCATTCGAGCCGACGCGCCTTGCGACGTCAGCTGATCTGACGTCGCAAGGCGCGTCGGCCACTGACCAATCGTTGTGGATTAACGGTACAGAGTACCCACCCAAGCATGGTCTGCACTGGAAGACTACTTCTGACGGCTTGAGACGACTGTACGAGGCTGGCCGAGTGATTGTTGAAGGCACGTCTCCAAGATTCCTACGGTTCATGGATGACTTTCCGGTGTTCCCGATAAACAATGTCTGGATGGATGTGGGGGGAGTACAGAGCCGTACAGACCCGAAGGTGTATGTCGTTCAGACCAACCCGAAAGTAATTGAGCGATGTATTCTCATGACGACTGATCCTGGTGATCTAGTCATAGACCCTACTTGCGGTTCAGGCACAACTGCGCGTGTTGCAGAGCAGTGGGGACGGAGATGGATAACCATGGACACCTCCCGCGTTGCTTTGGCGCTAGCGCGTGCCAGAGTCATGGGATCCCGATTTCCATACTATCAACTTGCAGATAGTGAGGAAGGGCGAACGAAGGAGGCGGAAGTCTCGCGTCAGTCTCTGCCTGAAGCTCCCACCAATCATGATGTCAGGCAGGGGTTCGTATATCGACGAGTTCCTCACATCACTCTCAAGTCAATAGCAAACAACGCTGAGATTGGTGTTATTCGGGAGAGATATCAAAATAGACTTGAACAGCTACGGCACAGGCTCAACCACGAGCTTGGTGTGAAGTGGGAAGAGTGGGAAGTTCCTCGGGATGCTGGAAGTGACTGGCCAGAAGCTGTAGCAGCCATACACAGGCAGTGGTGGGGTGGGATTCAGGCCCGTCAGCAAGAGATCGATGCGTCGATTTCCGCCCATGCAGACCAGGAGTATCTCTACGATGCTCCCTATGAGAACAGTCAAAAGGTCAGAGTGGCAGGTCCGTTCACCGTGGAAAGCACATCTCCCCATCGAGTGGTGATGGCTGGAGATGATGAGTCTATGAGTGAACGTCCGGCAGCAGGTCCGGAATCCGAGGACTACCATGATTTCACTCGTGTGGTCTTGGATAACCTGAATCAGGCCGGTGTCCAGCAGGTTGAGAGGAGCGGGAAACTCGAATTCGATTCGATTCAACCTTGGCCCGGTGATCTCATCTGTGCGGAAGGTGCCTACAGGAAAGATGGATCAGGCGATGGCAGAACGGTGCGGGCGGGAATCTTCATTGGCCCGGAGTTCGGAACCGTGTCCCGTCCGGATATCGTGGCTGCCGCGCGTGAGGCCAGGGAAGGAGGTTTCGAGGCTTTGGTGTCATGTGCGTTCAGTTACGACGCCCACACTTCCGAACTGGACAGGCTCGGCCCTGTTCCCATCCTCAAGGCGCGCATGAACGCTGACCTCCACATGGCCGGTGATCTGAAGTCAACCGGCAAAGGCAACCTGTTTGTTGTCTTTGGTGAACCGGACATCGAAGTGCAGGATGCCGGCAACAGCCAAGTCCAAGTGAGGGTGAACGGTGTAGACGTGTATCACCCGGGTTCGGGTGAAATCAGGAGCGGCGGGCCTGAGGACATTGCATGCTGGTTTGTTGATACGGACTACAACGAAGAGAGTTTCTTCGTGCGACAGGCCTACTTCCTAGGTGGGAAAGACCCCTACAAGGCACTTCAGACAACGCTGAAGGCAGAGATTGACAAGGATACTTGGGCCACACTGAAACGGGCGACCTCTCGTCCGTTTGACAAACCGGAGACCGGACGCATTGCGGTGAAGGTCATCAATCACCTTGGCGACGAGGTGATGAAGGTGCTCAACGTGCCCTGAGATCAGTGACCACAGGGACTGGAAATGGACGGAACCCCGGAGGCACGACTTGTAGAGGTGGATGGTGGACAAGGTCGTGGGTGTGACCGCATTGTCCGTCCCGTTCCTCTCCGACCACCCGGCCCTCGTGACTGCCGACCCCGCCCTAGCTGGCCATCCGGTCACGACCGGATGGTGGCGGCCGTGGAGAGCGAGTAGGTCTCGCTGTGTACGCGGGTGGCGGCGCAGGACGAGAAGCTGGCGGATCTGCGGCGTCAGCTGGGCTGGCCCAGCCGATCGCGGGGTCGCAAGCTGGGCGGCCAGCCGGGCCATGCGGGACGACCCGGCTGCAGGTGGCGGCGGAGCATGTCGTCCATATCAACCACTGGCCGGTGCGGTGCCAGGTGCGCGATCTGCCGGCACCGCTGCCCTTGGCAGTGACGGAGCACTGGGCGCATGCCGTGCGCTGCTCCGGCTGTCGCACCCGCACGCGGGCGGCCTTCCCCGCGGACCAAGTAGTTAGGGACAAATGAAAATCTAGGCAAAGAATAGGAGGCTAGATGTCGGGCTGTGCTCACCAGCCGCATCGGTTCAGCGGTCCGGGACGGTCGGCTGCGGGAGCTGTACGGGGTGGTCCTGTCAATGGCCACGGTTGAGGCCCTCTACCGCCGGAGGGTCGCGTGCCAGCGGGTGCAGGCCTTGGCCGTCCCGGTGGCGTGCAAGGACGAGACCGGTCTGCGGGTGGCGGACGAAACATTCTGGATGCACGTGATCGGTGACGATCTGGTCACCGCCTACCACCCGGGAAGCCCGAAGCACCGTCTGGAAGGGATACGCGGGCACTGCCGTACTCGATCGCTTCTCCTCCTACTGGCTCGGAGGAGAACCGCTACGGCCTCTGCAACTCCCACCGGCTGCGCAATCTGGAGGAAATCGTCGAGTTGGAGAAGGAGCCCGACGGCTGGGCCGCCCGTATGAAGCGGCAGCTGCTCGAGGCCCGGGACATCGCCGACCGCTGGTTCGATGCCACCGGCGGCCCGGTGCCGGAGTCCGTTCGCGCGGACACGGCCGCGGTCATAACTTGGCCCTGTGGGCAGAACGGGATGCCTGCCTCCTGTTCATGGCCGAACCGGCCGTGCCCATGGCTGGCGAGGTTTGACTTTCAACACAGATGCTGAACAGTTACACCAAATTTGACGATAGACAGAATCGTCTTCGAATTGTAGCCGAGTCTGTCAGGCTCACCCAAGTCTGCAACGGCGTCTTGGCCCACGGAGTAATGGTAGCGGTACCCAGCATTACGTCCGATGCTTCATCACTCACTACAGAGTACCCGGAAGCGGCTATTGTAAGTTTCGTTTAGATATAGCTGTGTACAGCCAAGCAATTCTGAGAGTGGCATGTTGAGCTGGGAAGCAGAAAGCCCTGGTTGTGCGATTACAACTGTTACTTGTACGTCAAGAAATCTGGCTTTCTCTGCGATTGACATCAGCTCCTGTACCCCACCCCTAACGAATCCGGTATGCCCACGCCGCGTTCGATTACCTTCCCGGCGGAGCAGCTTCTTGATCACGAGGTCGATTTCCCCTCGAGCCTTGTGTGACTTCATGGCTTGGCCACAGACTTCATAGAGGTCACTGAGGCGCGCACCTGGGTGGTCTGCACCTGCGAACTTGCAGTGGACGAGTATGACTTCCAACAGCCTGTCTCTTCGCAACATCACGATGTCAGCAATCTCTCCCGTGCCGTCATCATCAATAATGACCTCCCAGTCTGCCTCTGCAGCCAACTGCTGAATCACACGGTGCTGTACCGAATCTGTATCGCGGTCAGGTCCCTGAGACTCCTTTCTGATGTTGATGCCAGTCCAATCGATAATTTCTAGGGACGCTGGATCGAAGCGCAGACGAGTGCGATCAGGTTGAGTGAGATAGCCGTCAGGGCTCAGAATAGCTTCTTGCTCAAAGAACACCGTCATGCCTTTGTCGGTCATGAACTCGGCGAGGCTAATCTGTCCCTTTGGTAAATGTATCTCAGCATCAGAACCCCTAGCCGAGATCGTGGGGCCCTCCTCGCCGAAAGTCATCTCGTAGACAAGAGTCCACATTGGAGATTCCACTTCGAACACGATTGGGCCGTCGTCCCGTGGTTCTACTATGGAGAGATCCAGGTCCAGCAGAGGCACCGACTCTCCTTGAAACTCGACCTGACGCGCCTCGCTGGTGCTCTCTAGGAGCTCGTATGGCCACTCGACCCCAAGCGGCACTAGCGTCGGCCTCTCTAAAGCTGCGGTCGGAATGATGAAATTCTCCATAACCGAAGCCACTGCTATTGATTCGTCGGTCAGGAGAGCGCCAACCCACTCTGCCCAAGTTACCCAGTCAAGAAGATTGAAGGCAACCCGGTGACTCCAGATCCGTCCCTTTCGAGAAGCTCCGAAGGACACTCGCCTGCCATTGGCATAACCATGGGCAAAAATGTTGGTCTTAGACTTCTGTGCTGCCCCCGGTCCGAATCCTTCAAGCACATCGGCTCCGACGTGCATCGAGAACCTTCGATTTCGGTTGACGGCGTCCAGCAGCCCTATATTTATAGGAATCCGTCTCATTATCGGGTGCATTACCCGATACACTACGTTGCCCCTGATGAGAGACACGCCTGGACCGCCGACCGCCTCTGCAACTTCTTGATGGAGGCTTTGATTGTTCGAACTGTTGATATAGAGCAGTCCTTTGTCTGGTTGGGCGTGAATCACGAAGAGGTGATATGCAACTTCAGCGAAGTTGCTGAACTGTCCCCATTTGACAGGTATCTGCTCTGCCGTTACGAACCATACGACGAAATCCTTCTCGTTAATAGCGATCTGGCTTGTAAGCAGTCCTTCTTCGCCAAACAGGTCGTAGATGGAGTCGGGATTCCACTGAAGCTGCTCTGTCTGATAGACAACTGTGCTCATTTTTGGCTGTAGGCTTCGCATCGCGATCTCGTTGGGAACGACACCGAACGACCCCTCGAAGTCACTTCGATCCCGTTCCCGATCGACCTCAGCCTGAGTCAAGTCACGAATAAGGGCGTTCCAATCGGAGTCCTCGCCATACAAACGGCGAAGCCGATCATCGACCTCACCAACATGGCGCGGGAGGAAGACACTCGCGGCACCGAGGTTGCCATCTCCGACGCGAGCGAATCGCCCGACGAACTGGAGTGTGACCGCCAAACTCTTGTGAGGGTCGTGTATAGCAGCAACTTTCAAGGACGGGAGATCAAAGCCTTCACCGAGCATGTCCACGCAGACGATGGCCCGGGTGGTTCGATCCTCCAAAGCCTTAAGTGCCAAACGCTGGTCGCGTTGTGACATCTTGCTGTCCAGCCGGATTGGACAAAGATCTGGGGCAAGTTCTTCGTAAATAGAGAGTACAGACTGGGCGCGAGGGATCGTCCGGACTCGTGCCATCAGAATATGGTCGAATCCGTTCGCTAAATCTTGCCGCAACTGGTCCAGTGCTGCCGCAGCAACGGTATGGTCGGAGTCGCCAAGACTCATGATGGAGTGGTAATTGATTGGCGCGAAGTATCCATGTTTCTGTGCTAAGCTAAGAGGGTAGGCGTATGAGATACGACTGCCGAGATGCTGTCCATCCTCACGAAATGGTGTCGCTGTGAACTGAACAATGAATTGCTCGCTGAAGCTGTCTGCGATTGCTCTCCAGGTCCTCGCAGCGATATGGTGGGCCTCATCGACAAACAAGCGTTCGCACCGATCTACCAGCCGAGGGAGCGCTTCACTGGAACTTGCTGTAACCGCAGCAGCGGTCGCCACCAACACGTTACAGCTGTTAAGCAACTCATCACACTGCTCAGCCGTCTTGAGTCCCGACTTAAGGAGGCCTACAACGGGACACAGGTACTCCCCCTGTAGTACCCTTGACGTGGGAAGGATTCCTAAAGTAGCAAACTTCAAGGCAATCTGGCTGCGCAACGCATCGCTCGGAACTATTACAAGAGTCCGTGCAGGTGTGTGCACGAAGGCTGCCAGCATCGCCTCGGTCTTCCCGGTACCGGTTGGCATCACAACAGTTATCGGCTCCCCTGTTTCCATGGACCTATGAGCGAGAATTGCATGCAGTGCTCCTAGCTGTGGACTGCGAAGCCCTGGCTCGTCTGCAGTTTCTTCGACGAATGCAAAGCACCCCTTTAATGAAGCTGTGACCTCGTCGACGGTACGGGGCTCACTTCCATGAGCACCTTGTCCTTCCGCCAGCCACCGAATCTCGTTCCCTGCGACTTTGCGCCGGTTGATGTCTACCATAGTCAATCAGTTTCCTCTCCCTAGTAGTGCAACGAAGCTTTCATAGCGTTGGAGCAACTCTACCGCGGTGTCGGGTAGGAGGTATGGCGAAGCGTGCAATGATAATCGCAATTCCACCTCTCAATGGTTTGTTGCACTACTAGACCAGCTCCAGCAATCACTCTATGCAGCAAAGTGTCGGCCTTCACGATTTGATTCCTGCAACATTCCGGATTTCCGCGACAACCCACTTCCAATCGTCGTTGTTGTTCAAACCCAACTCGCGTTCATTCTTGCTGTTGGCACATCCGGTGAAGCGAAGCTAAGAACCTTTAAGGGTATCCAAGTTAATTTCCAGAATAATGGAGTACGGATCCAAAGATCATTCCATTTCAATCCCGCTTTCCGGCGTGGGAAAGGTGTAGGGCAGTGGCAGACTGTTGGGAAACTGATGTTCGAAGCTGCTCGCTAGCCAGTCCAGGCCGACCATGCTCGGTGCTTTGCTGACATCGTCCAGTCACCCATCCTGCATCGCACGCAGTTTGTCCAAACGGGTGGGTACGAACGGATCCAGCGGTGTGATCGGTTCTATGGATTCCAATCCGGAAAGGTGGTTTTGGCGATCGTAACGACCGATGCCCTGCACAGGAGTCAGTCTCTGAACAGCCCCGGATCGCCATGGATGACAGGGCAGATGTCCAGATTGTCGATGTGTCGGACCAGCCCCTCGCGGCCGCCGTCAGCGGGCCGGGAGCCTTCGCTGCGCATGTGAATGGCCAGGCTGCGGCGCGGGCGACCGGATTGGTTGGGCCCCGAACCGTGAAACACCAGGTGGTGATGGGTGCTGACGCCGCCGGGCGGCAGCAGGGCCGAGACCTCCTCCCATCGTTGGCCTTCCGGCACCGTGATCATGTCCCGGGTCGCTTCGAAGTCCGTGGCCTGGAACGTGCCTTCGCCGGTAAAGCCCCAGTGGTGGGAACCGCGCACGAACTGCATCGGGCCGGAAGCCTCGTCCACGTCGGAGAGGGCCACCCAGGCCGTGAAGAGGTTGGATTCATTGGACCAAATGCGCCAGAAGTATCGATCCTGGTGCCAGCCGATGACCGGGGCGGAGGTGGTGGTTGCCGACGGCTTGTAGAGCAACTGTGTCCACCACACCTGAACCGCTTGCGAGCCCGTGACTTCGGCCACATGGGCACCCAGGCCGCAATCGGACACCAATGCCCGGATGCCCTGCGATGCCATCTGCGGCATCTCGATCTTGCACAGGGCGTTGGGATCGTCGCCGGGCTTCCATTGGGACTCTTCCGGCGCCTGGCCGGTGTCGTAGTGGCCCTCTCGGATCCGGTCCATGCCCTGCACCGCCGCGGAGACGATGTCCGCCGACAGGATCGGTCCGGGCTCCAACTGGAAGCCGTCGGCCTTGTAGGTTGCGTGGCGGTGGCTCATGGTTGCCTGGAATCCGTGGTGCGAGGCGGTGGGTTGCGGCGGCCGGGATCGTGTCAGCCCTTGAGGCCGCTCATCGTGATGCCGGTTACGAAGTGTTTCTGGGCGAAGAAGAACAGCAGGATCACGGGTGCCACCATCATCGAGGAGGCGGCCATCAACAGACCCCATTCCTGACGGTTGACCTGCGTGAAGACCTGCAGCCCCAGCGACAGCACGTACTGCTTCTTGTTGCTGAGGTAGATCAACGGGCCCATGTACTCGTTCCAGCTGGCCATGAAGGCGAAGATGGTCACCGTGGCCAGGACCGGCTTGGCCAGGGGCATGATGATGCCGGTGAAGGTGCGCAGGCGGCTGGAGCCGTCGATGAACGCCGCGTCCTCCAGTTCGCGGGGAATGGTCAGGAAGAACTGGCGCAGGAGGAAGACGTAGAAGGCGCTGCCCATCAGGTAGGGGATCACGAGCGGCTTGAATCCCCCCACCCAGCGCAGCTTGGCAAAGAGGATGTAGGTCGGGATCATCGTGACGAAGGCCGGCACCATCATCGTGGACAGCAGGATATAGAAGATGAGCTTCTTGCCGGGAGCCCGCAGCCGGGCAAAGGCGTAGGCCGCCAGCGAGGAGGTGAAGATTGCACCGAAGATCGCCGGCACCACCAGAAAGAGGGTGTTGACGAAGTAGAGGTGCATCGGCGCATAGTGGAAGACTTCGGGGTAGTTCAACCAGATGACCGGATTCGGAATCAACTCGGGCGGGAACAGCGCGATCTGCCGCAGGGCCTTGAGCGACGTGGACACCATGAAGACCAGCGGGATTACGAAGAAGACCACCCCCGGCAGCAGGATCAGGTGTCGGAAGGCGGCCATCAGGCCGGACCGCCCGCGCAGCGACCGCGGCTGGACCCCGGCGACGGCGGGGGCTGGCTGGACCTGGGTTTCGGTGGCCATGGACCTTGGCTACTCCATTTCCACTTCGGAATAGACCCAGCTGCCCGCGAAGCGCACGTTGGCGAGGGTCAGGACCAGGATGAGCAGGAACAGGATCAGGGACAGTGCCGAGGCGTAGCCCATCCGGAAGAAGACAAAGGCGTTGCGGTAGACATAGATCAGGTAGACGAGCGTGGAGTTGAGCGGCCCGCCCATGCCGTCGGTCAGGACGAAGACCACGGAGAAGACCTGGAACGTGCCAATGATGCCCATCACCAGCGTGAAGAAGATGGTCGGCGTCATCAGCGGGATGGTCACGTGCACCAGCTGGCGCAGCCAGGAGGCCCCGTCGATGGAGGCCGCCTCGTAGAGGGTTTCCGGAATGTCCTGCAAGCCGGCCAGATAGATGATCATCGTGCCGCCCGAGGCCCAGACCATGAGCATGATGATGGACGGCTTGGACCAGGTGGTGGAGGCCAGCCAGGTGGGTCCCTTGATGCCGAACAGGTCGAGGAAGCCGTTGACCAGGCCCCACTGCGGCTGCAGCAGGTAGAGCCAGAGGGCGGCGGAGGCCACAGCGGGCACGATCGAGGGGATGAAGTAGCCGGTCCGGTAGGCCGCCATGCCCCGGACCTTCTGGTTGAGCAGCAGCGCAATCAGGAAGGAGATCACCATGCCCAGCGGCACGGCCGTCAGCACGATGTAGACCGTGTTCCCCAGGGAGATGCGGAAGAGGGGATCGGCGAACAGATCCTGGAAGTTCTCCAGCCCGATCCACTTGGCGGGCAGGATGACGTGGTACCGGGGGGGGAGCCGACGGCGGGGGGCGGCGGGCAGGATGACGTCGTACCGGGTGAAGCCCAGCACGAGCGAGGCCACGATCGGCCCCAGGATGAAGGCCAGGAGCCCCAGCGTCCAGGGTGCGATGAAGAGGTAGAACGAAAGAGCTTCCCGCCCTCTCAGGGACTTCCAGAAGCCGCGGGTTTCCGCGGCGGACAGGGCGGGAGTGGTGGCGGCCACGGACGGGGCTCCTGCGAATGTGCCGGCTCCTTGCGGCCGGCTGGACCCGGCCGGGGGCGGGCGAGCGCTGCCCCCGGCACCGGATTCGTCAGGTGTTACGCGTTGTCGATGGCTTCCCAGGCCTGGTCGGTGGCTTCCTGCACCAGGGTCTTGCAGTTGAGCATAGCCTCTTCCGGCGTCATCTGCTTGGAGAGAGCGTTGCGGGCCGCGTTGTCCATCTCCACCCAGTACTGGAGGGCGGCCACGCCCATCACGCTGCCGCAGCCGTGGGTCCAGTTGCGCAGGGCATCCAGGGACAGGGCCCAGGTGGATTGCTCAACCTCGCCCAGCTCGGGCAGGTACTTTTGTTCCATGGCCTCCAGGGCCGGCAGGTAGCAGGCCAGGCGCGGCCAGAACTGCGGGTCGCCTTCCAGCTGCTCCCGCTCCCAGGTGCGCTTGGTTTCGGCCACGTCGGCCGCGGCCAGCGCCTCCCAGCCGGGGGTGCCCGTGAACCAGCGCATGAGTTGGAAGGCCTCGTCGGGATGCTCGGAGCCGGGGGCCATGACGATGGAGAAGCCGCAGGACCAGGTGCTTTTCATGCCGCCGGGGGGAATCGGCATCGGCGCCGTTCCGTAGTCCACGCCGGGCGACCGCAGCAGGTCGCGGACGTGCCAGTCGCCCGTGGCCGACATGGAGGTCTTGCCGGCCACAAACGGCAGGCCCAAGCCGGCCGACTGGATGCCTTGCTGGAAGGAATTGGCCAATTCGAAGTCGCCCACGTAGTTGTCGTAGAAGCTCACCATCCACTGCAGGGTGTCGATCCAGAGCTGATCGTCGCAGAGAATGGTGCGCTTGTCGTCGCTGAGGGACGGGGCGCCGGCCAGGAAGCCGTACAGCCACATCCAGGAGTTGCCGTAGAGGTAGGGCACGAAGCCGTAGCGCACCACATCGTCGCCGTCGCGGATGTTGAGCTTGTCCGTGTACTCCTCGAGTTCCGCCCAGGTGGTCGGCGGCTGTTCCGGATCCAGGCCCACTTCGGCGAAGTGATCCTTGTTCCAGTAGAGATAGCGGACGTCCGTGCCCCAGGGCAGGCCGTACATCTTGCCTTCCCACACGGTCTCGTTGAACTGCACCGGCGTGTAGTCGTCCCGGTTCAGATCGGAGGCGTCGAACCGGTCGGTTACGTCCTGGTAGAGGCCCTTGGCGGCGAACTGCAGGAACGTGTGGCGGTTCTGCATGGCGGTGTCCGGACCGGTGCCGGCCGCGACCGCCGTGGTGAACTTCTGATCGCCGAAGACGATGTCGCCGATTTCGGTCGGATTCACGGTCAGGTTGGGGTAGGTGTCGGGAACGGCGTCCCAAATCGTTTCCCAGACCGGGCCGGAGAAGCCCCAGTGGTTCAGTTCGACGGTCGCCATCATGGGCTCGCCCTCGCCGGCCGCCGGCGCGGCCTCGGGCGCGACACAGGCGGCAACGACCAGGGAGGCCGCAGCCGTTCCGGACAGGGCCAGGAAATTGCGACGGGACAACGCGCGCGTGGACATTGGACAGACTCCTCAACGGGTCATGTGATTTACAAGGTTCGCGCCGGGTGCGGCCCGGCCACGGGGGATTGCCCCGTATTGTGCCATGTTGAAGGCCTGGACCCGACCGGACAACCGGCGGGATGGCGCCGCCGGGATCGGACCTGCTCTATAATCGGTGCTCTCCCCGGATGTTCGGCACCTCCGCCACGGAATGCGGCGACCCGCTTGGCACAGGTCCCGTGTGAAATCGGAACCGGTTGGTTGCGGACTTCCCCCATGGGCGTTCCCGATTGATCGGCGAAGGGGCTGCGGCGAGGTGTGCTGCTTGGAAGTTGTAGGCATCTGATTCACGACAGCAAGGAACATGCAATGTCCGACATGAAGAAACTCACGCGATCCACCCTGAGGGTGCCTGTGGTCGCCTTGTTGCTGGCGGCCATGGCCGTCCTGTTGGCCGCCTGCGGGACCCCGGTTCCGACCGACACCGCAGCTCCGGCCGAGCCCGAAGTCAAGGAACTCACAATCCTCTACTGGCAGGCCGCCTCCCTCCCCGGTCCGTTTCTGTCAGGCGGCACCAAGGATCAGGATGCCGGCGCCATCACGCTCGAGCCCCTGGCCAGCGTCGATCCCGACGGCGTGCTGATGCCGCGCCTCGCTGCCGAAATGCCCACGCTTGAGAACGGCGGGGTATCCGAGGATGGCCTCACCATCACGTGGACGCTGCAGGAAGGACTGCTGTGGTCGGACGGCACACCCATGACGGCCGACGACGCGGTGTTTACCTGGGAGTACTGCACCCATCCGGAGACCGGCTGCACCACCATTGACACCTTTGACGGAGTCGTGAGCGTGGAAGCTCCGGACGACACCACGGTCGTGGTCACCTTCGACAAGTTCACTCCGTATCCCTATACGGCCTTCGTGACGGCGCAGTCGCCGATCATCTCGCGGACGCAGTTCGGCGAGTGCGTGGGCGCAGCGGCCCAGACCTGCAGCGAGCAGAACCTGTCCCCGCTGGGCACCGGGGCCTATCGCCTGACCGACTTCAAGGTCAACGACGTGGCCACCTACGAGCGCAACCCCCATTACCGCGGGGAGCCGGCCTACTTTGACACTGTCGTCTTCAAGGGCGGCGGTGACGCGGCCTCGGCGGCCCGGGCCGTGCTGGAAACCGGCGAGGCCGACTACGCCTGGAACCTGCAGGTCGAACCCCAGATCCTGGCGGAGATGGAGGCCAAGGGCGGCGGCGAGATCATCGTGGCCTTCGACAGTCTGGTCGAGCGGCTGCTGGTGAACCAGACCAATCCGGACGAGGCGCTGGGCGACGATCGCGCGGAGTACCTGGACGGCGCCAACCCGCATCCGTTCCTGGTCGGCACCCCGGTGGCCCAGGCCATGTCCATGGCCATTGACCGCTCAGTGATTGCCGAGAACCTCTACGGCTTCGCCGGCCGGCCCGTCTGCAACGTCATTCCCGGTCCGAAACACTACGTGTCGACGGCCAATGACGGCTGCCTGGTGCAGGACATCGAAGGTGCCAACGCACTCCTTGACGAGGCGGGCATCGTGGACACCGACGGCGACGGCGTCCGGGAGTACAACGGCATGCCGCTGTCGGTGCGCTACCAGACCTCGACCAACAGCGTGCGGCAGAAGACCCAGGCCGTGATCAAGCAGTGGTGGGCGGAAATCGGCATTGACACCGAGCTGCTGAACCACGACGCCTCCGTCTTCTTCGGCGGCGACCCGAACAGCCCCGACACGTACCAGAAGTTCTACACGGACATCCAGATGTACACCACGGGCCCCTCCATCGACCCGCAGATTCACCTGTCCCAGTGGCAGTGCCAGTACATTCCGGAACGGGCCAACTCGTGGGCCGGCGGCAACATCTTCCGCGGCTGCGATCCCGAGTACGACGAACTCTTCCAGATGCTGGTCGAGACACCTGTGGGGCCCGAACGCGAGCGGCTGGTCAAGACCCTGAACGACATGAACGTCCAGGCCGGCATGCAGATTCCGCTGGTCTACCGGGGCCGGGTGGCCGCCCGGACGAATTCCCTGCAGGGCGTGTTGATCAACGGCTGGGACACGGAGCTGTGGAACGTCGGTGATTGGACCAGGGAGGAATAGCGTCCAACGTCGACTTGATTGTTCGGCCGTTGCCGAACCGCGGGCCGCAGACGCCGTACGGTTGTCTGTGGCCCGCCGCGGCCGGCAATTGCAAACCAAGTAACGCTCCGCGGCCGGCACGGAACACGGTTGAATCGGGGGTGGTGGGCACGTGAGCAGGTACCTGGCCCGTCGGCTGCTGACCGCCATTCCGACCCTGCTGGCCATCAGCCTGGTGATCTTCGCCGTGCTGGACCTGGCGCCTGGCGATCCGACCGGGGCCCTGCCGGAGACGATCCGGCCGGAAGTGCGCCAGATGATCCGGGAAGCCATGGGCCTCGACAAGCCCATGCACATCAAGTACCTGCTCTGGCTGCGGCAGTTCTTCTGGAACGAGCCGATTGGTCTGCTGGAGGGCGCGCTCGGCATCGAGATCGGTAATTCCGAGTCTCGTTTGCGCATCACCTCCTGGGGCAGCCGCGGTACCCCGGTCTTCGACCTGATTGCACAACGGGTGCCCCAGACCCTGTGGGTCGTCGGGCTCGCCTATCTGATATCCGTCCTGCTCGCCGTGCCGGTGGGCGTGATTTCGGCCGTCCGCCAGTACTCCGTGTTCGATCAGCTGGGCACGCTCTTCTCGCTGATCGGCTATTCCGTGCCGACCTTCTTCACCGGCCTGCTCCTGATCATCGTCTTCAGCGTGAACCTGAACTGGCTGCCGTCCATCTACGACACCAACCTGGAGGTTCGGGACTGGCGCTCCCTGGTGGCGCAGCTGCGGCAGATGGCCATGCCGGTGACGGTCCTGGCCTTCTTCCAGACGGCCGCCCTGGTGCGCTTCACGCGGTCGTCCATGCTGGACAACATGACCCAGGACTACGTGCGCACCGTCAAGGCCAAGGGCTTCCGGGAACGCTACGTCGTGGTTCGCCACATCCTGCGCAATTCCCTGATTCCGGTCATCACCCTGGTGGCCCTGGGCGTGCCCACCATCTTCAGCGGCGCCATCATCACCGAGCAGATCTTCCGCGTGAACGGCCTGGGGGCGCTGCTGATCAGCTCGATCCAGGTCAACGACATCCCCATGATCCAGACGGTTACGTTCATCTTCGCCGTCCTGATCGTGTTCTTCAACCTGGTTGCGGACATCATCTACGGCGTGCTCGACCCCAGAATCCGCTATGCCTGACCCGCAGTCCCGGAACTCCGCATGACCGCCGCCGCCGCGCCGGCCGCGGAGGTGCTGAACCGGCGCGCCCCGCGTACACTCTGGAGCGATGTCTACCGCCGGTTCATCCGCCACAAGCTGGCCGTCACCGGACTGGCGATACAAGTGCTGCTGATCCTGGGCATCCTGGTTGGGCCGATCATCTATCCGGAGGATGCGGAGTACATCGACATCCTGCGCGCCGACGAACGGCCTTCGTTGGAATTCCCCATGGGAACCGACGACTTGGGCCGCGACACCCTGGCACGCAACATGGAGGGTGGCCGCATCTCCCTGGCGGTCGGGGTCGTGGCCATGGCCGTGGCCATTGTCCTGGGCACCCTGGTGGGCCTGCTGTCCGGCTACTTCCGATCGCTGGACAACCCGCTGATGCGTTTCACCGACATGATGCTGGCCTTGCCCAGCCTGCCGCTGCTGATGGTGATCATCATGCTGTTCCGGGACAAGATGCGCAATCTGCTGGGGCCGGAGCTGGGCATCTTCATGCTGGTGGTCTACGTCATCGGCGCGCTGGGCTGGATGCCGACGGCCCGCATCGTGCGCGGGACCGTGCTCTCCATCAAGGAGAAGGAATTCATCGAGGCGGCCATCAGCATCGGCGTGCGGCAGCACACGATCCTGTGGCGCCACGTGCTGCCCAACATCCTGTCGCCCATCATTGTCTCGGCCACCCTGGGCGTGGCCAGCGCCATCCTCATCGAGTCGGCCCTCTCCTTCCTTGGTCTGGGTTTTCCGCCGGACGTGCCCACGTGGGGCCGCCTGCTGTTCGAGAACAAGGACTTCATCACCTACAACCCGGCCCTGATCATCTTCCCGGGCCTGTTCATCTCCCTCACGATCCTCAGCATCAACTTCATGGGTGACGGACTCCGGGACGCCCTGGATCCCCGGCTGCGGCTGTAGCCCCATTCTGTCAGGAGCGCGCCATGACCGATGCCCTTGTCCTGGGTCTGGACATCTCGACCACCGCCACCAAGGCCATACTCGTCGATGCCGCCGGCCGCGTTGTGGCCTCCGCCGCCTCGGAGTACGACTTCCAAACTCCGCAGCCGCTGTGGAGCGAACAGGATCCGGATTTGTGGTGGCAGGGCACGCGCCACAGCGTCCGTGCGGTTCTGGCACAGGAGAACGTGCAGCCGGAGCAGGTGGCCGCGATTGGCCTTTCCGGCCAGATGCACGGCCTGGTTCTCCTGGATGCGCGGCAGGAAGTGCTGCGTCCCTGCATTCTCTGGAACGATCAGCGGACCGGAAGCCAGTGCGACACCATCCGGGCGCGGTTGGGTTTTGAACGCCTTCTGGAGATCACCGGCAACGATGCTCTGACCGGCTTCACGGCCCCCAAAATCCTGTGGGTGCAGGAGGAGGAGCCGGAGATCTGGGAACGCGCCCGGCAC
The DNA here is from genome assembly GCA_002238555.1 of Caldilineaceae bacterium bin34. Taxonomy (GTDB): domain Bacteria; phylum Chloroflexota; class Anaerolineae; order Caldilineales; family Caldilineaceae; genus Bin34. The sequence continues at coordinate 35,573 of MPMO01000043.1, forward strand.
ATCCTGCTGCCGAAGGACTATGTGCGGTTCAAGCTCAGCGGCGAGTTCGCCGCGGACGCGGCGGACGGCTCCGGCATGCTCCTGCTGGATTTGCAGGACAGGACCTGGTCCCGCGACATGCTGGCCGCCCTGGACATCCCCGAGGCCTACATGCCCGCGGCCTGCGAAGGAACCTCCGCCTCGGCCCGGTTGTCTGCGGAGGTGGCCGCAGAGTTGGGCCTGCCGGCCGGGATTCCCATTGCCGGCGGGGGCGGCGATCAAGCGGCCCAGGCCGTGGGCGTGGGGGCCGTGCAGGAAGGCATGGCCGCGGTCACCCTGGGAACCTCGGGCGTGGTCTTTGCCACCAGTGCCAAGCCGCGGGTTGAGAAGGAGGGCCGGCTCCACGCCTTCTGCCATTCCGTTCCCGACCGCTGGCACTTCATGGGGGTCATGCTGAGTGCCGCCGGCAGTCTCCGCTGGTTTCGGGACACCTGCGCACCCGGCCGCGACTTCGCCGAGCTCACGGCCGCGGCCGCCGCGGCCCCCGCGGGGTGCGATGGCCTGGTTTTCCTGCCGTACCTGACCGGCGAGCGCACGCCCCACCCCGATCCCCTGGCCCGCGGGGCCTTTGTCGGCCTGACGGTCCGGCACGATCTGAACCACATGACCCGGGCGGTGCTGGAAGGCGTGGCCTGTGGCCTGAAGGACGGGTTCGATCTGATGGACGGCGCCGGCTTGCCCGAACTGCAGACTGTGCGCCTGTCGGGCGGCGGGTCCCGGAGTCCCCTCTGGCGCCAAATCCTGGCGGACACGCTGGGCAGGGAACTGGTGACGGTTGCCGAAGGCGAGGGCGCCGCCATGGGCGCTGCCGTGCTGGGCGGCGTGGCCGGCGGTGTCTGGTCCGACGTGGACACGGCCACCGCCTCGGTCGTGACGGAGACGGGTTCGGTGCGGCCGGACTCGGACACGGTCGCTACGATGAAGGAAGTGCATGCGCGGTACCGCGACCTGTATCCGGCTCTGAGCCCCTACAACCGGAGCGTGGCTCCTGATTGACGCGCCGCGGGCACATGGAACGAGCCCCGGTCCGGTACCGGCATCGTAGGACCGATGATTCACCTTCGCTCAGTGGCCTTTAGGCCGCCTGCCGCGCGGCAACGGGCCGAGTGGCCCTTCACGGTGCCCGTGATCGCGGATTGGTCGGCACCGCTTGCGTTCGAGCATCCGGTGACCTTTCTGGTCGGGGAGAACGGCTGCGGCAAGTCCACGCTGTTGGAGGGCATCGCCTGCCATGCGGGGTTGCCGGCCGCGGGCCGTGAGGAACTGGATCGGGATTCCTCCCTGGCCAAGGTGCGCGGTCTTGCAAAATGCCTCAAGGCCACCTGGAACCAACGCAGCCACCGCGGGTTCTTTCTGCGTGCGGAGGACTTCTTCGGATTTGTGCAGCGGATGGGGGCCATGGCGCAATCCCTCCGGGCCGACCTGGAAGAGGTGGATCGGACCTATGCCGGGCGCTCGGCCGCGGCCCGCATGTATGCGCGTACCCCGTATGCCAACGAACTGCACGGCATCATGGAGCGCTACGGCGGGGACATGGACGCCCAGTCGCACGGTGAGGGCTTCCTGGCCTTCTTCCAGGCCCGGTTTGTGCCCGACGGCCTGTATCTGCTGGACGAACCGGAAACGCCCCTGTCCCCGTTGCGGCAGCTGGGGTTGCTGTCCCTGCTGCGGGAAATGGTGGAGGAGCGGGGCGCGCAGTTTGTGATTTCCACCCACTCGCCCATCCTGATGGCCTACCCGGACGCCACCATTCTCAGTCTGGACGAGTCCCCCTGGCGGCAGGTGGCCTGGGATGAACTGGAGCACGTACGGCTGACCAGGTCCTTTCTCAACAACCCGTCGACATACACGAAGCACCTGTAGGCAGGCCGGTTCCCGCAGCGCCGCCCGGACATCCAATGCGGATAATTCAGCGAAAGCAGCCCATCCGGGTTTGCCGGCACCTGCCGAGTCGCCCAACCTGACCGTCCACGTTTCGCTCGCCACCCCAAACCATGATCCCCGTTGCCGAACTGCTGGCCGACATGCGGTCGGATCCCTACTACGAGGCCCACGTCACCCATGCGGAACGACTCCCGGCCGGATCTCCGCAGTGGACCGACGTGCCGGAATGGCTGCATCCCCATGTCCGTCGCATGCTGGACGGACTGGGCCGCGAGCGGCTCTACAGCCATCAGGGCCAGGCCCTGGAACTGGTTCGGTCCGGAAAGGATGTGCTCGTCACCACTCCCACCGCCAGCGGCAAGTCGCTGTGCTACCAGCTGCCGATCCTGGACCGCCTGGTCCGCGACCCGTACGCCAGGGCTATCTACATGGCTCCGACGAAGGCGCTGGCCCGCGATCAACTGGTCGAGTTTCAGGACATGGCGGCCGCGCTGCCGACGGGCAGCCCCCTCAAGCCCCATCACGTGGCCGCCTACGACGGTGACGTGCCCGTCGCGGAGCGCGGTGAACTCCGCAACCGGGCCCGCCTGATCATCACCAATCCGGACATGCTCCACTATTCCATCCTGCCCTGGTACAGGCAGGACTGGGGCACCTTCCTGGCCGACCTGGCCTTTGTGGCGGTGGACGAAGTCCACTACTTCCGGGGCCTGTTCGGCAGCCACGTGGCCAATGTCCTGCGCCGCTTGAATCGGCTGTTGGCGCTGGCCGGCAATCGGGATGTCCGGTACATCTGTGCCAGCGCGACCGTGGCCAACGAGCACGATCTGGCTCGGCGGCTGCTTGATCGGGAGGTGGCGGTCGTGTCGGAGAACGGGGCCCCCACCGCTGCCCGCCACTGCATCTTCTGCAATCCGCCCCTGGACCCGGACGGCGTGCGGCGCGAAACCATGGAGGCCACGCTCTGGTTCGAGAGCCAACTGCGGCGGGAGCGGCTGCAGACGCTGATCTTCAACCGTTCGCGGCGCGGCGTCGAGAACACCATCCGCTGGTTGCGCACGCACGCCATCGAAAGCGGCATCCGAGGCCACGAGGCGGCGCGGCTGATCCGCGGCTACCGCGGGGGCTATCTGCCCAAGGAACGGCGCGAGATTGAATCCGGATTGCGCAACGGCGAAATCCTGACCGTGGCCACCACCAACGCCCTGGAACTGGGCATCGACATCGGACAGCTGCAGTGCGTGATCTCCTCCGGCTATGCCGGCACGGTGGCGAGCACGCGACAACAGTGGGGACGCGCCGGCCGGCGGGGCGAGGAGGCGGAGGCCCTGGTGGTGTTTGTCGCGTCGGCGGATCCCCTCGACCAGTACATGATCCTCGATCCCGAGTTCCTGCTGGTCGGCAGTCCCGAGCATGCCCGGCTGGATCCGGACCACCCGACCCTGTTGCGGCAGCACCTGCCCTGTGTGCTCAACGAGGGTCCGTTGCGGGTGCGGCCACCGCGGAAGGAACAACCGCACCGGACCCACGCCGTCTTCGCGGGCCTCCAGGATTTGGAACGCGCCCAGCGCGCCTTTCACCGCAACTTCACCTGGGCCTTCTGCGGACAGCCGCAGGACCTGCGGTTCGGCCTGCGCAACATGGAAGGCTCGGTGGACATTGTCCTGAAGTCCGGACGGGGCCGGCCCGAGGTCCTGGGTACGGTGGACTTCGAGAGCGCGGACATGATGGTGCACGAAGGCGCCGTCTACTGGCACGACGGACGCCGCTATCTGGTCAAGGAACTGGACTACGCCGACAAGGTGGCCAGAGTCGCGGCATCAAGGTCCGGTAACTACACCACGGAACCGGTCCAGGATGTGGATGTGACGGTTACCCGCATTGATGAACAGGAACCCAGGCAGGGGGCCCTGGCCGGCCACGGTGAACTGAAGATGACTTCCCAGGTGGTGGGCTATCGCAAGATCTACATGGACCGGGACAACCGGGGCGTGGCCAGCTGGGATCCCACGGACCTGGTTCCCCTGGAGTGTCCGGAATGCACCCTGAACACCCGCGGTTACTGGATGCAGGTGCGGCCGGAAACCCAACGGCGGCTGGAGGCCGAGGATGCGTGGCGGGACAGCGAAAACGACTACGGACCCAACTGGGACAGCCAACGCCTCAAGGCCATCGAGCGCAGCGGACGGGTTTGCAGCCACTGCGGCAAGGCTCCCTCACCGGGCAGGCCCCTGCACGTGCACCACAGGAAGCGGTTCCGCCAGTTCGGCTATGTGCCGGGCCACAACGACAACCATCTGAAGGCCAACCGCCTGGAGAACCTCCAGGTTCTGTGTCCGGCCTGCCACAAGTTGCTTGAGCCCATCGCCGGGCGCGGTCTGCACGGCATGGATGCCCTGGGCGTGGCCCTGAGTCGCATCGCCCCCCTCCACCTGATGTGCGATCCGGGCGACCTGTCCGTGCACGATGTCCTGGCCAAGGCCGGAGGCACCAAGCTGAAGCCCGTGGAGGATCCCGCCTGCTTCCAGCCCCACCTGGCCACACTCTTCATCCATGAGCGGTTTGAGGGCGGCCTCGGCTATGGCGAGACCCTCTTCGGCCTCCATGATCAGTTGCTGGGCAAGGCGGCCCAACTGATTCAGCGTTGCGACTGTGTGACCGGCTGTCCCGCCTGTGTCGGCCCTTCGGCCCAGCCGGTGGACTACGCAACCGAAAGCACAAACCGCAAGAGCCTGGCGCGGGCCTTGGTGAACGCCCTGTGTTGATGCACGGGGTTTGCAGTTCCGGAGACGACCCGAGGATCGGCAGCGCGGAGTGCAGCGCAATCGCCGGTGGTACAGGCATCCGGCAGGTCTATTGACCCGGCAGAACCAACCCCGTGAGCCGTCCTTGCATGTCCACGTTGCCGGAGCGCCGCCGCTGACACTTTCCGTGCCGTGCTCGGGGGGTGTCGGTGCTCATCTGGTTGTCGTCGCATCGTCCCGGAAGGGATTTATCACCTGCAGACCACCATAGTCCTGCTGGCTGCTCAAGTCTTCCGAATAGACTGCATCGCACCCAAGGGCACGGGCCGCCGCCAAGATTGCGCCGTCCCAATATGACAGCTGGAAACGTCGACTGATTGCCACGGCGGCCTCAAAGATGTCCACCGTCATGTCCTGCACAGGGAATCTTGTCAATGTCTCAAGAAAATTGAGGGCGTAATCGGGTCTCAGCGATTGTCCAAACTTGGGGCGTGTCGCACGATAGTAAAATTCTTGGAACACCTGTACTGAGAGGGCCAGGTCGTCAGCCGCCAGCAGATCCAGGGCAACGGCGCGCTTGCGCGCCTCTTCAGGAGCCCGGCTGGTCGCGTAGAGGAGGATGTTGGTGTCAACAAACCGTGCCACGGCTAGATGCACCCTTCATCGTCCGAGGGGTTTGCCGGGAGCCCTGCGGTTTCGGCTCTTGCCCTGCCACGGTCGTAGATGTCGTCGCGACTGAGATTGTCCTCCGCCCGGAACCCGGGATGGGCTGCCCAAATCTCGTCCAGGACTTCGTACATGCGAATCCGAAGCTGCCGATCCTCTTGGCGGGTCATCCGTTCCGGGAGGCTCGTCGTTCGAGCGCCACCGTTTGCAGTTCCCCCCCGATGCCGGCGAGCCTCGGAGGTTTCGACCCCTGTTGCCGCCTCTGTCGCGCCGTTGGTGGGGACAGCCATGCCGCCACTGACGAGATCGCGCAGGTATTGTCGCACCAGAGCCGAAACCGACGTGTCGAGTTCCGCGGCGCGAATGCGAGCCATTCTGTGGGTTTTTTCGTCAACCGATACCGTGATGTTCTTCATTGGCGATCCTCACAGGAACTGTGATTCACAGTATACGGCAATGGGACTTGCTGACACAAACACATTCCACAGTCCAAACGGTCCCCTGAGAGGTGGCCGCATACTCCTCGCTGGAGCTGGGGCACGATGTCCTGGCCAAGGAGGGTGGCACCAAGCTGAAGCCCGTGCAGGCCCCACCTGCTTTCAGCCCCACCTGGTCACGCTCTTCAATCCATGAGCGGTTTGAGGGCGGCCTCGGCTATGGTGAAACCCTCTTCGGTCTCCATGATCATTTGTTGGGCAAGGCGGCCCAACTGATTCAGCGTTGCGACTGTGTGACCGGTTGTCCCGCCTGTGTCGGCCCATCGGCCCAGCCGGTGGACTACGCAACCGAAAGCACAAACCGCAAGAGCCTGGCGCGGGCGCTGGTGGACGCCCTGTGCTGACGCACGAGGTCCGCTGCCCGATCCGTGGGTTTGGCACCGCGGGTTTCCGGACAAATGTCGACGGCGTGAACCGCCGGCAGGTCTATAATCCGGCAGAGTCTGGCTCGTGTGTCCGTCCCGGCATTCCCTGTCCGGATCCCGATCCCCCACCCCTCGTCAGGCAGGTCGGCCTAGGGGGCCAAGGCATTGCCTTGACACGGAGGTTTCGTGTTGCCCGGGCCGGATCTCCTGTCCAACCCATCCAAAAGGAACAGCTGCATGAAGGTGCTGGTAACCGGCGCGTCGGGACGCCTAGGGGATTTTGTTTTCCATGAACTGCTGAGGCGCGGCCACGAACCGGTGCTCTTCTCCCGTTCCAGGCCCGCCGACCATGGTGATCTGGAGTGGATTCAGGGCGATTTGGGGAACTACGACGACTGCCTCAAGGCCGTGCGGGATGTGGAGGCCGTGCAGCACCTGGGCGCACGTCCCAACCCGACCGATCATCCGGCCCTGCGCAAGCAGAGTTCGCAGTCCTTCGATGCCACGTTCAAGACCAACATGCTGGGCACCTACTACCTGATGCAGGCCGTGGTCGAAGCCAAGGTGGGCACGGTGGTCATGGCCGGCAGCAACTGTGCCCTGGGCCACGGATTTCGCATCAGCGACTCCCCCTTCCCGATCCAGAACCTACCCATCGACGAATCACATCCCACCTACGTTGAGGACACCTACAGCTATTCGAAGCTGGCCGGCGAGGAAATGCTGGCGTCCTACACTCGGGCCTTCGGCGTCCGCACGTACGTGACCCGCATCTGCGGGATCTTCCCGCCGGAACGGCGGGCGGAGCTGGCACGTACCGTCAAGCCGGTCAACAGCTGGCAGGACTATCTCTGGTGCTACGTGGCGAGCGAGGACGTGGCCACCGCGCATTGCCAGTTGATGGAAGCCAGCCAGGATCTGCCTCCGCACGACGTCTATTTCCTGAACGCGGACGACACCACGGCCCTGGAAGCGTCCAGGGAATTGGTCGAAGCCTTCCGCCCCGACCTGCTGCCCGTCACCGGCCGGCTGGACAACCACCAGTCGTTCATCAGTGCCGCCAAGCTGAAGGCCGCGGTGGGCTGGTACACGAGCCCCTCTTGGCGGGAGTTGCTGTAGGGCGGAGCCGACGCGGGACGATTGGCCCACGGAGGAATTTGGCAGCTCGGTTGTTGCAAGCCGGCACGGTCCGAGTGCCAACAGCCGTTTCCGCCCGTCATCAAAGGGCATCGGGGTCCTGTTCCTCGTCGAGTGTGTTCACAACCTGTCCCTGGGCGAACAGGAGGCTGGTCAGCCGCGATTCGGTTTTGGGGTTTGGAGGTCAAGGGGGGAGCGTTGCGTTGTCAATTGCCGGGAGATGGCATGAAACAACGTGTTCGGGACCGTACTTTGGGCTCCGGATGACCACACCACCATGTGGCCACCCTGCCGTTCAAAACTGCGGGCATTGGTTGCCTTGTGTCTGCTGGGCAACCCTGGCGGCAGCCTGTACTGATCTGGTCCCGGTCCGCGGCATTCCATCGCATCTCGGGTGTTGCAGGAAACCCTTCTCAAGGTTCAGGGGCGCAACTCCGGTGGGGATTGGATTCAAGTGGTCCATGAAGGGCAGACGCTCTGGATACATGCAGACCATACCGAGCTGGTCGCCGAGAGACTGGCCGGCCTGCCTGTCACAGCAATTCCGACTCCCCTGTCGGATTCCGCTCCAGCCACTCCAACGCCTGTCTTCGTGGCGCTCACCGTCACCGGAACCGTCGTTAACGTGCGGACAGGTCCGGGTATCGACTTTCCAATCCGCATGCAGGTGCGGCAGGGCGATCAGTTGCTGCCCCAGGGTCTGAACGCCGCGGGGTATTGGGTGCAGGTCTCGGATCCGACGGAGGCACGGAATTCCCGTGGATCCATGCTCCGCACACGGACTTGGAGGAGCACCATCGGACGGTCCTCCCGGCGGTGGCCGCTCCCCCGCGTCCCGCCGACACTGGAACCCACCCCCACTGCCCCTGTGGCCCAGGCTGTTCCCTGTCCCTTGCTGTGGTCCGCCGAATTTGAGGAAGACGGCCTTCCCGATTCCACCAAGCGGTGGTTTGACGAGAGACAAAACCGATGGTATCCCGACGCCCTGTTTTTTGCGACGGCACACCGGGAAGCCAACCAGGGCAAACGCAAAGTCGGATTTAGGGCAGGGCAGCGGCCAGAATCCAGGGTTGGCGTCCGATGCGGTCGCGCAACAGCCCGATGGACACATCCTTGCCGGAATGCTGCTGAAGCGTGCGCAGCATGTTCAGTGCGGCCCGGCGCAGGATGCCCATCACGGCGGGGGCGTGCCCCGTGCGCATGCGGCAGTCGTCCTCGCGGAACTGCACGTCCAGGGTGCGGTGCAGGCCGTTTTCCACCCCCCAGTGGCCGCGGACGAGGTCCAGCAGGGCCTGTGCGTCCACCGGTCGGCTCGCGATGTAGTAGCGCACGGAGCGCTGCCGGCGCCCGCGGGGACCGGTGCGTTCCGCCTGCACGCGGATCAGGCTGCGCAGGCCGGGCCAGGCCTCGGGGTCCGCCACCCACTCCCCGAAGCCGGGGCCGGCCCTGGGGCCCCCCCCCCCCCCCGCAGGGGCGGGGCCCGCCCGGGACCGTACGGGTGCGCCGCTCGCGGCGGCCGCCGTTGCGCTCGACGGTCTCGCAGCGGTCCTGCACTTCCGGTACGAAGGCGCCTTGCTCGGCCTCG
>MPMO01000044.1 GCA_002238555.1 Caldilineaceae bacterium bin34
CGTGCTGGCCGGGCACGAGACGGACTACCGCATGTGGAAGGCGTTCGGCAAGCCGGGGGAGGGTCCCGGCAGTCCGACCTTCTTTACGCTGGGCCAGCGGTTCACGCAGTTGCGGAACGCACCCGGCCACGCGTGGCTGCAGGACTACAGCTACGCAATCGTCCGGTACGCCTGCAAGTACATGGGCGATGCCTACGCCGCGTTCTTCGACCCGGCCCGTCCGGACCACGGACGTCCGCAGTACAAGGCCAAGCACTACACACAGCCCGCCTTCACCATCCCGTCCCGCGTGCGCATCGAGGACGGGAGGCTGTACATCCCGAAGATGGGCTGGACGCGTCTCGGTCCCATCCACCGGTATGCCGACGGCCAGCCGCTGACCGTGCGCGTACGGCAGGAGTCGGAGGGCAAGCAGCCGAAGTGGTACGCCTACATCGTGTTCGAGGTGCCGGTCGACCATCCGGACATATGCCCATCCGCGGAGTCCGGAGCGGTCGGTGTCGACCGCAACGTGGGGCAGGCCACGGACAGCACCGGAGCCGTACACGAAATTCCCGACTCTTCCGTTGAAGACGCCAAGATCAAGCGGTACCAGCGCAGGATGGCCCGGCAGCAGAAGGGCTCCAATCGCCGCCGCGGGACCGGCGGGAAACTGCGCAAACTCCAGCGCAGGAAGGCTTGGCGCAGGGACAACGCCACTCACCAAATCAGTCGCAAGATCGCAGACACGGCCCACACCGTCGTCCTCGAGGACCTGAACACCAAGGCCATAACCAAGAGTGCGAAGGGCACGGTCGAGGATCCCGGCCGGAACGTGAAGCAGAAGGCAGGGCTCAACCGTGCCATCCTGGCATCGGGTTGGGGACAGCTGGAGCGCAAGCTGGCGTACAAGGCCGGCCGGGTGGTGTTCGTGGACCCTGCCTATACTTCGCAAGCCTGCAGCCGTTGCGGGCACACCGCCAAGTCAAACCGACCGTCGCAGGCGGTGTTCGCGTGCGGAGCCTGCGGGTTCCGGGCGAACGCCGACCACAATGCGGCGCTCAACATCCTGGTGCGGGCGGGACTTCCGCCCGCACCCGTTTCGGCCCGCGGGACTGGGGCTGCTGCACGGCGAGGAGCGCTCCCTCCCTGGTCGACCGCAAGGCCGACCACAGGGACTCCCGCGACCCGTGAACCGGATATGCGTGGTGTCAACCATCGTATATAAGTCCCATTCCAAATTGCTTTTCCTGTTGACACATTTCCGAGACATTTCACTCCTACCATGATCAGCATCAAAGGTTCTTCATGCAAGGAGAATGAACATGGTTACCAAGCAAAAGACGCAGATGACACGAGTACTCCTGCTGGCGTTCGTCCTCACGGCCCTCTTGGGTGCTGGGATACTGGCGGGTTGCAGGGGTAGATCCGGACAAACCCCACCGGCGCAAGATTCAGGCACTGAATCGAGCCAGGGTGAATCCGGAGGCGAACACGGTGGCGGTGAAGGCTCCGAAGGCGGCGAGTCCGGTGGCGAAGGCTCTGAAGGCAGCAGTGCAGGCAGCGAAGAAGCTGCCGCGGCCCAGCTGGCACCGGACGAAACCTTCGACATGGTTCGCAGCGGGGCCCATCTGATCCTGAACTACGACGCCGCAACCAACCACTTCAAAGGCACTGTGACGAACACTACCAACAACACCCTGACACAGGTCCGCATTGAAGTGCACCTGTCGAACGGCACCGAGTTGGGCCCAACGACTCCGATCGATCTGGCTCCAGGTGAAACGGTGCCGGTCGACCTGCCCTCCACGGCAGCCTCATTCACGTCATGGGTAGCCCATGCCGAGGTTGGCAGCGGTGCGGAAGGCCAGTCGGGCGGTGAAGGTGCCGGCGAACACGGTGGAGCCGGAGGTGAAGGCACTGAAGGCAGTGGCGGTGAAGGCGCCGAGACGGGTGGCGGCACTGAAATCAATGAAGCCGCCATGTCAAGCCCGACGATCCCTCTGGATCAGACCTGGCAAGGCAACCTCGGCGGACTGGCTGTTGATGCCAGCTACGACGCGGCGACCCAGTCGGTCGTGTCGGTAGTGCAAAACACCACGGCAAACCAGCTCTGCTATGTGCAGGCCGAACCTCATCTGAAATCTGGAACGCAGACGGTGGGAGAGCTTGGCCCCGACGTGTTGGGACATCTCAACCCCGGCCAAACGGCGACATCCAGCGTTTCGGTCTCCAGTGAACCGAGCCTCGCCGGCGTCTCCTTCGACGGATACGTCATCCACCTGGAAGTGTTTGACTGCGCCGGTCCCGGACCTGTGCCGCACACCGGTGGAGAGGGAGCCGAAGGCAGTGGTGGCGAAGGGCCTGAAAGTGGCGGCAGTGAAAGTGGCGGCGAGGAAGCCAGTGCCGCTCAGCTGACTCCCGATCAGACTTTCGACATGGTTCGCAGTGGCGCCCGGCTCATCCTGAACTACGACGCCACCAGCAATTCCTTTACGGGCACTGTGGAGAACACCACCAACAACGTCCTGACACGGGTCCGCATTGAAGTGCACCTGTCGAACGGAACGGAGTTGGGTCCGACGACTCCGATGGACCTGGCTCCCGGTCAAATGGCTCAGGTCGACCTGCCCTCGACGACGGCCCCGTTCACCGGATGGATTGCCCATGCCGAGGTCGGCAGCGGAGCCGAGGGCAGCAGCCAGTCGGCCGGTGAAGGCAGCGGCGAACACGGCGGCAGCGGCGAAGGCGGCGGCGAGCATGGTTCCGGCGGCGAAGGACAAGGAGGTGGCTGACGTAAACCGGAACCGGCTGGAGGCGGATGGCCAAGCTTGATGTCAAGTGCGGGCAGTCTCGCCGAAGGAAAACAGCCGAAGGAACACGGTGCCTTTCAGAGGCACCGTGTTCCCTTTTCACCCGCTGTCTCGACTCGGTACACAATGACGCCAGCAACCGGTATCCCTTTTCTGTTCCCGGTTTCGTTTGGGAATACTCCCAGGCTGTCGGGGATGCAAGACCAACACCGTCGTTCCCTCACGTCAATCGCGAGTGCAAGCTTTGTACGGCAACAGGCACCCGGTCTGGCCTGGCCGACGACGTCACGGGCCAAGCCTGGAGGACTGGCAATGTGCAGATTGGTATTGATAGTCGAAGACGATCTCAGAATCGCGAACTGGGTCAAGGTGTATTTCGAACGCGCCGGATTTGCTGCGGAGATCGCCAACGACGGCAAAGTGGGTTTGTCCATGGCCCGTCAACTGACCCCGGACCTGATCATCCTCGACCTGATGCTGCCCGGTCTCGACGGCGTGGAGCTGTGCAGAATTCTGCGTCGGGAGACGGACGTTCCCATCATCATGCTCACGGCCAAGGAAGCCCCGGTCGAACGGATCGTCGGTCTGGATAGCGGAGCGGATGATTACATCATCAAACCCTTCGATCCAGACGAAGTCATTGCCCGGGCCGAAGCGGTGCTGCGTCGCGTCAAAGGCAAGGTTCAGAACGTCCTGACACGGGGCAACATCACGCTGAATGAAACCACCGGGGTGGTGCTGGTCGACGACGAACCTGTGACACTAAGCCAAGCGCAGATGGCCCTGTTGTCGACCTTCATGCGGCACCCCAATCAGTTGCTCACTCGCCACCAGCTGATCTCTCTGGCCTTCAACGACGATTTTGACGGGTACGACCGTGCCATCGACAACCAGGTCGCCCGTTTGCGCAAACAGATCCACCGGGAGGGCAGCCAACCCATACATACGGTCTATGGCGGCGGTTACAGGTTCGTGGCGGTGGACGAATGATGTCCTTGCGCTGGCGGATCATGGGTTCGACCGTCCTTGTCGTCGTTCTCACGGTCTTGACCAGCGTTGGCGTGGGTTACTACGCGACCCAGTCCCGTCTTGGTGTATTCGTAGACCGGATCGGCTCCGACGAGGCGGTACAGCTAGCCCGGAATCTGAGCCGGGAGTACACCGCCACCGGTGGTTGGGAAACCGTGGACAGGGCGTTGTCCGAGGCCGGATACAACTACGATGGTGGCCGGCCGGAAGAGCAGGGGCATGCGGAGGGGGCGGAACAGTCCTTGGAACTCTTCCACAACGACCGGGTTCGAGTCGTGGTCGTAAGCATGGACGGACGAGTCGTAAGGGACAACCTGTCCAAACAGTTGACTGGGACCACCGCACCCTCTCTGGATGGGAATCGCGAGACAGTATTCGATTTGGCTGCGGACCAGCCTGTGGGCCATGTCTACATGGACGTGAACCATGAGTTCCTGTCGAGCGAGTCGCAAGGGTTTCTCAACACGCTCCTGTACATCACCGCCATCAGCGGGCTGCTGACGGTCGGCATCGCCGTTCTGCTGGCCACATGGTTGTCCAAGCGGATCACATCGCCTGTAACGGCCCTGACGGAGGCCACCCAGGCCATTGCCCAGGGGGATACGGCCCATCTGCCGGTCGCGTCCTCGGACGAGTTGGGAAAGATGAGTGCGGCATTCAACCGGATGATCTCCAGCTTGGAGACTCAGCGCGAGCTGCGCCGACAGCTGATCAACGACGTCTCCCATGAACTGAATACGCCGCTGAGCGTCATTCTGCTGGAGGCGAAGGGGTTGCGCGACGGACTTCAGACTGCCGAGCATGCATCAGACCACATCATCCAGGAGGTGAACAGGCTGCGCGGTCTCGTAACGGATCTGGACTGGCTTGCAGAGACGGACCATGGCGAGTTGAAGCTCTCCCTGCAAGCGAGTTCGGTGTACGAGCTGCTCACCGCAGAGGCGGACCGCTGGCAGCCACAGGCCCGGTCCCGCCGGATTGAAATGTCGCTGCAGATTTCCGATGACCTCCCGGACATGAACCTTGACCGGATGCGCATGAGCCAGGCATTGGGGAACGTCCTGGGCAACGCCCTTCATTGCACCGAGACTGGCGGGAGTATCGTGATTGGGGCGACGGTGGAGAGGGATGGGGCGTTGGCCATCACGATCGCCGACAACGGGATCGGCATTCACCCCACAGACCTCCCCCACGTTTTCGACCGCTTCTACCGTACCAACCAGTCCCGCAGTCGCGGGATTGGCGGCAAAGGTCTGGGATTGGCCATCACCCGGGCCATAGTCGAAGCGCATGGGGGTCTCGTTGCCGTGGCCAGTGACGGGCTTGGACAGGGTGTGACCGTGACCATTCGCCTCCCCCTGAACAAGTAAGCGTTATTCCCTCTGGTCTCAATGCTGCCCACGCGGTGTTGTGGCGTTGGGACCTGGTAGGGAAGGGATTCCCCCCGGTTGTCGGAATCCAAGATGCTCAGAAGGCTTTCCGCGCTCCAATCACCGGTCAAGACTTCCTTGACGACTCCGGGCGCGGTGGCAGGCACACAGTGAACAGCCGGGGAGAGCGAGGCTCCGAATCGGCAAGGGCAACAGCCATGATGCCGGAAACATCTGTCACCGTAGTTGGAGGCAATGGGCACTACCAATCAGCAAACCTGCTTCATGGTCGGCGCTTCATCGGGCTGCAGTTGCAAAGGGCCGGTGCCCGGCCGGGTCAGGCGGAACCGGACACGGCGATTTTGCAGACCGTCTCGTCACCCAGGTGATAGGTACCGTTCAGGGCGGCGAACCCCTCGGCCACCCGGTCCAGGGGAATGACATGGCTGACCATGTCGCCGAACGGAATGTCCCCCCGCTCCAGAATCGGCAGGGCCTGCACGAAGTGGCTGGTCTGTGAGGCCCAGACGGCCTCCAGGGACAGGTTCTTGCGCATCAGCAGCCGGTTGATGTTGAAGTCGATGGAACCCATGTCCACGAAGTGTCCGACCTCGACAAAGGTGCCGCTGTGACGACAGTAGCCCAACCCCTCCGGTGTCGCGGACAGAAAGCCGGCGCACTCGAACACGATGTCGGCGCCTTCGCCGCGCGGCGTCTCCTGCATCACGAGCTCCGTGCGCTCCTCGACCGAGGGCACTTCGCCGATGTCAATCGTGACGTCGGCCCCGAACTTGCGTCCGATCGCCAGCCGTTCCGGCGGGCCCCCGACCATAATCAGCTTGCCGGCGCCCGACAGGCGGGCCGCAATCAGGGTGACCATGCCGATCGCCCCGGACCCCTGCACCACCACCGTGTCGCCGATGCGTATGCGGGACCGATCCACGGCGTGCACGCCAATCGTGAAAGGTTCCGTCAGGACCCCTACTTCCGCCGGCATGTCCGTCCGCCACCACTCGGTGCCGGGCAGGTTCAGGTGCATGTACTCGGCAAAGCCGCCGCACAGCTTGGACGGCTCCTGAAAGCCGTAGCCGAATCCGGCCGGGATGCCCGGCTGCAACACGACCCGGTCCCCTTCCTTGACGGGACGGCCAATGGAATCGTGAGTGACACCCTCGCCCAGGGCGGCCACGATGCCCACGTTCTCGTGGCCCAAGCCCTTCTCCTCGGTGAAACCGTGCTGCCAGTAGTGCAGATCCGTGCCGCAGATGCCGCCCAGTTCCTGCTTTAACACGATGGCCCCCGGGTCCGGATCCGGGATCGGATACTCCCGAACCTCGAACTCCTGGCCCATGACTATCACCGCTCTTGCCATTTCAGCCATGTCCCGTCTCCTCAAGTTGGTTGGCCAGTGCCGAAAGCCGTCACTGCCCTGTAACGAATCCGAATGCCAGCAGGAACAGCGCCACGACCGTGATCACGGCACCCCCGCCCAGTACTGCATACAGAACCCAATGCACGGCCGCGTCCCCGTTCAACCACCTGGTTCCCGGCAGTATCCGACGCGGTCCGCCAAGGGAACCGGTCCGTAGGGATCCACTTGGCCGGGCACCAGGTAGAAGTACGCAATTGTGTCGTACAAACAGTGGTTTTCGCCCCGATCGCCCCAGTGGTTGCCCTTGTACTTCTCGATGCAGCCCTCGAAACTCCGCTGGAAGGGGATGTCGTCGGCAATGTGGAACCGATTGACCGAAGTATGACCGTTGCCGTCGATCGGCGTAAAGGGCTGGCAGGCAAACGGGCTGTCGAAGATCGGGAATGGCGGCTCCGCCGCCCAGGCGTAGCCGATGTAGTCCTCGGAACCCGTGCCGAAGGTGGACGGGAACTTCTCCCCGTCCACAAAGAACTTCTCGTCGCCCTCGCCCCACCACCAGTCGATGGTCTTGTCTCCGCCACGGCCGTACCACCAACTGGAGGGCTGTTCCGTTGGAAGCTCCCAGCGGTTCCAGACATGCAGGCCGACTCCGCAGAAACGCCCCCTGCCCTCCACGTTCAGAATGGGCCAGTCGATGTCGCGCCCGTTCCCCATGGACTTCTCGACAAAGGCGTCCCGGTGCCACTTGGCGTGGAAGCGCAGCAGCTCGTCGGCATCCTGCGCCAGTGGCCGCGAAGCAATCCGGAAGGCGAGACTGCGTTCGACCTCACCGTCGTTCTGCAGCCGCAGTTCAGCCCCGCGGGCAAACGGCATGAACCAGTGGCTGTACAGGAATTCGTCGGTCATGCCCGCGGGCAGGGCCCGGTAGGGCTGAATCCCCGGGGTCGCCCCGAAGAAGTCCCCCAGGGGAGACCAGACGCTGGGTTCCGTCTCGCCGTCCCAGCGGATGGACAGGGCCAATTCCCGCAGGGCGGTTTCAGCCTCGGCCCTAACTCCCAGATCGGGCAGGCAGTGCAGGCCCGTGATGGCCCGGTTGCCGGGCAGCGTTGCCAGCTCCAGGCTGCCGCCGGCCGGTACGGTCACCCGCACGTCCGTGGTCTCCGTGTCGTCCGAGGTCGGCAGGCACCGGCCCCGGAAGGCCAGTTCCCGATCCTTTTCCGCTAGGGCAATGCGGTTGTCGTCCTCGCGTTCGCCCTCGAAGGCGGGCAGCACGGTGCCTTCCGGAAATGTGCTGTAGGTGATGTGGTAGAAGCGTCCCCAGTCCGGTTCCATCAGGATGCGGCAGGAGCGGTTGTAGGGGATCGGGATGTACCGGTTGTGGCCCCGGGACAGTTTCATGGACAGGCAGGGCAGGTTGTAGTCCAGCAGCCCCACCCCGCCGAACAGATGCAGGAACGGCAGATCCATGACCGGTTCGGGGTTGTCGTCCAGAAAGATTTTCACATGCCCCATGCCGGGCCAGGCGGACCATATGCGCCAGATGCAGCCCGGGCCCTCCGCCTCGAACACGACCTGATGCCCGTCCTCCATGCGGATGTAGCCGTCGCCGTCGCGGTTGGCATTCCAGTTTTCGTACAGGCCGGTCTCCGCGTTGTACACGGAGCGCCGGTCATAGCTGGTTTGACTGCCGCACCGCTCGCCGGCCAGGGGCGGCACGGCCAGACGTTCCAAATCGGACAGCCGGGACACCAGATCCCGGTAGGTCAGCGTGGTACTCATCCCCAATTCATTCCTGGTTGCGCAGTATCCGTCGGATCATGGCCATGACCGGATTCCGCCGCTCATTCCGTCCTGCGGAGGATTAGTTCGCCCACCTGCGTGGCCTGTTCCGGATCTGGGGACAAAGGCTGGCCCCTCAGAAGATGGATGGGCTGTGGAGGCTCCGGCTGCTCGTTGGCCGAGGCATAGGAGCGACCGTCGTCGGTTCCGGCATCCCATACGCATAGGGGAATGACGGCCTCCTCAATCCAGGCCCCGCCGCTGGTCAGGGGTAGGGCCGCAACGCCCACGAACCAGTCTGGGCTGGGGGCCAGCCTGCTGGTAACGGATAGGAGGGTGTGCTCGTTGTCCGTCCGGAAGGCAATGGTCGAGCGGCCCGGTGAATCCATCAGGTCCCCGATCACAAACTGGTCCGGCAACACCTGTGCCCCGCCTTGTCGATAGGTGTTCCGCAACGGCTCCGGATCGCCGGTTTCGGCCTGTACTTCAATGGCCGAAGAGGCCGGTTCACCCGGTTGCCAGAGATGGAAGCCTTCGCTGTGCGGACCACCGGCCAACGGCGAGAAGTGCGGGTTGGGAGGGAAGTCGGCGGGGTGGTCCGCAGCATTCCAGAATACGTGCATGGTCACTTCGTAGGCCGCCGGAGACGGCAACGACAATTCCGAAGCCATGGCATGTTCCTCGTCGCTCCTGAGCGGTTCCTTGGCATGCGCAAAACCGGGTTGGCAGGGATCGGCCTCGGTCCCGGTCGTCACGCCATCCTCCATGAAAGCCTCCTCCCGGGGCGGAACCACACAGCCGGACAGCACCAACGGAATCAGTAGGCAGACGCACAGACAGCGCAAACAAGCCTCCTGCCATCCGCCTACATGAACTGCCGAAGGTAGCGTCCGGACTGGGACACGGCCTGCTTGCGCCGCTCCAGCGAGGACTCGTAGATCCGGTCCTCCACCTCGATGCAGACGGGCCCGTCGTAGCCGGCATCCCCCAGTTCCGAGTAGAACTTGCCCCAGTCGACCTCGCCCAATCCCGGCAGCTTGGGGGTGTGGTATTCGAGCGGCGTCGCCATGATGCCAACCCGGTTCAGCTGCTCCCGATCCAGCCGCGCGTCCTTGGCGTGGACGTGCACAAACCGGTCCGCGTAGTTGCGGATGGCCGCCAGGTAGTCCATCTGCTGCCAGACAAAGTGGGAGGGGTCGAAGTTCAGGCCGAAGTTGGAACTGGGGATGATCTCGAACATGCGGTCCCAGACCGCGGGCGATATGGCGAGGTTCTGCCCGCCCGGCCACTCGTCGTTGGTGAAGAGCATCGGGCAGTTCTCGATTCCCACCTTCACCCCCAGCGAGTCGGCATGCTCGATGACGGGGGGCCACAGTTCCCCGAACAGCGCCAGGTTCTCCTCAAGATTCCGGCTCTGATCGCGTCCGATGAAGGAATTCGCCACGCCGATCCCCAGTTCCGCCGAGACCGCGATCAGCCTGCGGATGTGGGCGAAGTGCATGGATCGGGCATCCTCGTCCGGGGTCAGGGGATTGGGGTAGTAGCCCAGACCGGAAATGCGGACGCCGGTCTCGTCCACCAGACGCGCCACTTCGGCCGCGTCCCCGGGCGAGAAGTCGCCGACATCGATGTGGGTCACGCCGGCATAGCGCCGCTCGGCCTTGCCCTTGGGCCAGCACATGACCTCGATGCAGTCAAAGCCCTCGGCCGCCGCGAAGCGCAGGATTTCGGCCAGGGACAGTTCGGGCAGGATGGCGGTAACGAATCCCAACTCCACGGCAGGACCCCCTTCAGGTTGGACTTCCGATGATTTTCGAAGCGGCGCACCGACCGCGCGTCCTGTCACTGGACAGGGCACGGCCGCGTGGCGGCCCGGCCAGATTATAGAAGCAGCGCCGACATCCCTGCCGGGCAGTCCGCGGGTTTGCTCAGTCCCCGATCCTGAATGCGGGCGCGCCCAGCACTTCGGGACGCGGCTCGATGCCCAGGCCCGGCGCATCCGAGGCGGCCATGCGCCCCTGCCGCCGTTGGGGCGCGCCTTTGGCAATGCTGGTGGTGACGTAGCTGTTGAAGTCCGTGGCCGTGAACAGCAGCGCCGGCGACGTGCTGTGGGCCAACGCGGCAATCGCGGCGGTCACAATGTCGCCGCCCCAACTGTCCTCGATGGTCATCGCGACCCCCAGTGCGGCACAGAGATCCCGGGCCTGGCGGGCCTTGGTCAGGCCCCCAAGCTTGCCAATCTTCAGGTTCACCACGTCCATGGCCCCGTCCGCCGCCGCCCGCAGCAGCGCCGGAATGCTGTCGATCACCTCGTCCAGGATGAACGGGTGGTCCGTGGCTCGCCGTACGGACAGACACTCCTCGTAGTCGGCGCAGGGCTGTTCGATGTAGACATCCACGTCCCGCACCGCGCGCACCACACGGCGCGCCTCGTGCATCAGCCAGCCCGTATTGGCATCGGCAATCAGGATTTCGTCCTCCGACAGCACCGCCCGCACGGCCCGGATGCGTTCGATGTCCTCCTCAACCGAACCGCCCACCTTCAACTGGAAACGGCGGTAGCCCTCGCTGCGATAACCGGCCACGCGGGCCGCCATGGCATCCGGCGCCTCCTGGGAAATCGCCCGGTAGAGCACGAAGTCCTCGCCCTCGGCCCCGCCCAGGAGCCTGGCCGCGGACTGTCCGGCATCCTTCCCCAACAGGTCCCAGCAGGCCATGTCCACCGCGGACTTCACATACGGATGGCCCTTCAGCGTCCGGTCCATGCGCCGGTTGAGCACGTCCAGGTCGCGCGGGTCAAGGCCCAGCAGCAACGGCCCCAGCTCGCGCAGGCCGACCCGCGCCCCGTTGGCATAGGCCGGCAGGTAGAAGGGACCCAGGGGACAGACCTCACCCCAGCCGGTCAGGCCGGTGTCCGTGTGTACGCCAACCACGGTGCTGTCGAAGACGGCCACCGACTTGCCTTCGGACCAGTTGTAGCTGCCTTCATGGAGGGGCAGGTCCACCTGATGGACGGATAGACCGGTGATTTGCATGGGGACACCCGGGGAATGCGCGGCTGAAGGCCTGCCTGCCTGAAGGGCGGCATGGCACTTTGGCATCTGTTAACTATAATTCGGCTCGCCCTTCAGGCCTTTCGGCCGATTCGCAGTCCCGCACACAATGCCTTCCACATCCTTTCTGTTGCGCGTCGACCTGCAGGGCGCCAGTCCCAAGATCTGGCGCCGTTTCTTTGTCCCTCCCGCCATCACGCTGCCGGAACTGCACAGGGTTGTGCAGGCCGTGATGGGCTGGCACAGACCCCGCAGCTGGCACTTCGTCATCCGGCGCAAGTGCTATCCGGACACCGAACTGATGTCCGGGGACAGCGACATGGCCAAGGTGGCCCTGTGCAGCCTGGTGGGACGCCGCGGCATGATCTTTCAGTACATCTGCCAGTTTGAGGACACCTGGAAGCATCGGCTGACCCTGTCCAACGACCACTTTGATTCCAGCAAACTGGATGTGGATACCTTGTGCGTGGCCGGGGAGGGGGCCTGCCCGCCGCGCGATGTGGGCGGCATCGAGGGCTATGTCGAATTCCTGCGCGCGTTCGAGGACCCGGAACACCCGGACCACTACGACGTCCTGGACGAGTTCGGGGAGGACTTCGACCGGGACGAGTTCTATCTGGACCGCATCAACGCCTCGTTGCGCGCCCTGACCTGAATCGGCGCCGACGGACGGTGGCCGAGCGTGAACGGACCCGGCTTCTGGGACGAACTTTGGCATACGGACCCGGACGGTGTGGAAGTGCCGGACCAGATCCTGGCCGCGGAAGTGGCCCATCTGGCACCGGGCACGCTGCTGGACCTTGGCTGCGGACGCGGCACCAATGCCCTGGCCCTGGCCGCACGGGGATGGTCCGTCCTGGGAGTGGACATCTCGCCGCAAGCGGTGGCGCTGGCGCGCCGGGAAGCAGTCCGTCGCAGGCTCGACGCCGCTTTCGAGGTTGGCGAGTTGCCGGGCTGGACCACCAAGCGCCGGTTTGACCTGGTCATCTGCACCTTCGCCTTGCCGGAAGGAACCGCCGGCGATGCAACGCTCCGGCAGGCCGCGGTCCTCGTCAGGCCGGGCGGCGAACTGATAGCGACGGAGTGGGACATTTCCATGCAGGAGACCTGGGGCTGGTCCGACCTGGATCTGTTCTCGGTCGAGCGCATCGTGCGCCATCTGCCCGGCCTTGAAATCCGGACCGCCGAAGTCCGGGACCTGACCGACCTGTACCCCGAAGGCGACCCGCGGGCCGGACAGCTGGCCACGAACTCGGCCTACGCCGCGGTGGTGCGCGCCGCGCGGCCAAGCCTGAAGGATGACGGGACGCGTCAGGCCGCAACCCGCTGACAGACCGGACAGTAGTGGGTGCTGCGCTGTCCGACCCGAATGCGCTCAATTGCCGTGCGGCAGCGCGGACAGGGCTCTCCGGTCCGGCGGAACACCTGGTGCCGCGCCTGAAAGCGACCGGGCACGCCGCTGGGCGGCGCATAGCTGGAGATGAAACTGCCCCGCCAGGCGATACCGGTTCTCAGCACATGGCGGACAGTCCGGCACAGCATCTGGCACTCCTTCAGGGTCAGGGACGCCGCAGGCCGTTCCGGATGGATGCGCGCCCGAAACAGGGCCTCGTCGGCATAGATGTTGCCCACCCCCGCCCCGACCCGTTGGTCCAGCAACACAGCCTTGATGGCCGCCTGTCGGCGGGCCAGAACCCCGTGGAGCCAGCGGCCGGTGAAATGACGGGACAGGGGCTCCGGCCCCAGGGGCGGCAGTACCCGGTCCGAATCGCGCACCAGCCAGAACCGTCCGAACTTGCGGGGGTCCAGGTAGCGAAGCTCCTCTCCGCCCTCCAGACCCAGCACTACATGGGCATGCCGGTGCATCTCCCGGTCCGAGGGCACCACGCGCAGGGTGCCGGTCATGCGCAGGTGCACCACCAAAGTCCAGCCGGCGTCCAGGCCCAGCAGCATGTACTTCGCCCGTCGTTGCAGTTCCCCGAACCGCCGGCCCCGGATCAGGTCGCAGAAACGGTCCGGGTCGGGTTCCGCAATGGTGCGCGCCCAGAAGACCTCTGCGCTGCCGACGCGCCGACCTTCCAGCAGGGGCCGCAGCTCCACGATGTGCGTTTCGACTTCGGGCAGTTCAGGCATCTTGACAGAGCTTCGTTGCGGTGCCGGACATGGTTCGGCGCCAACGCCGGACATCCCAACAATCCGAGTTGGCTTTGCTCAGATCCACAACTGAATTTATACTGATCGGCCGCACGGGCCGGGGTGGCGAAACTGGTAGACGCGTACGACTCAAAATCGTGTGAGGTAAAACTCGTGTGGGTTCGAGTCCCACCCCCGGCACCAAACCTCCGGCCATCCCTTCCCTACCCGCCTCTACGGACCGGGGCGGCGCCCAATGGCATCCGTCCAACGCGGGTTGGAATGGCGCACCAGATCGCCGTCGGCATCGGCCAGGATGCGCGTGCGGGCCAGCTCGATGCGATCCGCGGCCTTCGCCGCAATGTTGGCGGTGCAGTCCGGGTCCGCCTCCATGTCGAAGACCCGCGGCCCCTCGAACTCCAACGAGCTGAAGAACCAGGTTCGATCGTCCCGGTACCACACATGGTCTCCGTAGCGGCAGGTCAGCCACTCGCGGCCGCCGCCTGAATCCGCCAGCAGGTTGCGGCCCTCGATGCCGCCCTGCGGTGCAACGCCGGTCGCGGCCATGACGGTGGCCGGCACATCCAGGGTGTAGACCAATTCGTCCGAGGTCCGGCCCGCCCCGATGCCGTCCGGATGACGCACCATCAGCGGGATGTGCATCGTGCCGGGGTACATGTAACCGGCCGGCTTGCCAACCACCTTCTCCGGATTCTCCGCAAAGTTGGTCCCGTGGTCTGCAATCAGGACCACCAGCGTGCGGTCGCGCAGCTTCAGGTTGTCCAGGGTGTGCATCAGCCGCCCAAACCAGGTGTCCACGAGTGTCACCAGCCCGGCGTAGTTCGCCTTCAGGCTTTCGAGGCTTGTTGCCAACTCGGGATTTTGGTCCAGCAGCGGCCCGTAGGGCACCGTCAGCCAAATGGGTTCCCGCACGTCGCGACTGGCGTACAGGTCGTAGTAGTGCAGCGGGGCCTCCCAGGTCTCGTGAGGAGAGAAGCTGTCCACATAGAGGTAGAACGGCTTCTCCGAGCCCTGGTTCTGTTCGAGAAAGCGCATGGCGCTGCGGAATGTGCGGGCGGTGTGCCACTCCTCCTCCGGCAGGTCCGGGCGCACGTTGACCAGGTGGTTGCGAATGCGGTCGGGATTGCCGCGGTACCGCGGCAGCAGGGCCTCGTCGGCGAATTGGCCCGCCAGGAAGCGATCCTCGGCCTGCCCGCGAATGTACTCCCACTGCTGGAAGCCGCGCGTGAAATTCATGCCCGGGACCATGTAGTGCGGCACGTCGGAATAGAAGCCGGTGTGGTAGCCGCCCTGGGAGAGGGCCTCCGCCACGGTGGCCTCGTGCCGATACATCGGTTGCCATCCGGGCAGGTACACGTTGTCCCAGGGCACCGGGTCGTAGGTGCGAAACGGAAAGGCCCGGCGGCCGGTATGCAGGGTGCGCCGCGTCGGAATGGTGGGGAGGCACTCCGGATAGGCCCGCGTGAAACGCAGGCTTTCCGCGGCAAAACGGGCGATGCTGGGCGTGTGGATCCAGTCGTTGCCGTAGGGCTCCAGGTACTGGGTGCGCAGTGTGTCCACCACCACCAGCACGACGTTGAGGGGCGAATTGCCGGGATTGCTCATGGTTTGTTCGACTCGCTGCAAGAACTGGGGTGACTAAAGTGAGGCGGGCAGGGCAAGGGGCCGTCAGAACACGCGGAACCGCTCAAGGGCCGGATAGTTGGGCTCCAATCCGGCTCCGGGCACCTCGGGCGGACTGACGGTACCGTCCTCGTTGATGACCACGCCATGGACATATGTCTGTCCGTGCATGGGATCCGTGGACTCCCGGTAGAACTCCAGGATCAGGCCGTTGGCAATCGCCGCCAGCAGATGGATGTGGAGCTGCTGCGGCCCGTGCGGGGCAATCGAGAGATCGTGGGCCTGGGCCAGATAGGCCACCTTCATGAATTCGCTGACACCGCCCAGCACGAGGGCATCGGCGTTGAAGATCGCGGCCGCCTCCTCCCGAATCAGGTCGCGAAAGCCGTAGCGGGTGTACTCGTTCTCACCGGTGGCCACAGGTATGGACGTCGCTTGGGCCAGGCGCCGGTGGCCGGCCATGTCGTCCGGCTGAACCGGTTCCTCAAACCAGAAGATGTCCAGGGGTTCGATCAAACGGGCGAACTGAATGGCCTCGTGGGCGCGGTAGGCGCAGTTGGCATCCACCATAATCGCCACATCCGGCCCCACCGCCTCCCGCACGGTCCGTACGCGTGCAAGATCCTCGCGCTGGGAAACCGCCCCCACCTTCATCTTCACGGCGCGCGCCCCCATGGCCACGCTGTCCAGCATCTCCCGGGCCAGTTCGTCCAACCCCTTGCCGTCCTCGTAGTAGCCGCCGGCCACATAGGTCGGCACGCGGTCTTGATAGCCGCCCAGGAGCTTGTACAGCGGCATGCCGGCCGCCTTGGCCTTCAAGTCCCAGAGTGCGATGTCGATGGCCGCGATGGCCCGCGTGGTCAGCCCGCGGCGCCCCACCAGCTTGGGCACCCACATATCGTGCCAGTGGCGTTCGATGTCAAGGGGATCCTTGCCGATCAAATCGGCGGCAAAGCGTTCAACGGCGGCCTTCACGACCGAATCGAGGCTGCCGATGCCGATGCCGGTCAGGTCGCCGTCCGTCTCGACCCGAACCACGCCCAGCCCCGAATGCGTGTACGTGTGGAGGCCGTTGGTGATGGGCTTGTGGCGGGGCCACCGAAAGCTTTCGGTAACGATGCGGGTGATTTTCATGGGCGGGATGGCAGATTTGACGGGATCCGGGTTTGGGGCCGGCGGACCATTGTAAGTGGGGCGGGCCTCGCCGTTGCTCCCACGTGCCGACTGCGACCGGACCACTCCCAGGCCCCCCCCTTGCCCTGCATCCCGAACCCGCTCCCTTCCGGGCACCCGGACCGTCAGGCGCGCAGCAACAGGATGTTGGGGGCGTACTTCCACTCGTGCCAGGCCAGATACAGGGCGGCCGCCATGATGACCACATTGACGACCGCGGTTTCGGAAAGCATGCCGACGCGCAGCAAGGTGAACAGCGCCCCGGCCATGATGGCCGCCGTCAGCAGGCCGCTGTACCAGCGGGTAATGGGCAGCAGAACCAGCAGAACCGCCAGCAGCTCCAGGCCGCCGGTTACACGCATGAACCACTCCGGATAGCCGAATTCGGCAAACATGGCCGCGGAATCCATGTCTCCGGGCAGCAGCTTGGGCAGGGCGCCCATCACCAGCATGGTCAGGAACACGATCAGCATGGACGCGTACTTGAGCACGCGTTCCCATGCGGCAGGGCTGGATTCGGTTGACATCGCAGAATGAAGACGTTGGCGGGCGATGGGACATTATAGGTCTTGAACCAATTGCAACAGACCCGGGCGGACCAAGACGCGCCCGCCGGGACAGGCACGCAAGGGCGGCTGCTCCACAGCAACAATCCAGAGATTCAACAGATTTCTTCAAACGTCGGGACCAGATATCGGATCCATGGTGCCGCGAACTACGCGGCCGGTTATGTTTCCGCCTCTGGCAAATGGGATTTGTGTACAATTTCCTTTCAACCTCATCCCAGATTGGTCATAATAATAATATGCTGTAATGCCCGACACTGATTGCGCAGTACAGGAAATAAATCCGGTCCGGTTTTATCCCTGCACACGCTCGCATGGTTCCCTGTCAGCAGTCATGAATGGAAGTTCGGGGCCTGCCCAGCGACAACGGACCGGTGCCCCTTAGTCCAAATCCGAGTGAATCCGCATAACTTTGCAGGCACCGGCACTGGTTATGACGATTTCCTTGCTTTCCAGGGGACACGGCAACGCCATAATCAGCCTGCTTGGCCCCGCTGCAGCCCGGCCCTCGATCAAATTGGATATTTTGATCAGTATATTTATGATATCTACTGCTATTTTATCCAATCAAACTAAAAATCAGTACATCAAATTCTGATTCCATGTACTCGCCGAGCTGCGGGTGTGCTCCGGTCAGCCCCTTGTCGATACGTCCCGCGTCGTGCAACACCAATACGTTCCCATCCCAAAAAACACGTTGCCAATGCATAATGCAATTATCCAACTATTTCGAGTTTCCGTCTTCAGCCGCGACCAATTCACTGTCCTTATCGTTCACGCTGATGTTCTTGAATTTACGGGTTGCACTTCAAATTGTCCATATCCCCCAAACATAGATCAAAGATCGGCGCAACATACCACCGGTTTTTGTTTTCACCGTACTTCAACTCTTCCAAACCCAGCCGTCGGATGCCTTCGCCGGAAAAACATTTAAGTGTGTGCTTTTGGGGCTGTGACGACAGTTTGCAGCCCATCCATGCGTTTCACCCTTCAGGGCAGGCGGATGCCAAGTGCATCTTCCACAACCGGTGCGGGGCCACACGCGGAGGTTGAGGCTTCCCGACGCGAGGCCGACACCCGCCTCCGGCCGTTCCCGGCACTGCAGGGAGCCGAACCGCCGGGATGGTGGGCAAGGTCCCGCGCAGAGCGGATTCATCACCGCGTCCAGACCTGACAGGATCCCTGCCGTTCTCACAGGGGGGACCAGGGCTTGGCCGGTTGCAACCGTGGCCCCAGGCTGCATGCGCCACAGTCCCCGTAGCCGGAAGCAGAGGTGTGAGATCCCGTCCGCCTCCCGATTCCTCCGACCGGGAGAAGCAATCGTAGTTTAGAATAGCCCGAATCCCAGCGCGCCCTGTGCCGTTGCCCCCACCGCCACCCGACTGCTCCATGGACACCCTGGTTGAATACCTGCAAAGCGAATTCGCCGATCTGACCCCGGAGGAACTGCACCTGTTGGCGTCGGGCATGCAGGAGCGCACGGTCGAACAGTACCAGTCGCTCTGCCGGCGGGGCGAGGACAGCGAATCCTTCGCCGTCATCAAGTCGGGCCGGGTCGGCCTCCTGGACAGCGACGGCCGCACCATGGTCACCCTGACTGCCGGCAATGTGCTGGGCGCCAGGGACTTCTTCACCCACTCGCCGGCGCAGATGACAGCCCGGGCCGAAAGCCCGCCGGTGACGTTCTGGGAACTGACGGCCGAAACGTTTGCGGACCTGTTGGAGGTCCAGCCCCGGCTGGGGGTCCATTTCGCGCACAGCCTTGGCAGCACCGATTCCTCCACCCGCCTGACCGAGCATCTGCGCCGGCGGCTGCATCGGTTGCCGGCCTTCTCAGGCCTGGGAACCAACGTGTTGACCATGGTGGCGGCGGCCCTGTCTCCCATGGAACTGCAACTGGGCGACACCTTGTACAGGTCGGGCGAACAGCCCAGCGGCCTGTTTCTGGCAGTGGAAGGCAGCCTGTCCCGCATGACGGACAGCCAGCCCCCGATGCTGATCGAGGACGGTGCGTTGCTGGGCGGCGAAAACCTGGCCAGCGACATTCCCTACAACCACACGGTCGTGGCGGAGGAACCCACCCTTTGCTGGGAGCTGTCGCGCAACGACTTCCACCGCATCAACCAGGTGCATCCGGTCCTGCAACGGGCTCTCAACCGGCCGGCCATACCCGCCCGGCCGGATACGGTTGCCACCCCCGCGCCGGCGGGCGACTTCTCGCTGGCCAGCGTCCGCGAACTGGCGGGGTTGCCGGAACATGTCCTGAAGGCCGTGTCCCAGGTGGTCACCACCCGCGCCGTATCGGCCGGACAGGTGGTCTACCGGCCCGGGGAACCGAGCGCCGAGTTCTATGTGGTCCACTCGGGCGAAATCGAACTGTCATCCCCGTCGGACATCGGGGTCAACCAGGAACTGAGCCGGGCCGCGGTACAGGACGTCTTTGGCCTGAACAGCCTCCAGGCGCAGACTCCCCGCACCAAGCAGGCAACCGCCACCGTGGACACGGAACTGCTGGTCCTGCCCCGCATCTACCTGTTGCGCCTGGCCGAACAGTTCCCCGAAGTCAACGCGCTCCTGACTCCCGACGCCGCGCCCCAAACGTCGGAGCCCGAGGAAGAGCCACCAACCCCGCCGACCGGTCTGCGCGCCGAGAGTGACCTGGGCGACCTGCACGGCTTCAGCGTCTTCTGGGGCCTGACCGGCCAGGAACTGGCACGCATTCAGACGGAATTGCAACCGGTCATCTTCTATCCCCAGGAACAGCTGTTCACGCGGGGCGACACCGTTACCGCCCTGTACCTGCTCCAGGACGGCAAGGTCCTGCTGGAGGCGGAGGATGGGCAAATTCGGTACTTGGAACCGACCAGTGCCATTGGTCTGGGCAGCCTCCTGTCCCAGGCGCCCGTAACCGAACACGCCTTTGCCTCCACGGAAATCCGGGTCGTCCTCATCCCGCGGGAAAGGGTGTGGCAGCTCGCCACCGAGATACCCCGGTTTGACGAGAACCTCCGCAACCTGGCCCAACAGGAAACCAACGCCCCCCCGGTGCCCGTTGTGCAACAGCAACCCGCGACACCACCCCCAACCTGGTCGGCCGCGGCCGAACCGCCGACTGTTCAGCCTTCCCCAACCATTCCCTCGGGACCTGCCACCGGGCCCAGTTTGGCAGAGCCGCCCTCCGGCCTGCCGCCGGCCCACAGTCCCCAGATCACCTCGCAACCCGCCGAACCCGTCAACCCGTTCGGGCCGCCGCAGGCCGGAACCCCGCCCCTGTCCGCACCGGGACCGGCCCCGGTGGTGGAACAGGATCCGTTCCTGGCCGGCAGCAAATCCAGCACGCGGGACGATCAGGGCTTTGGCGGCATGAGCATCGCCGGCAAAATCAGGGCCATTCTCACGGCGGTACTCGTCGTCTATCTGGTCGGATGGGTCGCCTTCAGCCTCATTCAGGATCTGGTCCCCGTCCTGTTCTAGACCCGGCCCTGCGACAGTCCCGCCGCCAACCGGACATCCCGCCGGCCGGCCACCATCTGGCGGCTCGCCTCAATTCGGCCCCGCCACGTTTCGTCGCGGCCCGCCAGGCCGCGCGCCCAGTGCAGCGCCCGCAGGTGGGCCGTCAGCGCAGCCTCTCCGAATGTAGCCCCCTTCTGCCATCGGGCCAGAAACAGCGGCAGGGTCGGCACCGGCAGCCAGTTTTCGCCGAGTACGCCATTCACCGCCTGGGCTCCCGCCGCCAGCCAGGCGTCGGCCTGCCTGGCGGAATGGCAGGCAATCGTGTAGACGCATCCGAGATGCAGGGGCAACCCGTGCCCAACCTGCACCGCCTGCAGTTCGTTCAGAAACCCCTGATCCAGGCAGGCGCCCTGCCAGCCAACCGCCCCTTCGGGCAATCCGTGGGTGAGCACCAGCAGGTCGGCCACGGCCCGCTGGCTGATCCCGACGAGGGTCGAAAGGAGTTCATCGGGACGTGCTCGCTGGTCCTCCAGAACCCGAATCTCCTGCCAGTGCCGGTCCGCACCCAGCATGGACAGCATCGTGCGGGCACCGCGTTCGCTCCAGTAGTCCAGCGCACGGCTCAGGGTCGGCGGCAGGTTCAGGTGTCCGAACGCACCGCCGTTTTCCAGGAACACCACCAGGCTGCGACGCCTGGGTATGGAATTCTCCATGCTGCGGGGTCCTTGGCACCGGCCGCACCGGCGACGGTCAAACCTCTTCCTGCACCAGCTTCAGGGACAGATTGTCGACCAGTGACTTGAACTCCTCCCACAGCTTCTGCCAGCGGTCGGTCCGCACCAGTTCCCGCAGGGCATCCGCCGAGCCTTCCGCGACAATGCCGCCCAGGAACTGGGGTATCTCACCCCACATGGTCCACCAGATCTCGCCGACATAGACTCGTCCGTGCCCCTGCGCCAAGGGCGCAATGTTCTGGGCGAAGAAGCGTTGTCCAGCGCCGGCCTCCCCGTCGCGGGCATCGAACGTAATGATGAGCTTGTACAGCATCATGGAGTCCAAACCTTCGTGTGCGGACATTGGCGGGCGAAACCGGCGGCGGTCGGGGACCGTCAGCCGAGTGGCACTCCAACCGGTTCGGCCTGTTTGGCCGGCGGATCGGGCAGCTGCTCGTTCGCCTTTCGCTGGAAGGCCTCAACCCTAATGGAACGCAACAGGAAAATGGCTCCGATGATACCCGCGCCCTCCAAGACGAAGACTGCGGCATAGCCCAGCCAGGCGCTGCCGCTGAGAATACGGAGGGACTCGCCCAAACTCACGGGAACGAAGATCATTGCCTGGCCCAGGAAGTTCGCGACGCTCCAGGTACCGATATACAGCGCCCGGGCCCCGGGCACGGTCATGCGCAACATGAACGTCAGGTTGCTTTGTGTCATCAAGCCGCCGCCCAGACCCAGCAGGAACACGGATCCCATGAACAGGTAGGGCTGCCCCAGCAGGCCGGACCCGGAAATGAGGAGAAAGGCGGCGGCGGCCATGCAGGACCCCGCCCGGGACACGGCTCGCTCGCCGTACCTGCGCACGAGCGGAATGCCGCCCAGCATGGTGACCAGGAAGCCGGCCCCCCAAATCGAGACCAGCCGAGACGTGGCCGCGACGGGCATGCCCAACACTTCCGCCCCGAAGGGTTCCAGCAGAACATCCTGCGTGTGGATGCAGATCAGGACGAGCATCAGGTAGCCGAAGAAGCGCCGCGCCACCGGATTGTTCCTGAGCGACCGCAACAGCAGGCCGGGCGAGGTCCGTTCCTGCACTTTGCCTTCCGTGGAGGCGGACGGCCCTTCCAGACCCAGGCCGCCCAGCAGCACGAGCACCAGGGCGATCACCGGCACCGCAACCAGCACCACGGTAAGGCGGGCCTGGGAGTAGGTTTCCAACTGCGACGACAGAAAGAGGCCGGTACCGATGCTCGCCGCAATCATGGCGGTGAACATGACCCCAACCGTGCGGCTCCGTTCCTGCGCATCCGCCTGTGCCGACAGCAGGGCCAGATAGGCCACCGACGACAGGTTGATGCCCACGCCCCATAACAGGAACACCGCCACCGTGCCGGCCAGTCCCAGGACCGGACCTTCCGGGATCAGAAACACGGTGAAGGCCATCAACGAGGCACCGACCGCCGCCAACAGGCCACCCAGCCGCGTCCACGGCACAAACCGGCCGCCGGCGGCAACCTGCCGGTCCATGACCGCGCCGAACCAAATCTGCAGCGGCGACAGCAGATAGGGCAGCGTCACGAGCAACGCCACCAGCGTGCTCGACAACCCCATCTCGGCGATCATCACGCGGTTCAGGACACTGGTGACCGGCACCACGGTCAGGGCGGTGCCCACGTGAATCAGCGTGAACTGCAAAAGCCGGCGACCGGCGGGCGACCGGAAGTCAAACATGGCTCATTCCCTTCCCAGCAAACGGATGGGCAGTTCGGTCATGGTCCGCAGCAGCCGAAGTTCCTGACGCAGATTGCGCACCGAACTGATTTCACGCTGCACTCCCACCGTGGACAGCCCCAGGGTGCGGGCCGGCGCCAGGAACACGTCGAGACAGCTGACCAGCACGATGCGCTCCGGCTCCAGATCCAGGCCGAGGAGGGCATGGCGTACGCCGTCCCGCTGCGGAGGCAGCTTGGACATCTGTTCCCGGGTTACCACCACATCGAACACATCCAGGGGCAGGCCGGCCTCCCGCAACTGCGTTTCAAGCGCGGAGCGGGGCCGAATGGTAATCAACCCCAGGCGCAGGCCCTCCTCCTGCAGCCGATTCAGGGCGGGCAGCACATCCTCGTGCAACTGCAGGTTGGTGGCTGCGGTCAGGCCCAGGGTGGGATGCAGGATCTTCTGCAAGCGGCGATCATTTACGCGCAGGCGAATCAGCAGGTTGTACAGGCGCGCCACAAACCCCGCCAGATCGCCCTGCATGTGCAGCAGGACTTCGCGGCGGCGCCAGATGGGCCAGCGTTCGCCCCCCAGTATCCAGCCCAAGGGAGTCAGGAACCGATCCGCCAGACGGGTGCTGAACCGTGTCAGCGTCCCGTCCAGCGTGAACAGCACGGCCTTGATGTCGTTCGCCCGGAGTGCCTCCCACTCCAGGGTCGGATCCTCCGCATCTTCAGTGATGCGCGGCACTCCGGGCCGGTCCCACAGCTTGTTCCAGATGTAGCGCACGATCAGGACGGAACTGGCAAAGGTCGGTGCCGCCAGCAGCACGCCGATCACACCAAACTGGAGCGCACCGAAGATGATGACCGCAAAGGTCACGGCCGGGTGCAGGTGGACCCGCCGGCCAATGAAACGCGGAATGAAGTAGATGCTCTCGACCTGTCCAATCACGATATACAGGCCGGCCACCAGGGCCGCGAACCACAGGTGGGGCATGTCCAACCAGTTGGAACCGGAGATGAGCGCCACCGTGACCCCAACCACACCACTGGCGATGGGCCCCACAATCGGCAGGAACTCGAGCACCCCGGCGATGACGGCCAGGGCCCGGGCATTCGGCACCCCGACGATAACCAGGGCCATGAAGACCGTGCAGCCCACGACCAGGCCCAGGAGCACCTGCCCCCGCAGGAAGGCCATCCAAATGCGATCCAGCTCGCTGGCCAGTTCGATCGCCTCGGATCGCCAGGGATCGGGGATGGCGCGGGCGAAGACCGCCTTGAGCCGGTTCCAGTCCTTGAGCATCCAGAAACTGAGGACGATCACATAGATGATGCTCAGCAGGCCGGAGGTCAGGTTGCCCAGGTAGGTGGTCAGGCTGCCCAGGCCGTTCACGATTACGGTCTGTATCTCCTGGTTGAACCGGGTGATCAGATCGCCGCTGAGAAATTCGACGTCGCCGACCAGGGGCAGGCTAATCGACTCCATCCAGGGCACGGTTGAGGTATTGATGCTGCGCAGCAGCGCATCCAGATCGGACTGCAACTCCACCAGAAACCTCTGGATCCACGGCCCCAGGACGAGCCACAGCAGAGCCACCAGCCCAATGAGCAGCACATAGACGATGACCGCCGCGATGCTGCGCGGCAGATCGCGGCGCTCCAGCCCCTCCACCGGGATGTTGAGGATGAACACCACCAGGCACGCCACGACCGTGGGCGCAATCATCGCCCGAAAGACGATCAGCAGGCCAATCGCCAGCAGGCCCAGGATGGAGCCAACCGTGATCTTGACCGCCGGCGGCCAATGGGTCCCGGTGAGCATGGACACTCAGGATGGAAATAGCGTAATGTCGGGCAGGGGCCAATAGCGCAGCCAGGCGCGGCCCACGATCTGATCACTGACAACCGGGCCGAAATTCCGGCTGTCGTGACTGTTGGGCCGATTGTCGCCCATCACAAAATATTCGTTGTCGTCCAGTTGCCGCGGCCGGAGCGATTCCTCCATTCTGCTCTGGACATAGGCCTCCGGTCGCTGGAGGCCGTTGACCCAGACCACGCCCTCCACGATCTCCAGGGTGTCCCCGGGCGCGGCGATCACCCGCTTGATCAGGTTTTCCCGCTGGTTCGGTATGTCCAGGACCACGACATCGCCCACGGCCGGCGGGGCAAAGCGATAGGAAACCTTCTCCACCACCAGACGCTGATACGGACTCAGCAGCGGCTCCATGCTCGAGCCGAAGACCACGGTGGTCTCGGCCACCAGCCGGTTGACCAGCAGGGCCAGCACCAACGCGGGGACCAGGACCAACAGCAGTTCCTTGGCCACCGACCAAATCAGCGCGAACGGAGACAGGTCCTCCGCGGCCGTGTCCCCCTGCGCGAAGTCCGCGTCTGGCACGGTGGTTGCCGGTGGTTCCTTGTGCATTGTGGTTCCGGGGCCCGAACCAAGTCCCTAGCGTATGAAGCCGCGCCCGCGCAGGTAGTCCATGATGGTCCGGGCGTTCTCCAGCGGCTCATGGTTCACGGTGTCCAGCACGATTTCCGAATGCTCGGGCGCCTCGTAGGGATCATCGATGCCCGTGAAGTTCTTGATTTCGCCGCGCCGGGCCGCCTTGTACATCCCCTTCGTATCCCGCGCCTCGCAGACCTCCAACGGCGTATCCACGAACACTTCAATGTAGTTGTCCGGCCCCACCATGTTCCGTACGTCGTTGCGCGTCGTGCGGAAGGGGCTGACCGCCGAGGCCACCACGCAACCGCCGTGGCCGGCGATCTCCGCCGCCACGAACCCGATGCGGCGAACGTTGAGATCCCGATCCTCCTTGGAGAACCCGAGGCCGCGCGAGAGGTGGGTGCGCACCACGTCGCCGTCCAGCAGGGTAACCTTGCGGCCCTCCTGCATCAGCAGCGGAATCAGGATGCTGGCGGTGGTGGACTTGCCGGAACCGCTCAGGCCGGTAAACCAAATGCAGATTCCCTGACGGTCCAGTGCCGGGTAGCTTTCCTTCAGGATCTCCGCCACCTCCGGCCGGGTGTACCAGGACGGCAGCAGGCGGCCCTGGCCCAGATACTCCTCCCGCGCCTGGGTGCCGGAGATGTTCAGGGTCTTGGTGCCGGGCGCGACCTCGCTCTCCGGTGCATACCGCTGCTCGTTCTCCAGATAGACCATGTTGTCGAACGGGACCACCTTGACCCCGATTTCGGCGCTGTGCCGCTCGGCCAGCTCCTGGGCGTCGAAGGGGCCATAGAAGGGCTTGCCCTCCGAGTCGTTGCCGGGGCCGGCGTGGTCGCGGCCGACGATCATGTGGTTGGCGCCGAAGTTGCGCCGAATCAGCATGTGCCAGCAGGCCTCGCGCGGGCCGGCCATGCGCATGGCCAGCGGCAACAGGGCCAGGTGCACGCGCTGCTGCGGATAATGGTTGTCGATCAGGGCCTGGTAGGTCCGAACGCGCGTGAAATGGTCCACGTCGCCGGGACGCGTCATGCCGACCACGGGATGCAGGAGGAAGGAGCCGTCGATGCGCGCCATGGCGCGCTTGGTCAGTTCCTCGTGGACCCGATGCAACGGATTGCGGGTCTGGAATGCGACCACGTTGCCGTGGCCGGAGGCGGCCAGCCGGGCCCGGCTGGCCGCCGGGGTCAGGCGCAGATGCGCGAAGTCGAAGTGCGCCGGCAGGGCCAACACGCGCAGGTGCCCCGCGACGTTGACCGAACCCCAGCGGTCCATCTCGGATATCAGCGGATGGCGCGGATTGGTGGAGCCAATCACGCAGGACGCTTCTTCCTCCACATTCCAGGCAAAGATTTCGCGCACGGACAGCACGGCCAGGATGTTGTTCATGGCATCCCGCAGCGTGATGTCCTGTCCCAGACGCATTTCCGGGACGGGGTTCAGGGGCAGCGTGACGGGAATCGGCCAGAAGGTGCCGTTCGCAAGCCGCATGTCCGACAGTACGCTTCGGTAGTCGGCCTCGCCCATGAACGAGGTCAGCGGTGAAAAACCGCCCGTGGCCAGCAGTTCCAAGTCGCAGACGGCCCGTTCGTGCAGTTGGAAGGAGGGGAGCCGGTTGGCGTAGTCCTTCAGTTCCTGTCTCTCCTCCGGCGGTACGAGCAGGTCAACCAGCTTGCCCCCGTACGGGGCCACCAGTTCTGCGATGTCTGCATCCATGAATTCAAGTCCTCCGCATGCGCGTTGCCGGGTCGTGCCCAATCAGGGGCAGACCGGAGATTATACCCGGATTCGGGCTTCTTTTTTCAGGTATCCGACGGCGCGGCCGGCTGGTTGCGGGCGACCTGCTCCGCCAAGGCCACAAGGTACCGGCCATAGGCGTTGCCGGCCATCCGCCGCCCCAGTTCCTTCATTTGCGCCAGCGAAATGAAACCGCGCCGCCATGCGATTTCCTCCGGCGCCGACACCATGAGCCCCTGCCGTTGCTGCAGCATCTGCACCAAGCGGGACGCCTCCAACAGGGAGTCGTGGGTGCCCGTATCCATCCAGGCCACCCCACGCCCCAACTCCGTGACCCTCAGTTCGTCCCGTTCAAGATAGGTTCGGTTGACATCGGTTATCTCCAGTTCGCCGCGGGTGGACGGCTTCAATCCCCGGGCGATGGCGCACACTTGGCTGTCGTAGAAGTAGATGCCGGTCACGGCATGGTGGGAACGGGGCCGTGCCGGCTTTTCCTCCAGCGACAGGACCCGTCCCGTGCCGTCGAACTCGACCACGCCGAACTCGCTTGGATTGGCCACGGGGTAGGCGAAGACCTGGGCGCCCTCTTTCAGGGATGCAGCCGCCTGCAGGACTTCCGGCAGGCCGTGGCCGTAGAAAAAGTTGTCGCCCAGAATGAGGCACACACTGTCGCCGGCGATGAAGTCGGCGCACAGCAGGAAGGCCTCCGCCACGCCCCTCGGCTCCGCCTGGGCCACGTAGACAAGGTCCAGGCCCCATTTGCGGCCGTTGCCCAGGACTGCCTCGAACTGCGGCTGGCTGCCGGGCGTGCAGACTACCGCGATCTCGCGCAACCCCGCCAGCATCAGCATCGACAGGGGGTAGTAGATCAGCGGCTTGTCGTAGACGGGCAGCAGCTGTTTGCTGGTCGCCAGCGTGATGGGATGCAGGCGGGTGCCGTGCCCGCCCGCCATCAGGATTCCCTTCATGTCGAATGCCGAGTGCCGGCTAGTAGCCGAAGCGTTCCTCGGCAAACGGCTCGCCGCGCATGTGGTACCCGTGCTGTTCCCAGAAGCCCGGACGGTCCCCGCTCATGAACTCCAGGCCCGTCAGCCACTTGGCACTCTTCCAGAAGTAGTACTTCGGCACGAGCAGGCGCATGGGGTATCCGTGTTCCCGCACCAGGGGCTTGCCGTCGTAGAGGTAGGCCAGCATGGTGTCGTCGTCGTCGAGGACCTCCAGGCTGATGTTGGTCGTGTAGCCGCCCACGCAGTGCGCCATGACATGGGTGGCCGCGGCCGTGGGCGCGATCCCCTCCAGGAAGCGCCGCCAGGGAACGCCCGTCCAAGTGGTGTCCAGCTTGCTCCAGCGGGTCACGCAGTGGATATCCACGGTTTGGGTGTCGGCGGGCAGGGCCATCAGTTCGTTCCAGGTGAACTCCCTGGGTTCCTCGACCTCGCCGAACACGCTCAGCCTGAATCCGTCCAGGTCCGTGATCGTGGGGGTCGGACCGTAGGTCAGGACCGGAAACTTGCTGGTGAGGAACTGGCCGGGCGGGGTCCGCGCGTTGGCCTGCTCCTCCGGCACGTTGGTGACCCGGCGCAGCCGCTGGACGCGGCGAAAGGGGTTTTCGAGCCTCATGTCAGCCTTCCGCGGTTGCTTGGTTCAGCCATCGTGCCGGAGCAGGACCAGCGAGGCGGACTGGCCGCCCATGCCGAACCCGTTGACCAGGGCGGCATCCACGGCGTGGGGCCGCGCCTGGTTGGGCACGTAGTCCAGATCGCACTTCGGATCGGATTCCCGATAGTTGATCGTCGGCGGTATGCGGCCGTCATGCATGGCCTTCACGGCGGCCACAATGCTGTGCGCCCCCGCGCCTCCCATGGCATGGCCAAGCATGCCCTTGAGGCCGGTGACGGGACAGCCCGGGGCGTGTTCGCCCAGGGCGCCGTGGATGGCGCGGGTCTCCATCGCGTCGTTGGCCTTGGTCGCCGTGCCGTGGGCCACAACCCAGTCGATGTCCGCCGGGTGCAACCCGCTGTCGGCGATGGCATCGGCCATGACCCGGCCCGGCACGCGGCCTTCGGGATCCGGGTTGGCGAAATCGCTCGGATCCAGCCGCAGGCTGTAGCCGCCGAACTCGGCCAGGATGCGGGCCCCGCGGGCGCGGGCATGCGCGAAGCCCTCCAGCACCAGAACGCCGGCCCCCTCCCCGATCACCATGCCGGTGCGGTTGCCGGCGAAGGGGGCGCAGGCGGCGGCCGGATTGTCCACTTCGAACGACATGGCGCCCAGGCGGCCGAACACGCTCACGGTCATCGGGGTGACATAACCGTCACTGCCGCCGGCCAGCATGACATCCGCCTGGCCGTGCAGAATGCGCCGGGCGGCCTCGCCCACGGCGCCGACCCCGGTGGCGCAGGCCGCCACCGGGCTGTTGGCGATGCCGGTCACGCCCAGCCGCATGCCGATAAAGGTCGGCGTGCCGCTGATCAGGGCCGCCAGCGACAGGACCGGATTGATGCGTCGAAAGCCCTGGCTGTAAAGAACGCGCGTCTGATCCTCAATCAGATCCCACCCGCCGAAGGCATCACCGATTTCGATCCCCAGGCGACCCGCCTCCACGTCCCCCGGGTCCAGGCCGGCCTGGCCCAGGGCCTCCTGGGCCGCCTTCCATGCAAACTGGGTGGCGCGGGAGGTCTTGCGCGCGTCCCGGCGATCCATGTGGTCCCCGGGCTGCCAATCCACGACGGCCGCGCTGGCGCGCTCAAGACCCTTGACCTCCCGCACTTCGATGAGGCGGGTGCCGGAACACCCCGCCACCATCCGCTGCCAGCTGGTGTTGGCATCCAGGCCCAGTGCGGACACCATGCCGATGCCGGTCACGACGACCCGCTCGCGGTCGTCCCGCATATTCCGTTGAACCCTGTCGGTCATAGCAAGTCGATTACCGTCTGTCCCTCCTACGGCCCTATAGTATCGCGCAGAATGCCGCCGGGAATCCGGGCAACCGGAACTCAGTCGGGAATCCGTTCCAGATGGGCGCCCAGCCGGACCAGGCGATTGCCGATGTCGCTGTAGCCCCTGTCAATCTCCGTCACGTTGCCGATCTCCGTCACGCCTTCGGCACACAGGGCCGCCAGGATCAGCGCCATGCCGGCCCGGATGTCCGGCGTGCTGACCCGTTGGCCGTACAGCGGCGACGGCCCCGAGACCACCACGCGGTGGGGATCGCAGAAGACGATCCGGGCACCCATGGCGATCAGGCGATCGACGAAGTAGAGCCGGCTCTCGAACATCTTCTCGTGGAACAGGACCGTGCCCGCGCTTTGCGTGGCCACCACCAGCGCAATGCTGAGCACATCCGTGGGAAAGCCGGGCCAGGGCGCACTGGCAATGCAGGGGATTCCGCCTCCGAACTCGGGTGCAACCGCGAGTGCCTGTTCCGCTGCGACGACCAGGGTGTCCCGTTCACCCGCGCGGCCCGGCAACAACGCCATTTCCAGGCCGAGCCGTTCGCGGAAGACCATTTGCATCATGCGCAGATCCTCGGCCACCACGCCCTCGATGCGCAATTCGCCGCTGGTCACGGCGCCCAGCCCAATCCAGGTTCCGATTTCCATGAAGTCCGGTCCCACGGTGAATTCCGCGCCGCCCAGGGCCGACTGGCCCTCGATGATCAGCCGGTTGGTGCCGATGCCGTCAATGTCGCAGCCCATCGCGACCAACAGGCGGCACAGGTCGGACACGTGCGGTTCACAGGCCGCGTTGCGGAACACCGTGGTGCCCTGCGCCAGGGCCGCCGCCATCACGCCGTTCTCGGTGGCCGTCACCGAGGCTTCGTCCAGAAGCACATCCGCACCCTGCAGATCGCCGTCGATCTGCAGCGCGAAGGTATCCCCCTCGCCCATGAGTTCCACCCCCAGGGCACGGAAGATCTGCAGATGCGTGTCGATGCGGCGGCGTCCGATATCGTCCCCGCCGGCGCTGCCGGCCACCCGAAAGGCGCCGGTTCTTCCCAGCATCGGCCCCATCAGGGTCAGCGAGCCTCGCAACTGGCGGAACAAGGCGGGGTCCGGCTCGGCAAACGCCAGCGTCCGGGCGTGCAGGTGCAGCGTGTTCGGCCCCTGCCAGGCAACGTCGACGCCCAGCCCCTGCAGGATCAGCAGCAGGTTGTCGACATCCCCGATGCGCGGCACATTGTGGAGGACGACCGGCTGGTCGGTCAGCAGGGCGGCACAGATCATCGGCATCGCCGCGTTTTTGTTCCCGGCCGGTCGCACCGTGCCGGCAATGGGATGGCCTCCCTCTATCAACAGTCGCGCCATGGTTCGCGCCTCCACGGAGTTCGGCTGGCCGAACTGGATGGATCAAAACCTAACTTACGCAATTTTAAACCGATACCTGTGACACACGGGCCCGCGCCGACCCGTCGATCGGACCCGTCCGAAGCACCCGGAAATCCCCGGGCGCGAGCTCCCGGGGAGGCCGCCAGGCCGCATTGGGAGGGGTTTCCGGACGTTTCAGGCCCTGCAGTGGACTCATTTGCGAACATGATTTCGGATACACGTTTAGCATGAGCCGGT
Organism: Caldilineaceae bacterium bin34; assembly: GCA_002238555.1. GTDB lineage: Bacteria > Chloroflexota > Anaerolineae > Caldilineales > Caldilineaceae > Bin34. The sequence continues at coordinate 31,556 of MPMO01000044.1, forward strand.
TTCCGCCACGCCGGTCCGGCCTGCGGGGCCGGCAAAGATCTTGCTGAACTGTCCCAATCAATCTTTAAACTTGCTCCATTAGTTCCGTTTTATTTTCAGGAGCCGTACGGCCCGCAGTCAAAAACCGGCACCGGACCGGTCCTATGCTATGATAGGTAACGGGACGCGTGCATTAAGTTAACAAACTCGCGTGCATGGACCATCTGTCGGGCGGATGTTTGGGAGACGGCATTGATCAACAGTCTGGCCCTTGGATTCAGAATCCTCGGTCTTCGTCTGGACCTCCTCATTATCCCCGTGTTCCTGAGTCTGGCAGCCTTGTACTGGCCCCCAGCGGACATCTCCCTGCTGTTTGCCGATCTGCAAGCGATTTTTGCGGAGGCCCAGGACGCGGCGCCGGGACAGGCTGTCGACGCGGACCTGCCCGCCGCCGACACTCCAACCCCCTTTGCACCCGAGGCGCTGCTCCAAAGTCTGGACGCCTCCACCCTCCCCCTGGGCCAACTATTGGTCAACCGCACGTTCCTGCGCGTGCCCGGCCTGGTGATGGCCCTGCCCCTGGATCAGCTGTTGACCGATTGGAGCCCCAGCCTGTCCTCGGTGGGCGACGTCCTGTTGGTCCTGGCCGCCTTTTCGGCCGCCGGCGTGGTCATGGGCACCCTGTACCAGTGGCAACTGGCGCGTACGGTGGACGCATCCCTGCGCGCATGGACGGAACGGGACGCCTCGGACACGGAGGGGGCGGTGGCACCGGACCCTTGGGACGCCTTCTGGTTTCGCGCCCGTCAAACAGGCCTCTATCTGGTTCTGTTGGTCGTGCTGGTGACGGTGCTTTCCTTTGCGGTCAGCCTGCTCATGGCGGCCCTCGCCCTGGTCATGCCGGGAGCCGTGTTTCCCCTGATGGGCATGTATTTGCTGTTCCTGCTCATGGCACTGCCGGTCTTCCTGTTCCTCCAGACCTACATCATTCCCGGCATCCTGCTGGACAGCCTGAAGATGGTCGCGGCGGCCCGGCAGAGCGTCGCCCTCATTCGCAACAATGTGGTCAGCACGCTCGCGTTTCTGCTCCTGTCCGGGTTCATCCTGTTCGGGATCGAGGAGGCGCTTGGTTCAATCAATACCTCCGTCAATACCGGCTTCAACCCGGTCATACTGCTTCTATCGTCCATATCCTTTGCCTACGTCGGCACCGGCACGGCCCTGGCCTTTCTGGTCTTCTACCGTTCCCGCTGCCTGATGTCGGACGGAGTGGACATCATTGCCTGGTTCAAGTCCATGGAGCACCAATAAGCACCGTGTTTCCTGCCACTTCCGGCCCAGTCCTGTAAGTCATGAAGGCAGCCAAGGTCAAGCGCCTGCTGCGGGATCGAAGCGGGACAACGGATGGGACTGCTCATCCCGGACTCGAGCCTGCCTGGCAGGCCGAGAGCGAATTACCCGACCTTGTTTGTCAAGAACTTACAAGAATTAAGGAACAGCTTGAATAAGCCGCCTTTTGCTTGTTGACCCTTGTGGAAACTTGATGATGAAGAGGAGAGCCAATGCCACCCAGAGGTTCGCTGTGAGCCCACCGTCACAGCATCCGCGGCTTGGATGTTCCAAGCCGGCAGCGGGGGTTCCGCTGCCATCACACGGCAGGAAGGTTTCCTGCCGCAGGCACATGACCACAACCATGCTCATGCATCGCAACCGAACGAACGATGGACGCACGGTAGCAGTTCGTCAGGTTCGCCGGTTTACCACAAGGGGAGCGCAAGGCATGGGGTTGTGTGCCACCGGTTTCGACCCGGCTGCGGTGGAGACTGCTCCACCAGGACTCGAGTGGCAAGGGACCGCAAGCCCTTATCAACCGAGAGCAAATCACCTACAAACCAACAAGTTGTAAGGACCAGAATGGCGATGGCTAACACCCCGATGCCCCCAAACGCCGAACAGAACACCAACGCCTACAGCGCCGAAGCCATCCAGGCCCTAAAGGGCCTCGAACCGGTGCGCGAACGTCCCGGCATGTATGTCGGCGGCACCGGCGAAGGCGGCCTGCACCACTGCGTCTACGAAGTGGTGGACAACTCCATCGACGAGGCGATGCAGGGCAGCTGCGACCGCATCGACATCCGCATCCAGACCGACGGCAGCATCTCCGTGTCGGACAATGGACGCGGCATTCCGGTGGACATGCATCCGACCGAGAAGATGCCGGCCCTGACACTGGTCATGACCACCCTGCATGCGGGCGGCAAGTTCAACGAACGCAGCGGCTACAGCGTCTCCGGCGGCCTGCACGGCGTGGGCGTGAGCGCCGTCAACGCCCTCAGCGAATGGATGGTGACCCAGGTCAGGCGCGGCGGCCAGATGCACCAACAGCGGTTCGTGCGCGGCCATCCGGTCACCGACCTGGAGGTCGTGGGAACCTGCGATCCGGAAGACACCGGCACCACCCAGCACTACAAGTGGGACGAGACCATCTTCGACGAAGACGTGGCCTACCGGGCGGACGAACTGCTGGAGCGCTTCCGGGAAATGGCGTTCCTGAACCGCGGGGTCACGATTCGCTTCACAGACGAGCGGGAGAACCCGGCCGAGGACACCACTTTCTACTTCGAGGGCGGCCTGGGCTCGTTCGTGCGCTACATGAATCGCCAACGCCATGTCCTGCACCCGCCCATCTACATTCATCGCACGATTGACGGGAACGAGATCGAAGTCGGCCTGCAGTACACCGACTCCGACCAGGAACACACGGTTGTCTTCTGCAACACCATCAAGAACCCGGATGGCGGCACCCATCTGACCGGCCTGCGCAAGGCGCTCACCCGGCAGATGAACGAGCACGCCCGCAAGATCAACCGCCTCAAGGACAACGACGCCAACTTCACTGGCGAGGACACCCGCGACGGTCTGACCGCCGTGGTCAGCGTCAAGGTACCGTCGCCCCAGTTCGAGGGGCAGAACAAGCTCAAGCTCCTCAACAAGGAAGTTCAGGGCTACGTCGAGACCGTGGTGGCCGAGGAACTGGCCGAGTGGATGACCGCCAACGCCGCCGACGCGCGCGCCATCATCGACAAGTGCCAGAATGCGGCGGAAGCCCGTACGGCCGCCCGCCGCGCCCGCGACATGGTGCGCCGCAAGGGGCTGCTGGACTCAATGACGCTGCCCGGCAAGCTGGCCGACTGTTCCAGCCGCAACCCGTCCGAAACCGAACTGTACCTGGTCGAGGGCGACAGCGCCGGCGGTTCGGCCAAGCAGGGACGCGATCGGCAGTTCCAGGCCATCCTGCCGCTGCGGGGCAAGATCCTCAATGTGCAGAAGGCCAAGGACAGCAAGGCGCTGGAGAACAAGGAGATCCAGGCCCTGATCAAGGCGATGGGCACGGGCATCAAGTCCGAGTTCAGCCTGGACAACCTGCGCTACCACCGCATCATCGTGATGACCGATGCGGACGTGGACGGGGCCCACATCCGGACCCTGCTGCTCACCTTCTTCTACCGCTACATGAAGCCGCTGATTGAAGAGGGCCACCTGTACATCGCCCAGCCGCCCCTGTTCAAGGTGGCGGTGACCGAGCAGAGCAACGGCAAGACCAAGCGGAAGCAGACCAGCTACGTCTACAACGAACGGCAGCTGGCGGAACTGCAGCGGGAGAAGGGCAACGACAACGTGAAACTGGAGCAGCGCTACAAGGGCCTCGGCGAAATGAATGCCGAGCAGCTGTGGACCACGACCATGGATCCCGAGGCCCGGACCCTGCTGCAGGTGACGGTGGACGACGATGCAGCCGACGCCGACCAGCTGTTCATGGACCTGATGGGCCCGGATGCCGAACCGCGCCGGCGCTTTATTCAGCAGAACTCGGACCGGGCCACGCCCGACTACTGATGATCCGCAGCCGAGGGACGGCCGTCTCCCGGCATGCGCCGCCAGCCCTTGGGGGGCGGTTCACGACCGGCCCCCGCCCCCGCCCGGGGGGCGTGGTCCGAGCCCCGCCCCCCGCCACAGCTAGAGAAAACCCTTCAGTTTCCGCTTGCGGCTCGGATGCCGCAGGCGATTCAGGGCGCCCGCCTCAATCTGGCGGATCCGCTCCCGGGTCACCCCAAACTTCTTGCCGACTTCCTCCAGCGTGTAGCTGTGCCCGTCGACCAGGCCAAAGCGCAGTTCCAGGATGCGGGTCTCGCGGGGAGTCAGGCTGGTGAAGACATCCTGAATCTTCTCCCCCAGCAGGGTCTGGTTGGCGGAATCCTGCGGGCTGTCGGCATCCTCGTCGGGAATGAAGTCCCCCAGCACGCTGTCCTCTTCCTCGCCCACCGGCTTGTCGAGGCTCAGCGGCCGCTGGCTCACCCGCATGATGTGCTCGATCTTGCCCGGCGGCACCTCCAGCTCCTCGGCCAATTCGTCAATGGTCGGTTCGCGGCCCAGCTTTTGCGACAGGTAGCCGTTGGTCCGGGTCAGGCGGTTGATCTGCTCGTACATGTGAACCGGCACCCGAATCGTGCGGCCCTGGTCGGCAATGGCCCGGGTGACCGCCTGGCGGATCCACCATGTGGCATAGGTCGAAAACTTGAAGCCGCGGTGGTAGTCGAACTTCGTCACCGCCCGCATCAGGCCGACGTTGCCCTCCTGAATTAGATCCAGGAAGGGCACGCCGCGTCCGGTGTACTTCTTGGCCACGCTCACCACCAGGCGGCTGTTGGCGGTGATCAAGTGGTTCTGGGCATCCTCGCCGTCGCGGATGAGCCAGCGCAAGTCGTCCTTTTCATCCTCACTGAGGTATTCGTCCGGACTGTTCAGGCGCACCTTGGCCTCCTCGGCCTTCTCCATGCGCTTGGCCAGCTGGACCTCCTCCTTGGCGGTCAGCAGCGCCACCCGGCCTATCTCGCGCAGGTAGAGCGTCGTCGAGTCGTTGACGCCGTCCTGGCCGAGGGCCACCTGATCCTGTTCCTCCTCTTCTTCCTCGGGCCGGTCGTCCCGAACCTGGCCGATGTCGATGCCCTTGTCGATGAGCGCGGCGAACAGGTCCTCCAGCAGGTCCATGGCCAGTTCGGCCCGGGGCAGGACCGAGAGGACGTCGCCGTACTGCACAACCCCCTGCTTGGCGCCCAAGGCCAGGATGTGGTCCTTGACCGACTGACTGTTCATGCCCGGGGCAAAGGCCTCGGATACGGCTTCGGATTGTGGGGTTTGCGCCACGGCCGTCCTCCTTCGAATGTGAACAGGGTGCCGGTTTTTGGGGGAAGAGACCGGCAAACTCTCCTCAAGTGTCCTGTCGCCCGTCGCTAAACGAACCAGTTCAGGCTCTTCCTGCGGCTGGAATGGCGCAGCCGAGCCAGGGCCTGGGTTTCGATTTGACGCACACGCTCCCGCGTGATGCCGAATTTCTTGCCTACTTCCTCCAAAGTATAGGCGTAATCATCCACCATTCCGAAGCGAAGCTGCAATGTGTGGATTTCGCGCGGGGTCAGATCCTGGATGATGTCCTCGATCACTTCCCGCAGCACGGTCATGTTGGACGTCTCCTGCGGGTTGTCCGCGTCGTCGTCCGGGATGAAGTCCCCCAGCACGCTGTCCTCCTCCTCGCCCACGGGCTGTTCGAGGCTGCGCGGATGCTGGTTGATCTTGATGATCTGCTCCACTTTCTGGGTCTGGACCTCCAGACCCTCGGCCAGTTCCTCCACTGTGGGATCCCGGCCCAGTTCCTGGGACAGCTGGTGGCGGGTGCGGATCATGCGGTTGATCTGCTCGTGCATGTGCACGGGCACGCGGATGGTGCGGCCCTGGTCGGCAATGGCCCGGGTGACCGCCTGGCGAATCCACCAGGTGGCGTAGGTGCTGAACTTGAAGCCCCGCTTGTAGTCGAACTTGGCCACGGCCCGCATCAGCCCGTTGTTGCCTTCCTGCACAAGATCCAGGAAGGGCACGCCCCGGTTGTTGTACTTCTTGGCCACGCTCACCACCAGACGGCAGTTGGCCGAGATCAGGTGGTCGACGGCCGCCTGGCCGTCCAGCACCGCCCATTCCAGCTCATCCCGATCGTCGTCCGTCAGGTCGGCATCGATCTCCGCCAGCTTCTCCTTGGCGGCCTCGCCCGCCTCGATGCGCTTGGCCAGGGCCACCTCCTCGGCAGCGGTCAGGAGATCGACCTTGCCGATGTCGCGCAGGTACAGGGCCACCGAGTCGCTGGCGGCATCCTGCAGGGGATCGTGGAATCCGTCCGCGTCCTCGTCCGGATCCTCCTCGAGATCGTCCAGATCCAAGCTGCTTCCGGAATCCCCAATCTCGATGCCCTTCTCCATCAGGCTGGTGAAGACATCCTGGAGCAGCTCCGTGTTCTCCTCCACATCGGGCATGACCTTCAGGATGTCGTCAAACTCAACGACACCGTTCTTGTCGCCCAATGCCAGTACATGTTCCCTGAAGCCGACGGCGTCGAACTCGCCGCCGGCCAGCTGGTGCCCTTCGGCCATTTGCATCTCTCCTTTCTTCATGTTGACCTCTCTTCCGCGAATGCGATTGCTTGCGAACCGAATCAATTGCCGGTCTTGAAATCCCAAATGCCGTCAATGCATCGATACTCGGCGGCGCAGGTTCGGCACGCCAGTACATCTTCCTCGTGCATCACCAGCCCCGCCGCAGCGGTCCCACAGACGGGACACGCGAGCCAATCCGCCGGTGCCGCACCGAATGCCCCTGTTCCGGCCCGGTCGCCCTGCCGGCGGCTGTGCACGAAAACGCTGGGCGCCACTTCGCGGCCCACGGTCAACGGACCCGCCACCAAGTCCAGCCGGGCCAGCCACTGCGGGGGGAACAGTTGCTTAAGCAGCGGGAGCCGGAAATGGGAGACGCCCATGGCACGGTCAATACTGAGACCCAACCTCCGCATCCGCTCCCGAATCCACTCCGGATGGAAGTTGAAGTTCATTTCCGCGAACTCCACGGGCTCCCGCGCATGGGGGGACCAGGACTGCCGTCCCAGCAGGTGGCGTCCCACAGCCTTCAAGTTGCGCTTGTTGGCGAACTCCAGGATGGCCGAACCGCCGGGACGTAGCATCCCGGCAATGCGCTCCAGGGCGAGTTCGGCGCGCTCCAAGTGGTGAATGACCCGAATCATGACCACCGTGTCCATGGCTCCGGGCCGGAAGGGCGGCCGGTACACGTCGCCGTTGACGAACACAAACCGTGAATCGTGGCCCCAGCGCTCCACGGCCTGCATCAGCATGGTGCGGCTGTAGTCGAAGAAGACAACCTGCCGGTAGCCGGCGTATTCCGCACCGAGGCGCCCGAAGCCGCCGCCGATGTCCACCAACCGGAAACCCTGGGGGGGCAGCAGGGCGCGCAACGCCATCCGTTCCGCAACGTCCTCGTAGCGGCGATCGACCTTCTCCCAGAACTCGGTCCGGTAGGCACTGTTCTCGTAATCCATCACCCGGATGGATTCGGACACCTTCGACGCCGCCTGCCCTGACTGAACCACCGCTCTCATTACCTTGCCTGACCCAAATTCCCGGCTCACGCGCCTGGCATACGATGACATGGGTGGCGAAGGCGCCCGATTAGTATAGAAGAAAAATACAGCAAACATTTCCTAATATACCAGTGTGGTATCCGGGGCCGTGGGCTGGGGGCCGGCATCCCGGCCGTGCACCAGGCCCCATCGGCACTGTTGCAGTCTCGTTGATGCCGTCCCGGACGCGCACATGGCGAGGGCCCCTCGCCGTGGACTTCAGTCCCGGCCCCCGCCCATCCCGAACGCCAACGCGCCCGACCCTCGCGGCAGCGCCGGACACCGGCGTCGCAATGGCACCTTCCCCGCATGCCGGTCGTGTTCGGCAGGTCACAGATCCAGCACCGACCTCGGTCCTGCGGTTCGGGTACCGGAAGCAGGCCGGGCGCGGCCGCACCGATGTAGTAACAGAACAACCATCTAATCCGAAGTTCGATGGGCATGCTCATTACAATTTAGTATACATATGGTCTCCAACGGCCACATGTGACATCGCAGAGCAAGGCAGGACTCATGAAGGACTTTCGCAGTACGTTGATAGTCATGATGGTGGTCGTGGCATTGCTGGCGGTACAGGTGTCCATCAGTATTGCCAAAGGAGAGACCACCACCGACAAGGTGGAGACGAACCTGGAGTTGCGGATCGCCGCCAAGTGCTTGGGGTCGCACCATTTGCACACCGATGGCACGTGTCATCGACACTGCCGCAATGGCAACAGTGTTCACAACAGTACACACGGCTCCAACTGTGGCGCCGTGATACAGCGCGACACAGTTGTACGGGAAGTGAGGGGTGCACAACAGGCACAGACGCAGAACTCGCCACCGACGGGTGCCATTGTCGAAATACCCTACACGGGTGATTACACGCTAAAGCAAGTTGGACTGGTGCACGACAGTCAAGGCCGACTGATATGGGGAAACCCCGACAGCTACGGGGGCTGCACGCTGGCGAAGAACGACTACGGAATACTGGTGTGGGTCGGGCCTCAGTGCAAGCCAAAACCACACACTGAATACCCCTAACACTACAGTGGTAATTCACAAGGTGGTGGCGCCGCCAGCCGGACCAGGCCAATACCTGCTCGATGTCCGTCACCACGGGCCGCAGCAGACGCCACCACAGCCGCCGGGCTTGCCGGCACGGTCAGGCCGGACTGTTTTTTGGGGAGCCGCAGCGTCTCGCGCACCACGAAGAAAGGGGCCAGCATGACGAGCTTGGCTGGCGGTGCCAGCCCTGCCTGCTGCGGCCTCGTAGTCGCCCAGGCCGAAGAGCTGCTGGCCGTCCCGGAAGCACTGTTCGACCGGGCCGTGGCACAGGTAGCACTTGAGTTCGTCCGTGGTGGCGGGATTGCGGCGCTGCTGCAGCCAGGTGTCGGAACCGGGGAAGAAGCCGCGGCGGAGCCCTCAACTTCGTGCGCCTGATGGCACAGGCCGTGGCGGGTGACGGGGGTCTGGACGCGAGGAAGCACCCATGGCGCAGCCGGAGCCGCATCATCGAGACTGAAACTGTGTCGCTTGGCCCCAGGCTGTGTCGTGAGACCACCGCCAAGCGCAAGCAGGCCGGCTGGAACAACAGGTACCCCGCCAAGGTCCTGTGGCAACGGAATGCGATTGCCCGGGGAAAGCGCAGGATGGAGTCCCGACACCGCCAGCCCCCCGCTTCACCCTCCCATCAGGCCGACAGTGCCGCAAAGGACGGAATTGCACACTTCCAAGAAAGGGGGGCCAAGACTGCGGTCCCGTCCCGCGCCGAAGAGGGGGAAGGCCTTCTTGCGTCTGTCCTGGCTGGTTCTATCCTGACGGTCTGTATGGGAGGAGGGCGGCCGATGGCGTTGCGATTGACCGTCTGCCTGTTGGTTTGGTGTGTTCTGCTGGCGGCGCCTGTGCAGGGAGCAAGCGATGCATTTACGTCCCTGGGCTATCAGCATCGTCCCTTGTATCTTCGTCTGCCGGCCCCCACTGGCCTCACCACCGCCTTGACCCAGGAGGAAGGAGCCCTGTCCGTGAGCTGGCACCCCGTGACGGTGCCCGCTTCCCTGCCGAACCCTTACCTGGCCCAGTTGACGGTAATTGCGGAAGGGGCCGGGCCGGTCCAGGTCAAGCATGTCCGACTGGGCACTACGTCCCTGGAGTTCACCGATTTGGCATTGGCGCACACGGGCACCCTCACGCTGGCCGTGACTGCTGGGTCCCTGGTCCTCAGTGATCTGGCCACGGTGTCCTTCCGTTCGGGGGTGGCCATTCCCCAATTGAGTACCCCCTTCTATTATCAGGAAGGGGATACGGCACGACCCACGCAGGGCAGGTTCCACTATATCGGGTTCAACCACAACTTTGTCAACGGCTATGTCGCCACGGGCCGCACCAACCCGTTGACACCCAGACTGCGCATCGGAGTCCGGCATGGGGCCGGCTACGACCCTGCCGATGCTGATTTCGCCCATTTCCGGTTCCGGCTGGAGGATGCCCGGGGCGTGAATATCCTGGGCTTTGAGCCGGCGACAGGGCCGGTGGGTGACACGTACCGGGACAAGGTGTTGGTACTGGGCGAGACGGCCAGCGATGACATTGCCAATCCCGGTTCGGAATCCTTTGCCACCTTGCACCATACCCGCCGTTTGCCGTCGCCGGCACCGGTGGTGTGGCAGGCACCGGTGACGGCACCCTATTGGGATTCTGCCTGGGCCCCGATCATCGCCCGGCAATACGGCGGGGACAACCTGGCCCCGCTCTCGTTTACCAATCTGGCGTCGCGCACCGCGGGCCGCCGCCTGTTCGCCCCGGTGCCGGACGAGAGCTACAACCTGCCGGCAGACACCTTCTCTTTGGAAGGGGCCTACCGGCTGAGGGTGTGGGCGGAGGATTCGGGAGGTGTCCCCATCAGCCCCGTGTGCACGGTGGAATTGTGGGTGCAGACCCTGGCGGAGGGGGATCAGCTGTACACGAATGTCCGGGGCTACGATGCCCGGCGCGGGGGGAATGTGCACGGGCTGGCAGCCACCCAATCCGGTCCCGGACGCATCCAGAATTTCCGTCTGCTGGCCGACTCTTGCCAAGGGGACGGCATCGAGACGGTGGCCATAGCCGAGTCCACTGCCCCGCCTTTTTCCGTGCTTCCGGCCCCGCCTTTTTCCGTGCTTCCGCCCTTCCCGCACAGTGTGGGAGCCGGCTACAACCTGTCCTACTGGTTGAAGGACGATGGCAGCTTGGGAAAGCTGGACGACATTACGGGCCTGTACATGGGTCCGGATCTCGCTGAAAGGACTCCACCGGCGGGGACCTTCAAGGCGGTGGACATGGGCCTTTACATTGGCTGTGCCGTCCGGAAGAGCGACGACAACATCGTCTGTTGGGGCGCGAACTTCAGTTGGCTGCCTTTGACCCCACCCGCAGCATTGGGAGCGGTGAAGACTTTCGCGGTCGGCGGTTATCATGCCTGCGCCATCAGGCAGACCGATAACGCGGTGCAGTGCTGGGGCTACGGCGGCAACGGCCAGACGGCGGCCCCCGACGGGGAATTCCACGCCGTTACCGGTGGCCGATGGCATAGCTGTGGCCTGCGGTCTGAGGGGCAAGTAGCCTGTTGGGGCAGCAACGCCTACGGTCAGACAGGTATCCCGGCCGGTCTCGGACCGGTCCGGGCCATCGCCTCGGGCGACTATCACAACTGCGCTGTCCGGGCCAACGATACCGTGGCCTGCTGGGGCCGAGCAGACCGTCGACAGTTGCAAGTTCCCTTTAACCTTGGCCCTGTCACAGTATTGAGTGCTGGTTTTGCACACACCTGTGCCCTGCAAGAGAGCAATGCGCGGATCCTGTGCTGGGGTGACAATGACTATGGTCAGATCAGTCAAGTCCCCGCCGAAGGCACCTGGCGGGACCTCAATGCCGGCAGGGTCCATACCTGTGGTCGCCGGCAGGACGGGACGGTGGAATGCTGGCGCATCCGGGACACCTCGGCACCAGCCATGAAGAGCCTCAGTTCAGGCCAGGATGAAACCTGTGGGCTGCGGAAGGCGGACAGTTTTGTCCAGTGTTGGGGCGATCTGTTTCCCATCGGGCAATCCGGGGTGGCAGACGGCAGGGGTGTGTATCCGGTGGCCTACAAGTCGTTCGTCAACGCCAGCATTGTCCATTGCGGCATCCGGGCTGACGGTATCCTGGACTGTTGGGGGGGCGGCGCTTCATCCATCCTCTCAGAGTTTCCCGACAATCTGGGCACGGTCCGGGCAGTCAGTGCCTATCGGCACAACGCCTGTGTCATCAAGACCGATGACAGTCTGGTGTGCTGGGGCGACAATGACGATGGCGAGGCCACAGTCCCGTCCACTTTGGGATCGGTCAAGGCGGTTGACATCGGGCATCGACATGCTTGCGCCATCAAAGCGAATGACACCCTGGCGTGTTGGGGATTGGATGACAACGGTCAGAGCACGGTGCCGGCGGATTTGGGCAAGGTTAAGTCCGTAGGTGTGGGAAATAAGCATACGTGTGTGATCAAGGCCGACGACACGGTATCCTGTTGGGGAGAATCTGTCAGCTTGCCAGTACCTTCCGATCTGGGCACCGTGAAATGGCTAGTGGGCAAACTTCACTCAAAAGTAGGGTACAGATGCAGGAGTTTGATGCGGGCGTCCTCGGTCGTGAACTGCCAGTGCACGGGCGTGCCCAGGGCGTTGCGGTCGCGCACCCAGGCCGCGATCTCGGCCTCCAG
>MPMO01000045.1 GCA_002238555.1 Caldilineaceae bacterium bin34
TCAAGTAGGAGGGGGTGCCGTGCCCGCCCCGGCGATGGGCCCGCACCGCGGCCAGGCCGCCCTCCCGGTACCAGCGCAGCCACTGCTGCACGGAATTCCGGCTCACACCCACCACGGCCGCCACCGCTGTAGACCCCTCGCCCAGGCGCAACCGCCACAGCGCCTGCAGCCGCGTGCGCACTTCGGCCACCTTTTCCGCCCGGTACTGCGCATGCAGCGCGTCCGCCGTGTCCTCGGGCGCCCAGTTGATACTCACCTTGCGGGTCATGACACACCCTCCCTTCGCAACCGTCAACATGCCAAGTAAGGACATTGTACTGGGTTGGTATCATAGTGTACATATGGTCAGAGTCGCAACGGCTGTGGACCTCTGAACCTCAGACTGCCACCGGTAATGGTGGCATCAGGTTGAGGATCTTGATCAACCCGTCACCTGCTCGGCAGCAACTTGGGCAGGTTCCCGTCCTGAGTACGCATCGCCTGCAGTACACTCGCCGAGTGGCACGGGCTCGGGTGTCCGCGGCTGTGCGGAGCGGCCCGAAGGTCCTCTACTGCAACTTGCATCACGCGTAGGTCCAACCTGCATCTTTGTTGGTTGAAGACATGGCCTCGTTTTCCCGGAAGCGTGGTTCGTTATCTCCAGGCTGGTCCAGTGCAAGGATCGGATCGAGACCGGAGAACGAACAGGCAACCGTGGTCTGCCTACAGACGGCGATGGGCGCGTCCTGCATTCAACACCCCGCCAACAGGCTCCGCGCATGACGAAGCTATGGGATCAAGAGAGCCTTGGACCGTTGCCTGCGAACTCGGACGGGCATGCCATCGCCATCCTGAAGGAAACCCCGGGGACGGCGCACAAGTACAGTTGGGATCGGCTCGGAACACCGACCTTGCGCCATCGACCTCGAACTGCAATCAACGCAACAAAAACGGTGCGTGCAGGGGATGCCGATGCGTGCCTTGGGCGTGTGATAGAGTTTCGGTGACGATGTCCGTCCCTGAGGGACGGCATGGACAGGCGGATGCGTTTGGATGTCTGTGTGGTTTAGACGAAGATCGGGAAGGCGCAAACGTCCGGGTCTTCCTGTAATCGGAAGAATGCCAACATGGAAATGATCAACAAGGCGGTGTACCACAATCTGCAGGAGGCCGGGATGGAGCAGACTCAGGCCGAAGTGGTAGCCACCCACATTCCGGACTGGTCGCAGTTCGCAACCAAACGGGACCTTGAGAGCGGCCTGGAGAAGTTGCGCCACGACATCATGTGGCCACTCACTTGGCGCATGATCACCGTCATGGCCGTGCCTGTTGGTTTACTGGTGCTGGAACGTTTCCTGCCGGGCTAAGCCCCTGTGTCTGTTCCAAGAGTCAACTCACCGAGCCGGTCCATCCCACACCTGCGCCCACTGCAGCCGGCAGCGGTGGAAAAGCGGCTGGCACGCTCTGACCAGTGCATGGTGGCACCTGGACATCCCCACTGGACCCAACCGGCTGGAGGACTGGTACGGACGATTCAAGCCCCGGACACATCCGGCCCCAAACTGAAGACGGGTTGGGAACCTTCAACCTTGTACCCTTGAAGGCAGCCTCCATGGCTCGACACACGCGCACAGGACCGTTTCATGTCACGCAGGGGGCCAATGCCGGACAGGAACAAAATCAACAAACTTGACGTGGTGCCGCCTGAAGCTCAGGGCAGCCGGCAGGGGGCTTGGGCAACGTAAAATGGATCTTGCTGCCGAACCAGGGACTCTCTTCAATCATGAACCGCCCATCGTTTGTCGTCTTGATTGATGTCCAGTCCATCAAGAAGTTCGTGTTCGGAACCGATGCCCTGAACGAAGTCCGGGGGGCGAGTGCGCTGCTGGATTGGCTGAACCAAGAAGAGATGGAACGATGCCTGTGTGAACACTCTGGGATGAATCAGGCCCAGGTGGAGACGGTCTACGCCAACGGCGGCTCCGCCCAGTTCCTGGTGCACGGAGGGGATGAACCTACCATCAGGACTGCCTGCACCAGCTTGACCAAGCATGTACGGACGCAAACGGGTGGCGAAGTGCGGATGGTTTACGGTGTCGCCCCGTTCCAAGGCAACGCCGAGTATCGCAGGGCCGTTGACGAGGTGTACTTTCAGTTGCGCGGACAACGCGAGTTTGCCTCGGGGCACTTCAGCACAGCCTTGATGCCGGCAGCCATGGAATGCCAGTCCGCCTCGCATTTGCCTGCGGAACATGGGCTGGATGAGGGCGGTGGGCTGGAGATGCTGTCCGCAGCTAGCCATCAAAAACGCCAATTCGGGCGGAGTGCCCTCGATCATGATCGAGGGCAGGGACCCTGGTCAGGCTGGATGCGGCACTTGGCGGCCGGAGGTTCCTGGCCCAAGCGGGATTACAGTCATCAATTGCGCTGTCAAAGCATCACCGACATTGGCGCGCGGTCTGAATGGCGCAACTACGTTGGCGTGGTCTACGCAGACGGAAATGCGATGGGACAGGTGGTTCAGGCCATTGACAGCCCCGAGACATCCCGGCAATTCAGCGCCATCGTGGATGGCAGCATCCGTCAAGCGTGTTTCACTGCCCTAAGCGAAATCTGCCGGAACGAGATCGAGACAGTTCGGGCAGCTGTGGAACAGGATTCGGATGTCAATCCGCTTCCCGCCGACATCCTGTTGTTGGGGGGTGATGATCTGCTGGTGGCTCTGCCTGCGGATCGGGCGTTGGACTTCACGATGCGGATTACGGACCTGTTCGAACACTTCACGCGCAAAAGAGTTGCCGAGTTGCAGGATCCCGAGATCCAAGGGTTCTTCCATGCTCAGTTGGGCCAAGACACAGGTTTCACGATTTCCTGCGGTGTAGCGGTTGTAAAGAGTACCTATCCCTTTTACCTGGCCCGGGACCTGGCCGAGCAATTGATGAACAACGCCAAGAGAGCGGCCCCAAGGCTGGATGGCGCGAACCCGGATCCTGCCCGTATCGACTTTCATGTTGTGACAGGTGCCAACAGCCATGCGCTGGATCAGGTGCGCAGGGAGGACTACCGGGTGGACACTCGCGCCGTACGAACACTGCGGCCCTTGAACCGCGAGCAGCTGAAAGCCTTGAGAGACAGTGTGCAGAAGCTGCGCAAGGTTCGATTTCCCCGCAGCAAACTGCATGAACTTCAGGAAGCGGCACTGGTGGAAAGCGAACAGCAGGCAAGCAGGCGCATCAAGGACATATTCGGCCGCTGCCGGGCCGCCACGCGGGATGGATCCGAACGCACGGCCTTGTGGCAAGCGGTACACAACCTCTTGCCACCCGGGGCCTCGGTCCAGTTCCCATGGTTCGTCCTGGAAGACACACAGTGGATGTGTGTGGCGGACATCATGGAAGCGTATGAACTGTTTCCATCCCGATAAACAGGACTTGAGTGCATGAGGCCCCAGCGTCTGGATCTGCATTACAGCATCAATTGGCAGGGAGACTGGCACGTGGGCAGCGGCTACGAATCGGCCGCGACGGATCGCTTGGTACGGCGCATGCCACACAATGGGCAGCCGTTTGTGCCCGGTTCGCAGATCAAGGGCCTGCTGCGCCACCAGTGTGAACGGCTGGCGACTTCCCTGCAAGCCGCCGTGGTGGATCCCCATGCCGGCAATCCCGAGAATGACCGGCGGTTGGTAGAGGGGTTCGTGCCTCTGGCCAATTCGGAGTTGGTGATCGACCGGTTGTTTGGCACCCGTTATCAAGGAGAATGCCTGTTCGTCACCAATGCCCTGTCTGACTCGGAGGAAGGCAGTGCGGCCCTGCAAACACGGGCGCGCACAGCCATGGATCGCGTTACCCGTACAGTCAAGGAAGGGAATCTGTTCACAACCCAGTTGGCGGATCGAAGCTTCTCCCTGCAGGGCTCTCTGCGAGCCCGACATCCAGCCGGGGTTCTGACACAGGAAGATGAGGGCTTCCCCTACGAATACGCCTTGTTGGTGGCATCCCTCCTTACCCTGAATGCGTTTGGAGGCGACAAAAGCGTAGGCTTGGGTCAATGTTCGATCAAGCTCACGAGGGACATACGGTGGAATCGCGAGACCATCACTCTTCCTGACGCTCTGCGGAGCCTGGAGGAAGAGGAGTGGCACGAAATGATGCAGTTGGTACGCGAGGAGGAGCCGGCGTGAAGAGATGGCCCGTCACTGCGAAGTTGATGTCCCCCGTCGCGATCAAGAGCAATCGCCAGTCGGACCGCTCGGACAGCATACGTTCGATCACGGGTACACAAGTCCGCGGTGCCTTGGCCAACCTCTATCTGCAACAGCACGGCGAAGTGGATGACATATTCATGGCCTTGTTCTTGGATGAGGATTCGTGTCGATACGGCCCCTTGGATCCGGGACCCGCGACTTTCCCTCTGACCGCGGCATCCTGCAAGAGGGCGGGAATGCAACACACATTGAAGGATCGCCTCTGGTTCCGTATTGGGCAACATCACAAGCCTGAACTCGACTTGAGGAACAAGGGACGGCTGTGGCTTCGTTGCAGCAAATGCGGTGCGGATTTGAAGGACCATGCGGGGTTTGGAACATGGCAGGAAGGGAACCTGTGCGAGGCAGTTGAAGAAAGCCGCCAAGTGGCGGCCCATGTAGGCATCGACCGCCATACCGCCACTGCGGCCGAGGGTGTCTTCTACACCCTGGAGGCCATGATGCCTTCGGCACGGGATGCCGATCTGTATGGCTGGGTGCTGGCCGACGATGAATCGATGAGGGCACTGAAGGATCTGTTGCAGGAAGAAGACCATCGCATCTCCGTGGGCCATCACCGCACCCGGGGGTACGGCGACATGCTCCTTCAAGTGGCGGAGGATGACGATTCCGAACCGCATGTTGAGGGTTGGGAACAGTGGAGCCGGAACCTGATTCAGTTTCTCGGCAGTCCCCCGTTTTCCCTGACCGAACCCAATGCTGCGGACCAATTCTGGTTCTCGCTGTCGTTTCCAGCCGGTGCCGTGTTGACTGATCGCTTCCTGCGCTACTCCCTGGATCCGGCGGACATGATTTCATGGTTGCCCCCCATGTCTCCCATGGAGCATGCCTTCCCCGTGCACCAGCGTCCACTCAGGCACTGGGATTCCGGAGGATCAGTAGGGTGGATGGCCGCGGTCACCCACCATGAACTGCTGCGCGGCTGGAATGCGGCTCACGGCCTGCCCCGCCAGGATGAATGGATGGTGGCGCGCGGTGCGGTGTATGTCTACTGCTTCCACGGCACGGCGGAGCAGCGCAAACCATTGACGGAACGGTTGGTGGAGTTGGCCAGGAACGGCATCGGTCTCCGCCGCAATGAAGGATTCGGCATGACCATCGTGTCGGATGAGTTCCACGCCCGGTACCACTAAAGACAGGGAATGTCACCATGGACACCTTGAACAGAGAACTGGTTCGCTTGGCCGACCGCTACATCGATGACAGTCACGAGGATTTTGCTGAACTGGGGCAACGGTTCTTCGAGGCATTCGGCTATGACCGAAATGCCGGCCATGCCAGTGCACAGGTCCTCAATCTGCAGCAGATCGCCCTTTCCGCCCGGCGCTTCGTGGACATTGAGGACTTTGTGAAGAACCAGATGGGCAAACGAACAAACAAGTGGCCTTTGGTAGGAGACGAAGTGCTGAGTCAACTGAAGGTTCTCCGGCAAGAAAGCCGCAACATATCGGAGGACCGGGCCCAGCAGTTTCTGGTACGCCTGCATCTGGCCCGGGGCTGGGTGAATGTAGTGGTCGGCGAGTACCGGTATCGGATTGCACACTCCCGGATGGAGGATTCCTCATGACGGACATGGACCTGCTCTCCGACACGGTCTTCCCTGGAGAGGCACGAAGGGCCGTGGAGACTGTGGTGGAAGCTTGTGGTGACATCCCCGTAGATGTCACACAAATCCACGGTTTGCGCCAAATCGCCCGTCAACAACCTGACAACGTCTTCCGGTTCGCTCGCCATCAGCGTGCTCGAGCCGAGAAGAGGCGCAACCCGGAAGAGACCGAGTTCTGGAGTTTGGTGGGCTACCTGTGCAGCGGACCGACAAGCAACAGCGGTTCATCCCAAGGCTGGTCACTGCATGAGGAAGCCTGCAAAACGTTGCCGGAGGAACTGCGCTACCTACCCAACCGTCAGGACATGAAGACCAACGAAGATCGACAGAGACGGAATCAGATGGCGAATGAGCAAACAAGGCTCATCAAAGCATGGAAGAAAGCCGGCATTCCAGTGTTCTTTGAACGGTTTTGTGCCCAATGTCTGTATCAACTTGCCTCGATGAATCGACAGCGATGAAGGAGCCACCCATGCCAGGGGCCCAACCTACCGCCACTCATTTTCAGTACAGGAAACTGGTTCGAATCACCGCTCAGCTGGTCTTCGACACGGCGTGGCGCATCGGATCAGGCAGGGAGGGCACAACCTTGAGCGACCTGGGGGTGATGCTGGACCCTACCGGTGCCCCCATCCTTCCGGGTTCGTCGCTCAAGGGGAAACTGAGGAGCACCTGTGAAACCCTTTCCCACGCCCTGGGCGTAACTGCCTGCCTGCTGAATGTGGATGCCAGCAGTGTTGCATGCGTCAGTGACGTGCAACATTACCGCGAGGTGCGAGACGAGTATCAGGACATCCTGCGCAACCAAGCTGTGGATGCGCGCCTGGCCTGGATTGAGGAGCATACCTGTGACGTGTGCAAGCTGTTCGGTTCCCCGGTCATGGCCGGCCATCTGCGCGTCAGCGACGGCGCCCTGGAAGATTGGGCCAGCATGGTGCAGGTGCGCGACAGCGTCGTCATCGATCGGGACAGCCAGACCGCGGTGGACGGTCTCAAGTTCGACTATGACGTCGTGCCGGCCGACAGCCGCTTTGAACTGCGCCTCGACCTCGAGAACCCTTCCGACCAGGACTTGGCCCTGGTGGGTGCAGCCCTCTTTGAGTGGCATGCTGGCAGCAGCCTTGGGGGCTTCACCAGCCGCGGTCTCGGCCGCTTTCACCTGCAGGACATCCGGGTCCACGGAGTCGATTTGGAAGACCCCATCCAGCGGATCAAGTTTCTGACACATACCGAGGCACATGATCGGTTCACCAATTGGGGCGACTGGGAACCATTCTTTGCCGGCTACATCCAAGACATCGTGCACGGAGACTGATCATGTTGCGCAAATGGCTTTGCCAAGCCGACGTGAAGGTTGTGTTGGAACCCATTGATCCGGTGCTGATCAAGAGCGGCTATGCCACCATGGATGGACCGGACATGGTTCCTGTTTCAACGTGGCGAAACGACGAAAGCACCTACTACTTCCCGGGAACCTCGCTGAAAGGCGTGCTCCGCAGCCAGTTGGAGCGTATCGCCAGGACCTTGCGACCTCAAAGTGTCTGCATTCCGTACTACGACGGGAAGGATGGCTCCTCCATCCCCGTCGAGGAAGAGAGACAATCCCGTAGCTGTGGAAGCCAAAATCGCGAGCAAGGCTCAGCGGAAAGGTACAACGATTCATGTGCTGCCTGCCGCATGTTCGGATCCCTGAAGTTCGGCGGACGATTCAGTATCGGGGACGCCTTGCCCATGACAGGACACAATCCCGTCCTGGAGGAGCGCAACGGTGTGGGCATCGATCGATTCACCGGGGGTACCGTACCGGGGGTCCTGTACGATTTGCAGGTGTTGGTGGGTGGAAAGTTCGAGGCCGACATTCGCCTGCGCAACTTCGAACTCTGGCAGTTGGCGGCTCTCAACCTCCTGCTCATGGACCTTGCCGATGAACTAATCACCGTCGGTTCCGGTCGGAGTCGCGGATTGGGCCGGGTCCGTGGAACGGTCGGCCGGTATCAACTGACCTACGTCCGGCAGACGGATCACCTGGCAGGCCTGTATCAACTGGCCACGCCAGAGGAACAGGAGGCATACGGATTGCACGCCTGGGTACCCGGCACCTCCATTCTATTGCCGGAGCCCGAGATGAGAGGTTTGAGACGGCAGCATGATGTGACCGAGGACTGGTCCGACAGGTTCCAGAGCCTGGCCCCCGCCGTGGAGGAATTCCTGGAGTGGCACGGAGGTCCCCGGGGATCGGTTACGCGAGGCGAGACATGAAGGCTCTCTTGAAAGCAGCCGATCTGCCACAGTTACGGTTTCTGGAGTTGTTTCGCAACACCTCCGCATCCACGTCTCTTCGGCGCGTCTGGCTGGAGGCCCCAGACGGATGGGCGTTTGACTGGTGGCAATCAGCCGAGGATTCTCTTGAATGGCGTGGAGCTGGCAGACAACCTTCCACTGCGGCCTTCCATGAATGCCTTGCTCGCTCCACGATGGGACGCGTGTTCGATGCCGAGGGTGAATTGCGTTGGCGACGGATACCCGGTCTCGGCCCTTTGTGCTGGCGCATTGTCTTCCTCGGTGAACAGGATTGGGTAGGGTGTCATGAACTGGAGGACCATTCACACTGTTTGGATGCGCTCCAGCCCCAACGGAAGAGGTTGTACCTGTGGGGCCAACAGACCCCGAACTCACCGGACGAGTGGATTGACCTGCGGATTCCCCACCGGTTTCGCTACCCCGTCTTGGGAAGCGGGCACCATGTGCGACTGCTGGTGGAACAGTGGCACGATGAAGGAGGCGAACCTCACTTTGTCCGCTGGTGCGACCTTGAACCGTACTCCGAGGTGTCCTGATGCCCCAAGGCGAGAATTTTTGGAATCCCTACCGTTGGGTGACCCTCGGCGGTGAGGAGGCGCTACGGGAGAAACCGAACCATCACCATCGGGCGAGCGGTCTTTCGGGCCGGCTTCGGTGTGAACTCACGGCCCTGACCCCCTTGATGATAGGAAACGGATCCGGGAAGTTCGTGCATCACGCCTCGAGATCGCCACAGGATGCCAGCTACATTCCAGGCACTTCACTCAAGGGGGCGATCCGTTCCCTGGCCGAAGTCGTCAGCCACTCCGAAGATCCTTTCAACAGCACCCATCCCGACGCGTCCCAATTGGACATCGTGGCCAGAACCTTTGGCTACCTGCAGAAAGGGAATGTCTTTCGTGGTTTGGTGCGATTCAGTGATGCTTGTTTGATGTTCACACCAGACCGCGGATGGCAGGAGTACGAGGTTGTGGCAGGGCAACCCAAACCCAACCATCAATCCTTCTATCCAAGCAAACGCCAACGCAAGTTCTACCACCACCATCCTGGCACCAAGGATCTGGTCAGGGCTCCAAGCAACATCAGGCAGACAAGCACAGTCCAAC
The DNA here is from genome assembly GCA_002238555.1 of Caldilineaceae bacterium bin34. Lineage (GTDB taxonomy): Bacteria > Chloroflexota > Anaerolineae > Caldilineales > Caldilineaceae > Bin34. The sequence goes on from MPMO01000045.1 coordinate 9,260, forward strand.
CCGCCCCTTGTGGCACGTCCTTTGCCTTCACGGTGGACTTCGAGAATCTTCGAGAGGCGGAGCTCAGCCTGCTTCTCTATTGCCTGGTGTTGGAAGAGCAGGTCCAAGTCAATCTCAGACCCCAATGCCTGAGACCCGGGGACCGGCATCTTGTGACATTCCAAGGTCCGATGCGTCACAAGATTGGTGGTGCCAAACCTCATGGGGCAGGTTCTGTCCACATTGCCATCACACACATGCACCTGCAGGAGGATGCTGCGGCACGCTATCGTGGCCGTGATTCCTCACGCATCTGGGAGGAAGAATCCCTGAGGCAAGAACTCGTCCACCGTACTCAGGCGTACAGCCGGCGCGAGGACCAGACGATGAACGAACTCCGGGCCATGCTGATCTACTCCGAGGACGATCCCAGAGGTCAGGAAATTCGGTATCCCGCCTGGAATTGGTTCGACAGAAATCCGACAACGGAACTGAAACCCACCCTGTAGGTATTGGGGCCGTGCCGGAACGCGGGCCGATAGTTCCAAGGCCTCTACGGAGTCGCGGCTGTCGATCCTGACAGCTATGAAACGACCGACTTGGCAAGACGATTTCGATACCGGAGGTCAAACCTCCATTACCGACGGGGCCTCCAATTCGCAACAAATACATCACTCGACGGCGGACTTGGGCCACGCCTTGCAGGTGGTTTGGTGGCCGAGGGAATGGCCCAAGGCTGCACAATGCCAACTGCGTACCACTACGCCACCAACCGGTGAATGTGGAAATGCGGCTGGTCGCCGATGTGGTATGCGGTCAATGGAACATTCGGGACAACTTGCCTGAGCACTTAACGACACGCCACCACCTGGTGTGCAGGGTAGTCATGTAGAACGCCACATAGCTCTGAGCTTCCTGACCATTCTGCGATGAAGATTTCGGGCGATCTCTTCGATCCGTGTTCACCGCGCTATCGAACAGCGGACAGGTCGAGCACTCCCGGATTGCGCGGCGAGGCCAATTCGTTTCCCGGGCGCGAGAGTTCGCGGACAGTCATCACCGATTTCTACGTTCTTCGCAACAGCTCTGCCTCGTAGCCGAACAAACGAACGAATTCGGGCTGCGAGCGGTCCGGTGATGACCCGCCGTAGAGGGGACCGCTCGCAGGTTTTCGGTCTCCATTGGCTGTGGGAGCGAGGTACAACGTGCTATGCTTTGCCGTGGTGACGCATTGCATCAGCGATTTGGATGCTTGCCCCAACACTTTGGACCTTCTGTGTCTGAATTGGGCTAGACTCAGTCGTTCCTATACTCTCTCCATGACTGCAAGGTCATGGCCCCATTGAAGCTCATTCCCCGCTCTGCTACTGTCGGTTTGGGTTCCGCCTCTCCATGACTGCAAGGTCATGGCCCCATTGAAGCCATCAGATGAGGCCGATCCTGCCGGCAGCGGTCATTCTCTCCATGACTGCAAGGTCATGGCCCCATTGAAGCATGGTCGTGCATGCACTCTGGCGAGCAATGCCGGAACTCTCCATGACTGCAAGGTCATGGCCCCATTGAAGCGGCGGTCGGTTCAGCACTATGGGGCCGACGTAGTGGCTCTCCATGACTGCAAGGTCATGGCCCCATTGAAGCGTCGATTACGGTTGCGATGTTCAGTGCGATGTCCAGCTCTCCATGACTGCAAGGTCATGGCCCCATTGAAGCCTTCGTGATCTGGTCCCGCGTGATTCGGCGCATGTTGCTCTCCATGACTGCAAGGTCATGGCCCCATTGAAGCAGGCCCGTACAGGACCTATTTTGCCGACCCTACCCTACCTCTCCATGACTGCAAGGTCATGGCCCCATTGAAGCCAGTCGAAGTAGAGGGTCCAGGCCCGCAATTCCGCCGGCCTCTCCATGACTGCAAGGTCATGGCCCCATTGAAGCGGACCGGGTATCGAGCACACGAACCACCACCTGGCCAACTCTCCATGACTGCAAGGTCATGGCCCCATTGAAGCTTTGTCCGGTGTCCAGAACGGGTAGATGCTGCCGGTTCTCTCCATGACTGCAAGGTCATGGCCCCATTGAAGCGTCTGTCCTGCCCTGGAGGCAGTGGCGCGCCGAATTCCTCTCCATGACTGCAAGGTCATGGCCCCATTGAAGCGTAGACCTGGCAGTAGAAATCCATCTGCGGCCATTTCTCTCCATGACTGCAAGGTCATGGCCCCATTGAAGCGGGATGCGCAGCTGCAGGCCGTGTTCAGCTACATCAACTCTCCATGACTGCAAGGTCATGGCCCCATTGAAGCCATCCCTCACGGTGCCCAGCTGCATCCCTCGAACCCCTCTCCATGACTGCAAGGTCATGGCCCCATTGAAGCCTGGACCCATCCGCAACGAAGCCGGTCATGACGGGTTCTCTCCATGACTGCAAGGTCATGGCCCCATTGAAGCCGCCCAGTCAGCACCCCGCTCCCGCGGTTCCGCGACACTCTCCATGACTGCAAGGTCATGGCCCCATTGAAGCCAAGCCGGGTGGTGCGTTCCGCGTCGCGTAGGCGGGCTCTCCATGACTGCAAGGTCATGGCCCCATTGAAGCGTGTGGGTGTCGATCACGCGGTTGAACTGCCCCGTCCCCACTCTCCATGACTGCAAGGTCATGGCCCCATTGAAGCCAGAAACGGATCCCACATGGCGAAGCGAGGCAACGTACCTCTCCATGACTGCAAGGTCATGGCCCCATTGAAGCCAGAAACGGATCCCACATGGCGAAGCGAGGCAACGTACCTCTCCATGACTGCAAGGTCATGGCCCCATTGAAGCAACCTCCTGCCGTGCAGTCGGGCGGCGGCAAGGATCCGGCTCTCCATGACTGCAAGGTCATGGCCCCATTGAAGCCGCCTGATGCGTCGGGTGGGCGAGGGCGACTCTTACTCCTCTCCATGACTGCAAGGTCATGGCCCCATTGAAGCGCGGATGACAGGGTGGTCATGGGTTCACCTCCTGCGCTCTCCATGACTGCAAGGTCATGGCCCCATTGAAGCAGTGAAGACGGGCTTATAACTAGGATTTGCATCAGCCTCTCCATGACTGCAAGGTCATGGCCCCATTGAAGCTATGTCGGTGCCTTGCCAGCTAAGGAGTGTCTTGGCCTCTCCATGACTGCAAGGTCATGGCCCCATTGAAGCATCCACGATGATCAGCGATACCGGCTTGCTGCCCAGGCTCTCCATGACTGCAAGGTCATGGCCCCATTGAAGCCGAAGGCGATGTCGGCGTTGAGTAACCTGGGCGCGTTCTCTCCATGACTGCAAGGTCATGGCCCCATTGAAGCCGGCGACCGCCCGACGAGTTCAGCGGTGCCACCCTGACTCTCCATGACTGCAAGGTCATGGCCCCATTGAAGCCTTCTTCTTGCGTTTCTTGCTCTCGCTGGCTCCTTCTCTCCATGACTGCAAGGTCATGGCCCCATTGAAGCCCGGCAGTCGTGGCGTTCACCGCGATGGCTAGGAGAATCCTCTCCATGACTGCAAGGTCATGGCCCCATTGAAGCAGCCACGTCCGGAGGGCGGCGTGCATCGTCACAGCAGGGACTCTCCATGACCGCAAGGTCATGGCCCCGTTGAAGCCGGCGCTTGATGTTCTCGACCTGCAGGCGGATCACCTGCTCTTAGGAACATCATTCGGAACGGCCTGCCCCGGGCACTTGATGACACGCTGCCTGGTACAAGCGACGCGGGGCAGTCATGTGGCGCGCCACATGACGCTGAGCTTCCTGACCGTTCTGCGATAGGATTTCCGGCCGATTCTGCGATCCGAGCTCACCGCGCTACCGGACGATGGGACAGGTCCAGCACTCCCGGATTGCGCGGCGGGGCAAATTCGTGCCCCGGACGCGAGGGTTCGCGGAAAGTAATCGCGTCGTAGTAGTCGTCCAGCGCGATGAACTTACCGTTGTCTGTGGCCCACCCGCGCATGCCGCGGTTGCATGAATGCGCCCACGACAGTACCTCAACCGCCCAGCCACGGTTATGCATGCGCTCCAGGGTACTGTGGAATCCTCGACCGGTGACATACCCAGCACCATCACCGGTCAGGAGCACAACAACCCCCGGGTCACCGTTGTAATCGACAGCGTCCTCCAGCATGCGCAGCTGCAGCCACTGGTCCGGCACCCCCTGTTCGCCTTGGCCCTGGATACCCCGGTCAAAGAGGTGGACCTCGACCCCGCTGTTTTCCATCCGATTCCACAGTTGCTGCATTTCCGGGGGAATCGAACCCGCAGCCACGGCCCGTCTCACCGTTCTGTCAGCTTGGGCCAGACCCAGAACATTGTCGAAATGGATGCGCACCAGATACCGCGCTCCCGGCGTGCCTTCCCGTTCATCAGCCAGCCGCTGCGCTTCGTGGTAGATGTTCGAGTTGTCCCAATAGATGAAGACGTCATTCATGGAGTGGTTGCCCCTCTACACCGTTGAGCCGCCCTGAGGGTGGGTCGGCGGTCTGTTCACGGCAGGTGGAGCCCAGTGATTCTCGGTCAACGGGACCTTGTTGGCAATGGTCAGACCGTCGATTTCCACCTCGGGGCCAGTGTAGACCATCAAGGCAAGCGAACAGTCGTTGTCGGACCATGATTGACGGGTTGTATATCCGGTCTTGTACCAATCCAGTATAATGTAGATACTGGATTGGTATCATCCATGTCGGTGGGCTTTGACCCGCATCTGGGGTTTTACCACCAGCCCAAGTACGGGCGTCCGGCCTTGGCACTCGACTTGGCGGAGGAGTTTCGTCCCATCGTCGCCGACTCCGTGGCCCTCGGGGTGTTCAACAACGGAGAGTTGAAGGAGAGGGACTTTCTTCAGAGGAACGAGGCGGTGTCTCTCACCACCGAGGGACGCAGAACCGTGATCCGGGCCTTCGAGCGTCGCATGGACTCAACAATCACCCATCCGCTGTTTGGATACTCCATCAGCTACAAGCGTGTATTGGAGATGCAGGCCCGATTGCTGGGACGCCACCTCCTGGGCGAACTGAAGGCGTATCCCGCGTTTCGGACGAGGTGACCCATGCGCAACCGGTATGTTGTGGCCTACGACGTGCGTGACCCCAAACGCCTGCGCCAAACCCACCAAAAGATGAAGGGGTTCGGCGACTCGCTGCAGTTCTCGGTGTTCCTGTGCGAACTTTCAGCGAAGGAGAAGGTTCTGTTGGAGGAAGCACTGTCGGAGATCATCAACTTCAAGGAAGATCAGGTGCTCGTCGTCGATCTGGGTCCCGTCGATGGGCATCGTGCCAATGCCATGGAGGCTCTTGGTCGCCAAGTGTTGCCGAGGAGTCGGGAAGTCGTGGTGGTTTGACCTGTCCCTGAAGGATGGTTCAGCAGCGTGGTTGTCAGTTTGCTGCGGTTGGGAGCATTTGCAACCCGCAAGGCAACCGCGGAGGTCGGTGGGTCTGGCTCCTCCGTTGATCATCGTGACATTCCGCTCTCGCCAATCCGATCTCCTCGTTGCCTGAGTGACTCCACTACCGTCTGGGAGGACAGCACTCAAGGAAGCCGTGATGGTCCCTCAGGAGCTTCGCCCCATATGTTGCACCAAGCAGGTTCTGCCGCCGAAGTTGCAACGCAGAACGTTACGCCCCTTTTTGTGCGACTTCGCACCGACATCCCTTCACCGCATCCCTTACCACCATGTCGGCGGTTCAGGACACCCACCCGTGGTACCCGCCGTCCTCGGCCCGGAACCAACAACATTGGATGGACATTCGGCTGTATCAAGTCAAGCCATGCCCCGGCGCACCGTCACCGGAACCATACACTCCAAGATCGCCGTGCACTCGTCTTCCGGCAAGGGAACGCAGACCTGCCAGCGTCAAATCTGGTCATATCAGGAACCGAAGGCTCATTTCAGCTGACGGCATGGATGTAGCTCACAGGCGAATAAACGAACGAACTCGGGCTGCGAGCGGTCCGGTGATGACCCGCTGTAGAGGGGACCGCTCGCAGGTTTTCGGTTCCCATTGACTGCAGGGCGATTGCATCTAAATTGGGTGTGCCGACCGGGGCGAGTGGGCGCAAGGCTACAATGAGCGGTTTCGGATCCAGCCTGCGGAACCACCCCCATGGACGTCCTGATGCCCCCGCCGTTGATCGAGACCCTGGACACCCTGGAGGATCCGCGGGTGGACCGGACCAAGCTGCACAATTTAAGAGGGTGTTTAAGAAGATGGGATGCGGGCCAGGCGACGCAGCATGAGGCCGGTCATGGCGACATGGATCCAGGCTTCGGTGGTGTCGGGCCGCTCCTCGTAGTCCTTGCTCAAGCGCCGGTACCTTCCCAGCCAGGCGAAGGTGCGCTCCACGACCCAGCGCCGGGGCAGGACCTGGAAGCCCGGCTCGGACCGGCGCACAATCTCCAGGTTCCAGGGCGTGTGCGCCTGCACCCAGTCCCCCAGCTTGGGACCGGCGTAGCCGGCATCCGCCCAGAGGTGCCGCAGGCGCGGGCAGCGGTGCCCCAGCCGGGTCAGGACCTGCCGGGCGCCGTCCCGGTCCTGGACATCGGCGGGAGGCACCGCCACGGCCAGCAGCAGGCCCTGGGTGTCCACCGCCCAATGCCGTTTGCGACCGTTCACCTTCTTGCCTGCGTCGTAGCCCCGGGCCCCCCTTTTTCCGTCGTTTTCACCGACTGGCTGTCCAGGATCGCGGCGCTGGGTTCGGCCCGGCGGCCCTGGGCCTGCCGGGCCTGGGGCCGCAGGGCGTCGTGGATCGCCTGCCAGACCCCCTCCCGCCGCCAGGTCCAGAAGTAGTGGTACACGACCTGCCAGGGCGGCAGGTCATGGGGCAGCAGACGCCAGGCACAGCCGGAACGCAGCACGTAGCGGATGCCGTTTACGATCTCGCGGCGGGCATACTTGGCGGGACGTCCGCCCGGCTTGACCGGCGGGACCAGGGGCTCCAGCCGCTGCCATTCGCGATCGGTCAGGTCGGTGGGATAGGCGGCTCGTTCCATGGCTCGGGGCACTCCTTCAACGGGTACCGTGACTTTGCTCCTGCTCCCGCATTCTAACTGTTCTTAAACACCCTCTAACGGACATCCTGGTCCTGTCGGTACTGGCCGTCATCTGCGGCGCCGACAGTTTCGTGGCCATCGCCCTCTTTGGCCAGCTCAACGAGGCGTGGCTGCGCACCTTCCTGGAACTGCCGCACGGGATCCCCTCGCACGACACCCTGGGGCGGGTCTTCGCACGGTTGGACGCGGCCTGCTTCGAGGAGGGCTTTCGGGACTGGGTGCAGGGCGCCTTCGAGCTGACCGAGGGCCAGGTCGTGCCCATCGACGGCAAGAGCGTGCGCGGCTCCCACGACCGGGGTCTGGGTCTGGGGCCCCTGCATCTGGTCAGCGCCTGGGCCCAGGCCAACCGCCTGGTGTTGGCCCAGACCGCGGTGGATGAGAAGTCCAACGAAATCACGGCCATCCCGGAACTGCTGCGCATGCTGTGCCTGACGGGCTGCATCGTGACCCTCGACGCCATGGGCTGCCAGAAGGCGATTGCGCGCCAGATCCGGAAGCAGGGGGCCGACTACGTATTGCGCGTGCGGGCCAACCACAAGGGTCTCCACCGCCGCCTGGAGGACACGTTCGCCCTGGAACGGGCCGGCAACTTCGCCGGCTATCCCCACGACTATGCGGACACGGTCGGGAAGGACCATGGCCGCATTGAGACCCGCCGCTGCTGGGTGACGGGCGACCCCGCCCTGCTCGCCCATGTCGACCCCGACCGCGAGTGGTGCGACCTGGCCAGCCTGGTCTGGGTCGAGTCCGAACGCCGCTGCGGCGACCGGGTTACGACCGACGTCCGCATCTTCATTTCCAGCCTGCCCCCCAGGGCCAAGCCCGTGCTGCAGGCGGTGCGACAGCACTGGACCATCGAAAACGCCCACCACTGGGTCATGGCTGTCGCCTTTGGCGAGGACGACAGCCGCATCCGCACGGGTCACGCCGCCCACAACATGGCCATCCTCAAGCGCATCGCCCACAACCTGCTGCGGCAGGACCGGTCCCTCAAGGTGGGCATCGCCAACAAGCGGCTGGCGGCGGCCTGGAACAAGGACTACCTGTGCCAACTGATGGGCCTCAAGCCCAAACCCATTTAGATGCAATCGCCCTGCCATTGACTGTGGAAGCGGGATGCAACGTGCTATGCTTTGCCCCGGTGGCGCATTGCATCAGTAATTTGGGTGCTTGCCCCAACACTTTGGACCTTCTATATCTGAATTGGGTCAGACTCAGTTATTCCGATACCTCTCCATGACCGCAAGGTCATGGCCCCATTGAAGCGCGAGATACTGGCCGAGCAAGTCAACATCAGAGCGTTCTCTCCATGACCGCAAGGTCATGGCCCCATTGAAGCGGGTCCACGTAGTAGTTCGACATGTAGCAGTAGGTGCTCTCCATGACCGCAAGGTCATGGCCCCATTGAAGCTCCAGAGTTTCGGCCACTGGCCGAACAAACATGCTACCTCTCCATGACCGCAAGGTCATGGCCCCATTGAAGCCACGAGTTGCCAGTGATACCTATGCCGTTGCAGAGGCAAATCATGCTGATCAGAGCACCGCGGCCAAGCGCGAACAGACCGCATGGAACGGCGAGGATCTGCTAAACATCCTGTTGAGAAGTCATGCGACCATGTCGAAGTGACCGCGAATTCCGTGGACAGTTCCCTCATGCATCCTGTCGTGCTGGATGGACGATCGACCCTCGTCCACACTCACTCCCGATTCAGCCAGGACAGAACCTGAATAGTCCTTTTGTATGCCCGGTCCCTCTCCGGTCTCTTCGCCTGGGTAGTTGGTTTCCACTCTCCCCCGGCCTTCATCCGGTCCGCCAACCACCGCGCGGCCTCAAGCTTCTCGTCTCCAGACCAGCGGCTGTTCTCAATTGCTTGATATATTGCGGTCGTTTCGGGCATGTTCCGGTCTTGCCGATTGTCGAGGGCTTCTTCAATCTGTCGCAGGACTGGGCTGAGGGATGCCAATCGCTCTGCACGCGCTTTCGCTTCCATCTCCTGACGGACGCGTTCTTCACGTTTCCGATCAGCTTCGCCGATTCGCTCCGTGAGATCGTGGGCCCTCGCCTCATCGCGGGTCAGACGGCCATACCCGATCGCGGTTTTGGCACCGACACCAGCCCATTCCAAGGCATCTTGGATCCAGGATTCGACCAGTTTCAGGTCTTGAGCCGAAGCGTGGCGAAGGGGGATGATGCCGAAGAGGAACGATGTCCCGGCAGCAGTAGCCAAGAAGGGAATGGGGGTTGGTGAGCGCCAGTCTCCCGGCGGATCATCATTCTCGCTCCAGCCGGCGTAGTGGGGAGTCATGACATCGGCTTCGAGCTTCACGGGTTTGATGGGAAGGGCATCAAGGAAGCAGACCCGTCCCGCGCTATTCCGCTCGCCAAGCAGCCGGTCCAAATCCTCGCTGTTGGGTCGCGGGTGGGTTTCCTGTTCTGCCCAGGCGCGTACCATGCCCTTGACGGAGCTGCCGGGGAGGTAGGGCGTACCCAACGTTGAATGCCAAGCGAACCCGTTCTCCACGGGATGGCTGCGACCCAGCCCGGTCACGAAGCGGGATTCGGTGGTGAAGACGGCGCATATCCCGTCGCGGCTCTCAACCAAGCGCACAATCCGGAACGCGCACTCCTCGATTTGGCCATGAACGCCGACAGTCTTGCCCGCGAGAGTATTGATCCACTTGAGTTTGGGGCCGCCTGTATCGCTGCTCCGGCTCGACATCGACCATGTCGTGCCCTCGACAAACCATTGATTGCAGAACTTGTCAAACCACAGACCGGCGTGTCCGTTGTCCCCCAGCTTCGGCGGATTCTTCGCTACGCTGTTGTAGAGAGGCAGAGTCATTCGCCGCCTCCATCATTATCCGGGAGGTAGGCACGGCAAAACTTCTTGTGCCACTCCAGCCACGCCAGGGCCTCAACCTGGGCGCGCAGATAATACTCCTCGTCGTTGGACACGATTGCCTGCAACAGGTCGGGTTCACCGGGATAGACGCCGCCGTCCCCACGGCAGAGCCAGCTTGCCACACAGTCATAGAGTTTGCGGTGGGCTTCCTTGATGCCTGTCGCGGCCAGTTCAGTGGCGAGGGCCTGTCCCAGACCGTTCATCACGATAGTGGGTCCCAGACGGTCTACGTAGCTGCGGTACCGCCCGTTGAAGCTTTTGTCTTCTACCTCCTTGGCTCGCGCCAGCGCGTCTGCCGCACGTGCCTGTTCGAGGGTTCTCACTGGGAACCTCCCGTATGGGCTCGCCGGGTTCTGACTGCGAACCAGCCCTGCCCCACAGTCTCGTTGCCGCCGGCTTGCAGGTAGGGGTCTGCATCGGGAAAGAGACCATCCAGCGCGCCAAGGGCATCGTCGGTGCGGCCCGAGATGAGGGTGTACATAACGGTGTCCGGCGGCAACGTCTCCTCGAACCACAGGCTCTCACTCCGCTTGGTGGCGCCTTCAAGTCTGTTGCGAGCCTGGATGGAAAGGCCGTAGCGGCCGAACCACGCGAAGTCGTTGTCGTTCAGGACGGCGATCTGATCGGGCAGGCGCGCCCTGGTCTCAGGGTGAAGAAGCATCGGCTCTATGGCTGCCGCCAAGGCCGGAAGCCGGTCATCCGGCTCATTGACAATCGAGAACTGGCGCTCATCCAGGAATAGCTCTCCGCTGCCGGCGGTCAGGGCCGTTCCCTGCTCCACGCAGGGAACATCCGGCTTTGGACCCAGACCGGCGCGGGCCATATCGCGTCCGAACCGCTCAATGAGGTGCCGACACGTAACCCAGCGGTACGAACCCGTCAGGCTGCGCACTGGCAGCAGCAGCAGACGACCGTCGGAGACCATCAGGTTGCCCGCTTCCTGTGGATTTCCGAAGCAGATCTCCGCTTCGTCTGGCGCAGTTGTCTTCATCTTGTCCCGGAGGGCACCCTTGAGGCTGGAGCCGACCAGCACGGGGTAATCGGTGGCGGTCTCTCTGGCCACCGGCAGGTCAACCACCCCCACACCGCGGCCGGAGCCGGGGTGTACGGATGTTTCTGCGAGCAGGCCGAGCATGGCCGTCTTCATAAGTCCTACTCCCTTAGTTGGGCCAAACGCCAAGTACGGCGAGGCCGAAGCCCCACTCCGTTCGTGACCCGATGCGAACGAGTCCGCTTCCCGTCAAATCCATGGCCTCGAACCGCTCCCAGTCGGGCATCTCGCAAAAGAGCACACTGCCAGGGGGCAACACGGAGCGAATCGGCAGGGGACCGAAACTTTGGGGTCTGGAGTCCCAGCCGCCGATACGTTGCGGCCGGTCCAGGCAGGCGGAGACCACATGTGCGCCGCCCAATTCCTCGATTGGCGCTTTGCCAACGTAAACATCGTGATCGACGTCCAGCGGAGACAGGGCGAACACTCCCACCTTGCCGCTCCGAAGAACATCCCCGGGCAGCAGGTCAATACCCAAATTCGCATCCCACGTTACCAACCCTGCGAGCCGACCCTCGCCGCCAAGCGGGACCAAGTCTCCCAACGGAGATTTCCAGTCTTTGGACAGCCCCGATACGCGTGCCCCAAGGGATACGCCGGCCGCCGGCCGAATGTGTTGGGTACTGTAAAGCATGCCTTCCTTCGCAGTTCGCTTCTTGGTGTCGCGTTCCAGGCCAATCCTGGCCTCCCACGACCATAGGCGGCTGCTCGGCACAATCTCATCTTTGCCCGGAAGGCCGCCGCGCAGCGTTGTGGTCATTCCGGCGGCTGTGAGCCATTGGTCATCGCCGGTCTTGAGTTTCTCGACTTCACTGTAGGAACCACCCACCACCGGGAGGCGAACTTCATCGCCAAGGTCGCACTGGACCGGCTCGCCGGGACGCAGGAGGGCTTTGGGATGCCATCCGTCCTCTTCGGTTACGCCCAAAAGGTGGCGGGGAACGGGGAACAGCGGTTGTCCGTCACGCAACAGGAAAGGGCCGTCTATGGACACCTGCCCAAGGTCGTTTGGGCCGTCGCCAAGCATGTCACGGATTTCCCGGGTCCAATTCTCCCTGCCCTTCCAACCCCGGCCGCGGGCCAGTGCCGCGCGGAGCGCGCCGACAAGAGTGGGTGGGTATGGCGGAAACAGGCTCTTGATGTTCTCCTGTGGCGCGGAGTCGGCCGTAAACGGGACTCCGGAACGAAAGAACCAAGTGTCCACCGGATGGAGCTGAACACCGATCATCGGTCTGCGCCCTGGTCCTCGGGATCATTCAGGAAGCGCGCAAGGAGCAGCGCATCCATGCCGGCTTCCCTAACCGTCGGGGCATCCCTGTGGGAGGAGTTGGCGCCGCTGTCTGCGGGTTGAGGATTGCGCGCCGGGGCCAGCAGGTTGACGACTGAACCGGTCAGTGCTTCGGCGCGTTGCTTGGCACCGTCGTCCATTCTTGTGGCAAGGCTGTGCAGTACCTCGGCGCGTAGGAAGGCGTCAACATCGATGCCGTCCGGAACCTTGCCGTAATTGCCCGGTTCCCACCGGTCCCATCCGCACAGCAGAGCCAACGACTTCCGGATCCGGTAGATGAGCGAGGATGAAAGCCCCGGTTCGCCGTCGTGCGGTTTCAGAGCCTCGCGGAGTTCTGCAAGCAGGTTGACGGCACTTCCACCAGTGCCGACATGGGGCCTGTCCCACGAACTCACCCACTGGCAGTAGCATCCGCTCGGTTTGTACACGCCCACTGCCAGTGAACTGCGTCCGTTGCCATTCTTGGCGATGTCATCCAACAGACGATGCGCCTCCCTGACAACATAACTGAGTGGCAGCCGGACGTGGGCGAAAACCACTGCCGCGGAGAGGGTGGCTTCGCCGCTGGCAGTGGTATCGGCGAAGGCGGCTCGGTATGCCTTGGAAACGGCCTCGGCGCATTCGAGCGCGTGGTTCACCGGCAGCATCGCCAGCACGTCGTCACCGCCGGCATAGATGGTAACGCCGTCATGATCATGGCTAATCTCTGGAACCATGTCGGTGAACCGCGCCAGCGCTTCGCTCACGTTGCCCCCGCCCATCTCGGACACCAGCTTTCCCAGACGGTCGCCGTCGGCGAGCAGGAGAGCGTAGAAGGTGGGCGGCGCCCCCAGTTGGCCTTCGTCATCCTTCGTGTTATGGATGGACTGCAACATATCGGCCAGCCACTGCCGGTCAACGCCCTCCTTCAGCGGACACAACCTCTCGTCCAACACGAAATTGTGGTTCATGTAATTGGCATCGAGTTTCGGGAAGTCCCCTGCATCCGCAATGTTCAGCCCCTCGAACGGAGGCCGCTGCATGGGGAGGATGTTGTCCTGGGCGACGTGAGCAACTGCCCGAGCGTATGCCTTCGCCAAGTCTGGCGCTGCCTTGACGACGCGCCGAATCCAGGGTACGGCACCGATGTACACGGTTGAGGGCCAGTTCGATGCATCGACTTCCCAGGCCAACGCCTTTTTCGCCACTCTCGGAAACAGCCTTTTCACCAGCGCAACAGCGCACAGCCGCTCATTGTCTCGCAGGTCCAGGTCGCTGACACCGTCTCCGATGTGTTTCCAGAACCGGTCCTGTTTCCCCCTGTCCCGCGCACGGGCGAACCCCGACAGTTCCTGAAGATCGTGCATGACGGTGCATTTATCGCCGGGTTCGTCGGGCGGGCGATGGCTACGCCAATGCTTGCGGCATGCCAACGGGGTGCCGCGCTCAGTCTTCGACTCGGCCGTCCAGATCACCTCCCAGAACGTATTTGTCTGTCTGTTCCAGATTTCTTCCGTCCCGTTTCCGACAAATGCCGCATCCTCAACGCATTCCTTCCACACGGCACTGCAAACTCGCAACCAAGCCTTCTTCAAGGACTCTTCGGCAGCGTTGGCGACGGTCCTCGCGTCACCGCAGGTTTCAACGACGAAGTGGTTTGGCATGCTGCCGATTCGGGGTGGGTGGCCTGCGCGTGTCCCGGAAACCCACCTAAAGAGTTGATCGTTGTCCACCAAAGGCTGTGTGATCTCACCGCCGGCCTGTTGCGCACCGCGCATGGCGTGGGCCGAAAGGAAGGCCAGCAAGTACGAGCTGCCCCAAAGGTCGCGGATGCGGCGCGACTGGACCACGAACCCCTGCACCGGGCCAATGGAGATGTCGATGCGATTTGTCACGACGGTGCCTCCACCACTTGGACAAAGATTTCTTTGCGGCGGTTCGGGTCCAGCAGACGGTCCAAAAACCCATGGATTGGCCGGTAGAGTTCCGACTCCGGTTCTTGAGGAACCTTCTTGCCACCTACGGAGATGTCGGACTTGCCTTCGGGCAGGAAGCGAGCCGGAAGGAAGGACAGCACCGCCACGGGCGTTGCGCCGCACTCATGGATGTGGATGAACAGGGGGCTGGCGCGGCGGTCGAAATCCCTCTCCGCAGGACCGACCTGACTGTCGGATCCGCTCCCGTAGTTATGGGGCAGGCCGAAGGCTATGCGGCGAGGGTGAGAGTTGCGGGCATGGCTCGGACTCTTCATCAAATCGTGGTCGTCCTTGAAGATCTGTTCCGATCGTTGCCCGAAGACTTTCTCCTTATGGCCCCAGCTTCTATACCTGACCATCTCGCGCCCGACCAGGTCCAACACTTCAAGGGGTTCGGCCCTGTCGGCGGTTGCCAACACATGTCGCGTCGTGTGGGTAAGGGCAGTGTAGTCAGGCCAGCCATCCGGTCCGTGATTCGGTCGAAGTCTGCCGATCCGGTCACAAAGCTCGCCTATGGATTGAGGCGCCTGCCACGCTTCCTGGTTGTCCAGGCGCAACGATTCCATGACCAACGACCCATATCCCTTGCGGCTTTTGGCCCCCATGCCGCCGAATACCCCAAGTGCGATGAGCGCGTGGCTGAGGGACCTCAATTCCGCAGGGTTCAGGTTGCGACCACGCATACGAACCGTGAACCTGAAGGGGGCTCGGAGACAGGCGCGGGTAAGCTGACCTGCTTTAGCGCCACTCTGCCGACTATCAAATGCGTGCATCACGCCATAGCCCAGGCAGCGGGCCCCTTCTCCCACCTTCCCTTTGCGCGATGGGATGGTCAGGACTTCGTTAACCGGGATGGTCTCCGGCCGGCAGGCTGTATCCAGCCGCATCGAGACGCGAGCCCGTCTTCCGTCGGCACTGCCGAAGAGCGCATCCTCCTCACTCTTGATTGCCGTGAGGTCTCCCTGTAGCCGAGACCACGCCAAGGCCCGCCACCAGAAGCGCAGGACCCCCTTGAAGCTGGGAAGACGCAACTCGGCCTCCTGTTGATTGGCACCCCCACAGAACATGGGTGTCGTGACCCGGTACGTCACCTCTATCTCAGTCGTTGACACTGGCCCCCCCCAAAGAACATGGGTGTCTTGACCCGTTACGCCCCCTCTACCTCAGTCTTTGCCATCGGCCCCCTCCACCGTATCGAGCCAGAAGGCCTCGCCTGTCTGATATGGATCAGTGCCTTGCTCGGTACGCGCGCGGCGGTCGATGAGCCCGAATCGCCGGGTCGGACGAGCGAACCGGCGTGCTTCCGACGCGAGCCTGTCCGCCAAGAGACCCATGACCGTCGTCCCGCCGGTCACATTGACGGCCACCTCATCCGCGCCGATGAGATACTGCTGTGCCTTCTTCACGAGACGCTTGAATTCCTTTTTCTCAAATGCCAAGGCGTCCTTGAGCAACAACGTTGCAACCTCGCCGCCATATCCGGCTTGCTGCAGTGCCTCGGCAATCAATCCCTTGGTCTCGTCCGAGCAGATGATGAGGCACAGCGTCGGCCCTGCACCGTTTTCGTTGGACTGGTATGCCTTCACTGCGCTGAACAGCACGCCGGGACTCTGGCCGATGGGACTGACCAAAACCCGGCCGCCTTTTGACGCACCGAGAGAAAGGGAGAATTCGGGCAGCGAACGAAGCGTGGTTTTCCAGTACTTGCGAACGCAGCCGATCTGGCCATTGGTCTTCCGGTCGTTGACCAAGGCTTGGCGACGCATGCCATGGTGGGCGAAACCATTGCGCAGATCAGTGAGCTCGCGCCAGAATTTAGCCAGCTTCCTCTGTTTGGAGAATAGTTCAGCCGGGTTGTCCTTTTCCAGGGTGCATATTGAACGGAGCAGATTTTCCGCCTGTCTTCTGACCGCATTATGGTCGAGCCAATCGGCACCAGGGTTCTGGCGGTAGATGACCCAGGAAACCGTCCACTCTCTCATCAGACCGAGCGCTGTGGCTGTATGTCCCTTGTCCAGCAGGGAGTCGATGATGTGGGCTTGCCGCGTCAACTCATCCTTGGACAGAGGTACATTTGATTTGGGTGGTTTGTTCAACAGCGCTTGCGGTTCAAGCATCTCTTGCAGTTGCGCGCGCAACTCTCGCTCAAGGGGCAGTTGCCCAGCCCTGAGCAGCTTTCCGAGTTCCTTATCGTGCTCTTTCAGTTGCCCAGCCTCTTCACCCAGCTCCAGGGGCAAACCGGACAGGTACGCCTCCGACAGGCCCTTCAACTGATCCGACAACTGGTTCGGAAACTGCGAATTGCGCCATGGGACGGCTCCAATCAGACTCGCCAGGGGCAACGCGCTGCCGGTCTCCCGCAGGACCTCCAACGCATGAGTCCAACGGGGAAGCTCCAGCAGCGGGCGTAGGTTGAGGAAACGACTCGGCGCATTCCGATTCAACATCCCGTAGTACGCGCCCCGAACCCGAATCCCTCGAAGCGCCGCCATGTAGAGCACAGCAGTATGGGTGAGGAAGGAGAAATGCCGGAAACCGTGAGTAATGTCCACAGTCAGTTCCACATTCTCCGGGATGGCATCCATAACCTTTTTCAGGAACTGGTTGACGTCGCCCAGCTCTCCTCCATTCGGAATTTCCACCAGTTCAGCCTGATACTGGTCCGGCAGCTCCTTCTGGAGCTTCGGCCATGTCTCTTTCTTCGCCTCCGGTGTGCATACGGCCAACACCCGGTCCGGACGCTCAGCCTCAGGCAGCAGCTTCAGCAGGGCTACCGGTGCGAGGACACATGGGTACTCGCACTCACCCAGAACGTATCGCGCTGGCTGCGGATTCGTTCCGAGGACGGTCAGCATCAAGTGGTCGGATTGATTTGCAGGAGTCATGGCTGTTTCACCTTAACCTGATACTATCAATTGCCGTCTCCATAACCGAAAGATCATGGCCTCATTGAAGCGAGGACCGGCGAACGCGGACTGTACAGCAAAAGCCGCTTCCCCATGCCCGAAAGGTATGGATCAGGGCGATTGCATCTCAATTGGTGATGGGCGACCACCTACGCTGGAACGGCCGAGAACCCATGTGTAGACTTCGCCTCATGGACACCCTCACGGCCTCGTCCCTGGTCGAAGTCCTATCCCCAGCTGGACGATCCGCGTGTGGAACGGACGAAACAATACAGCCTAACGGACATCCTGGTGCTGTCGGTGCCAGCCGTCATCTGTGGTGCCGACAGCTTCGTGGCCATCGCTCTCTTCCCGGTTCAACGAGACTTGGCTACGTACCTTCCTGAAACTGCCGAATAGGAACCCCTCGTACGACACGCTGGACCGGGTCTTTGCCCGGCCGGATGCCACCTGGTTTGAGGCAGGCTTCCCGACCCGGGTCCGGAGCGCGGGCACGCTGACCGACGGTCTGGGGTGCCCATTGACGGCAAGTGCGTGCACGGGTCCCACTCCTGCCGCCTGGCCCGGCTCGGACGGCAGTGGCCGGCAAGTCCAACACAAGCACTGTTGTTCCCCGCCTGCTACGCTTGCTGTGCCTGCGCGACTGCATCGTGACCATGGATGCGATGGGATACCGGAAGTCGGACGTACGCCAAATCCGGGACCAGGGCGCGGACCATGTGTCGGGCATCAGTCCAACCAGCAAAGGCACCACGACTACCTGCGGGACACGTGGGCCCTGGAACGGGCCAAGTACTTCGCTGGCTGACCGTACGACTTTGCCCAAACCGTTACCAAGAGCCGTGGCCAGGTGGAAATCCATCGCTGCCGAGCCGTTGTGGACCTCGCTCATCTGTCCCATGCCGACCCGTGCCGGGAGTGGTGCAACCTGACCAGCCTCGTCTGGATGGAAGCTGAACGCTGCTGCGGGAACCGGGTAGCAACCAAGGTGCGCGGCTTCATCTCAAGCCTGCCGCCGGAGCCAGACTCCTGCTGAGGGCCGTACGCGGCCACTGGCAGGTACCCTCGGGATACGGAACTCACTGCACTGGGTCCTCCAGGAAGACGCAGGCCGCATCCGCACAGGCCATGCCGCCCACAATCTGTCGAGCCTGAGGCGGAGGACTCTCACCTGCTACGCCGCGAGACCACCTCCAAGGGCGGCATCGCCGCCCGGCGCAAGCAGGCCAGCTGGAACGAGCAGTACCTGTCCAAAGTCCTGTCGAATTGGAATGTGATTGCCTTGGCCGACTGCCCATCGGCTCCATACATCTTCCCCACCTCCTGCTACAATCCAGCCGGTGGCAGCCAGTCTCCGACAGGAGCAAAGCCGTTGATGGAGGACTCCATTTGGAGGTCTGCCTCACAGTGGTACGGAGCAGGACCCCGCATCGCTCCTCGCCAGGGGAACTGACCATGGAAAAGACCAATCAGATGAACACGGCTACTTATCAGGCCCTACGGGCCGTGGGTGCAACCGAAGAACAGGCCACCGTGATCGCGAATGCCATCCCGGACATTGAGCCGCTGCGCGGCGAGATGGATCGCAGGTTCACCGAACTGGAACTCCAGTTTGTCAAGGGTCAACGGACCCAGACCGTGTGGCTGGCGAGCCTGATGCTCGCAATCCTGGGTGCGGTGATTGCCTCCAACTTCTTTTAGTCCTGGGCTCGTCCACCGAACTGACCACCCATCAGTTCCGCGCATTCTCCTTCCATGTCTACCCGGTACCGACCGTAGCAGTTCTTCCAGAGAATTAGCCGTCCGTGCCGGACCTCTCGATGCCCGGAAGGGTGTTATCCCATTGAAGCGCTCCCCGCAGTTCGCCGGCCACCTCCCCCAGGCGGCTCTCCATGACCGCAAGGTCATGGCTCCCAACGTCACCAGCACCATACAACCCCAAGGCTACCGTGGACTCGCCTTCCAACAAGGGAACGCAGACCTGCCAGCGTCAAATCTGGTCATGTCAGGCACCGAAGGCTCATTGCAGCTGACGGCATGGATGTGGCTCACAGGCGAACAAACGAACGAAATCGGGCTGCGAGCGGTCCGGTGATGACCCGCTGTAGAGGGGACCGCTCGCAGGTTTTCGGTTCCCGTTGGCTGTGGAAGCGGGATGCAACGTGCTATGCTTGGCCTTGGTGACGCATTGCATCAGTGATTTGGGTGTTTGCCTCAACACTTTGGACCTTCTGTATCTGAA
Organism: Caldilineaceae bacterium bin34; assembly: GCA_002238555.1. Lineage (GTDB taxonomy): Bacteria > Chloroflexota > Anaerolineae > Caldilineales > Caldilineaceae > Bin34. Next base: position 28,642 of record MPMO01000045.1, read on the forward strand.
TTGGGTCAGACTCAGTTATTCCGATACTCTCTCCATGACCACAAGGTCATGGCCCCATTGAAGCCTGAACTCCGCGGACCATGCCCTGCAGCAGCACTTTGGCTCTCCATGACCACAAGGTCATGGCCCCATTGAAGCATGAGGCGGACGGAAACGGGGTAGCCCGAATTGACCATCTCTCCATGACCACAAGGTCATGGCCCCATTGAAGCCAGAGGATCCGCCATCATGGCGTCCCACCGCATCAGGCCGCTCTCCATGACCACAAGGTCATGGCCCCATTGAAGCCGCTCCATTCCTCGGCTAAACGAACTAAACATAGGTTCTCTCCATGACCACAAGGTCATGGCCCCATTGAAGCGGGTGTGCCTGCGGATACCCCCGCTGAAGAGCTACTTCTCTCCATGACCACAAGGTCATGGCCCCATTGAAGCCAGTCGAGGTCGGACGAGGTGCCTTCCGACTCCTTGCCTCTCCATGACCACAAGGTCATGGCCCCATTGAAGCCTGGAATTGCAGAAGTTCCTGGGCATCCTGCGCAAGCCTCTCCATGACCACAAGGTCATGGCCCCATTGAAGCCTGGTCTGATCGATCTTCTTCCGCATCCAGTGAAAACACTCTCCATGACCACAAGGTCATGGCCCCATTGAAGCGATATTTGTAGGACACCATCTCGGAGCAATTCCAACACTCTCTCCATGACCACAAGGTCATGGCCCCATTGAAGCGACGACATGCAGCCCCTGGTGTCGGAACTGAACCGCAGGCTCTCCATGACCACAAGGTCATGGCCCCATTGAAGCACGGCACAACCTGATCGTTAGAGCCGGCCGCGACAACTCTCCATGACCACAAGGTCATGGCCCCATTGAAGCCAGATACAAACGGTTGTTGCAAAAAACGAAAATCATCTCTCCATGACCACAAGGTCATGGCCCCATTGAAGCGACGGCAAACAAAAAGGTGTGGTGAAAAAGGTCCGGACTCTCCATGACCACAAGGTCATGGCCCCATTGAAGCGTGATGTCCGTCCATCGCCCGCCACGGCGGACCTGGTAGCTCTCCATGACCACAAGGTCATGGCCCCATTGAAGCCAGCTCCCCGTGAATCCGTTTGCGGTTGTTCCCTGTCTCTCCATGACCACAAGGTCATGGCCCCATTGAAGCCCCCTCTACCGGGCGCGGGCAGGGCATCCCGTCCGTACTCTCCATGACCACAAGGTCATGGCCCCATTGAAGCTTTTCTACCATGGTCTGTACGTAGGCCATTGCATCCTCTCCATGACCACAAGGTCATGGCCCCATTGAAGCTCCTCGCCCTTCTCGGCGGCCTGCTCGTCCCACTCGTACTCTCCATGACCACAAGGTCATGGCCCCATTGAAGCGTCCACCCCAAGCATCTGCCCTCCATCGTGCGGTGGGGGCTCTCCATGACCACAAGGTCATGGCCCCATTGAAGCATGCACCCGCTGGCGCGTGAAGGCATTGCCGGAGCGGCTCTCCATGACCACAAGGTCATGGCCCCATTGAAGCAGGCCATCGGTCAGCGTGGTGCGCACGGCCATCAGCCAGCTCTCCATGACCACAAGGTCATGGCCCCATTGAAGCCTTCTTCCTTGTTAGCTTCCTGCGGCCAGAGCACGCCCTCTCCATGACCACAAGGTCATGGCCCCATTGAAGCTTTAGTGGACTGCGTGATCGGCGCGTCGAGCGACTCGGACTCTCCATGACCACAAGGTCATGGCCCCATTGAAGCAAGTTGTTATGAATACATCTTTTGGACATATTCCTTTCTCTCCATGACCACAAGGTCATGGCCCCATTGAAGCTGGTGGCTGCCGTCCCTGTCTCGGCTGTGGCTCCGACGCTCTCCATGACCACAAGGTCATGGCCCCATTGAAGCGAGGAACTGGAGGCCTACCTCTTCCTCCTGCCCTGGCTCTCCATGACCACAAGGTCATGGCCCCATTGAAGCTGCTTCACACCCTCCAAGGTGATCCGCATGACATTACTCTCCATGACCGCAAGGTCATGGCCCCATTGAAGCGGACCCTTTTCGGAGGTCCCCCAGTTGGCCGCCTGAACTCTCCATTGAAGCAGGCGCTTGATGTTCTCGGCCTGCAGGTGATCCACCTGCTCTCAGTGGGACATTATTCGGGACGGCCTGCTCCGGGCACTTGATGACACGCTGCTTGGTACAAGCGATACAGGGCAGCCATATGGCGCGCCGCTTCCTGACCGTTCTGCGATAGGCATTCCGGCCGATTCTTCGATCCGAGCTCACCGCGCTACCGGACGATGGGACAGGTCCAGCACTCCCGGACGCGAGGGTTCGCGGAAAGTAATCGCATCGTAATAGTCGTCCAGTGCGATGAACTCACCATTGTCGTCGGCCCACCTGCGCATGCCGCGGTTGCATGAATGCGCCCTCAACAGCCCAGCCACGGTTGTGCATGTGCTCCAGGATACTGTGGCATCCTCGACCGGTGACATACCCGGCACCATCACCGGTCAGGAGCACAACAACCCCCGGGTCACCGTTGTAATCGACAGCGTCCTCCAGCATGCGCAACTGCAGCCACTGATCCGGCACCCTCTGTTCGCCTTGGCCCTGGATACCCCGATCAAAGAAGTGGACCTCAACCCCACTGTTTTCCATCCGATCCACAGTTGCTACATTTCCGGGGGAATCGAGCCCGCAGCCACGGCCCGTCTCACCGTTCTGTCATGGGAAGGGCATGGCCCCATTTGAAGCAAGCCTGTTGGCCTGATCGTCCAACAGCCCCTCCATCAACCAGCCTGAACCGGCTTCCTAAGTTGTACCTGGCCGGCGATTTCTTCGCCCGACTCGATCTCCACCATGCGCAACTCGAAGGTCTTCTGAAGGTTAAGCCAGAACAATGGCGTGGTGCCGAAGTAGTGGGACAGGCGCAAAGCCGTATCGGCGGTGATGCCGCGCTGCTCATTCAGAATCGCCGTGATTCGGTTGGTGGGGACACACAGGGCCTTGGCGAGAGCGTTGGCCGACAGGCCAAGTTCGCCCAGTTCCTCGGCCAGAATCTCTCCCGGATGCACCGGGCGCATACCGTTGTTTACCCTCATCTCAAGTCCCTCATCGGTAGTAGTCCACAATCTCCACTTCGTACGGTCCTTCATTCCCCCAACGGAAACAGATGCGCCACTGACGGTTGATCCGAGTCCTGTACTGGCCAGCCCGATCACCTGAAAGCGCCTCCAGTCTGTTGTTGCCCAAGCCCGCAAGATCCCGAAGGGATTCCGCGTTGTCCAGAATCGTCAACCGCCGTACCGCCTGATCGCGGAACCGCTGGCAGTCCCGGACCACCTGCCCAGCGAAGAACCGCTCGGTCTTCCGATCCCCAAAGCTCAGCATCACTTTTACGACTTACGTAAAGGGTACATGGTTTTCCCATACTCTACCAAACGTTCGCCCGCCTACAGTTGCCTTCTGCAACTGTACGTTGACCGGGAGATCATGGTCCCCTTGAAATGGCTGCTTGTTCTTGGCGCCGTGCCTCGAGCCTTCAAACTCACTGCCGTGAGACAACAACCCCAAACAAAAAGCGGGGGCCATGGGCCCCCGCTCTGCACTTTTCAGTGCGAACTTGTGGTCACAGCAGGCACATGCCTACTGATCAGCCAGGATCTCGTTGGCTTCAGCCGTTAGCTCCGTCAAAGTAGACTCGACATCGGCGCCGTCCGCAATGGCCGCCATCACTTCCTGCACCCGATCGCGTACGAAGTCGTAGCCGGGCACCGGCGGTTCCGTGGTGCCGTAGGGCAGCAACTCAAAGGCGGTCTTGTAGGCCGGATTCTGCTCGAAGTACTCGGTCAGGCCGTCCGCCACGCTCTGACGCACCGGGAAGTAGTTGCTGGCGCGCGCCCACTTGGCTTGGGACTCGGGTGAAGTGTAGTACTTGATGAAAAGCCACGTGGCCAACTCGCGCTCGGGAGTGGACCGTCCCATGCTTACGCTGGCGCCGTAGACGTTCATCACCGGATCCTCCGTGCGCCGCGGCAGCGGAGCCACGGACCAGTCGAAGGCGGCCCCGTCGTTCACGCCGGCCGCCACGTAGGGCAGGCCGGAGCTCGAGTCGATGAAGAACAGGAGCTTGCCGTTGGCAAACGAGATCTGGTCGCCGAAGCGCTCCGTGATCGTGCTCGCGCAACCGTCGTTGAACAGACCCTGAATCATGTTCATGGCCTCGATCGTGGCCGGATCGTCGTACGTGTAGGCCACGCTCTCGTAGTCGAAGATGTTGCCGCCGAAGGCGAACGTCAGGCTGGCAATCGTGGAGGCGTCGAACCCGAACTGGTAGCCCAGGCTGCTTTCGTCGCCGACCGCGCCGCTGAAGCCCTCATCCACGGCCCGGCAGGCCATCTCAACGAACTCCTCGGGCGTCGCCGGCGGAGCGTCGTAGCCCAGCTCGGCCAGCCAGTCCATGTTGAAGTAGAGCACTTCCATCGAGCGGTTGGGCGGGAAGCCCAGCCGGGCATTGCCAAAGGAGGGGAAGATGTCGGCTCCGTAGAAGCCGGGGAAGAAGTCCGCCTGCTCCTCTTCGGGCAGACCCCACTTGGGATCCGACACGAGGCTGTTCATGTCCACCAGGCCGTCGCCCAGCTGGTAGGTGGCCGCCTGGTTCTGGTAGGCCACCACCAGGTTCGGCACATCCTCGGTGCCAACCACGTTCAGCATCTTGCTGAAGATGTCGCCATAGCCGCCCTGGTTGGAGCCCTCGACGGTGATTCCGTATTCGTTCGTGTCGTTGAAGTGCGCAATGATCTCCTGCAGCGCTTCCTCGCGCGAGCCGGAGTGCTGGTACCAGAACGTCACGGTCTGGCCCGACGGGTCCACGTCGGCCCACATGGACATGTCGTCCATGTCCTCTGACATTTCCTCGGAGGCGGCCGGGGCGGCCGGAACACCGGTCACGGCGCAGCCGGCCAGGACAACAAGCAAACAGAGGAGCAGCGCGCTCCAAGTCAGTAATCGAGCCTTCATGGTGTGGATCTCCTTGGATTCACTGCGAGGCATAACAATCTGAGTTGAGCAAACAAGCGAGCAAGGCAAGGCTTCCGCCGGGCCGGCACTGGGCTAGCCCTTGAGACCCGTCAGCGCAATCCCTTCGGTGTATTGCTTTTGGGTCAGGAAGTACAAAATCAGGATGGGCACGATTGTGATCATCGACCCTGCCATCATCAGGTGCATGAGGGACCCCGCCTCCTCGGCGAACCGGTAGAGGCCGACCATGATCGGCCGCCAGGTCTCGGTCGTGGTCACCAGCAGGGGCCACAGGAACTCGTTCCAGGCCCCGATGAAGACAAACACCGTCACCGTGAAGATGGCCGGCTTGGACAGGGGCAGCACGACCCGGATCAGGAAAAGGTTGTGGCCGGATCCGTCGATGCGGGCAGCATCCCACAACTCCCAGGGAATCTGGGCAAAGAACTGCCGCAGCAGGAAGATGCTGAACACCGACGCCATGCCGGGCACGGTGATGCCCTGCAGGGTGTTGAGCCAGGACCCGCCAGGCAGCGGAATGAAGGGCACCCGGTTCGCAATCACCAGGAAGTTCGGGATCATGGTCACCATGCCCTGAATCATCAGGGTGCTGAGCATGATCGAGAAGATCAGGCCCCGGCCCTTGAACTCGATGCGGGCGAAGGCGTAGCCGGCCAGGATGGAGGTGAAAAGCTGGCCGGACAGGATGGCCGCCGCAATCACTGCGCTGTTGAGGAAGTACCGGGCAAAGTTTGCGTCCTGCCACGCCTGCACGTAGTTCTCGAAGCGGGGCACGGAGGGCAGCAGTTGCCGGGTAACCGTTTCGCCCAGGGTCATCAGGGAGGCGGACATCATCCAGGCGAACGGGATCAAGGAGATGATCCCGCCCAACAGCAGCACGCCGTACAGCACCAGGCGACCCAGGCGATAGCGCACGGCCCGGCCCCTGCGCGCGCTGGCGCGGGGCCGGGCGGAGGCGAGGCCGATCGGCTTGACGATTTGGGTGTCAGCCATAGAACACCCGCTCCCCCAGGACCTTCGACTGCACGAAGGTCATGTACAGGATGACGACCAGCAACAGCACGGCCTGGGCCGAGGCGTAGCCGAACTGGTTGGCCTTGTTGAAGGTGTTGAAGATGTTGATGCTGACCGTGGTGACGGTGCCCAGGGCGGAGGGCTCCATCATCACGAAGATGTGGTTGAAGGCCTTGAAGGTCCCGATGAAGCCGATCACGGAAAGGTAGAAGGTCACCGGCGACAGCAGCGGAAAGGTGATCCAGCGCATCTGCTGGATGTGGGAGGCCCCGTCAATCTCGGCGGCCTCGTACAGGGTCGGGTCGATGCTGCCCAGGCCGGCCAGGAAGATGACGGTGTTGTAGCCGACATAGGTCCAGATGCCGAAGAACACAATCGAGACCAGGGCCAGGCTGGGTCCGGCCAGGAAGCCGCCGAGCTCCGTGCCGAACAGTAGGTTGAGCAGGCGCTCGGATTCGAACAGCCATTCCTGGGCCGGCAGACCGATGGCCTGCATCCCCCGGTTGGCGATGGACAGTTCCCGGGGGCTGAAGATGTTGCGGAAGATGAGCGCCGTCGCGATCACCGGCGTGATGTAGGGCAGGAAGAAGATCATGCGGAAGAACTCCTGCCCGCGGATCTTCTGGAACAGGATGTAGGCCAGGCAAAGCGCGACCAGCAACTGGACCGGGATCGAGCCGAACGCGAAGTAGAAGGTGATGGGGATGGCGTTCAGGAAGCGGTCGTCGCCGGCGCTTAGCATGCCGGCCCAGCCCGTGGGAATTAGCCACAGGCTGGCGGCCACGACGACCAAGCTGGCGATGCGGGCCACGCGGTACCCCGGATTGCGGTTCGAGCCGGGCCGCGTCCACAGGTACCAGGCCCCGATGAGGCCGAGGAATCCGCCCGCGAACAGGAGTGCGGACCACGGGTCGCCGATAGCCTTGAGATAGTTCTCGACGCCGACGTAGCCCCGGTCCACCACGCGCCAGCGGCGCGTGCTCATGTACAGGGCGTAGCCGACCGGAAACAGGCCGAAGCAGAAGATTAGGATGCTGGCTGGCAGGATGTAGAGATAGCCTGTCAGCTGCGACTGCCAAGCCTTCAGCGAGCCCGCGGCGCGGCCGCCCGGCTGTCCGACTCCCTGCAGTGATGCCGCGGTCATCGACCGACGCTCCGTACCTGCCCCGCCAACCGGGGGCTTCAGGCCAATTTCAATGTGGCGCGGAGGGGTTTCTCGCGCCCCCAATCCGGGGGCAAGTATACAATGACGGATCGTGCCGGGACCCGCCCGCGCCGCCTCAATCCCTATGCATTCCCTTATGGAGCCGCGGATGCTGCAGCCGTCCCCTTCCCTCTGGTTCGAGGACTTCGCCGTGGGCGACGCGGTGGAAAGCCTGGGCCGCACCGTGACCGAAGCCGACGTGGTGAACTTCGCCGCCCTCTCGGGCGACTGGAACCTGATTCACACCGATGCCGAATACGCGCGGGAGCAGATGTACGGCCAACGGGTGGTGCACGGCCTGCTGGTGCTCTCCATCAGCTCCGGCCAGATGGTGCGCCTGGGGTTCCTGAACGACACCACCCTCGCCTTCATGGGCCTGGACTGGCAATTCCGGAGGCCGGTCTTCATCAACGACACCATCCGCACGCGCCTGACCGTAAGCGAGTTGCGGGCCATGAAGCGCCTGGGCGGCGGCAAGATCACCTTCAAGGTGGAGGTGATCAACCAGGAAGGCAAGCAGTGCCAGCGGGGTAGCTGGGAACTGCTCTGCAAGTCGCGGGAAGTGCAGGCGGACTGAACCGAATCCCTGCAGCCCCCATGCCGGTCGGGCCGGCAGCCTGGGGCTGCCGTCAAACCGCAGCGACGGCCGGCACTTCCGCCACGGCCAGTTCTTCTGCCCGTGCGTAGACCTCGGGCCTCCGCGTGGCCAGGACCGGCACCGCCTGCCTGATGCCGTCCACGGCCCCCAGGTTGCATTCCACCGTGTACACGCCGGGCGCGGTGCCGGCATCGACCAGCACTTCGCCCCAGGGATCCACGACGGCGCTGTGGCCGCAGAACCGGATGTTGTCGAACGCGCCCACGCCGTTGCAGGCCACCATGTAGGTCTGGTTCTCGATGGCGCGGCTGCGCACCAGGGCCTGCCAGTGGGATTGGCGCAGATCCGGCCACTGGGCCGACATAATCTGCATGCGGCAACCCTGGCGCGTGTAAATCTGGAACAGTTCCGGGAACCGCAGGTCGTAGCAGATGGCCAGGCCGGCTTCGTGTCCGTCGAGGGCCACGGTTGACAGGGCATCCCCCGCCGCCAGGAACTCCTCCTCCTGCAGCATGGGCACGAGATGCACCTTGCGGTAGGAGGACAGCAGCCGTCCCTCGCGGTCGTAGACGACCATCGTGTTGTAGATCCCGTCGTCCGCCCGTTCGAGCAGCGAACCGGCCACGGTCAGGTTCATGTCCCGGGCCAGCGCGGCGAAGCGCCCGAAGGTGTTGTCCGGGGTCGGCTCGGGGACCAGCGGATCGGCGAACTCCTCCACCCGGTCCAGCGCGTAGGAGGAGGCCCACAGTTCCGGCAGCACCGCCAGGTCCGCCTTGTCGTGGGCCGCCATCTCCAGGTAGCTGCGGGCCGTCAGGAAGTTGTATTCCGGATCGGCAATTCGGCAGTCCATTTGCAGGAGGGAAACTTTCAGGGTACTCATGCTTCCTCTGGGGCTTGTGCGGAATTGTTAACAGCGGGCACCGTGTCCGGCAGGTACTTACCGCCCGAAGGGGTTGCCCTCCGAATGGTCAAGGGACTGGAGAGGTTCCGGCAGGATGGAGGTTTAGGCTACGACACGTCCAAAATGGATTCCCACTCATCCGGTGTCCGGCCGGCCTCCATGATCCGGGAGAGCATGTCGTCCGGGATTCCAGCCACGGACCACGCTTCCACAATGCGCTCACGGTCTGCATCGCCCAAGTCGGGCAGGAACGCATCCAAAGCCTGAATGAGGATTCGCACCTGGCCTTCTTGGATTCCCGTCAGCTTGACCGCCAGCTTGAGGTCGCTTTCGCGGTCCCGCCAGCGTTCGACGGCGGGATCCCACCACTGGAAACGAGGCGGCGAGCGGTCCTCTTCCGGCACCCCTTGCTGTGCCTCCTCGCGTTCCCGTGCATCCGGCATGATGCGCACACGCGTGTTGAACACCGCACTCCGGTACTCGTCTGCCATGGGAGTCTGCCGGTAGCTTCCACCCTCCAGCCGGTACATCAGGAGTGCCCGGGGCGAACCCGATCTGCGCTTGCCGCCCAGGTCGTACACCAGATACTCCGAGATCCCCGCCGCGGCATACAGGTGCTTCTTGTAGTTGAGATCCCGTTCCGCCGAGCCTGTGGACACCACTTCCAGCACCAGCGGCGGGACGGGGGCGCCCAGGTCGAGACGCAGGACGCCATCGGGCATGAACCGTTCCCGCTCCGATGGCGACATGACGGCCCGCACCAACATGTCCGGACGCACGCCTTTCCGGACGGGGTGGCTTTGGCGGGTGGCCTGGTTGGCGTGCTCGATGGTCTCGGGGCGGAAACGGACCAGCCTCTCGTAGTCTCCCTCCAGGCCTGTGCCAACGAGCATGTCGGAGGACGTGTCGGCCCCGCGCTCCTGGACTTTCCGCGCCCGTTTTTCCAGGGGACGCACAACACCATCCGCATCGAATTCCAGGAAGTGGACCCCGTCGACGTCGTAGTCGGGGTCGGTGGTGGCTTCCTGGTCGTATTCATGGGCGGGGTCGTAGATGAACTCGGGATCGAAATGGCACAGCGACTCCAGTTCGCGCTGCCATTCCGCAAGGTACTCCCGCCGCCGAGCGGCCCGCGCCCGGCGAGCAGCCCGCGTCATGTCCGGATCGGCAATGTCAATCGCGGGGACCGTGTCCCGGCTGTGGGTTCCCACCGTGGCGGGCGGCCGTTCCCGCACCGCAACCCCAGCCATGTTCATCCTCCCGTTGGTTCTCCGTTCAGCCCCCATTCTACCCGGGGCCGGCAGGGCTGACACCGGACACCATGCCCGCTGTCAACCATTCGGTATCAGCCCTTTTCTCTTGGGTTCAGTCGGACTCGTGCAGCACGATCACGGCCGAGCCGGGCAACGGCCCTTCCCGCTCGCGCAGGACATCGGGCGTGCTGCGATAGGTCGTTTCGGAGGCGTCCTCATCCTCCTCCACTTCCGGCTGGGTCGAGAAGCGGAACATGAAGGGGAACAGGTAGGCGCTCACCACGATGCCGAACCCCGCCAGCACCAGCACGGCCGGCCACCAGTCCTGCCAGTACGGCAGCCACCGGGCCTGGGTCTGCATGTAGGCAAACACGGCGAACAGCCCCAGGATGAAGCCGGGAATCGGAGCCCACCAGAAATGGGTCTTGTCGCCCAGCAGGAAGAGCAGGACGAAGACCAGGCCCAGCCCCCCGAACAGCACGGCGCCGAGCATCTCAACCGTAATCGGCGTATCCGTGGCCCCTAGGCTGCTGACGTATATCGTGAGGCCCAGCACGACCATCAGGCCTCCCATGATGAGACCCCACCACCGCTCGCTGGAATCGATAACGTAGGCTAGGAGGAAACTCAGGGCCATGCCCCACAACAGGATCGCGGCCGCCAGCCGCGGTTCGGGATCCTTGGTCGTCGTCAGATACAGCATCGCAGCCAGCGCGATGCAGGTGAAGGTCGGGATCAACTGCCACCAGTTGGACCGGTTGCGCACAAAAAACCAGGCGAAGCCCAAGCCCCCCGCCAGCAGCAGGGAGGACAGCAGGTACTGCAGGTTGGGCGTGGCGAACTCCAGCATCTCCTGGTTGATCAGGAGCAGCAAAACGCCGCTGGCCGCCAGGGATCCGGACAGGAGCAGGACCGTCAGGCGCGAATGCTTGGGTAACATGACAATCAAGGGACTTGCAGACAGCCGGAAGGGGCAGTATACAACCGCCTCCGGGTCCATTCGATGCCTTCCGGCCTGCCGGCACGCGACCGCCATGCCCGCCTTGGCCGCGTCTTCCCGGCGCTGCAGGTTGAGAGTCCCTCTGCTTCGGTCTGCGGCCCCGGGCCGGGTGCCCTTGGCTTCGCCCTTCCAAACCTGTCTTCCGAATGATTGGTCCTGGATGGATGTCCGGATTCCAAGTAGCCACGGGACTGTGCCGTGCCGATACCCGGTGCCGTTCCGGCATTCGTGGAAGGCTTCGCCACTGTACGATTTTTGGGGCTGTGATTTCGTTGTTCTTGGCGGCACACGACTCCTGGGCCGGCATCCGCCCCTCCCACACCAGGAAATCTCCGGTCCGGATGCCGAGTTCGACTGCCCGCCGCCGCGGGCAGCGGGCAGTCGTTGCAGTTCGTGGGTGAAGGCGCACAGGACTTCCAGGAGGTCGTCGTCGGTGCATGGAAATATGGGATCCATGAGGGCGGCAACGCGTCCTGGGAGACATCATCGTCACCCCCATGGGATGCAGGCAGCCCTCTTGGGTAGGCCACCGGTGCCCCCAACGGCTCACCGTTGGCGACCGTTGGTGTCGGATTGCCTCCAAGGGCAGGTGGAGACGTTCGGTGCCGGCCCGCGACCCGAACACGTTGCCACGGTGTTTCCTCAGCCCCGCGTCACCATCCCCACGCGGCCTTGCGGTTGCCCTGCCGCAAGCATGGTCCTCTTCGGACCTTCAGTTGACTGAATTCAACCTACCTTGGGGCTGCCTGCCTGACCTTCATCGTTTCCGCCCCAACACCTTGCGGTTTGGCTCGGTTTCAGGAGCACACAAACATGCCATAGGCCCACACTGATCTCACTGACGGTACCCAGATCCGAGGGAACCATATGGGGATTTTCAGGAATGCCTCCTGCCTCTCCCCAGCAGACCGCGGTGTCAACGGGGTTATTGGCCCTGATGGCACAGATAAAGGTTCCAAACTGCGCCGCGGCGAGAAGCTTGGCCGTAAGATTGGAAGGAACCGTCAATTGCCCGTTGGAGTTGCTTCCCCAGCAGGCTACACTATCGTCCGCCTTGATGGCACACGTGAAGAGAGTGGTGAAGTTAGTGCTAGGGGCTCCTCCCAGCGCAACCCCCTTGACGGTGCCCAGATTACTTGGCACATCTGTCGCATCGTCATCATTGGGTCCCCAGCAGACCAGGGTGTCATCCAACTTGATGGCACAAGTGTGGTATCCGCTGGTTTTAACTGCCTTGACGGTGCCCAGATTGTTTGGCACATCCGCCTGACCGTTAACGTTGCTTCCCCAGCAGACCAGGGTGTCATCCAACTTGATGGCGCAAGCATTCGGTTCGACAACACTGATCGCCTTGACGGTGCCCAAATTTTCCGGTTGCGTACTGGCAAATGACCCTCTCCTTCCCCAGCAATCCAAGGTGTCATCCAACTTGATGGCGCACATCGATTCGTTTCCATTTGAGAACGCCTTGTAGGCAACAGCTGAATATACCCCGCGTCCATCTACGCGCCCCGGTGCATTGGAAATAATGCGTCCGTCGCCCCAACACTGGATGAAGCCATCGTTTTGCCTCAACCCACACGAATCCAAAGTGGACACCCCCAGGCTCGTCATAGGGGGAGGGGAGAGGTCCCGAAGGCGCCAGCATTCAACAGTCCCGTCCTGCTTGCGGCCACAGGAGTGCACGGTCCCGGCTTCGACTTCCTCCCAGCCTCGCCCGGACGGAACCGAGCGGCGCTGACCGTAGCGATCATCACCCCAGCAGGTTGTGGTGTTCCCAGTGGTTACGGCACAGGTATGGAAACGTCCGGCACTCAACGACTTGACCGTCGCGAGGCTTGGGGGCACATTCGCTTGGCCGAATTCATTCCATCCCCAACACGCCACTGTGTCATCTTTCCTGATGGCACAGTTGTGGTAATCACCCGTGGCCAGAGCCCGGAATGGTCCCAGGTCAGCTGGCACATCCGCTTGGCCGCGTTGCAGAGCACGTTGATTAGCACCCCAGCATTGCACTTGCCCATCGAGCTGAAGACCACAGGTGTGAGTTAAACCACCGCCAACGGAGTGGAACTGACCGCTGGGTGCCGAAGCCTGACCCCAATAGTCATCGCCCCAACACTGCACCGTGTTGTCCTCCTTCTTGACGGCACAATTGTGATACTCACCGACATTGAGCATAGTGACGGATCCCAAGTCCTGCGGCACCGTGAAATCCCGCCAACTGCTGTTCGTGCCCCAGCATTCAACGGTGTCGGTGTCCTGCAGGACCGCACAGCCATGGTATCGTCCCATGCCGACCGCTTTGAACATGCCACTCGGGGGCGTACGATCGTCAGGATTCGGGCCTACATATTTGCCCACTATGTCGTCTTCGATTTCCAGATTGCCGTTGTTTCCGATCCAATACGACAAATTGTATCCTGCTGCCACGCTGGACCGGGGGGGCGGAAGCAACGTGAAGGGCCGGGGGGGCGGAGGCGGGAGATTGACAGACTGGACCGTGGTCGCTTCCGTGTCCGACCGCGTCCGGTTCCAGGACCGTGTCTGGGTGGCCCACAGCCGGACGTAGCTGATCTCGCTGAGCAGATGCTGCTGGCGGGTGATGGCTTCGTGTTCCGGAAGAGGATGCCAATCCCGTGTGCACTCAGCGCAGAACAGAGGCTGCCGACGGGTGATGGCTGCGGTAATCTCCAGATCGCGGCCCCGCGACAGGCCGTCGACGAGGATCTGGGAGGTGGTCGGCCGTGCTTGCCGGACGGTGGTGGTCGAGCCGTCGTCGACGATCACGGTGATGAACGTCTCGACGAAAAGGGGCCTGGGGCCCAGCTTGGAGGTGTTCACCCGTTCCCAGGATACTTTGAGTTCCCCCGCCTTCAGGGTGCGTTCCGCTCGGAGTTCCTGGGGGCCCGGCATCGGATGCGGGCAAACCCGGTAGTGCGTGGCGAAGCGCTCGGCGTCGGCCTGCGCATCCAGGGCCATCCAGTTCAGGAGGAGTACCCCCCCCCCATATAAGAACTAATATTCTATTATTGAGTGTTCGGGGCAATTGAACTTTAGCTTGACAGGACCCCGAGCGGATAGCTCCGTTTCGGCTCGCGGGTCGATGGGTCCAGGACACCTGCAGCAGACTCCGATTCCGCGTGTGCGCCGAAGAGGGCCCTGGAGACTGCTGTATGGTGCATGCCACCAATAATATGCTAATTCGACATCAAATGTAACTATCACTGCAACGAGAAGTTAGGGTGGCTGTTGCGCCCGGCGTCGCCGCTCGTGGGAGCGGGCGGCGGCCGCATTGCGGGCCGCGCGGCCTTGCAGGCGCGCCAGGACCTCCGCCAGCCTTCGCCGTCCGTCCCGCCGCAGGCTGCGAAACAGGGCCAGCACGGCTTCCAGGGCCTCCGCCACCTGGTACAGGGTCAGGCCGGGCCGTTTTTTTTTAGTGCCAGCTTGCCCTGCAGCAGGAAGAAGTGCAGGAGCAGGCACAGGGTCATGTGGCGATGCCAGCCCTGCCAGCTGCGGCCCTCGTAGTCGCCCAGGCCCAGCAGTTGCTTGCCCTCCTGGAAGCAGGTCTCGATGGCCCAGCGCGTACCGGTCAGGCGCGCCAGACGGGCCGGCTGGACCCGGCGCGGCGCATGGCACAGGAACACCCGGGCCCGGTCGGCGCCGGGTGGGCGGCGCAGCACCAGCCAGACGTCGGGGCCCGGCAGGCCGCCGCGGGAGGCGACCCCCCGCCGGATGGCGAAGTCGGCGTA
>MPMO01000046.1 GCA_002238555.1 Caldilineaceae bacterium bin34
GGTCGACCGGCACCTCGAACACGATGTAGGCGTACCACTTCGGCTGCTTGCTTTCGGACTCCTGCCGTACGCGCACGGTCAGAGGCTGGCCGTCGGCATACCGGTGGATGGGACCGAGACGCGTCCAGCCCCTCTTGGGGATGTACAGCCTCCCGTCCTCGATGCGCACGCGGGACGGGATGGTGAAGGCGGGCTGTGTGTAGTGCTTGGCCTTGTACTGCGGACGCCCGTGGTCCGGACGGTCCGGGTCGAAGAACGCGGCGTAGGCATCGGCCATGTACTTGCAGGCGTACCGGACGACTTCGTAGCTGTAGTCCTTCAGCCACTCGTGGCCGGGTGCGTTCCGCAACTGCGTGAACCGCTGGCCCAGCGTGAAGAAGGTCGGACGGCCGGGACCCTCCCCCGGCTTGCCGAACGCCTTTCACATGCGGTAGTCCGTCTCGTGCCCGGCCAGCACGTGGTTCCAGGCGAACCGGCAGGCACCCGCCAGTTGTTCGAGGTACTGGCCGTTCGCGGCCGTGCCGGGATACAGACGCACGCGCAGGGTCCGCATGACGGTCCGGGGCTCTGGCGTTGTGGACTTGGGTGTGCTGGTCATGGTGTCATCTTCACCGTGTCCGGTCGAGGGCCCGGTTTGCAGTCGGGTCCTCTCTTTCACAGGAATTGTAGCACAAGGGTTCGACTGTCAACTATTGGATATAAGCCCCATGGGTTTCGGATGGAATGCCGACCATAGTGTAGTGGATTAACCTGCCGCACACCTGCCGCAGTCGTCATATTCGCACTTGCATTGGTTGCGCAACAGCCAGTTCCGCTTTATTGGGCGTATGGAATGGGGCTTATATCGATAAGTTGACAACAGCGACTCTTGCCAGTGTGTATGCGGAGTGCCGGGTCTGGGAAATCAGAACGAGCATGGGACAGGTCCGCGGCGCCCATGCTTCACTGTACTTGTCAGATATCGAGGGGCGGTTTCGGCTCGCGCGGTTCAGACGGGGGGCCCGGAGCGCCACCGTCTTCAAGATCGCCAGGCAACAGCAGGGAACGCCACTCATCGGGGGTTTTCTGCACCGCCAGAATGCGGTCCACCACGTCCGCAGGCGGACCATGCTGGCGCCAAGCCGCCTCGACCCGATCCAGGTACCCAACCGCCAGTTCTCCGGACAGGAGCCTATGCATCATGGCGACGGCCACACTGGCCTCGCCCGCAACCCGGGTTTCCTGCAGAGCCCGGGCATGCCGTTTCCGTTCTTCTTCCCTCTCGACTTCCGCGTCGGTCTCGCGATCCCGCCAGCGTTCGGTGTCGGGGTCCCACCACTGGAAACGCGGGGGCGAGCGTTCCTCCTCCGGCACCCCGCGGAACTCCTCATCATTTTCCCGCGCGTCGGGCTGGAAGCGCACATGTGTGCCAAATACCTCGCTCCAGTACTCGGCCGCGATGGGTGCCTGCCGGTAGGCTCCGCCTTCCAGTCGGTACATTAGGAGTTCCCGTGGTGAACGCGACCGGCGCTTCCCGCCGAGGTCGTATATCAGGTACTCCGAAATCCCCGCCGCGGCGTACAGGTGCATCTTGTAGTTGAGATCACGATGCGCCGAGCCTTCGGACACCACTTCCAGCACCAGTGGCGGGACAGGGGCCCCCAGGTCGAGCCTGAGTACTCCCTTGGGCATGAACCGTTCCCGTTCCGACCCTGACATGGCTGTCCGTATCAACATGTCCGGACGCACGCCTTTCTTGACAGGGTGGCTTGCGCGGGTGGCTTGGTTGACGCGTTCGACGGTCTCCGGGCGGAAGCGGATTTCCACTTCATAGTCCGGCTCGAGGTTCGTATGGGCCAGAGTGTCGGCGGACGTGCCGGCACTGCGCTCCTGGACTTTCCGTGCCCGTTTTTCCAAGGGACTCACAACGCCGTCCTCGTCGTATTCCAGAAAGTGGACCCCTTCGGCTCCGTAGTCGGGGTCGGTAGTGGATTCCTGGTCGTATTCGTGGGCGGGGTCATAGATGAATCCCGGATCGAAGTGGTACAGGGCTTGCAGTTCGCGCCGCCATTCCGCAAGGTGCTCCCGTCGCCAGGCAGACCGCGCTTGGCGTGCTTCCCGCGTCATGTCCGGATTGGCAATGTCAACCGTTGGGGCCGTGTCCCAACCGTTGGTTCCCGCCGTGGCGGGTGACTGTACCTGTACCTCAACCGCAGCCATGTTCCGCTTCTCTTTGTTGTGGCGATGTCATTCTACAGAATGTTTCAAATTTCAAACTCCGATGGTTGACGAAGGCTGCGGCACCCCCAAACCCCTTCTCCACCAGCCAGGCCTCGGTCATGCCGCGCAGCAGGTCGGAGATGGCGGAGTTGTGTTTGAGGATGGCCTGCTGCGGACGGCCGCGGCGGCGAGTGCCGGTCAGGCAGCCGGACACAAGGCACAGTGCGTCCGGCTGACGCCAGCGCAGAGATTGCAGATTATTGGGTTGGTTGTAGGTCCTGGTGCCTGGGGATTCTGCCAGGCAGATTGGTGGCCGGACTCAGGTAGGACCTGCCAATTCGACGGCGAGAAGCATCCGTGCCGTGGACCAGGAGGTTCGGGTCATGTCCGGCACCTGCAGGCAGGGAATGGCACCATGGCTATCGGCCAGGGTGGCCGCGGCTTCGGCGGCGCGTTCCCCGACGGCCACGCTGGGCATCCCGGCACGGCGCGCGGCTTCGATGCCGTAGTTGCTGTCCTCCATCACAAGACAATCCGGGGCTGCTTGTCCCATGGCTCCCGCCGCGTTGAGAAACAGGGCCGGATCCGGCTTGCTCCTGGGCAGGGCCACCCCCGACAGCAGGGCCGCGAAGTACCGGCCCAGGTCCAGGTCCCCGACCAGGGTCGCGATGCTTTGCATGGGCGCCGATGAAGCCACGGCCTGCAACAACCCCTCGCCGGCCATGGCCTCAAGCCACTCTCCGGCCCCCGGCAGCAACTTCAGTTCCGCCGGTGCGCGGCCCCGAAACAGGGTTGCCTTGAGCAGCGTCAGGCGATCGAGTTCGACCGCGGGCAGGTCGGGTCCCAGGTGCTCGCGCAGCACCGTCGGCGTGGTCTTGCCGAAGTCCGCCAGGAACTCCGCCTCCGAGTAGTCGATGCCGCAGCCCTGCATCACTTCCTGCCAGGTTTCGAAGTGGAGCCGCTCCGAATCCACCAGGGTCCCGTCCAGGTCCCAGATGACCGCCGTCGGTTGCCAGGGTGTCGTCATCGGTCAGCTCCCGCTCCCAAGCAGTTCCTGCAACCGCGTGCGCGCGGTTTGGGGATCCGCCTGTCCCCTGGTGGCCTTCATTACCTGTCCCATGAAGAACCCCAGAAGTTTCATTTCCCCGGCCTGAATCCGGGCGTGCTCATCCGGATTGGCTTCGAAGATCTCGAGGATGGCGGCATCCAGCATGGACGTGTCCGACACCAGGGCCAGGCCTTCCCGCTCGATGATGGCGTTCGGATCCTCGCCGGTCTCCATCATGGCGGCCAGCACCTGCTTGGCGGTGTTGTTGTTGATTTGCCGGTCGGCCAGGGCCGTCAGCAGGTCGGCCAGCTGATGCGGCTGAACGCGGATGTCGGCAATCTGGCGCAGGTCCTGGCCTTCGCCCTGCCGATGCAGAAGGGCCAGCAGTTCGGTCGTGACCCAGAGCGCCATGGTCTGCGGTTTTCCGTCTTCGCCGCCCCAGGCCGCCACCGCCGCCTCGAACCAGGTGGCCAGAGGGCGTTCGCTGGCCAGCAGGGACGCTTCGGCGGGACGCACGCCCCAGTCGTTCACGTACCGGTCCTCCTTGGCCTGGACCAGTTCCGGCAGCCCCGCCTCGATGTGGGCGATGTCCTCCGGGGAGATTCTGAGGGGCGGCAGGTCCGGCTCGGGGAAGTAGCGATAGTCGTCCGAGCTTTCCTTGGACCGTTGCAGGACCGTAATCTGCCGGGATTCGTCCCAGCCCATGTTGACCTGTTCGATGGAGCCGCCCTTGGCCAGGACGCGCGCCTGCCGGTTGTGTTCGAAGGCAATGGCGGCGCGGACGGCGCGCAGGCTGTTCAGGTTCTTGACCTCGACCTTGGTGCCGTATGCCCCCCGCGCGGCCTGTTCGGCGGTGCGCACCGAAATGTTGGGCTCGCAGCGCAGCGCGCCCTTCTCCATGTCGCCGCTGTTGACGCCCAGGTAGCGGAGGATCGTGCGCAGGCGCACCAGGAAGCCGTAGGCCTCCTCCGCACTGGTGATGTCGGCCTCGGTCACGATTTCCATCAGGGGCACCCCCGCCCGGTTGAGATCGACGAGCGAACTCCCGCCTTCGTGCGTCGTCTTGCCGGTGTCCTCCTCCAGATGCGCCCGCCGGATGCGGATTGTGCCGGTATCGCCGCCGGGCAGGGGGATGTCCACCCGGCCGTCGACGCACAGGGGGTATTCGAACTGCGTGATCTGGTAGCCCTTGGGCAGGTCCGGGTAGGTGTAGTTCTTGCGTGCGAAGACGGCGGTATCGGGAATGCGGCAACCCAGGGCCAGGCCGGTGGCAATCGTGGCCTCCACGGCCCTTTGGTTGATGACCGGCATGGCTCCCGGCATCCCCAGGCACACGGGACAGACGTGGGAGTTGGGGTCGAACCCCTGGTATGTGGCACTGCAGGCGCAAAACATCTTCGAACGGGTCGCGACCTGGGCATGGACCTCCATGCCCACGACCAGCTGCCATTCGATGCCGCCGACGGTGACCAGATCTGCGGAACGGGCCGATGTCATGTTCAGTTCAGTTCAATTCAATCCATCAAATTCAAGTCTGCCTATTATGATCGCAGATGTCCGGTCCCACGGGCCCACGCAGCCTGTGGATTCATTGGCCGCCGCCTCTGTCCCGTATTCCCGCCTCCGATCCATGTCCCGCCAGCCGGCCTTCCGCACACCGTGGAACCTGCCTTCCCACCGAACCTGGGTGGTCACGCTGTGTCTGTTGGCCGCCTGTCTGGCGGGCGCCTGCGGTCGCGATCGGTCCCCGGACCTGGATGTCGAGGTGGCCACGGCCACACCAACCCGGGGAGCGGCCCCTGCGGTTGCGGAACCCGACCCCACACCCGCGCCCCCGCCCCGCGCCCGAACACCCGCGGAAGCGCTGGCCTGGGGCAGGCAACTGGAAGCCGACGGCCAGGCCGATGCCGCAGTACGGGCCCTGTCGGGGGTCGTCCAGGCATCGGATCCGGCCCTGGCCTGGCAGGCCGCCTTGGCCCAAACCCGCCTGTTGGTGCAGTCCGGGCAGTGGGCGGCGGCGGACGAAGCACTGGACCGGTTCTTCGCGGCGGCCGACCGGCTTGGGGAGCCCCTGGACGATGTGCATCTTGGCAGCGCCTGGATCCAACGGGCCATCGTGCGCGGGGCATTGCTGGACACTGCGGGGGCCGAGGATGCCTGGCAACGGGCTCTCGATCACTTGCCGGTCATGGAGGTGTGGATCCACCGGCGTTGGGGCCGGATGCTGTTTGAAGTCGGCCGGCCGGAACAGGGACTGGACCATTGGCGCACGGCTGCGGACCTGGCCCCGACCGTGTCCGAGCAGGCCTATGTCCTCCTGAGCATGGCCGGCCGGCAGGAAGCCCGCGGTCTGCATGAGGAAGCAGCCGGGATCTACGAGGAGATTCTCGATTTCGCCCGGGAACCGGCCTATCGAACGCGCATCCACCACATGGCCGGCCAGGCCTGGCTTGAGGCAGGCCGTCCCGAACAGGCCTTCAGCCACTGGTATCAGGCCACGGAAACCCAGCGCGAGAGCTGGTATGCCTGGCTGTCCCTGGCCAGGCTGATTGAGCACGAACAGGAGTTCGATCCCTACAACCGGGGATACATCAACCATGCCGCCGGCAGTTGGGAGGCGGCGGTCGCTGCCTTCGACACCTATCTTGAAACGGCCGAGGCCTCCGACCACAGGTTGCCCTGGGCGTTGTTGTACGCGGGCCATTCGTTGGCGGAGTTGGAAGGCTGGGTGCGAGCCGTCGCCCACTACCGTCGGATTGTGGAGGAATTCCCCGCTTGCGACTGCATCGGTGCGGCTTGGCATGGACTGCTGCGCGTCTACGCGGCCGTGGACAACGCAGACGCCTATGCGCAGGCCCTGGCCGACTTCAGGGACGCGCAACCCAACGATCCGACCCTGGCCGCCCTCGATGCCGATGAAGGGTTCGCCCTGCTGGCACAGGGGGATGCCGCGGCGGCCGGAGAGGTGTTGACAAGGTTTGCCGCGGGTTTCCCGGAGCACAGCCGCGTTCCCGAAGCCCTGTTCGCGTTGGCTGAGTCGGCACTGTTCAACGGCGATTACGGCCTGGCCAAGGGGTATTGGCGGAAACTGCGCGAGGCCCACCGCTGGTACCGGCCGGCCGAGGTGGGATATTGGAGTGCGCGTACCCTGTGGGAGATGGACGAACGGGAAGGCGCCAGGTTTGCCTGGAACCACACCGCGTCCACCTGGCCCGAATCCTTCCACGGGCTGGCTTCCAGGCAGGCCGTGCGGCGCAGCGACGGTTCCAGTCAGTTCCTGATTGAGGACATGGCGGCGCTGGCGGCCGATGCGCCTGTGCTGGAAGGCGATGACGGGTCGGCCCGCTTTGCCTGGCAGTGGCTGGGTTGGTGGGCGGAAGACGGTTCCGTGGATCAAGCCGGACTGGCGGACATGCCCGGCTTGCAGCAGGGCGAGGTCCTGCTGGCACTGGGGTTGCGGCAGGAGGCCCTGACCGTGTTGAACCCGGTGCCCGAGCAGGTTCGGCAGGATCCGCACGCCCTGCTGGCGCTCGCCGAGTGGTTTGCCCAACACGAACTCCATCGGCTGTCCATCCTGTCGGCCCGCTATCTCTATTTCCTGGCCCCGTCGTCCCGGGTTGCCGAACTGCCCATCCATGTCCAGAAACTCCTGTTTCCCCGGCCTTGGCCGGATTTGGTGGCCTCGGCGACCATGAGCCACGACGTTCCGGAACTGTATTTCTGGAGCCTGTTGCGGCAGGAAAGTTTGTTTGAGCCCACGGCGGTGTCGGGCAGCAACGCCATCGGCCTGGCGCAGGTCATTCCCGACACGGGCGACTGGGTGGCCCTGCAGCGCGGCATCGTCGGGTTTGAAACCGCCCACCTGGAACGGCCCTATCTGAGTGTGGACTTTGGTGCCTGGTACCTGCGCCGGGTGTGGCAGGACGTGGATCGCAACTGGCTGACCGCACTGGTGAGCTACAACGCCGGACCCG
The DNA here is from genome assembly GCA_002238555.1 of Caldilineaceae bacterium bin34. Lineage (GTDB taxonomy): Bacteria > Chloroflexota > Anaerolineae > Caldilineales > Caldilineaceae > Bin34. The sequence continues at coordinate 7,222 of MPMO01000046.1, forward strand.
GCAACGGATCCCATTTCCGGAACGTGGCCGGCGCGGATGATCTCGAGTTTCTTGCCGCCATTACCCTGGCGGAGCCGGTGGCCTACGTCGAAGCCATTGTGGTCAACCTGTATCACTACACCCGGTTGTATGGACAGGCGCAGTAGGCCCATGGGTGCGTCGGGACCCGGATCGGGTGCCCGGCCACCGGCCGGAGGGTCGGGTGGTGCCCGGTGTCAGGAGGACGGTTCCGGCAACGGCGGCATGTCGGTCGGGGTCAGGAAGCACCGAATGCTGTCCACGATGCCGTCCGCGACGATTTCGGGACGGTCGAACAGGAGCTCCTGATCCCCTCCCATGAAACCCATCTCCAGAATCACGGAAGGAGTGCGGCCCGCCACTTTGGCATGCATGTGGTACCGGATCATGTCTTCCGTGATGCTGTAGGCGTGCCAGGGCAGGCCCGTGTGGTGTTCATACCAATTCCGCAGGCAGGCGATGAAGTCCTGCTCCGCCTCCCGAGTCAGGGAGGTTGGCAGATTGGCCGCCTTGTATCCGGTCGCGTCAATGCAAGAATCGGCATGCAGGCTTAGGGCCAGGTTGACCGACAATCCGTTCAGGCGTTCATCCAGTTCGTACAGGCGCGTGACCCTGGCTCCCAATCCTTCCAGGCGCGGGATGACGATGTCCGCCACCCTCTGATTGGCTTGCAACTCGGTATGGGTGGCAACACCGTTTTCTTCGCATATGGCACCAATGTCCTGCACCGCATCCTCTTTCGACCAGTGGCCCACGAGGATTGCGATTGAAGACCCCGACAGTGGGCCTTGAACCGTCGGTGTGCGTCTTGCGCGGGTGCTGTCCTGGGATGCCTGCCATCGATCCGAATCGGCTTCCCGACCCATCTCAATCACGCGGAACTGAACGAGGGCCGCGCCCAGTGCCACAGCAATGGCGATGGCTATCATGAGGCCGCGGCGTAACGCCTGGGAGCGATGCATGGACGGAGGCTGGCGACACTGTCACCCCCAAGCGGAGGCGATGGCCGATGGGCGGAGGATTGCGGGGAACACGAAGCAAATCAGGGGATTATAGGTGTGTGCACGGAACGGGAGCCTATTGGCGGCCCACCCGGACTCCGGTGCCTCGCCATTGTTTTTGGGTTTGAGTTCACCATCGGCACTCCCAATCGCGGGGAATGCCCGGTTGGTTTGCGTCGGACTGCGGCGGTTGTCGTCAGGGGCAGGAAGTGGAACCCTTGTTCGGCCGGCGGGGACATCCGGCGCGCACATCCTGCCCCGGTCCAGCGGGCGCAGAAACCCGTCATACGGCCAAGTCCGACTTGCTCGGCGGGGGCTGGTCTCGGACATGCCGGATCAGTGATTTGTCCATTGATACGCAAGAGATCAGGATAAAGTGCAGGATGAGAATTCCTTGTTGATTATGGATGACACAGTTGCGGATGGAAAATCCTTGGTTATCTTATAATTTTCATAAACTTATTCAATTTTCAAGGACGGTTGTCATTCGGTGTGCGGTACGTGTAAACTTTGAGTATCCAAGGAATCCGACCGGATTCCTTTCCCGTCCGGTTCCCGTCACACCCCTGCGAGATAGACCGAACCATGAGACTCCATACAAAACCGGGTTTAATCGTTGCCGCCGTCGCGGCCCTTTTCCTGCTGACCGCCTTGATCTGGTCGTTGGGCGCGGACTCGGCGACGGCCAACAGCTGCAGTGGTGGCTATCACTTCCATGAACCGGATACCTGCCACAAACACTGCAAAAACGGGATGTCGGCACACAACTCTACCCACGGCGACAACTGCGCTGTGTCCAACCCCACTCCCAAGCCCACCAGGAGGCGCAGCAGCCCCACCCCCACCCCCACGCCGCGGCCGACCCCGTTACCGTGTCCGGTGGCCGTGCAGGGATTCCAGGTCGCCAGCGGGGCCGACAGCATCACGGACTCGAGCATCAAGGTGACATGGGATGCGCCCGGGCCCTCAAGCCTATACGGGTACAGGATTGAGAGTTGCAGTTCGGCCAATGCCGACTGCCTCGGTGCCACCGAGGTCGCGACCCCGTCCCGGTCGGTGACCTCGCACACCCTGACGGGTCTCGATCCCTACACTCCGTACTACCTCCGCATTACGGCCCTGGCCTACCCGAGCAGTGCCACCTGCTCGGATACCGCAGCCTCCGCGATCGTCACTGCGACCACGGCGAAGATTCGGTTGGTGGTGGACAACTTCCGGGTTGCAGGCATCACCAGTAACACCGTAACGCTGCAGTGGGACGCGCCGGTGGAGCCGACGACGACGGGACTGGACAAGTACAAGATCGAGAGTTGCAGTTCGGCCGACGCCAGCTGCCCCGATGCCACCGAGGTGGCGACGCCGGCCAAGACTGCGACCACCCAGATCGTGACCGGTCTCGACCCCAGCACGACCTACTATTACCGCATTACCGCCTTGGCCCTCCCTAACAGTGCCTATCTGGATTCCGTCCCCGGAGACACCTCCGGGGATACCACCGGGGGCAACTCCGGGGGCAACTCCGGGAATCCTCCCAATGACGAGAACCCTCCCGATGACATTGTTGTGGTCACTACGGCGCTGCCGCCGGTGGCGGGCCTGGCGGTCACGTGCACGGACTCTGTCGCGACCTTGACCTGGACCGCGCCCGTCTCGACGACGAACGTCGACAACCTCGAGGTGCAGTACTGCACTGATGCCGCCTGTACCACGCCTGTGTCCGCCGGTACACCATTGGCCTCGGACACAAGCTGGGCAGTGGTGGGGCTGTCTGCCAACACCAACTATTATTTCCGCATCCGGGCCGCAGGCAAGACGGGCCATCACGATTCGGACTGGTCCGACGCCGTCCTGTGCAAGACCGACAAGACGCCCCTGCCTGCCATCACGGGCTTCACAGTCAGTAGCCATACTGACCAGGGAGGCGTGCCGCTGACCTGGAACGCCATGACCCACGCGGCGTTGGACAAGTACAGATTCGAGGTGTGCTCGGATGCGCAGTGCTCTTCCCCCACTGGTTACGATGTCACAAATGCTGCGTATACCCACACCTGTCCACGAGGCGATACGTGCTATTACCGGGTCCGCGCCAAGGCGACGGCGAGTTCCGATTACAAGGATGGCCCCTGGACCGATTTCGTGATTGTGTCGATACCCGGGAATTAGCAGGCTCAGGACACAGTCGCCCATCCCGACCGGTGGGCGACTGTGTCCTTTGGTCGGGATCGGGGTCGAAGGGACCGGTTGCATCCGATGTTGTCGCACAGCAGCCCAATAGACCATTCCGGCCTGAACAGCCGTTGCCCCGGCCTGCGGCACTTGCAGGTCCGGGGCAGGGTGCAGGCCGTTCTCGACGCCCCGACAGGTCGTTGATCATCGCAAGCGAATCGGGTCCACAGACAGACTGGAGAGGCGGTAACGGGGCTTCGTTGCTCTTTGAGTGCCGCTGTTGTTCAATCGGGACATGGTCAGGCTGTGCCGGTTGGGCCTGATCCCGATGGGATCCACTTGCCGGCTGCAATCCGATGCTCCTGAGCCCCCTGTTGACGCGTTGCGATGCGGCCCGCGCTCGCGGGGGACTTGCCGTCCACCTGCACCTGGCCCAACTGCTCGACCTAAGTCCAGCTGTTGGTCTCGAACGTCACTGCCAGGGTCGCAGGAAGGAGGGTGTCCGCCAACGAATGGCATCGGGATTGGAATGACGGGTATTGTTCATCCGGTCTGCAGGGGCCAAGGCCTAAATGAGAATGCGATTGGCCTGCCTGAGGAACTGAGGCGGCCGGGCTTTGGGGTGCCGGTTCTTTGCTAGAATTGCCGGCCTCTCCGAGCCTGTCCCCTCCAATACAGCCCATGCATGATGCGCCGTCGCAAGGCGTCCGGATAGGAGCCCTGCTGCGCGAGCGGCGGGAGACTCTGGGCCTGAGTCTGCAGGATGCCGAAACCGCCATCCGGATTCGGGCCGCCTATCTGATGGCATTGGAGAACGACGATTGGCCGAACCTGCCCGGCGAGGTAGTGGGCCGGGGGTTTCTCAAGAACTACGCAGAGTTCCTGAAACTGGACTCCGAGGAGCTCAAGCACCGGCGGCAGGTGCTGGTGGCACCGGCCCTGAGCCGCGGGTGGACGGATACCAGTTCCGGCGCGCCGATGCCGGAACCGCGCCCTGTCGACTACCGTCCCATTGCCGTGCGCATGCACGGCGAGTCCATGGTCGGGGAGCGCACCGGCCTGCCGCGCGGCCTGTCGGCGGCTGTGATCCTTGCCTTGGCCGGATTGTTGTTGCTGGCCGCTGTTTGGTACGGCATTCCGCGGGTCAGCCCCGGTCTGCGCAGTCAGGTGGATGTGGCAGCCATCAGCGCCCAGGCGCAGGATTGGGTGTCCGACCGCTGGACCGTTGTCTCCGAGGCGCTGTCCTGGAACCCGGGTGCCGCACCGGAGACAACGGCCACGCCGCCCATCGCGGTGGCCGTGCCCGAACTCCTACCCACGGCCACCCCGACGTTGGCTTCCGTTCAGCCCGTCGAGGTGCCGCCCACGCCCGTGCCGCCCACCCCCACGCCCGTGCCGCCCACCCCGACCGACGTGCCCCAGCCGGTGGCGGATGCTGCCGTACCCTCGGCCGCCTGCCCGGACCCGAACGTGCAGATTTCGTCCCCGCAACCGGGTGCGGTGGTGTCGGGCGACGTCCCGATTGTCGGAACGGCCGATCATGATGAATTCTGGTACTACAAACTGGAGCGTACCGAAGGAACGAACCTGGACGGGGCCTTTCTCTACTTCGAAGGCCAGCAGGCGCCCGTGTCCAACGGCCCGTTGGGGATTCTCGACACGTCGTTCATGGTGGACGGCGTCCACACGGTACGATTGACCGTGGTGGACATCGGCGCGGGAACGAACCTGCCGACCTGCTCAGTGGTGATCACGGTCGCCAACCAGGGAGGTTAGGAGCAATACCTTGGTTTTGCTGAGAAACCTCGGATCCGGATGGGGTACGCAGTGAAGACTCAAATTTATGCCCTCAAGACGGTGCCGGAGGCGGTGGCCACCGCCGAGGCCGGTGTCAATTTCATCGGTGTTACGGTGGGCGAACGGGGGCGCCTGCCCTGGGAACTGGACTTCCGCCAGAGTCGGGATCTGTTCGCCGCGGTGCGCGGGGTTTCCGCGGCCCACCTCCTGGCCCTGACGGTGGCCTGGGACGAGGAGGAGATTGTCGAGACCGCGGTGCAGACCGCGCCGGACATCGTTCACCTGTCGGGGGATTTCGACCGCTACACGCCCGAACTGGTGGTCCGGCTGCGGTCCAGGCTGTCTCCCATTCGCATCATGATGGCGATTCCGGTGGGGGCTTCGGACTCGGTGGCCAAGGCCGCCATGTACGCCCGCGCCGCCGACGTGCTCATCCTGGACACGGACCGCAGCCACGTGCCGGGAGTCGGGGCCACCGGCGAGGTGCACGACTGGAACCTGAGTGCGGAAATCGTGCGGCGGGTGAACATCCCCGTGGTGCTGGCAGGGGGACTCAGCCCCGACAACGTGCAGGAAGCCATCCGCAGGGTCCGGCCCTGGGTGGTGGACAGTTATACGCACACCAACGCGTCCGACACGAGGTACAAGGATCTTGAAAAGGTGACCGCCTTCAACCGGGCTGCCAAGGAGACGACATGAACAGAAGCGGGGGGCTCGGATGAAGGTTCAGATTTACGAACACGTCCATCCCGACGACGTGCGCCGCAGTATTCAGGCCGGTGTGGATTTCATCGGGGTCAAGCCGGGGGAGGACGGGCTGAGCGAGGGCGAGGTGGACTTCGACCTGTGCCGGAAACTGTACGCGGTGGCGGCCCGGCATCCGGACGTGTTCTGCAACGCACTCACCACGGCCACCGATACCGACGTCATCGTCGGGGTGGTGCAAAGGGCCCGACCCGACGTCCTGCACCTGTCCGGGGACATTCACAAGACCCCGCCGGCCCAGGTCGCCGAGATCCGCCGGACGATTTCGCCGGTCAAGGTCATGGCCGCCATCCCGGTGACGGACGCATCCTCCGTGGAGCTGGCTCTCGCCTACCAGGGCGTGGTGGACTACTTCCTGCTGGACACCCCCGCGCCCGACGGGGACATCGGGGCCACGGGCCACATGCACGACCTGACCGTGAGCGCGGACATCGTGCACCGGTCGCAAATTCCGGTGATTCTGGCCGGTGGCCTGGCTGCCGGCAATGTGCGGGAGGCGATCCGCCGGGTCGGGCCGTGGGGCGTGGACTCCTTCACCCACACGAACGCAGCAGGCTCTCGCAGGAAGAATTCCGGTCTCGTGAAGGCGTTCGCGGCGGCTGCCAGGGAATGACGGTACCGGACGACCGGGGCCGGGGCATCCTGTTTGGGGATGTCTGTGTCGACCTGGTGCTGAGCGTTCCCCAGGAGACCGGCAAGGCCCGTCAACAAGCGTCGCCCGAGGTGCACGGCGGCGGGACGGTAGCCAACACCGCCGTGGCTCTGGCGCGCCTGGGTGCCAAGACCCATTTCGTTGGGGTGGTGGGAGACGATCTCTTTGGCCGGGAGGCCCTGGAGGAACTGGTCACCGAGGGCATTGACGTCTCGTGCGTGAAGCTTTCGGGACGGCGGCCCACCATGATTGTGATTGCCCTGATCGACGGGACCGGTCAGCGTACGGTGTTGGGTTGGCCGCGCCGGGATCAGGCCTTTACGGAACTGAACGAGAGGCAGCTGGACCGTCTGGACCTGACGGCCCGCGACTGGTTGCACACGTCGGGGGTTTGCATGGTGCAGGAGCATGGCCGGCGGGCCACGCTCCGGGTCCTTGATCGGGCCCGCGCGCGCAAGGTTCGCTCCTCGTTCGACCTCAACCTGCGGCTGGGCCTGGAAGGCGACAGCCTTCCGGTCAGCTACGTTGAAGCGCTGTGGTCGGCGATTGGGTGTGCGGACTTTGTCCTGGGTTCCGCGGACGAGGAGCTGTTTCACCTGGTCCCGAACGAGCCGGACATGCGGAGGGCGACGGCCCACCTGGCCAGGGAGGGGCAGTGCGTGGCCATCATGCGGGAAGGGCCGGTTGGAGCCCATGTATCGGAATTCGGTTCCCCGGCCGTGACCATTCCGCCGTTTCGGGTGCCGGTTGCGGACACCCTGGGCGCCGGCGACAGTTTCGATGCCGGCTTTATGGAGGCGGGGCTGTCGGGATGTTCATTGGCCGAACAGGTCATGCGCGGCCATGCCGTCGCCGCGTTGCAGATTGGCCGGGTTGGCGCCCGCAGTTCGCCCCGGCGCCAAGAGCTGGATCACTTCCTGGCCAATCGGTCCGACCCGACTTCGGGATGGGCAGATAGCGGGTGATGACCGTTTGGCGGTCGTGGGATGCCCCTGATGCGGAGTTCCCGTGGTCCCAGCAGGGCCTTGGACCGGATGGCCTGGCCGGTTCGTTCTCAGTTTGTGGCTGCGACCGTTCCGACTGTTGATTCGGGTTCCTCGTGGCCCGCGCCGATGGGAGTGACGACGGGTTCCCCATCCTCCCCTTCCTCCACCGTGTACAGGCGGTTGGCGCGGTCCATCATCAGGATGCCGTTGAGGTGATCGATTTCGTGCTGGAAGATGCGGGCCAACCAGCCGTCCGCCTTGATGCGGATGGCCTTCCCGTCGGCATCCATGCCTTTGACCGTGATGCGTTCGGCCCGGTCCACATCCGCCAGGAAACCCGGCACGCTCAGGCATCCCTCCCTTCCCTCGACTTCGCCGCGGGCCCGGACGATCTGGGGATTGAGAATCTTGTAGAGTTCGGGCACCGCGTCCGGATCCTCGTCCGTGTCGGCGTACTCGATGACCAAGGCCGACAGGTTGCGGCCCACCTGCGGGGCTGCCAGCCCCACCCCCTCGGCTTCGCGCATGGTTTCGACCATGTCGTTCAGCAGCCGGCGGATCCCGCGGTCCACCTTGCGAATACGCACGGTCTTGCGATGCAGGATCGAGCCGTCCTCCCGCCAGTCCTGCAGGATGTCCAGTACAGCCATGGGTTGGAGCGGAAGGTTATCGGGTCGGGCAGGGACCAGCCGGGAACGCCGGTTCGGTACTTCGGGCAGCAGGCCGGATTATATCCGGCCGGGAGGCCAGCAACGGACGAATGCATCAGGGCAGTCGCGTTTGCTTGCGACAAGACCTTGAGCAGGCACTTCCCTGTTCCAACCGGCCTGTCGGACAAGCGCAGACCGGTCCACCGTGGCACGGCAGGTCCAGTTGCAGGATCAACAGACCCGGTGGGAAGCCAGGCATGCCGTAATCGCGGAGACGGTGGCTGCTCCGGAAAGGATCGGATATGGCGATGTCGTTGCCGACGACGCAAAGGCCCTCGGCCCCCTTGGCGATTGTGAAGTTGGTTCAGGCCTGGATGGAGAATAGTCGGCTAAAGTGTTTTTTGATTGGGCGCTCCCAAACTTGAGTCCAAGTCGGAATACCAGCCTCTCCGGAGACCGATGCCAGCGAGTGCAGTTTGAACCTGCGGTAACGCGCGGGGCTCGATGGTTCCAGATTCGGCGGGGGCCTTTGGCTGGCTGTGGTTTGCCGCGACGGAGGTTTGTGGTGAAGAAAGACGAGCGAGACATTGTCACGATGGCAGTCCGCAGGACAGTCCGCCACCTGGCTTGCCTTGTCCTTCTCGGGCTGACCATCGCCGGGTGCGCCTATGACGTTGGCCCACCCGCGGCTGCCGACTTGGATTCTTCCCCTGCCCAGTCTTCCGAGACAACGGAATCTGCGGTCGAGGCGGAGGAAGCAGAGGCCTACTGCGGTGACTGGCATGAACTGGCCGACTCCGGTCTCGTCTACCAAAACAACGTTTGGGGCAAGGGAGACATCGCCGACTACGAACAGTGTCTGTTGACGCGTCGTCTGGATGGAACGACTGAATATGGCTGGCGGTGGCAATGGCCCAAGGGAACCGGCCAAGTCAAGGCGTACCCGCAGGTGATTTACGGTCACAAGCCTTGGAACCCCGAGTCCACGACGTCGGTTTTGCCCGCCCGGATCGAGTCCATCAAGGAACTGTCCATCGCCTATGCCGTTGCCATGAACGCACAGGGGGCATACAACCTGGCCTACGACATCTGGCTGACCAGTTCCAATCCGCCCACTCCGGACACCATTACGCATGAAGTGATGATTTGGATGGCCAGGACCTTCGAAGCCCAGCCTCGGCAGTATCTGGCCGGCCAAGTTGTGGTGGACAACATTGCCTACGACCTCTACCTGCGTCCGAACTTTCATCCGACATCGGGAGCGGGTTACATTGCCTTCGTCAGCCAGGAGCCTCGGTTCGGCGGGGTGGTCGATGTCGCGGCGTTCCTCAGCTATCTGGTCGAGCACAATTACGTTCCGGCCGACTCATATCTAGCCTCGGTGGAACTGGGAAACGAGGTCATCGACGGCACCGGCGAGTTGTGGCTCCAACGTTTCCAGGTGACGACCGATTAGGACACGGTGGAACAGTCGGCGCGCGGATATATTGGGGCCAACGGCAGGGGGCGGCAGTCATCGAACGGCCAGTACATTGCCGTCGCCTCGTTCGATCATAACTGTTGTCTTTTACTGTTCGAGGGCGCGCACAACTGCCTCGGGGTCCCGGTCAATGACGGTCAGCAGGACGCGGGCGGCACGATCCGGGACTCGCCGGCCCTGTTCCCAATCCTGTACGGCACGGGCATCCAGTCCAAACCGGTCCGCGAATTTTTGGCGACTGAGCTTCATGCGCTTGCGGAGCGCCAATATGTGCTCTGCCGCCGGATCGTCGACAATCCGGCAGGGTAGCGACGTTTCGCCCCGGACATGGGTAAGCACCTCGCCCAAGGCAGTTTCCAATTCGTGTCCTACTTGGGTTCGCTGAGTCGTCATCGGATGCTCCCCTCGTTCTTGATTGTGGTCACCAGTCGCGACAGTGCCTTCTTGTCCGCCGAACTAAGGTCGTCCTGAGCTGCTTTGGCGTAAGCGGCCAGCAGGTAGATCGCCCCGGGTCCAACGTGATAGAAGTAGATGGTCCGAATGCCTCCGCGCTTACCCCGTCCCGAGCCAGCCCAACGCAGTTTCCGGATACCTCCGGTTCCTCGAATCACTGGCGCAGCTTTTGGAGCGGCGATGATAGCAGCCTCCATGACTTGTCGATCCGTTTCCGACATGAGCTTGCGCACAGTCCGTTCATAAGTCTTGGTGACGAAGAGCCGCATTATCCCAGTATGCGGCAATGCCGCACCTTTGTCAAAGCTGAACGCAAATGGGCTTTAGTCAGTATCGCCTGTTCAGCCATGGTGTCTCACCCCTGTCCTGAGTAGGCAAACCCGGTCCGGAGAGGGCTGCTCCAGTTCTCGGACATCTCGACGGCTTGCGCATGGAGGCATTCCCTTCCATCCCGAACCTTCGGTTTCCGAGGATGGCAGGCATCCCGCCTATAATCCGTCAGCTTCCTCGATTCCCATCCCTGATATGCATTTTTGGCAACGTCTGGCCGCCTCCGCCCGTGAGCGGCATTCCCTGTTGTGTGTGGGACTTGATCCAGTCGTGGACCGCCTGCCGGAAGCGTTCAGCCGACCGGACCGCTCCCTCGCCGGCAACCTGTTGGCCTGGAACACCCACATCATCGACGAGACGGCGGAGTGGGCGGCGGCCTACAAGCCCAACCTCGGTTTCTATCTGGCCCATGGCATTGACGGGCTGCGACTACTGGAGGACACCCTGGCCCGGATACCGTCGGGCCGGCCGGTGCTGCTGGACGCAAAGTTCGGCGACATCGGCGCCACTTCGGAAGGCTATGCCCAATTCTGTTTCGGGACCTTGGGGGTCGATGCCGTCACGCTCAACCCCTATCTGGGCCGGGACGGCCTGGCTCCGTTCCTGGATTGGCCGGACAAGGGGTGCTTTGTGCTGGCCCACTCGTCCAACCCGGATGGACAGGCCTTTCAGGGTCGACGTCTTGACGGAGAGCCCTTGTTCATCCAGGTTGCACAGACGGTACGGACTTGGGGTCCGAACAGCGGTCTCGTTGTGGGTGCGACCGATCCACGGGCCTTGAAGCAGGTGCGCACAGCGGTACCGAACCTGTGGTTTCTGGCTCCGGGCATCGGTACGCAGGGAGGCGCACTCGAAGCGAGTCTTGAGGCTGGCTGGATTTCCCGGGATGTGCCGGGCGTACTCTTCAATGCCAGCAGCAGTTTGGCACAGGCTCGGGAACCGGCGGAAGTGGCTGGTCGGCTGGTCCGCGCCATGCGAGCGCAGATGGACGCATTGGCGGCGATGTAATGATGTGCATCGGGACCCGCGGACAGACATGCCGGCAAATTGATGGCAGCCCTTGAAGTTCCAACCGGTCAAGAGTCGGGACCCCGGCCGCAACTGCGCCGACTGGATTGGGAGACCGACTCGTTGGCCAGAGGCTGTGCCGGACGCCTGCCGAAGAGGACATAACGGTGCCGGCATCCGATAGTTCGCTTCGCTCCGATCCTCTCGTGGCAGGGACAGGCATTCCCAGGGCCAGGCCGTTTGTCAAATGGGCGGGGGGCAAGCGAAGTCTGGCTGCCCTGATCTGGGAACAGGCTCCACCAGACTTTGGTGACTACCACGAGCCGTTCGTCGGCGGCGGCAGCGTGTTTTTCGCGATGCCTGAGCGATCAGGCAAGGCTTACCTGTCGGATGTCAACAGGGAGCTGATCACGGCCTACACGGTGATCCAGGACGATGTGGAGAACCTGATTGACGCGTTGGAGAAGCACGCGCGCGACCATCATGCGGACGAGGGCTACTACCTCCGGGTCAGGGCGCAGGAACCCGAAGCTCCGCTCCAGGTAGCTGCGCGGTTCATCTACCTCAACAAGACCTGCTACAACGGCCTGTATCGAGTGAACAGTGAAGGGAAGTTCAATGTTCCCAAGGGCAGCTACCAGAACCCCGGAATTTGCGATGCTGAGGGACTACGTCAGGCCAGCATTGCATTGGCGCATGTTGATGTCAAAGAGCAAAGGTTCGAGGCGATCGAACCAAGCGAGGGTGACTTCGTCTATTGCGATCCTCCGTATGACGGTACGTTCACAAGCTACGTGGCCGGCGGGTTTGGAGACGCAGCCCAGAAGTTGCTACGTGACACCGCGGTCCGTTGGCGAAACAATGGTGCCAGTGTCATGATCAGCAGTTCGGACACATCGCTGATCACGGAACTGTATAAAAACAGGTCACTGTTTCGGGTTAGAAGAGTCCGGGCTCCCAGATACATCAACAGCGATGGGGCAGGCCGCGGCAGCGTTGAGGAACTCCTGGTAACAACCTATGACTGATGGTAAACGTGCCAACCCCTTGAGGCACAAGTTTGTGTCCAAGGTTCGTGAACAGCTGGAAAACCGAGGCTACAACCGGCTTTCTCCCAGGGAATTCATGGATTCCGTCCCCAGCAACGAACTGTGTTTTTCGACACGCTGTCCAATCGGGGAAACCATCTACGGGACAACTCGCAAGGTGGACTTTGTGCTGCACCATCCAACACTTTGGCCGGACTGTCTCGTGATTCGTTGCAAATGGCAGGCCAAGTCCGGTTCAGTGGACGAAAAGTATCCGTATGAAGTGGCCTGCATCAACCATCTGTCCATCCCTACCATCATCGTTCTGGATGGTCACGGATACCAATCGGAAGCCAAGAAGTGGCTGTTGGCTCAGGTTGGATCCGGCAACCTACTACAGGTAGTGAATGCGCGAGAGTTCGCCAGATTCTGCAGCAGGGGAGAGGTCTGATGAACACCGCAGGCGCGCCCAACTCCGGCTTGTTCGACCTACTCCTCGAGGTACAGGCACTGCAGTTCGGGGAGTTCACCCTGACCAGCGGCGCAAAGTCGCCCATCTACATGGACCTGCGGCGCGTCGGGAGTCATGCCGGTCTGCTGCGTCTCTGTGCCCTGGGGGTCAAGGACCAGCTGGATCCGCTGGCACCGGACCGGATTGCGGCCGTCCCGATGGGCGCTCTGGCCCTGGGCGGCGCGGTGACCGTCGAGTCCGGCATCCCGCTGCTCTTCACGCGGTCGGCGTCCAAGACCCATGGATTGCAGCGGCAAATCGAAGGGCTGTTTCAACCCGGTGAAAACGTCGCCATCGTCGAGGACCTGGTCACCACCGGCGGCAGCGTGATTGAGGTCGCGGACATTCTGCGCAAAGCGGGCCTGGTCGTCACCGACGTGGTGGTGCTGACCTGCCGCAATCGCCAGGCCGAGGTTTGGTTGCGGGATGCGGGCCTCCGGATGCATGTTGTGTTCGACCTGCGCGAAGCCGTGGACCACTTCCTGGCCGGCGGCCATATAGCCCCTGAACAGCACCGGGCCGTGGTGCAGGTTCTGGAACCCCGGGAACCCCTCCAACCTGCCGCAGAGGAGAAGGTATGACCCGGGATTTCGCCTCAGCTGAAAATCGGGTGTGGAACAGCATCCTCGAGTCGTACCAGCCCGAGTCCATTGCCGGTGACTTCACCGGCAAGCACATCGTGACGGTGGACCAGTTTGCCCGCGAGGACCTGGCCCGGCTCTTCGATGCCACCCTGCGGCTGGAGCAGCGCATTCGCAACCGGGACCGGGGTGTCGGCGAGGTGGCCCACGGAGCCATCACGGCCCAGTTGTTTTTCGAGGCCAGCACGCGCACGGATCTGTCGTTCCAGTCGGCCGTCAGCCGGCTGGGCGGACGTTCCATCGGAGCCAGCAACGGCATCGAGTTCTCATCGGTCCACAAGGGCGAGGACCTGCCGGACACGGTGCGCGCCGCCGGGTGCTACGCGGACGTCATCATTCTGCGCCACAACGTGGAGGGGGCGTCCCTGGTCGCCGCCTACTTCCTGGACATCCTGCGCAAGCAGATTCAGCGCCAGCCGGTGGTGATTTCGGCCGGCGACGGCACCGGTGAGCATCCCACCCAGGCCCTGCTGGACGCCTACACGATCTTCAAGCGCAAGGGCGGTCTGGGCGGCCTCCGGATCTCCATGGTGGGGGACCTGCGTTTCGGCCGCACGGTGCACTCCCTGGTCAAGTTGCTTTGCCTCTACACGGGCGAGGACATCCAAATCAACCTAGTGTCGCCCGAGGTCCTGAGGCTGCCGGCATCCTTGAGGAAGCAAGCCCGGGACTCGGGGTTGACGGTGCACGAAACCGGCCATCTGCGCGAGGTGTTGTTCGACAGCGACGTCATCTACTGGACGCGCGTCCAGGAAGAGCGGTTCGCCTCGCGGGACGACTACGACGAGGTCAAGGATGAGTACGTCATGCTCCCCGAGCTGCTGTCCCAGACCCCGATCAACACTGTCCTGATGCACCCGTTGCCGCGCAAGCATGAAATGGGCACGGCCTCCGACAAGCTGAACCTGGACCTGGACCAGCGCTCCATCTACTTCCAGCAGATGGAGAACGGCATGTTCATTCGCATGAGCCTGATCGCGCTGGTCCTGGGTCGCTGGGTTTGAAGGACATCGATCCCATGAGCATCCTCAGGATTCCCGGTCCCCTGGACCCGCATGTCCATCTGCGGGGCATGGACTGGTCACACAAGGGAGACTTTGCCACGGAGACCGCGGCCGCCCTGGCCGGCGGCTATACGGCGGTGCTGGACATGCCCAACACCCCACCCGAAACCGCCCGGCCGCAAGCCCTGGCCCGGAAACGGCGGGAACTGGATCGCACAGCCCACTGCGACTGGGGGGTCTACTACGGGGCTCATCCCCAAGGCAACCTCGAAACCTTCCCCGAGGCCTTCCAAGGCGTTGTGGGCCTGAAGATCTACTGCAATCCGACCACAGGCTTCATGTACATGCGGAGCCGGACCCGGGAGGAGCACTTCGCGGCCTGGCGGGACCACGGCCTGGTGGCGGTGCATGCCGAGGAGGAAGAGGTCGCGGCCGTACTGGAACTGGTGGACCGCTATCGGATCCGTACGCACTTCTGCCACATCAGCACCCGAACGGAGCTGGACATGCTGCGTGAGGGCAAGCGGAACGGTTTGCCCATTTCGGCCGGTGCCTGTCCACACCACCTGTTCCTGACGGAACTGGATCTGCCGCGCCTGGGCAGCTTCGGCATGATGAAGCCTCCCCTCAAGACGCAGGCGGACCAGGATGCCCTGTGGGAGGCGCTGTCGGACGGCCTGCTGGACGTGGTGGAATCCGACCACGCCCCCCATTCCCTGACCGAGAAGCAGGCGGACGAGCCTGCCTGGGGTGTGCCGGTCGTGGAGACGACCCTGGTGCTGCTGGGCACGGCCGTGGACGAGGGCCGTCTCACGCAGGATCGTCTGGTGCAGCTGGTGTCCACCAACCCCCGGCGCATCTTCGGCATTGCCTGTCCGCCCAATACCTGGACCGATCTGCGACTGGGCCTGGCCGAGCCGGACATGATTGCGGCCGCCAACCTGCACAGCAAGTGCGGATGGACTCCGTTTGAGGGCCACCGGGTGACGGCCAGGGTCGAAAGGGTCAGCATTAGGGATACGCTGGCGATGGCAGGGGGCAGAATTAAGGTTGAGGCCGGATTTGGCCGGCCAGTCGTCCAACAGCGCATAGGGACATGAAATTCGTAAGTGACGCCTTGGATTGCCTGCGGAGCCTGTTTCTGCTCAAGTACCGCTTGGGCTGGTGGCTGGCGCTGTATCTGGTGCGCGCCGTGGACGCCGCCACCGGCCATCAGGTAGTCAACGACTTCATGGAACGCTGGGACACCGGTCGGCTCGTCCAGCAGGGCCTGCGGTTGTGCCGGACCGTGGTGCAGCCGCCGAATCCGGCCATTGCCGGCGGGGTTCAACTGACCCACCCCCACATCTTGGCCGCGGGCTGGGTCAAGGGCATGGGCTACGACAACGAAGTCCAGGCACTGGCCGCCGTTGTTCAGGGGCGGAATCTGATTCCCGGTTGGCGCTCATTGCCGAGTTTGGTCGGGCCGGTGGAGTTTGGCTCCTACACGCGCTGGCCCCGGCACGGCAATCGGGGCGAAACCATGTGGCGTCTGCCCGGCCGTTCACTGGGCAACCGGGTCGGCCTGCGCAATGTGGGTGTCCGGGCCGCAGCCTCGTTCCTGTCCATGCACCAGGAGGAACTGCCGCGCTGCTGGGGCATCAACCTGGTCCCCACGCCGGGGGTGGAGGATCCCCAGAAACTGTTTGAGGAGATGCAGCAATCCCTTGCCTATCTGGTCGATGCCGCACTCAAGCCGTCCTGGGTGACCATCAACATCAGCTGTCCCACCACCAATGCCGACATGGAAAGCGTCCAGTCGGAGGCACAGGTGCGCGCTCTGCTGATGGCTGCCCGGCAGGGCCTGCCCAGGGACGTGCCACTGTGGATTAAGGTGGGGCCGGGCCTGCATGCCTCCCGGTACGCCATGCTGATGGCCCTGTGCGGGGAATTCCGCGTGCGGGCCGTGGTGGCCACCAACACCCGCCAGGAGGTGGACGGGGATGGTCGCAGTTGGGGGGCCAGCGGCGAGATCCTGGCCCGCGACAGCCTGGATACGGTGGTCAAGCTGACCGTCCTCAAGCAGATGCTCAATGTGCCGGTGGACATCATCGCCTGCGGCGGTATTTTGCAGGGGCGGGACTTGAGGCAGCTGCGGCGGTTCGGCATTGTGGTTTGGCAGTACTTCGCGGCCCTGGTTTATCGCGGTCCGTTTGCCGGCGGCCTGATTTCGCGGGAGTCGATGCACCGGTCGTAGCCTCAGGCGTGTCGTTTGGGGTTTATGTCGAAGGGTTGACTTTCGGTACGGGTGCCGTCCCCTCGATACCGTAATCGGCTTGACTGCGCTGTCCCTCCAGAACCGTGTTCATCCTGCAACGAACAGCGAATTGGCTGCTGGGCCTCTGGATCATCGCTGCCGCGATCTGGGCGGTGATCTGGAAGCTGCTCGGCGACCGCAACGGCAACCTGTACCTGGTCAACAGCTTTGCCCTTTGGATTTTGGGTTCGGCGTGGCTGGCCAGTTGGCTGCGGACCCTGCTGGGTGGCCACTGGTGGTCGCTGCCGCTGGGGGAGGGCCTGGGTGTTCTGTTCCTGCGCCACTACGCGTGGATGTTCAGTCGCAGGGAGCCGGTCTCGGACCAGTCGGGTTCATCGTCCCGGGAACTTCGGGTGGTGACGGCCAACCTCCTCAAGAAGAGCAAGGACCTGGCCTCGACCGCGGAAGCCTTTCAGAGGCACCAAGTGGATGTGGCGGTACTCCAGGAGGTGACACCGGATGCCTTCGATTCGCTAAGGGAACCTTTGAAGGACAGCCATCCCTGGAGCTATTGGATCTCCAACCCGAAGGCGCGTTTGGGGCTTGGCGTAATGTCCCGCTGGCCCCTGGCCGTGGAACAACGGTGGAATGTAGGCATCACCGGTCCCTATTGCCTGCGCCTGCGGCTGCTGGTGTCCGGTGAACCACTTCTCATTTACAACATGCACTTCGTGTCACCGCTCTACGACCATCCACGGATGTCGGCGGATCGCTCCCTGGCCATTCGCACGCATCAGATGGACACGGTCCTGCAGGACGCGTTGGCGCAGGACGGTCCGGTGTTGCTGATGGGGGACTGGAACGCCACAGAGGGTTCGGACATTCACCGGCGGGCGCGCGCCTCCTTTGTGGATGTCTGGGCCGAATACGGTCAGGGACCGGGTTGGACCTGGCCCCACAACCTGGAACCCCACATCGGCTGGCCGTTCCGGCCGTGCCTGCGGCTGGACCACGCCTTCTGTTCCAGGGGCTTGGCTCTGGATCGACCGCAGGTTCTGGACATCGAGGCGGAGTCCGATCATTCACCCGTGCTGGTGCCCTTGCACTGGCCGCCGGCATCGGCACCGGTGGAGGTCGGAGAGAGCGATGATCAGAACCTCTGACAGGCCATCGTCAGGGATGATCGGAGAGCGGGTTGGCACCCTCTTTGCCGACACCACAGATGGAGGACGTGGCACTTGACGACGCGCGATACCAGTTTGAGGTGAACCTGTTCGGCTTGGCGCGGCTGACCCAGCTTGTTCTTCCTTTCATGCGTGCACGGCGTGCCGGGAAGATCGTGAACATATCGTCGATTGGTGGAGGGTCTACACACCTTTGGGCTAGTAACTGCTCGCTGAAATCCGTGGTCATGTGCTGAAACCTGGTGTCATGGAACTGGTTGTGGATCGCTGAACTTCCCTGGCCGGCCCCGGCCAATCCACCCCTGACCGGGCCTGCCCCTGCCCTAAAATGAAGGAAACCCCGGCGGGGACCGGGGTTTCCAACAGGAACGGAACTGAACCTTCCATGCCTGCCAAGCGCAAGTCTACCCGCAAACCCCAACCCGAAGTCCTGTACAAGGCCCATCGCATTGCGTTGGACCCTACGGACAGACAGGAAACGTTGTTCCGACAGCACTGCGGTTTTGCGCGCGTGGCCGGCAACTGGGCGTTGGACACGTTCCGGGATGCCTGGTTCACCGAGACCGGCACCGACGGCGAGTGGCTGTCGGACATGGAGCTGCGCAAGGGGTTCAACGCGGTGAAGCGGGATGTGTACTCCTGGTCCGCGGACCTGTGCCAGAACGTCGGCAAGAACGCCATCCGCAACATGGCCGACGGCCTCCAACACTGGGGGCGGTACTGCCAGGCCCGCAAGGCCGGTAGGAAGGTTCGGCGTGTGGGCTTCCCCAAGCACCGCAAGAAGGGACGGCACATGTCGTTCACCTTCACGAACGGACGCAACACGGCGCGCGTGGACGGGCAACACGTCTACATCCCGGCCGTGGGCTGGGTGCGCATGCGGGAGGCACTGCGGTTCACGGGCGACATCCTGAGCGCCACCGTGTCGTTGACGGCCGGCCGCTGGTTCGTGTCGTTTCAGGTTGAGACCGCGGACCGCAAGCCGGCCCTGCGACCGGGCCCGGTGATTGGCATTGACATGGGTGTGAAGACGCTGGCCACCATCTGGGACGGCGACGAGGTCACGGAGATAGCCAATCCGAAACCGCTCCAAGCCGCCCTGGCCGAACTGCGACGCGTGAACCAGGCCATTGCCCGCTCGCGCAAGGTGCATGGCAAGAACAAACCCAGCCACCGGCGGGATGCCCTGTACGCGGAACGCCAACGCCTGTACGCCAAGGTGTCGAACATTCGCAACGACCATCATCACCACGTCACGACCGCCCTCGCCCAGCGGGGCGGGACCGTGAAGGTGGAGACCCTGAACCTCTCGGGGATGGCGAAGAACAGCCGCCTGGCGCGTGCCGTCCACGACGCGGGCATGGGCGAATTCCTGCGGATGCTGGCGTACAAGTGCGATTGGCATGGGACCGCGTTCGTGCAGATTGACCGCTGGTACCCGTCCTCGAAGACCTGCAGCCAGTGCGGGGCCGTGAAGCAGGCGTTGTTGCTGTCGGAGCGCACCTACCGTTGCGTAGCCTGTGGCTTCGAATGCGACCGGGATGCGAACGCCGCCCGGAACATCCAGGCGTTCAACACGGCGGCCAGGTCGGCCGTCGCCGACGCGGAGACCCGTAAGACGGACCGGCCTGCCGGGACGCACGGTCGACGAAGCGTCAACCAGACAGACGATCCGCTTCCGGTGTTCACAGGAAGTTGAGATTTTCATAGGTTCTGGAGACCGGTTCCTGGTACCCGCCACGAAGCATGTGCTTGAAGGATGGTCGGACTGTTTGAGGTTCGAGTTGAAGCAATTCGGCATCGACGTCATCGTCATCGAGCCTGGCCTTATCCGTACGGAATTCGGCGATGTCACCCTCGGGTCGTTGCAGGCACGATCGGAAGACACGGCCTATGCCGATATCCTCAAGCGAATGATGGCCTCGATGGAGAACCTGGGAGTAGACGGGTTGGGGGCGCCGCCGTCGGTTATTGCCAACGCAATCCTCAAGGCGCTCCGAGCCAAGCGGCCCAAGACGCGCTATGCCGCCGGTCAGTATGCCAAGCCGCTTCTCTTCCTGCGCTGGCTGCTCAGTGATCGGATGTTTGACCGGCTCATCAGCCGGATGTCTCCCTGACGGTGGGGCATGCCGAAGACTGCGGGGGTATCGCCTTGGAGCGCGGGACGTTTCGCGGATGTCAGACAGGCGCAAGGAAGAAATTTTTGCTGTTGGGCTGGGATGGGCCGTGCTCATTGCCGCTCTCGGCATGGCCCCGGCGAATGTGCTGTGCCAGGGCCGGATTGCCGGGTGACCGGATCTCCAGAGGTCGGGCGGCACTGCCACCGGAGGATAGGGCCGTTCCATGAGTGGCAGGTGGGTATGGCAATCCGAGCCGGCTCAGACTCACGAGTATGATCGACCCCAACGCCGGTCCGGTATTTGACAGGACCACCTTGGGAGACAGAGTCTTTAGCGTGCGAGCCTACCTCTACCTGCTTGTGTTCGGTGTTGGCGCCGGCGCACTGGCAATTGAACTGGCTGCGGCCCGGCTCCTGGATCCGTGGTTTGGTAACAGCCAAATCGTCTGGGCTGCCCTGATTTCCCTGGTTCTGGCCTGCCTGGCCCTTGGGGCATGGATTGGCGGTCGCGTCGGAGACCGGTCCCCCAGACTCCTGCCCTTGCTGGCTGTGGTCATGGTCTCCGGGGTGGCAACGGCCGTTATTCCGGTCATGGCCCAGCCGGTCCTGCAACTGGCCATCCGCGACCTGCTGGAATTGGAGGCCGGACTGCTGTTGGCCGCCATGTTGGCGGTTGCGATTCTCTTGACGTTTCCCTTGGTGCTGCTCGGCGCGGTCGCGCCCTGGGTCGTGCGAATTGCCCTGTCCTCGGTCAACACCGGGGGACGCACGGCCGGTTCACTGTACGCGGTGGGCACGGTGGGCAGCATCCTGGGCACGTTGGCGCCCGTCCTGTGGCTGGTGCCAAGTTACGGGACCCGCCGAACCTTTCTTCTGATTGGGCTGTGGCTGGTTCTGTTGGCGCTGTGCGGCACCCCTTGGGTTGCAAGGAGGCAGCATGCCACCGGGTTTGTAGGCGTTCTGATGATGGCTGCGCTCCTCGGGTTTGATGTGCTGTCCGGATCGACGAGCATTCGTCCGGGGCCGGTTGCCGGCTCGGTTCCGAGCCGCCTCCTGCATGAAGAGGAGAGTCGCTACAACTACATCGCGGTCAGGGAGGCAGGCGGGGAACGCTGGCTGAAGCTCAACGAAGGGAACGGTGTCCACAGCGTGTGGCATCCGGATCACATTCTGAGCCACGGCATCTGGGACTACTTCCTGTTGGCTCCCTGGTTCTCTGCCGATCCGCCGGATCCCGCGACCGCCCGGGTGTTGGTCATCGGCCTGGCGGCCGGCACGGTCAGTTCGCTTTGGACCGACGTGTACGGGCCTGCACCGATTACAGGGGTTGAGTTGGATCCGGCGATTCTGGAAGTGGGGCGCGAGTGGTTCGCCATGGACCGGCCGAACATCACCGCGATTGCGGCGGATGGCCGCCAGTGGCTGTCCCGTCAGGACCCCTCCGAAGTGTGGGATGTGGTGCTGGTGGATGCCTATCGGGTTCCCTACATCCCGTTTCACCTGACCACCGTGGAGTGGTTCGAGCTGGTGGATGACCATCTGGCGGCTGATGGCGTGGTGGCGGTGAACGTGGGCCGGACCGAGACCGACCTGAGTTTGGTTGAGGCGATGGTTACGACGATGTCGGCAGTTTGGCCCCGAGTGTTTGTGCTGGAGGAGCCTGTGCCCGATGGTGTCTTGGGCAATGTGCTGGTGGTCGGTGTGCAGGAGCCGGCCAGCGTCGGAGTGTTTGCCGACAACATCGCGGGCTTGCCCGAATACCTTTCCGGAGAGTTTCGTGCCTTCGCCGCAATGACCGTTGACCATGCCACGGTGGGAAGACTCGACCCGGACCTGAAAATCTGGACCGATGACCAGGCACCAATCGAGAGGATTGTGCACAGGATCGTGTGGGACTGGCTTGTGAGTGTGCGAGAATCCGTTCATGCACCTGCGTGAAGGCCATCCAATGGCACAGAGCGATTATTCAGGCATCCAAATCCCGGCGCGCCAAGCAGTTGATCAGACCTTCACTTGGTCGGCTCAGCGCACGGCCACTTGTTGGGGTGGGTGCTCGGCAAATTGCGAACAAGGAGCGGTACCTACTCTCTCGGTGTGCTCTGGCGATCCGGCCGACTGGTAGTTTCATGTGGTTTTGGCCCAGCAGTGGCTGGAGCCCGCGGCACATCGAGAACCCCGAGGTGATAGAGAAGGAGGTAGGTTTGGACGGCTACGAGACGTACAAGGCCACCGGTTGGAGCCAGCATGTGGCCTTGCTGGCGGTGGCGCGGGTGGCCAAACTGGACCAACTCTGTGCCCCAAGGAGGGCATGGAACCGACGACTCTGCCAACCCTCCGCTAGTCGCGTGGTTTGGTCGGGGACCGGGCACGGAGGCGATTCGGTGTCTACGCAAGCTACAGGTGCTGATCGAGGAGCAGAGGGTCCTAGCTTGTTGGCACGAGTGCCACCGCCAGTTGCGCGCACTATGCCTGTAGCGTTAGAACAGCAGGTGTTCTTGAGGAAACCAGTAGTGTGTTGCGAATGTCGAGAGGAGAGCATAAGGAAAAATGCAATGGACCATATTCAGGCCGCACACTACGGATTGTGTTTCCGTATATCGTTTCTCGAGAAGACAGGCACCGAGTTCCAAGATTGGTTCGTCAAGCTTGCAGGATATGCCTACGGTTCGGATTTCGAAGCTGTCCGTGCGTACGGTCGTAGTGGAGACCTCAAATGTGATGGTCGAAGGGTTAGCACTAGTACTGTCTTTCAATGCTATGCGCCATACAATATGAAGGAAGCAGAATTAAATACAAAGATCGATCAAGATTTCGTTGGTGCATGCGAAAACTGGGACAATATAGCGGAATGGGTATTTGTGCACAACGATAATCGTGGATTGCCTCCTTCATCGATTCAACTACTCGATAATTTGCGAATGGGTCACCCAGCCGTGAAGATTTTCGTTTGGACCGAACCGGAGTTACAACAGCTCATAGACAATCTCTCCTTAGCGGAACTGCAAGCCCTATTCGGCTTTGCGCCATCAATAACTGGATTGGAGACGTTGGTGATGCAGGACCTTCAACCTGTGATTCACCAGCTTCAGGCAATAGACCCCGAACCAGGTACTGAGCTACTCACACCACCGTCGATAGACAAGTTGGAAAAGAACCAACTCTCAGAGGACGCGACCGAACTACTGCGCGTGGGACGACGCAAGGAAGCACTGGTTGAAGCTTGGTTCAAAAAGGATAGTCAAGCTGATCGAGGTGAACGGATTGCAGAGGCCTTCCGGCATCGTTACGCGCAATTGAAGGAAAATGGACGGTCGCCAGACCAAATTCTAGGACATCTCCAGGAGTACGCCTGCGTGGGCGGTGAACCTAAGCGTCAGACCGCTGCGCTAGCAGTACTTTCATACTTTTTCGAACGGTGTGACATTTTCGATGATCCGGAGACAAGACATGATTCTGCCGACGAAGCACATTCGATCTGATCGTGCGTTGATTGGGGTTGGAGGCCAGATGCTCGACATCCTTCAAGAGCCGATGACCGTATCTAGGTTGTGGGACGAGATTCGGGAACGACGAACTGTTGACGTCTCGTGTCCAGTGATCGACTATCGCTGGTTTGTGCTAGCACTCGATCTACTCTACACAATTCAGGCAGTGGATCTTGAGTATGGTACGATCCGCAAGGCAGATCGATGATCCACCAAGTTGGCGCTGATCGCGACACGTTCAAGACTCTTACTTTCGGTCCCGGACTCAATGTCATCCTAGCGGATAAGAGCCAGGGGGCAACTGACCGGCAGTCTCGTAACGGTGCCGGTAAGACCAGCTTCGTGGAACTGGTCCATTTTCTTTGCGGTGCGAATGCTAAATCAAACGGAATCTTCCGCTCTGAAGCATTGCGGAATTGGACGTTCAATGCATTGATTGATGTTGGCGGAAGCTGTTTGTCAATTTCACGAAGTGGTACTACCTCGGGACGCATTCATGTTGGCGGTGATGACACAATTGGATCGGTTAATTCGCATTTGCAACAGTCTCTGGCTTTTGAAGAGCCGAATCTGCCAGCGGTTCCGCGGGAGATCTCGAATACACATTGGAAGGATACCTTAGGCGCACGCTGGTTCGGGTTGTCCACAGACGAAGGTAGTGATACTGGAAAGTTTCGGCCAACATTCCGTTCGCTTTTCTCCTTCGCGGCCCGACGTCAAGAGAACGGTGGCTTCCAAAATCCGATGCACCACACGTCCATGCAACAGGTGTGGGATCGGCAAGTTTCTGTCTCTTATTTGATCGGCTTGGACTGGACAGTCCCTAGTCGTTTTCAGGAGTGCCGCGAAAGGGAAAAAAGTGCAAAACAACTTCGGCAAGCTGCGCGTTCCGAAGAGCTTGGACCTTTTTTGGGGAATGCGGCAGAACTATGAACTCGCTTAGCAGTTGCCGAAGACCGAGCGCAGCGCTTACGCGAGCAACTGAATGTCTATCAGGTCGTGCCGAAGTACCAGGAACTAGAACGTGAGGCCAGTGAAGTAAATGGTCAAATAGAAACCTTGAATGTAGAAAATATTTTCGATCGAGATTTGATTCGTGAATTGCGTGAATCGCTTGAAATAGAAAGTACACCAGACTCACAAGATTTAGGCAATTTGTATCGTGAGGCAGGAATAGTCCTTCCGGATTTAGCACGCCGGCGAGTTGAGGAAGTTGAGCGTTTTCATGATATTATCATCGAAAATCGACACTCACACCTCAGTCGTGAAATCAAGAGTGCGGAGAACCGTATTGCTGATCGTGATCGGCGCAAAAGTGAATTAGATCAACGTCGTGGCCAGCTCATGGGAATCTTGGAATCGGGAGGGGCACTGGAACACTACACTAGGTTACGTGAAGAACTCGCGAGGATTGAAGCAGAAGCTGAAACACTACGTCAAAGGCGCTCTGTAGTCGATCATCTTGACACAATGAAGACCGAACTAGATCTAGAGCGTGCTCGTTTGGTTCAAACTTTGAGGGACGATGTCCATGAGAGAGAGCAAGTGGCTCGAGAGATCATTCTGGCCTTCGAGGCACTGTCTCAGTCGCTGTATGAGCGCGCTGGTAGCCTGACCATCTCTGCGACTCAAAATGGGCCCCAGTTTGATGTACATATTTCGGCTGATCGCAGTAAGGGAATCACGAATATGCAAATATTTTGTTTCGATATCATGCTCGCTGAAATTTGTACTCGACATTGCCGTTGGCCGGGATTTCTTATCCACGACAGCCACCTTTTTGATGGCGTCGATGAGCGGCAGGTGGCCAAGGCACTACAACTTGGCGCGCAACGGGCCACTTCTGGTGGCTTTCAGTATATTGTCACAATGAACTCGGATTCTGTACCGACTGAAGGCTTTACAGACGGGTTCAATATTTGGGATCACGTGGTCGAGCCTAGATTGACTGATGCAACGGAAACAGGTGGTTTGTTTGGATTGCGATTTAATTGACTTCGAAGAAGTGATGTGCAGAGCCACTTTCACTGCAGTGACCTGATTCTTGAGTTGTAAGCTTTCCTAGTAGTGCAACGAAACTTTGAGAGGTAGAGTCGCGGTCCACGGATTCCCTCAGCCCCCGCTTTGCCATGTCTCCTGCCTCCGCCTCCGTGTCCCTGCCCTACGTGTTCGTGAGCCGCGCTGACATGGCCGCGGTGCGCGGGCGGCTGCGGGCCTACCAGACGCGCTACGCGCCTTTCTTCGGCTGCCGCGAGCTGCGCGGGCATGCCCGCGCCTACCGGCTAGGGACTGCTCAGCGACGAGGCGCGCAAGTCCATCGAGCGCATGGTCCTGCGCCAGGCGCGCTGGGACGACGCGCCGCTGCTGGCGGCGCACCGGGTACTGGTGGCGGCGACGCTGGGCGAGGAGGAGGGGGTACTGGCCGTGGATGGGACCGACATGCCCAAGGACGGGACCGAGTCTGTGGGGGTGGCGGGGCAGTACTGCGGCTAGCTGGGCAAGCGCGCCAACTGCCAGGCGGCGGTCTTCGCGGCCTACCTGGGTCGGCGGCCCTGGTGGACCGGCGGCTGTACCTGTCCCGGGACTGGGTCTCTGGGGCCGGCCATGCGGCGCGGCGCCGACGGACCGGGGTGCCGGCGGGCACGCCCTTCCGCACCAAGCCGCAGTTGGCCCTGGACATGCTGACCGCCCTGGTGGCGGAGGGCTCGCTGCCGGTGCGCTGGGTGACCTGCGACGAGGGCTTCAGCGTCAGCCACGCCTTCCTCGACAGCGTGGCCGCCCTGGGGCTGGGCTACCTGGCCGAGGTGGCCCGCAACACCCATGTCTGGACCGCGCGTTCGGAGCAGGGAGGCTCCCCCTCGCGCCCGGTCTTCTCGGCCTCCTCGCAGGAGGTGGGTGCCGTGGCCAACCAACTCCCGCCCTCGGCCTGGCGCCCCTTCGTCCTGCGGGAGGGCTCCAAGGGCCCCCAGGCCATCCTCTGTGCCGTCTTGCGCGTGGTGGCCCGCCGCGGTCTCTTCCCCGGCCCCGATGTCTGGCTGCCGCTGTGCCGCAACCCGGCCACGGACGAGCTCAAGTGCTACCTGTGCCACGGCCCCGCGATCCTGCCCGCGGAGCGGCTGGTGTGGCTGGTCGATCGAGCAGTGCTTCCAGATGGTAAGCAGCTCTTCGGCCTGGGCGACTACGAGGGCCGCAGCTGGCAGGGCTGGCACCGCCACGCTACGCTCGTCATGCTGGCCCACTTCTTCGTGGTGTGGGAGACGCTGCGGCTCCCCAAAAACGGCCCGGCCTGACCGTGCCCCAGACCTGCCTGCTGGTGGACGCGGTCCTGCCCCGCATCGGTTCCCCGGCCGACCGCGCCCTGGCCATCGTGGACTACCGCCGGGCACGCAACGCCGCCGCCCGCCGCGCCCACGCCCGACGCCGGCGAAGGTACTGCGCGTACCTGTTCCAACGACATCAAGCGCTGTGGAAAGCGCGTCCGGCTCCCTCACACACCCTGAACGGCCCCCACAGGACCGCCATCGCCACCTTTTAGCAGCCAGAATCCCCTGCCCTCAGCCAGAAAATACCCTTAACAAGCGGGGCCGACCGGGTCGCGCCCTGCCGGGTCCAGCTGGAGGTCGAGGCCTGTTTCGCCCCCCTCCTGCGCTGGGTGCTGGCTTGGTGGCAAGGCCCGGAACTGACGCTGGCCATTGACCCCACAGCCAAGGGGGAGGAGCTGGTGGCCTTGGTCGTCAGCGTGGTCTACCGGGGCCTGGTCCTGCCCGTGGCCTGGCGCCTGAAGCCGGGCGGCCCACCCGGTCCTTGGATGCCGGCTCTCGGCACCCTGCTGGATCGGCTGGGCCCCGCCGTACCGTCGGACATGACCGTGCGCGTGCTCTGCGACCGGGGTCTGCAGAGCCCCCGCCTGTGGGCGGCCATCCGCCGCCAAGGCTGGCATCCCTACATGCGCTACGACCGGCACATGACCTTCCAGGCCACGACCGGACCCCGCTGGCCGGCCTGGCGCTTCGTGGCCCGGGAAGGGCAGTACACGGTGACGGCCGGGAAGGCCTTCCGCACGCGCAAGCGGTCCTGCACCCTGATCGTGCTCTGGGTCCCCGGCCAGGCGAGCCCCTGGGTGGTGCTCACGGACGAGCCCCCCGACGACGTGGACCTCGGCGCCTACGGCATGCGCGTGTGGATCGAACAGGGCTTCCGCACGCCAGGCGCATGGGCTGGCAGTGGCACCGCACCCGCCGCCTGGACCCGGCCCGCGTGGACCGGCACTGGCTGGTCCACGCCGTGGCCACCCTCTGGGTGCCAGCTGCGGCACGCGCGTGGAGGAGGCCAGGCCGCGCAGCCTGGCCCCCGGCCGGGTGCGGCGACCGCCCCTGACCCCTGCCGCGGCCCAAGACCGGCCCCTGAGTCTGTTTCAGCTGGGCTGGTTCCAGGCCCAGCGGCTGCTGCACCGCGGCTATGCCTGGTCCCGGGTCTGGTTGCAGCCCCTCCCCGGACCGGATCCGCCCGGGGAGCTGCAGTGGGTGGACCCGCCTACCGGGTAGCTCCTTGCTTGCACAAAGATGCGGATTGGGACTTTCTCGACAAAGAAGGGATCGGTGGAGAGTTGGAAGTGCTTCTGCCGGTGGGGCTGGATCTGGAACGCGGTCCAGACGCGCTGGACCGTGGACTTCGACACGCCGGTGGCAGCGGCCATGGCACGGCAGGTCCAGTGCGTGCGGCCGTCGGGGGGGCGGGTCTCGAGCGTCTTCCGCAGCAGCGTCATGAGGGTCTCGTCCGGGAGGCTGCGCGGCCTTCCCGGCCGGTGCTCTTCGTACAGGCCCATGAGGCCCTGGGTGCGGAAGCGCTCGCGCCACTTGCCGACCGTCTGGCGGCTGATGCCGATCCGCGCGGCCACCGTCTTGTTGTCCAGGCCCTCGGCGCACAGCAGCACGATCCGGGCGCGGCTCACCAGGCCCGCGGGCAGGCTGCGCGAGCGGGCCAGCGCCTCGAGTTCCTCACGCGTGTCCTGGCTGACGGCCAGCGGTGGCAACGGACGTCCCCGGGCCATGGTCTCTTCTCCCTCGTGCGGACGGATGGGGCGCAGGATACCTTGTCTTTGTCATTATGTCCACATATTTCCGGGACACAACACTAGGAAGGCGCTGACCATGTGCAGGGCCCGCGTGCCGGCGGCCGGTCGGCGCGCCACCTTGCCGTCCAGGGCCAGGATCAGTTCCCGCAGGCCGGGCAGACTGGTCCCGGCCAGTAGCCACAGGGCTGCCTTCACGGCCGTCTCGGGGCCCAGCCGCCCATGCAGACTGTCTGTGCTGAAGTAACCCTGATGTACGGTGAATTTGTTTTGTATCAAAAGGTCGGATCTGAAACTCGAAACCGGTCCCGCACCACCCTGATTCATCTTCCCCACGCGACTTTGCGTTTGCCCTAGCCATCAGGGACGTCCTTACGTCCAAAGCCATTGAAGGCATCCTCTGGATCTCCCGCACCGGAGCTTTCTGACGGGACCTGCCCGCCCACTCCGGACCCTGAAACAGCGTCTACAAGCGGTTCAACCGCTGGATCCGCCAAGGCGTCGTTCAGGCTGTCTTCAACTAACCGCCGCGGGATCTGGACCTCGATGTCGTCATGGTCGACGGCACCTTCGTCAAGGTCCACGCCCATGGTACCGGCACCCCAAAAGACGACCCCCACCGGACCAAGCCGACACGAGGAGGCCCTCGGACGCAATCGCGGTGGGCTCGACATCAAAATCATTGCGCTGACGTACAAGGTAGGACGGTTCGTCAAGCTGTGTTTGAAACCGGGCCACGCCGCCGAGTGTCCAGAGTCCGCATCTCTCCTCGACGAAGTGCCCCTGACGGAAACCAAAAAACTGCTGGGCGGTAAAACCTATGACAGCGATGACATCCGCAGGCTTTTGGCTTCTTGCGGCACTATAGCCACCATCCCACCGCGTTCTAACCGCAGGCAGCCCGCAACCTACGACACCAAGTCGTACAAGGGCCGGCATCTGATCGAATATTTGTTCATGGATACGAAGCAATTTCGCGGCATCGCTACCCGCTTCGCCAAGCTCGCCATCATGTTCGAGGGCTAGCTCCAGTTCGTGGCCTGGGGTCGTCGGCACGCGGACTACGCGGCGGGGTCTGTCATCCCATCAAAAGCCATAAAAAGCCAAGTGGCGTATACTTCACGCTATTGTTCGTTTCCCAAACGAGCCGCATGGAGAACAGAATGTCTATCGCACTGCCTGCCACATGGCCGGAGGCCAAGCCTGTCTTGGAGGACAGACACACCCAAGTCGTGGAGGCCATGACCTCCGTCGACGGGTCCCTGGACACCTTATTCACCGAGATCAAAGAGACCCGCAAGCTGATCGACCAGTTGCAGAGAACCGTCGGCCTAATGGGCCAAACCATCGAATCGTTGGACGCCAGCTACGGGCGGATGGCCGACGAACTGCAAAACATGAAGCAGGCCATCCGACCGCTCCTTGCAGGATAGCCCCGGCCACTGTGGACCGGGGCTTATCATTGCACTACTCTGCGTCCTCGGCACGCGGTCTATGCGGCGGAGGCTGTCGCCCCATCACGAGGCGTAGCCGCCAACCTTTGTCGCCGCAACCACCTGGCGGAGGAGACCCTTGATCTCCTTCAACTCTGCTTCCACGCCATCCAGGCGCTGCTCCACGCTGGAGAGCTGTGGAGCGACGTTCTTCACCAGCAGCTTGGTCAACAGATCAAGCTGCTCACCGTGACGAGTCTGCGTGTCCTCAATCTGCGATAGTTTGTCGAGCACTGGCTTGAGGTTCACCGAACCTCCGAGACCTACACTGGGACTCATCGAAACACTCCTATCAGTGCGAAACGGAGGCCACACCGAGCCGGCGGACTACCGACTTAGCCAAACATAACCTCACTTGAACCAGTCTGCTCAAGTGTACCGCACACGCCGAGAACCCCAACGATGTCTGCCGGCAGGCGGCCACTCGCAAGCGAGCTGCCAGGCGGCATCAGACAGATTATGTGACATCGTGGCCTCCTCCATGTAGTCCTGTGCCCGCAACAGCTCGGTAGCATCCAGGTTGTCGATGCCTTTCACGGCGGCATCCACGAACTGCTGGTACTCGTCCATAGCCACCAGCAGCAGGTTGTGCATCCCGTCCAGCAGCGGCGGTGCAGTCAAGGCTTCCACCGCGTCCAGATGCAGTTCCACGGCGAGCAGCTGTAGGATCATGGTGACCAACCAATCCTCGTCCAGAAACAGCACGGAGTTGGGGCCGGCCGCCGTGAAAAACTCGCCCACCTCATAGATGGCCGTTGCCAGACCATCCAGCTCCCGCCGGACATCCGCCATGTACAACTCAACCGCCTCCGTCTCGCAGGGCGCGGTCGCCGACGGTACAGCAACGGTGCTGGTTTCTGTCTCGTTCGAGGCCGCCACGGTCCCGATCACAATCCCGACAATCAGGAGGCCAGACCTGCCAGTAGCAAGCTGAGCCGGTAGCCGCAACTACGCCTCCGGGCTCGTTCGGCCTGCTTGTCGAGTTCCGTTACATCGTCCAGCTTCGTTACATATACGACGCGCTCCTCCTCCTTGGGGTGCGCTGGTTCTGTCGGTGGTCACGGCTCACCTCCCGGGCGGGACGGCGCGTGCAGAGCGTTCAAACATGAGACCCCCTCGTGGTAGCGAAAGGCGTTATCACACAACTGGCGGCGCGGATCAAGGCTTAGGCATTTCTCATCCATGCGTTCGGTGAATTGTGCTGACCCTCCTGCTCGATCGGATTGAGATCGCCGTATTGTTATTGCAGTGAAGCGGGCAGGTTGCGAATGATGCGCGCCGACTCCACGGAAACCGTGATCAAGCGTGCCAGATGTAATCCCAGTTCCGCTGGTTCATCTGCGAACCAGGCATTGGGATCGTTCACAATGCTACTGGCCTTGTCGGTGCGGATACGGATCCGGTCAACAGCCCATTCCAGAGGGGTGCGGCCGTTCACGCTGTAGTCGTGTGCATTGGACGGTATACCGTGCATGGTGACCTGGGGCGTGACCTGCAGGCTGTCACGCTTCACCTTGTCCAGCCAGCGCATTGGACGTGTTAGCTTCCAAACCCGCGGACCATCGCTGGTCTGTTTGAATTCGACTGGCCAAGGGGCGCAGGTCTCGTATTCCAAGTGTAGCTTGGCTAACTGCTCACCGGCATCCTTGAACGCATCGAAGTCCGGCGCGAACGGAATGCGGGGGAGCTCCTTAGCGAGATTGGACGCGAATCTCTCACGGAAGTCAGCGGCGTGGAGTACACCGTAGACGTAGTGCCAGATGTCATCCTTGGTGATGCACAGGTCCCTGTAGTGGTCTTGGAACTGGTGCAGGCACCAGTCAGTAATGTTGTCGGTACGTGCATAGCCGTCAATGACGACGGCATCGGGACCAGTCTGATCCGCCCAGACATCCACATTGACCTTTCGGTAGGACCAACGGGAGAAACTCTGAGCTCCTGCCTGCATCATGTTCAAGTCTGGGATCGTGTCCGTGATCAACACTGAGAAAGCAGTGTTTCCTCGGCCTGGTACTGCGATGGCCTGATTGGGCGTGTCAGCGGTGGGAAACATGGAAGGGATGCGTGAGACTACCTCAATGCACTCCCGGTCAAAATACAGATGCTGGCGGATGAAAGGTCTGTAGGATCCAAGTCGGAGATGGTGCTGTGCGGGGTGCAACTCCCGATTCCGACCCAACTGCTGTCTCAACCCTCTCGTCCACTTGATACATGTAGGAGCGTCGTTGGATTGTGCAGCCTCGCGGATGAGAAGCCCATCTGCAACCCTTTTGCGTCGATCCTCGTAGAAAGAAATCATAGCTTGCATACGTGTCCAAAGACCATCTTGGTCGTAGCTGTAGACCCAAGCATCCCGGTTGGTGGCAATTCCCAAGGAGAACAAGGAGAAGGCAGAAACCGAATCGATTTGTCCCTTCGCATCCTTGATGGCCAGCGGCATTAATGCCGCGTAACCTGGATCCCGCTGCTCAAACCAGTCGTGGTGTGCATCAGGTTTGATGGTTGTCCAGCCGCTCCGTTCCGTGATCCCGTCGATGGAGCCGAACTCCCGCACCTGTGCCAGCTTCTGCTCACGGGTTAGGTAGTCCCCGATGTCCCGGTAGTGGATGCGCGCCGGTCCCTCGTGTATCGGATCCTTAACCAGAACTGAAAGCGCAATCGGTGCCCGTGAGCCTTCACCAAAAACGTTGCCAGCTTCCTTGCGTCGGAACGCACCACTGGAACGTGCATTGCCCCGCAGGTCGAATACGTAAATCTCGGCGAACTCCTCCACCAGACAGGCACGCACGCCTGCGTCGGTGTTGCCACGTAGGAACGAGGCATTGGTTACAAAGGCCATCACCCCTTGGTCTCCAATTCGGTCACCAGACCAGCGCAGGGCCAGCTTGTAACTGTCGTACAGTGTCCGCTTGGAGACAGTGGCACTCTCTGCCGAATAAGTATTTTCGATACGTTCGATCAAGTGTGCATATACCACATTGGGATTGTCGTCCGTAGCGTCCCGCTGTCCCACCGAATATGGCGGGTTGCCTACGATCACCTGAACGGGACTGTCTTGCTGCGCCTTAACCCTCTCGCTGTTGTCCGGCATGGTTTCGGCGAACTGGTTTCCGCCTTCAGCCAGCGTGAAAGTGTCGGCCAGCGCAATACCGCCGAAGGGCCGGTATTCCGCGCTGGTGTCCAACCGTCCGTGGTACGCCTCCTCGATGTTGATGGCAGCGATGTAGTAGGCCAGCAGCACAATCTCGTTGGCGTGCAGTTCCTTTGTGAACTTCCGCACAAGGTCGGCATCCCGGATCAACTTCGGGTTCTGCAGCAGGCGCACTATGAACGTGCCGGTGCCCGTGAACGGATCCAGGATGTGCACGTTGACATCGCTCATGCTGCGGCCCAGATGCCGGCGCAGTGCGTCGTCGGCCGACTGCAACAGGAAATCCACCAGCTCGACCGGGGTGTAGACAATGCCCAGTCTCTCGGCATCCTTGCGAAGTGCCACTGAGAAGAAGCGCTCGTAGAGTTCCAGCAGAACGGTCTGCCGCGCCTCGGCATTGTCGAGGCGCCGGGCACGCCGCCGCACCGACTCGTAGAACGGCTCCAGATCCCGAGTCTCGTTCTCCAGCCCCTCGGCCTCCAGCAACCCGACCAGGCGATCCAGAGCCCGCGACACGGGGTTGTGGGCGGCGAACTCGTAGTTTGCAAACAGGGCCTGGAACACCGGTCCCGTCACCAGGTGCTGCGCCACCATCGCCACCACGTCCGTCTCGGATACGGACGGATTGAGCGTGCGCCGCATGTCGGACAGGAAGTCCCGGAACCCCTGTTGCAGGGTGATCCGTTCCGGATCGTCAACCAGTCCGGTCACGCGGACGCGAATGCGGTCGGCAATGCCGGCCACGTCCTCGGCCCAGCGCGGCCAGTACTGCCGGTCGCCGCACTTCTCGACGATGCGGGAGTAGATGGCACCCGGCGGAATGTCGTACAGCAGGTCCAGCGGGATCTGGAGGATCGGATCAACATTGGGTGGCGGCGGTTTGACGACGAAGATGCGTTCGCTGCCTCCGCGGTTCAGGTCCAGCGAGTTGATCTCGGCATCCAGACGCTCGTCATGGGAACGCAGGGCGCGCAGCACATCCCAGACCACCTTGAAGGTCTGGTTGTCGTTCAGTGCCTGCTCCGGATCGACACCCTCGGGCACCACGACTGGCAGGATGATGTAGCCGTACTCCTTGCCGGGCGCGCGGCGCATGACCCGGCCCACGGCCTGCACCACGTCGATCTGCGACTTCCGGGGATGCATGAACAGCACGGCATCCAGGGCGGGTACGTCCACGCCCTCCGTCAGGCACCGGGCGTTCGACAGAATGCGGCAGCAGTCGTCGGACCCTTCCGACAGCCAGGACAGGAGTCGGGTCCGGTCCAAGGAATTGAAGGTGCCGTCCACATGCCGCACCTCGCAGTCCAACAACCGGGTCCTCTCCCCTTCGTCCGCCCGGTCGCGCACGGTGTCGATTACCGGGTTCCAGTGACTGGCCACCAGTCTGGACTGCCGAATGGTGTTGGAAAACGCGATGGCCCGACGGACGGGGTTGTGCATGTCCCCCGTACGGTAGCGTCCGGAAAGCCGGCCCTCCGGGTCGGCCAGGGCGTCCCAGCAACCCAGGAACAGGGCGGCGTCTTCCAGGTTCAGGCCCGAGGCCCGTTCCCGCGCCAACAGGTTGGCCATCCATTCTTCAAGCTCGGTTGCGGAGAGTGTGAGGATGGCCACCCGATAGTCGCTCAGCCATCCGCCCTCGACGGCCTCCGAGAAGGTCATGCGATGGAACTCGGGGCCGTAGACCGCCTCGTCGTCCATCGAGTAGATGGTCATCTCCTGCTGCGAGGCCCGTTTCTTGGCCGCCTCGGTATACAGCCGCGGGGTGGCCGTGGCGTACAGCCGCTTGGCGGCGCGGATGCGCTGAGCATCGTGCACCAGCTGGAACGGTGAAGTCTTGGCTTCGGTTCCGGGCTTGACGGGGTTGTCCGCGCCGGTCGTGCGGTGGGCCTCGTCCGCCACCACCAAGTCAAAGTCGGGTGCTCCGCCTTCCTGGGCCCGGGCCACCAGTTCCAGGGACTGGTAGGTGCAAAAGACTACCGTCAGAGCCTCGTCGGCCGTCTGCTTCAGTCCGGCTGCAATATGCTCCGGGTCCGTGGTGACCGGCAGGTCCAGTTCCAGCAGGGACGCGTCCTCGTCGTTGCGTCCGGCGCGCGTGTCGGAGCAGATGCCGATGTAGCGGTGGCCGACGGACTTCTGCCAGGCCCATTCCCGCATGGTCTGGGCCATCAGGGAGATGGACGGCACCAGGTACAGCACCCGTCCCCCGCGCCCGACCATGGTTTCCGCGATCCAAAGCGTCACCGCGGTCTTGCCGGTGCCGCAGGGCAGGATGAGCTGTCCCCGATCATGTTGCCGGAAGCCCTGCACCACGGCCTCCACGGCCTCCTGCTGATAGGGAAAGGGCGTGTACAGCGTGCGGGTGAAGTCCAGCCGTTCCGGTTCCTCAACGAAGTTCCGCCAGTCGTCCACCGGCCAAGCGGCCAGGTCCGCCAGTTCCAGCACCCGGCAGGGGGTCTTGAGCTGCTCCAGGGTCTTGAG
>MPMO01000047.1 GCA_002238555.1 Caldilineaceae bacterium bin34
TGCCGACGCGCAGGACAGCAACGGTGAGACTCCGATCCACGCGGCCGCGTGGATCGGACACGCTGAAGTCATGGACGTGTTGCTCACCAGTGGTGCGAACATCAACGCGCAAGACAGTGACGGCTGGACACCGTTACACTTGGCAGTCGTGGGAGGGCACTCCGAAGCGGCACAGGTGTTGCTGGCCAATGGTGCCCATGTCAACGTACAGAACAACATGGGTTTGACCCCGTTGCACATGGCAGCTTTGTCGGGACACGCGGAAGCGTTGGAGGCCCTGCTGGCCACTGAAGCCGAGGCAACCCCGAAAGCCGACGACGATTCAACGCGGTTGCACGCAGCAGCCAGGGCAAGTCAGGTAGAAGTCACGGAGGTGTTGCTGACTGCCGGTGCCCAAGTCAATGCTCAGGCCAACAACAGCTGGACACCGTTGCACTTTGCAGTCCTATCGGAACATACGGCCGTGTTGGAGATCCTGCTGGCCGCCGGCGCCCCAATCAATGCTCAGGACAACCACGGCTGGACACCGTTGCATGCGGCAGCGTGGGGTGGGCATGCCGAATCCGTCGAAGTCCTGCTGGCCGGCGGTGCCCAGGTCGACGCACGGGACAACGATCACTGGACCCCGCTGCACAGGGCTGCTGGGGAAGGACATGCGGAATTCGCCAACACCTTGCTCGCCGCTGAAGCCCAGGTCGACGCGCAGGACATTGACGGCTGGACCCCGTTGCATACGGCAGCATCGTATGGGCATGCTGACGTCGCCGAAATTCTACTCGCTGGCGGTGCCCAGGTCGACGCACGGGGTTTCAACCGCTGGACCCCGTTGCACCTGGCAGCATGGCAAGGACATGCGGAGTTTGCCAACGTCTTGCTCGCCGCAGGTGCGCACGTTGACACGTCGGACCCCGATGGTTGGACTCCCTTGCACAAGGCAGCTGAGCAAGGGCATACCGCAGTCGCCGAAGTCCTGCTTACTGGCGGTGCCCAGGTCGACGCACGGGGCTTCAACCACTGGACCCCGTTGCACCTGGCAGTTGGGGCAGGCCATGCCGCAGTCGCCGAAGTACTGCTCGCGGGTGGTGCCTCAGTCGATGCCCAGGACATCAAAGGCTGGACTCCCTTGCATAGAGCAGCGTGGGAAGGCCATGCTGAAGTCGCTGAAGTGCTACTCGCGGCAGGAGGCAATCCGGAGGCAAGAACCCCCAGTGGCTCGACTCCGCTTCGACTGGCTGAGTGGCAAGGCAATTCGAAACTGGTAATGATCCTAACGCCGCCAGTTCAGTAGGGAAATCACCTGACACCGCGCTGTTACTGCAAACGGCCGAGGGGACAACCGATCTGCAACACAACCTATTGGAGGTCGGACAGTAGCCAGATGTGCTCCGAGGCATCCGGTCAAGCGGAGAAGCGATTCGTATGTACTTTGCGAGGCAACCTCGTCGTGCCCTCCTGTCGCGAGGGCCTTTGAACGCGCTACGCACGCCATACCGTCAGCAAGCCTGGAACCTGCGTGAACTCCCCAGTCCCTCGGCAACCGGACCTTGTTGCAAACACTTCGGGCCACCGCATTGCATCGCCGAACCTGCGTTGCTTGGCCGGAGAAACAGGATGGCCGTGCCTTGACCAAGCTGTTTGGCAATGGTTGTCCATACCGTAGCGGTTCGGGCATCTCCCGTCTGCACTGACCCAACAATCTGTTGATCGGCACGGACTGTTGCAAAGCTGCCCATCAAATTTGAGGCACTCCCACTCACATCTCGGCAGCCCCGTGGACTCACGGTCGGCGCGTCGTCCCGGACCGCAACCCTTGGGGCAAGAACCAACCGCCGTACGTTTTGCCGCACGGGAAAATCACGTGGGTTGGGCACTCGTCGGTTCCAGATTCAGTATCGCGTCCCACTCCGCAACCGGCAGCCCGACTACCCAGCCGCTGTGGAACGCCTCCAGTTGAACCTGATCCCATTCGGGCACCACAGCGCGGATCTCCTGGGGACACCGCTGCAGGAGTTCCGCATAGGCATGCTCCAACACCCGATACCCGGACGTGGGAGAGCGGGCAAACTTCGGATGGGGGGCGATCAGCCCCTGGTCCACCAGTTCCGCATCCAGGATGTCCGACATCGCCTCCAGAAGCATCAGTTGCTCGGCAGACATCGCCCCCGGCCGCACCGCCGCCTCCACCAGGTGCCCCATCTTCGGCCACATGGGACTTTGCCTCAGCCCGGGAATCCATCTGGACGACCGTCAGCACGCACGTAAACATTTTTCTTAGATTGAAGTTACACAAGACCGGGATCGACCGACATTCGTTGTCGGCTCCAGAGGTTGGGGGTTCTTTGGCAGGTCACGTATGCCTTAATATCAGCCTCATGACCTGTCACCGCGGAAGCCGAACGTGAACCGAAGAATATCCTGGCTGCTACTGTGTTGCGTACTGGTATTAGCAAGTGCCACTGCTTGCGCAAGCAAATCGTGTGCTGACCGGTTTACTGACCGGTTTCTGCAATCCACTGACGAGTACGGGAACTCTCCACTCCACACTGCGGTACGGAACACTTTGGTGGGACAGAATACTGTGGGGCGAAACGATGGCCTCGCAAGGATGCTATGCATTCTGGATGCCGGCGCGAGTGTCAATGCACAGAACAAAGATGGTCAGACTCCGTTGCACACGGCAGCGTGGGCAGGGCGTGCCGATGTCGCGGAAGTGCTACTTGCTGCCGGTGCCCAGGTCGACGCACAGGACATCGAGGGCGGAACCCCGTTGCACATGGCAGCGTGGGCAGGGCGTGCCGATGTCGCGGAAGTGCTACTTGCTGCCGGTGCCCAGGTCGACGCACAGGACATCCAGGGTGGGACTCCGTTGCACGAAGCAGCTGCGGGAGGTCACCCCGCAGTCGCCAAAGTCCTGCTCGCTGGTGGTGCCCAGGTCAACGCACAAGACATTGAGGGCTGGACCCCGTTGCACAGGATAATTTGGGCAGAGCATGTCGATGTCGGAGAAGTGCTGCTCGCTGCCGGTGCACACGTTGATGCTCGGGACACCAAAATGGGCGGGACCCCATTGCACTGGGCGGCGTGGAAAGGGCATGCCGATTTCGCGGAAGTGCTGCTCGCTGCCGGTGCACAGGTCGACACACAGGACATTGAGGGCTGGACCCCATTGCACAGGGCCGCTTTTGAAGGGCATGCCGGTGTCGCGGAAGTATTGCTGGCCGCAGGGGGTGATCCAAATGCGAATGCCCCCGATGGTCGGACCCTGATTCAACTGGCCGCACTACATGACCATCAGGAATTGATAGCATTCCTCGAATCAGTGATTCGGTAGGATGTCACACAAAGCCGGATTATTGCTCCAACACGGATAATCAGGCAACGAACCAGGACGAACATCATCCGTTCCCGATCAGCCATTGGTCCCATGCACGCCGGTGGAGACTGCTCAGTCGTGGCGCAGGGGATTTTTCTGTGACCCCCTACCGACACGATTGTTGGCCCTTCAGCGCAGGTTGGTCGACAGCACAGCCACAGCCAGTCGATGATTGTGGCTGGCGCTTCCACCCCACTCTCAAAAGACCCGGGAGCCAGCGGTTGGGGGCGTCCCGGACGGGAACCCGCGGGAACCCGCTGCCGCCAGACTGAATCGGAGTTCCCTCAAGTCGCACCCGGGAAAGTCAGCCGATGTCGGGGTTGGCAACCTCCAAGTTGAGAATCGCGTCCCATTCCACCAGCGGCAATCCTGCCACCCAGCCGCTGTGGAACACCTCCAACTGAACCTGATCCCATTCGGGCACCACAGCGCGGATCTCCTCGGGACACCGCTGCAGGAGTTCCGCGTAGGCATGCTCCAACACCCGATACCCGGACGTGGGAGAACGGGCAAACTTCGGATGGGGTGCAATCAGCTCCTGGTCTACCAGTTCCGTATCCAGAACGTCCGACATCGCCTCCAGAAGCATCAGTTGCTCGTCAGGCATCGTCCCCGGCCGCACCGCCGCCTCCACCAGGTGCCCCATCTTCGGCCACATGGTGGGCAGGTCGCGGAACCGATGCATGGTCCACTTGTCGTACGGGTAGAACCTACGCTCCAGCATGAAAGCCATCTGCACGGCCCAGCGTATGCTGCGGCTGGCGGTAATGTTGGCGTAGTAGTGATCGTCCCGCAGCAAGGCACGCTGCAAGGCATACACTCCCATCCCGGAGAAGTAGCGGCACCAATGGGCCAGCCGACGCAAGCGCACAGGTTCCGGCCAGTAGTCCGCGAAGGCGCGCCGGATTTTGGTGAAGCGCCCGGAGTCGTCCCGCCAGACCCACCCGTTGGTCACGTGGGTCACTTCCTCCTCCGCAATCGAAAGCCATTCGGCCAACGTCTCCGGCACGCCCGGCAGGCCAATGGTCCGCTGCATGAATCCTTCCAGGCTGTCCGGAGCCAAACCTGCTCCCGCCACATGTCCTTCCCGCAAGGCCATGCCCGGAAACGTCTCGGGCAACGCACGCGAGACCACCTCCCGCAGCTCCTCGGCATGGGCTTGAAACAGTTGCTCCGGCATCAGGGCGTCGATGCGCAAGCCGAACTGGTGATCGCGGGAGTGTTCGTCATCAAGGCCCAGCGCCTCCGAACCGTAGCCGAACAGGCCAAACGCCGTCTCGGCCGCCACCTCGGGAAACCGCGCGTCGAGAACCGGTTGCACCACCTCGACAAACACCTGTCTGCTCTGCTCCACAATTTGACTGGCCATCTAACCCATTCCTGTATTATGATTATAATGTTCTATGTTTCAACAATCTTCCATGCCCAATGACTTCTGAACCTGTATTGCCGGCGGGACACAGCCCTGCGCCCCTGACCGAAACCGTGCTGGTGGACGGCAAGCCCGTCCTCACCCTCAAGGAACTGGTGTCTCCGTCCATCCACACGCTGATCGTCGGCATCAACCCACCGCCGCCCGCGGTGGCAGTGGGACACTACTACCAGGGCCGACTGGGCCGCCAGTTGTGGCGCTGCATGCGCGTCGCCGGCATCGGCAACCTGCTCGAGAGCGACCGCGGCCAGGAGGACTCGGTCCTGTTCCACCAAGGCTTCGGCTTTATGGATCTCGTGCGGCGACCGACCGCGCGCGCCAGCCAATTGCGCTCCGACGAATGGCGGCAGGGGGGCGATTCCCTGATTCAACGCGTGGCAGACCTTGCATGCAGACCGTGCGTGGTCATGGTGTACAAGAGCGTCGCCGACATTGCGGGCAGCCGTTTCCACGAACTGGGCTATCGTACCTTTACCATTGGCTGCAACCAACGCCGATTCCGCGAGGAACGCTTTCACGAACTGGCCTTTTGGCTCCACTGCAATGCCCTGCCCATGCCCACGGCCATCGACCTGCCGGTTAGCGGGTAAACCCAACCCATGCCCTTGACCCGTCGCCGTCTGGTTCTCGTCAACGGCTGGTTCCTGCAGCGCCCGACCACCGGATCGGGTCAGTACCTGACGTCGTTGCTGAGGGAATTTCCGATCCTCCAACCGGATGTCCGGCTGCGCACGCTCGTACCCGTGCCGCCCGACCTGGCCGGCAGCTGGACACCGTCGCCGGACTTGCCGGACGGCATGGAATTCCTGCCCGTCCCGTTGCCCCCGGGACCCGAACCCTTGGCCAAGATCTGGTGGGAACAGGCTGCCTTGCCGTTGCAATGCCTGCGGCACCGGGCCGCGCTCCTTTGGAATCCCTACTGGACCGCACCCCTCTGGAACCCGGTACCGGTGGCGGTCACCGTCCACGACGTGGTACCCCTCCTCCGTCCGGAATACCGGCGGCATCCCCGCCAACGCGCCTATCTAATCCTCAACCTCCTGGGGTTGCGCCAGGCGCGGGCGGTCATCACCGTCAGCCATGCCGGCGCCGAATCCCTGCATCGACACGTGCCGGAGTTCCGGGGCGAGGTTGCCGTCGCCCTCAACGGCGCGTCGTCCGGACCGGCGGTCCCGCCCGATCCGGCACGCATCCGCGAACTACGCTCGACGTATGGACTGCCCGAGCGGTTCTTCCTTTATCTGGGCGGCTTCGAACGCCGCAAGAACGTGGCTGCCATTCTGAAGGCCTACCGCCGCTACCTGAACCTGGGAGGCAATCCTGCCATAAAGCTGGTGCTGGCCGGCCGGCTTCCGGACCGGGATACGGCCGTCCTGCAACATCCTGTCCCGCTGATCCGGGACCTGGCCCTGGACGGCCAGGTCCTCCTTACGGATCGGGTGGACGAAGCGGTCAAGTGGGATCTTTACCACATGGCGCTGGCATTCCTGTTTCCCGGCCTGGCCGAAGGGTTTGGCCTGCCGGTCGCCGAAGCCATGCAGGCCGGGACGCCGGTTGTCACCAGCCGCTACTGATCCCTATTCCTCGCCCGGGACGAAGCAGAGCGATGTTTCGGTCTCGGCCGGGTGGTCCAGGCCAAACAGGTCCGTCACCTGCCACGAAGCGGGTTCCTGCCGGATGAT
Source organism: Caldilineaceae bacterium bin34 (assembly GCA_002238555.1). Classification (GTDB taxonomy): domain Bacteria; phylum Chloroflexota; class Anaerolineae; order Caldilineales; family Caldilineaceae; genus Bin34. The sequence continues at coordinate 6,488 of MPMO01000047.1, forward strand.
GGGCAGCGCGGCCTGACAGGCCTGCACCGGGTCGGCATGTTCCGCGTAGGCCGAACGCCAGGCATCCGCGATGCGGACATGGACCGCCTCGGAACCCACCTCGCCTTTCATGTCCTCCAGGGCCAGTATGCTGGACCGCATGTCCCCCGCCAGCCCGTGCGCCTGGACCAGGCGGAACCAGGCAAGGCCGCGCAGCAGCGCCTTCTCCCGATCCGGATTGGTGCCCACAATGCTGCACGTGGTGAGGGTTGGGTTGTCGAGAATGTCGCCGTACATCTGAATCGCGGGACCGTAGCCGTAGTAGGGGGCCCCGGTCAACAGGTAGTCCGCTTCGACCAGGTTCAGACCCAGGCAGCGGCTGTCCGGATCCAACGGGTCATACTCAAACCAAACCCGGTGGAACGGCAAGCCGTCGATGCTCTCCCACAACTCCACGTGGCTCACCTGAACGTCGGTGTCCAGCAACCCGGACACACCGCCCTCCAGGACAATCTGATAGCCGTCGCCGGGATTGGTGTCCGGCACCGGTGCCAGCCGCGTCGTGCCGTTGGTGATGACGGCCCCTTGGCCGATGAAGTTGCTGACCGTGTCCCCGTTCCAGGTCAGGACCTCCACGGTCGACAGGCACACCGCGTTGCACACCTCGTCCACCCAGGCCAGTTCCGGCTTCATGTCGTTGTTCAGGTCCTGCAGCGCCAACAGGGACGGCAGACCCACCACGGCCGGTTCGAAAATCAGGTTGGAGGCATTGCCGAACGACCCGTAGTAGACAGCCAGGCGGCCGCCGTAGCCGTCGGGTCCCAGGCCGTCGGTCTCCTGGCGCCCCACAATCGCCACCGTGTCGACATGGCCATCGCCGTTCAAGTCCAGCTGCGACAGAGTCCCGATGCTGTCGGAGACCACCTCGCACAGCCGCAGCCATGTCTCCACCAGCAGCAGATCCCCCTGGAGTCCGTTGAGCAGGCTCTCAATCATGCGCGGATAGCCGTCCAGCGTACCCGGGCATTCAGGCAGATCGTCGGAGGCCGCGAAGGCTTCGGGGGACAGGTTGCGTAGTTCCTCCGCATTGGGAAACAGGGACAACTCGGCCGGGGGCGTGGATGCCAGGGGATCCGCCGCCGGTTCGATGTCAAGACGCTGTCCAAACTCGCCTTCAATCACCGGACACACGGCGTCCGGGGTCATGCCGGGGTTTGACCAGCCAAACAGGCCGAAGGGCTGCCAAGTTGCCGGATGCCCCTTGGCCCAGGCCTGCGCAGCGGCACAGCCTACGATGGGATCGTCCGCACCGGTATAGGCCGCGAGCCAGTTTCGTCCCAGGCTGGCGAACGGCGATGCCGGATAGGCCTGCTCCAGCACGTTGACAATCTCCGCCGCCACTTCGGGCTGTTGCTGATACGAAGCGATGAAAGCCAACCGCAGGAGGCTGAAAGCCCGCATGAAATCCTGCTCCGTGGCGTCGTGCCAAACCTGCAGGCTGTCGTCCGCCAAGACCTGCCGATACAACTGTTGGGCACTGTGCAAGTCCTGGTACGGAGACTGCACCGTTTTCAGGTGCGCCTCAAGCACCACGTGGTACAGGTGGGTGGTGGGACCGAATTCCAGGGCCTGCAACGCAAAGGGCTGTCCCTGACGGCTGGCCCAAATTTCCGTGCGCGCCCGTTGGGGACCGGCCCCCTCGGCCTGATGCACGCCGCCCTGCAGGCGAATCGCCAGGCCGTCGCCCAAAACGTCGGCATCCATCAAACGCACATCCGCGTTGACCATGGAAATCGGCTTCTCGGTCCAGTCGCGCCAGGTTGCCGTCGTCTGATCCCAGCTCATGGCATAAACGCGGGTGTAGCAGGCAACGGCCCCACAGGACTGATCCGTCCAGACCAGATCCCGGCGCAAATCGGAGTTGACATCCCCGGCCGCCAGCAACGACACGCGTCCCGAAGCCCTGGTCTGCAACGCCGGTTGCAGGTTTTCCCCGAGCCAATGCAGCAGCACCAAGTCGGTACGGTCCGGAGCATTGGGTTCCAAACCGCCGCTCTCCAGCGTGACCAGCAGATCGTTGAAGCCGTCGCCGTTGACATCCCGGCCGTCCAACAGTTCGCCCACGACCAGATTGCACAAGCCGGCACTGCGGGCAATGCCCTGCGCCTTGCCTTGCCAGTAGTTGAGGGCACTGCGAATGAAGTCCGCGTAGCCGGCAGGTTCCGTGCAGACCGGCGGTGGCAGGGCGGGATCGGGAATCAGGCTGCCGCCGACGGCATCCTCCGACTGCAGACCCGGGGCGTCTGGCCGAACCCGGTAGCTCAGCGGAACCACCACGCCTTCCGGCAGGCTGGCCATGGCCACGGACGGGTCGAACTCGAAGGAGTTCCAGCTGTCCGCCTCCGCATTGATCAATGGAACGAGAAGCCGCACTCCAACCGCCAGGGATCCGGCGCTGCCACCCAGCTGGGGATTGGTGGCCACCAGCAGTCCCACCGCTACGTCATACGTACTGGCCACCGATGCCAGGCTGTCTCCCGGCTGCACATCGTGATACCGCGGCTGCCCGGCGGACGGCACCAAAATCTGCTCGCCGGTGTACAGAAGATCGAAGTTGCGGACTGCCTGCGGATTGACCTGCTGCAGCAGGGAAACGGTTTGGCCGGTCGCCTGGGCAATGGCAAACCAGGTGTCGCCGGGCTGCACATGGTACGTATAGCCACTGACCCCGGTCTGGGCCAACGACACAGTGGTCTGGCCTGTGGCTGACCACAGACAGGCCACAACCAGGATTTGGACGACGAACCGGACCCATCCAGGCCGGGGGCGCACAAATGGATTGAGCAGTGACCTGCCCCTCTTCGCACGCTGGCTCGGATGAAACAGCTGGGAAGTGATTCGCACGGAGGATTGTTGGGGTTTGCGTGGATGCAGGCCTGCCCCGCGCTGCGGAGGCGGGCTTGACCGGAGGGACGCAAACCGGGCGATGAAGGCGGCGAAACGCGGCAAATCGTATCACAGCAGCCGACACCCGGCATTTGCTCCGGGCGCTGCCACCGTCGATGTCATGCAGTCTTGACGGCTGACAGCCGAGAGTCGGTAATATTCAGGGAGTGCAGGCCATACCCTTGACATGTCAACCAACAACCGGAATAACGGCGTACAACCATCGATGGCGGACAATACCGCCTCCGCGGCCATCCCGGCGTGGCAAGAACTGGCCGAACTCATGCTCGCGGGCCATTCCCCGCTGGCATTCGCCGCCGGACACCTGCTTCTGGCGTTGCAGCCGCTGATGACAGTGCTGGGGGTGCCGGTACCCGGGTCCAGGATCCTCCAACTCATGGGATTGCCCCCTACGGTCCACCATCCGGAACAAACCCGTCCCGATGATGCGTAGATTGTCGTTGGTGGCGTTTTGGCGCCGCGCCGGCTATGAAGCGAGGGAGGCTGCCCGGCAGCCAATCCTTTGGCTTGAAGGAGATCTGACCGGTGCCGGGCAACTTCAAGTGCATGCGGCCTTGGCAGAATGGCACCGTCAGGCAGCCCGGAACACCGGCGCCGCGTTCTGCTGCGGAGGCGACGGATTGGGCTGGCTGTTGGCCTCGTGTGCCCTGGAATCCACGTCGCCGGGAGCCCCGCCGCGGCCTCGCAACCCTTCACCGCCCGGCGTCGCCTGGTGCGGCCCCACATTCGGCATGACAACCTCGGCCCTGAACATCCAATCACGGCAGGGGATGGTCAACGGGATCCTGCAGGGCAGGGAGCCCGATCCGCCCCATCTGCAACATACCCTGGCCGCCGCAACGGCGAACGATCGCCAGGTAATGCTGGACTCGGCTCGGGCACCGACATGGAGTCCGGAATTCTTCCCGGACAGGCACGGTCCCGGACCCAGGACCGACGGTTGGGTACGGTGGGTGTGGCTTGTGGTCGCACTGATCTGGCTGGCAAGCAATCTGGTCCGCTTCATGGCCGGCCAATAGGGGCGACCCATTTTTCGGCACTCTCTTCGATCCGGATGGCTGCACACGTCCCGATGGATCGTGTTCGCCGTCGTGGCCGCATGGGTTCTGCTGGACCGGTTGGCTGGTCCGTTGCAACTGGGATCAACCCGGTTTGTGCTTGTGCCCGTGTACTCCGGTTATGTAACGCTGGCCGCCCTGGCCCTGCTGGCCGGACTCGTTCAGGTATGCCTTTTCCATGTGCGGCGCGTGTGGCTGGCCGAGGAAGAGTGGCTTTACAGCCTGATCCTGCTGGCTGCGGCCATCGGCGTCGCAACCATGGGCATGTTCGGCGGACAGGGTGTTGCGAGCCTGCAACTGGGTTGGGTGTTCCGCTGGGTAATCGCCCCGGCCGAAGAAGCCCTGATGGCGGCCACTTTTTTTAGTTTGGCCGGGGCATACATCCTGGCACTGCGCAGACGCCGCACGGGCCATCGCTGGTTTACCATCGGCTTCCTGGCAGTCCTGGCATTGCAACTGCCGTGGCTGCAGCCGCTCGTGCCGCAGCCGGCCCAACGCTGGCTGGATGATTCCTTCGCCCTGTTCGGCACCCCGGTCATCAGGGGTGTACTCCTGGGTACCGTCATCGCCGCCTGCGCGTTCCTGGTGCAGCACCTGGTACCCGCTGCCGGACACCGTGGCCCGGATGATGCTCCGGCCCCCCAATATGGAACTTCGGAGACCTGACCATGCCCATGCGGCAAGTCGGCTGCCGGCACTGCGGCCACGAAAACCCCGTCCGCGAGCCCTACTGCCTCGCATGCGGCGCCCGCCTGGAGTACGTCGGCAGGGAAGACGCGGCCGGGGCGGACGACAGGCAGCCTCCGGCGGATCCACCGACACCGCCTGCGGTGCCGACCAAACCCGTGGTGGAACCCTCCAGGCAGGAGGAACCTTCGGGCCGTCCGGTCATCTCGGATCTGGAGGGCCTTCTGCCGCGCCCGGAACTTCCGCACCCGTTTGCATGGCAGGAACCTGTGGCCGGCGGCCAAGCCTTGAGCCCGGAAACAGTCCAGCGCCTGCAGGACCTTCCCAGGGTGGGGGTTCCGGCCGGTGCCGCCCGAGACACGGTCCGCGGGGTCTTCCCACGTTTTGCACAGGTCCGATGGCCCATGCTGTTCCTGCTGGCGACAGCCTTGTTGGCGGCAATCCTCGCCCCTGGCATCGGCGAGGACGTGCCCTACCAATACGGGGGCAGCCCGCCCGCGGCCCGCTACCTTGCCGAACTCGACGAAGTGTCACGCGTGCTGGTGTTTTGGCAAAACCATCCGGGAGTTGCCGGGGAATTGGACACGGCTGTTGCACCCGTGCTGACAGTATTGTTGCGGTCCGCCACATCCCTGGCCTTTTTCAGTCAACATCCCTTGGCGCTGCCGCGGGTCCAGACCGTGCTCAACGATGTCCGCACTTCATTGCTCAGGAGTTTGCCTGAAGGAGCCATGCCCATCGGCATGACAACGGTCTTGGCGATGGTGTATTGGCCGGGAGGACCCGCCGCCCTCCCCGCAATGACAGTGGGCGGCAGTGTGGATGTGGCCAACGAAAACGGCGGCAATCCAGCGTCCGCATCCGCGGTACGGGAACGGCTGCGGGCTTCTGACTACAACCTGCACCTCATCGTCACCGATCAGGCCATTGACGTCGTTCACTGGCTGGAACTCGTTTCGCCCGCAACACAGGTGCCGGTCCTGGCGGTAACCAGCGCGGCGGCGGCTCCCCTGCTCGGCCCCTATCTCGAGACGGGCCAACTGGCGGGCGTTGTGAGCGGCATCGGCGACGCCTACCACCTGGCGGAACCTCTGGCGGGCAGCGCAGCGGAGGACCTGACGCGGCACACGCTTGCCATGTCGCGTTTCCAAAGCTGGCTGTCCATTGCCTTGGTGCTTGTCGTCCTCGGCACCCTCCTGGCGCGCGGCATGGCGCCGCAACCGTGAAACCGGACCCCGTCAATGGAACCGGCCGGCATGGAGAAAATCGGGCTTTGGGTCGGCCTGTGTGTGTCCCTGGGCCTGTTCAGCATGATATGGCGCGAACACCGCATGGCCAGGCTGCTGCAGTATGTGCTGGTGGGCGCAACCATCGGCTGGCTGTTCATTCTGGTTTGGACATCCCTGATCCAGCCCCGGATTGCGGCCCCCGTCCGCACAGGCACATGGTCGGCGGCGGTAACCGTGCCGGTGTCGCTGTTCCTGCTGCTGGCCTTGACCACCTGTCTGCCCCATCCTCCGTCGCCGACCAGTCTCCTGAACCCCTACGCAGTGCCGATCCGGATCCTGAAGGCGGCCGCCTCCCTGGCGGCCACCGCGATCCTGGCCTTCACCGCGGCAACCCTGGTCGGCGGGATGCTGGTGGGAACCCTGATTCCACAGATGACCGTTGCCACCCGCACCGGTTGGCAGTTGCTGGCCACCTCGCTCCTTACCGGCCTGACGCTGCTGGCCGGCGCCATGGCAGGGAGCAGGATCAAGAACCTGCCGGACAGGGTGGCAGGGGTGGTCCAAAGCGTGGCGGCGCTGGGTCAGCCACTGTTGATGCTGACCGCCGGCATGGTGTTTGCCCGCCTGATGACCTCCCGCATGACCTTGCTGGGCGCTTTTCTGGAAGGCCTGCTTGAGTCGCTGGACTTGCTGTCGCTGACCGATTGGCTGATTCGGCTGGGTGGTTGACCCGATGCCGCACCCCGTACGCGCCCTTGGCCGACCACCTCCATGACAACCACCTTGTGCCTTGGGCTCGAAGCCCATCGCGTGCACGCTGCCATCTGCGAGAAGCATGGGGACCGGCAGCAACTGATTACCTGGCACGCACTGGACCTTGACCAGCCCTTGCTGCCGGAGCGCAACATGCCGTCGGTCACAGACCCCGCCCTGGGGGCCGTCGACACGGTGCTGGATCATGTCGGCAGCCTTGTGGGTACCGAAATCCGCCGGCCGGAGTCGAATTCGGAGCCAGGGACCGTCCCGGCCGCATGGCGCATGGATCGCCTGTACCTGACGCTGGACCCACTGCCTCCGCTCCGCGTTTGGCTCTGTGCCCTGACGCCCGTCTGGCAGGAGCCGGCCGAGACCGTCGTCCAGGCCGCGGCAGGCCATTTGCTGGGAACCACCCTGATGTCCGACACCGTGCGGCCCCTGGAGTTTGTCCACGACCTTGAGCAGGCGGCTCCCGACCTGGTCCTGTGCTGCGGCGGTTACGACATTGCGACGGAGATGCAGCCCCACCTGATCAGGATGGCCCAACTCCTGGGTGTTGCCCTGACGGAACTCGGACCGTTCTTCACCCTGGTCCTGTTCGCCGGCAACCGGAGAGCCGGGGCGGCGTTCACGCAGATTGTTCAGGACGCATCGCCGCGGACTCCCGTGACCGAGGCCGACAGTCCCATTCGCTTTGATGCCGCCGCCTCGGCCGGGAGTGTCCACAAGGCCCTGGTGCAGGTTCGCTCCCGGGATGCCCGGGCCCTGCGCCTGAAGGACATCCTGGTGCGCTACCTGGCACCGGCAGCATCACCCCACACCTTTGCTTCCAACTTCGTCCGCCTGTGCCAACTGACCCTGACAGCCACCGGGCAGCCTTGTCCGGTCCGCAATGTCTGGCACGGGGTTGAGCAGCGGTTCGACCTTCTCCACCCTTCCGCCAACCCGGGGGATTGGCAGCCTGTGTGGAGTCCCGGTCCCGGACCCGCGCCGGCCACCCGGGGTTGGCCCGCACCATGGATCGAAAGCGGAACCGCCCCCCTCCGCCGTGTTCCGAAACCGGCGCCCATCCGGGATGAACGGGGGCTCCTGCCGGTGTTGGCCCCGCTGATCGAGTCGGATCCGGGCGGAAGCTGGCCCATGCTCGAGCGGGAGTTCGGCATGCCGCCGCCAAGCTGAAGCCCGGACGCGCAGCGACCCCGGTTACCCGGGGCCGCTGCTGGATGCGCAGGACGGCGCTCAATATGCGGGAATGGTTGGATCGCCGATATCAGGCAGGTGCCGGCGAGATGGGGCGCGGTCCCTGGATGCGGGTGCCGATGCCAATCAAAAGCCGGGCGGTCCACTGCCGCAAGGGCGACACAACCGGTGGCTTCCGCAAACGCTGGACCTTTTGGGCCCGACGCTGTGCGGCGGCCGCCTTCAACCGTTCCTCGTACATTTCCCGAGCGACGAACTGGTCCAGGTAATTCATGCGATACTCCTCTCTGCTGACCAGACCCCAACGGCATGGAGTGTCGGACGATCCTGTTGAAGCCGAGTGCAAAGACCGTACCAACCGTGTGCAAGCCCACAGGCCGGTGTGGCGCGTAGGGGTTGTACCGCCCATCGCGGGCGTCCCCGGCATGCCCTCGGGCACCGGGTGTCGGCTATAATCCGGCCCAGTTGAGAGAGACCAAACCCATGACCATGTCCGCCCCAACCTCCGAATCAGCCGCCATGGAACCGATTCACTTCACCGGCTTCAAGCGCAACGTCGCGGCCTCGGTGGGCTTGATCCTGGGCGGCGGCCTGGCGTTCACCATGAACCTGACCGACACCTTCTTTGCGGAGGCGATTGCCTGGAGCTTTTTTGCCTGGGGCGTGCTGCTGCTCTATGCGAACCTGCTGGAAATGAACGAGACCTTCATCGTGTCCAGCGAGGGCCTGCAGGTGCGCAATCCGTTCCGGTTGTGGGCCATGAGCAAGTTCTGGACGTGGGACAAGATCGAACGCGTCGACATCTGGGTTCGCCGATTCGATCCCACCTACGAGAACATCTACCTGCAGGTCTATCACAATGCCGGGGACGAACTGGACCCCGGTGTCCTGCAGCGGGAAGACACCCGTTACCGCGCGGAACTGACCAGCCTCATCATTGAGAAGGCCGGCCTCAAGGCGGACGGGCATGATGTCGCGGACCTGACCGATTTGCCTACAATGCAGCCGGCCCGATACAAATGGACCTGACCCGGTCCCGTGCCGGTTCGTCCGGCGACCGGCCGGATCCGCTTCCCACCACGTTTGCAGGCTGATCCCGACGGCTCAACGCCGGGATCGCGGGTCAAGCAGAGTCCCCCCCACGCACGCGGCCCCGCCGTCGGGTACCAGTGCCCGGTTGAACTTCCGGCACAGCCGGCCACGCGGCCGGCGACAATTCAGCTGCGATCGCGGCGCGAGGCGAATCTGCGTTCCACACGGCGCCACATGCTGCGCGCGGCACCGGCGCGGTAGGCTGCCTGCTGCCGCGCGCCCTGCCACCAGTGGCGCGACACATCCTGTTGCGAAACCGACCAGTTCACGGCCAGGGCACCCCAGCTGAGACCCCCGCCAAACCCGACCAGAACCAAATTCTTGCCCGGGCTGATCCGGTTCTCGGCCAGGGCTTCGCACAGGGCAATCGGTATCGAAGCCGTGCTGGTGTTGCCGTATTCGGCAATGTTGATGAAGACCTTCTCGGGCGGGATCTTGAGCTGCTTGATTACGCTGTTTTGAATGATGCGGCTGTTGGCCTGGTGTGGAATCACCAGATCCAGGTCGTCCAGCGTCCAGCCCTGCTTCTGCAGCACCGACCGCGTGGCATCCGCCATCACCCGGGTGGCAAACCGGAATACGGCCGGACCATCCATGCGAATGAAGTGCTCGCCGCTGCTGACCGTCTCCAGGGTCGCCGGGCGGGCACTGCCGCCGGCCGGCAGGGTCAGCAAATCGCCCCCGGAGCCGTCACTGCCCAGTTCGCAGGCCCCGATACCGCCCTTGACATCGCTGGCGGCGATCAGCAGCGCCCCCGCGCCATCGCCAAACAGGATGCAGGTCGACCGGTCGGTCCAGTCGACGAACCGACTCATCACCTCCGCCCCGACAACCAGGACATATTCCGCATCCCCCGCCACAATGGCCGACCGGGCCATGGCCAGGGCATAGACAAATCCCGAACAGGCGGCGCTCAGGTCATAGGCGCCGGCGTTAATGCAGCCCAGGTCATCCTGGATTTGGCTGGCGGTGGACGGAAACACATGGGTCGGCGTGCTGGTGGCACAGATGACGAGGCCCACCTTCTGCGGCGGGACGCCGGCCACGTCCAAGGCCTGCCGGCCCGCCTGGGCACCCAGCGTGGCCGAGGTTTCGGACTCGTCGGTCACGATGTGGCGCGACACAATGCCGGTGTGCTGCCGAATCCATTCGTCGGACGTGTCGACAATGTTGGCCAGGTCGTTGTTGGTAACCACCTTTCTGGGAGTCACATAGCCCCAGCCCACCATCTGGGCGTACGGGCCGTGGGCCGGGAACGTGGCCAGGGGATCCGTCCGGACCTGCGCAACCGGAGCGGACGCGCCGTTCGCGTCGTGCTGGCCATCGGCACCGTTGACCATCGGCACCGACACGGTGTCGTCCGCGGGTCCCGTTCCGTTCTGGATGACGGCCATAGTGAAAGCCCTTGCCGGACCGGCGCCCAGGCGCCTCAGTCCGGCTTGCTGAAAATCATGCTGGAGTTGTTGCCGCCCAGGCCGATGCTGTTGTTCATGGCGGCTTGCACCGGCCGTTGCTGCGCAACGTTGGGAGTGTAGTTCAGGTCGCAGTCGGGATCCGGAGTGTGCAGATTAATGGTCGGAGGCACCGTGTCCTCGTCCACCGACTTGACCACCATGATGGCCTCCACGGAGCCGGCGGCCCCCATCAGGTGGCCCATCATGCTCTTGGTGCTGCTGATGTTGACATCGTACGCATGCTCGCCGAAGACACCCTTGATGGCATGGGTTTCGACCTTGTCGTTGAGCTTGGTGCCGGAGCCGTGCGGGTTGATGTAGTGCACATCGCCGGCTTCAATCCCCAGCAGCTGCTTGGCATGGTGGAGCGCCACGCGCATGGCGTTCTGGATGCCGATGCCGTTCTTCTCCATGGCCACCATGTCGTTGCCGTCGTTGCTCATGCCCCCGCCGGCCACCTCGGCGTAAATCCGGGCGCCGCGGGCGCGGGCGTGTTCCAGGGTCTCCATGATCATGATCCCGCAACCCTCGCCAATGACGAACCCGTCCCGTTCGTTGTCGAACGGCTTGGCGGCCTCCTCCGGCATGTCGTTGTGGGAACTGAGCACGCCCATGGCATCGAAACCGGCCACCATCGGCGGTACGATGGCTGCTTCGGAGCTGCCGCAGATGGCGACATCCACGGAGCCGAAGCGCACCTGGTCGAACGCCTGGCACAGGGCCGTCAGGCCCGTGGAACAGGCGGTCGTGACCCCCATCGTGGGACCCTGCAGTCCGTAGCGGACCGCAATGCGGGAAGCCAGGCTGTCCACCAGCATGCGCGGCACCAGAAACGGCGATACCCGTTGCATACCGCGCTTGAGCAGGGTCTTGACCGAATTGGTGTAGTCCTCGATGCCGCCCACGCAACTGCTGATGGTGACTCCCACCCGTTGGATGTCCTCCCGCGAGAACTCCAGGCCCGCATCCTTGATGGCCTCCTGGACGGCTGCCACGCCAAAGCGGGAATAGGTGTCGAGACTGCGCGATTCCTTGCGCGACATGAAGTTGAGGGGATCGAAGCCCTTCACTTCGGCGGCGATCTTGGATTTGATTTCGCTGGGATCGAAACGGGTCATGGGCCCGATGCCGGAGCGGCCGGCCAGCACATTTTCCCAGGTTTCGACGGCTGACAACCCCATGGGGGTCAGGGCGCCCAAACCGGTAATCACAACACGACGCGGAAAGGGGCCCGTGGCGGAGAAGGTCATTTAACTCGTCAGCCTCGCTGGCTGGTGACGCGGATTAACACTTAATCTTACACTTACGGCCCCTGGCAACTGTCGTTCCCGACCCTTTTGGGACCGCGTAGTGCCGCCACGGACCGGCGGATGCGTTCACTGGTGAACGGCAAATCATTGAGATGCACCCCCACCGCGTCCCGGATGGCGGAGGCCAGGGCCGGTGCCGTGGGCAGCAGCGGCATCTCGGCCATGCCCTTGACACCGAGCGGATGTTCCGGTGCGCCGTCCTCGACGATCACGGGCACGATGCGGGGGGGCATGTCCAGGGCAGTCGGCAGCAGATAGGTCTCCAGTCCCCGGTTCAGGACCCGCCCGTCCTCCACACGCAGGTCCTCCCAGAGCGCCCAACCCAGTCCCTGGGCCACGGCGCCGGCCACCTGACCCTCGATCTGTTGGGGGTTCACGGCCCGGCCCACGTCGTTGGCGGAGACGACCTGGAGGACCTGCACCTTGCCGGTCTCGGGATCAACGTCCACATCCACCACCTGGGCACAGTACCCGAGCGTATAGAAGGGGTTCCCGCGGCCCGTCTCCGGATCCATGGCCGTGGTCCTGTCCGTCCTGAACACGTGCTCGCCGCGTGCCGGACGCTCCTCGTCCTCCCACTTCGCCAGTGCCTGTCGCACGGCGCCGTGCAGGGCCGCGCCCGTATAGACCGTCAGGCGGGAGGCGGAGGCGCTGCCGCTGGATTCGGCGTCGTCCGTGCTGTCCGCATGCAGGTGGACCCGCTCCAGGTCGACGTCCAGCAGGTCGGCGGTTATCTGCCGGAAGGCGGAGTGCGCGCCCTGACCGATATCCGCGCCGACCGTGCCCACATGCACGTCCTCCACCTCGACTCCCCCGTGCAGCTCCACCCAGGCGTGGCACTCGTCCACCGTGCCGTGACCGAAACCGATGTTCTTCACGGCCAGTGCGAGACCCCGCCCGCGCCGGGGGCCGGGCGCCCAGCCCCGGGTCAGGGGATCCGGGGGCGGCAGGCGATTGGCCGCGGCCACCGCCGCTTCCAACACCTCGGCGGCCTGGCAGCCGGGAGGCACCGGGGCCCCGGTGCACATCAGCGAGCCGTCCGACCACACATTGCGCCGCCGCAACTCCGCGGCATCCATCCCCAGTTCGCAGGCCAGCCGGTTCATCAGGGACTCGATCATGAAAGCGCCCTGCGGGCCGCCAAAACCGCGGAATGCACCGGTGACCGGATTGTTGGTCACGGCCAGGCGCGCCGTGATGCAAACCGCGGGAATGTTGTAGGGACCGGCGGCACAGACCGCCGTGTTGCTCAGCACCGCGGGACTGGTGCTGGCATAGGGGCCGGCATCGCCCAGGATGTCCAGCTCCAGGGCCGTCAGCCGGCCGTCGCGGTCGGCCCCGAGGATGCCGTCAAAGACAAACGGATGACGCTTGTGCGTGTGCTGCAGGCTGTCGTGCCGCTTCCAGGCCGCCTGCACCGGTTCGCCCGTTTTCCAGGCCGCCAGTGCCAGAACCACCTGCAGGTGCACGTCCTCCTTGCCGCCGAAGCCGCCGCCAATGGCCGCATAGGAGACCTGAACGCGATCCTCGGGCAACTGCAGGGCCGCCGCAATCTGGTGGCGGTCGTCGTGCAGCCACTGGCCGCCGGTTCGCACGCAGACCCGGCCCTGGTCGTCCAGCCAGGCCGAGCCGGCCTCGGTTTCAATGTAGGCATGTTCCTGCCACTGTGTGCTGCCCCGCATGGAGACCGTCACGGGCGAACGGGCCAAGGCTTCTTCCCAGTCCCCGTGGCGGATGTTCTGCCGGCACAGCAGGTTCGACCCGCGCGCCAGGGTGGGGACGGGCCGCGCGTCGTAGTCGTGCAGTTCGGGCGCGCCGGGGGCCAGGGCGGTAGCCGGATCCGAGACCACGGGCAGAAAGTCCCACTCCGCCCCCACCGCCGCAGCCGCCTCCAGGGCCTGACGCCGGGTCCGGGCCACCACCAGGCAGAGGCGGTCGCCCGGCCAGCGCGCCGTACGGGCCGCCTCCGTGGAGTTCAGGCCGCACAGCACGGGCTGGTCGGGAAACACGATGCCGTACCGGTTGTCCGGTACGTCCGCGTCGGTCAGGATTGCCACGACACCGGGCATGCGCCGGGCCCGCGCCAGATCCAGTCGGCGCAGGCGGGCGTGCGGCACTCCGGCAAACACGACCTCCATCCAATTGGCGGCGGGCAGGCGGACATCGTCCGCAAAACGGGCGCGGCCCGTGACCTTGGCCTCCGCGTCGTGCCTGACCACGGAGTCGCCCATGTGCCCGCGCCGACGGGCAGGCAGGGGGCTGGAACCGGACGCGGTCACGGCAGTTTCCGAAACGGGATCCGGACCGTGCGGAGGGCTGCGTCAGGCCTGCCAGGCGCAATTGCCCGGCTGGTTCAGGCCATGGTCGTTGAGCCGGGCGCGCGGCACAACTCCGGTGGCGTGGCCACCGCCTTGATGATCCCGTTGTCCATCGACTGAATCATGGCCAGCGAGACAATGGGCAGGCCGTACGGAGCCAGCACGCGACGACCTTCCTGGAAGGACTTCTCGATGACGCAGCCAAAGCCGGTGACCTCCGCCCCGGACTGCGAAACCAAATCGTGGAGTGCGGCCAACGTTGCGCCGGAAGCCAGGAAATCGTCCACGAGCAGCACCCGGTCCCGTGGCCCGATGTACTCCGGATTGAGCACAATCTCCACCTCGTGGCCCTTGGTCGGGCTGGTCACCCGGCGGGTGTAGCTGTCCCGCGGCATCGTAACCGGACGCACCTTGCGGGCATAGATGGATTCGACCTCCAGCTCCATGGCGGTCTGCAGCGCGAACGCGATGCCGCTTACCTCGGCCGTCACCACCTTGGTGATGTCGGCCACCCCCGCGTCCCGGAATTGCTGTGCCAGGGCCTTCCCTATCTCCCGGGTCAGGTGCGGATCCAGCTGATGATTGATGAACCCGTCCACCTTGAGGATGTTGTTCCCCAGATTGACCCCGTCCCGAAGAAGGCGATCGACCAAGGCTTGCATGGATGATGTGCTCCCTTGCCTGTACCGCGAAAATGAACCGTCCCCAACTATAAACTCACATCCCCGAGAAACGGGCCAAGACGCACCCGCCGTGCGCGGAACAGGACACCGACATCCAGGGCGTAGCTGGCCACCTGGACAAAGTCGCCCATCTCCTCCTCTCCGGTCAGGATGGCATCGCCGCAACGCAGCCAGGCATGGGCCTCAATCCCGGTGTCTCCGCTTCGGGCCATGCCCAGGTAGAGGGTGCTGCCCAAACCGCCCCGGCGGCACATGCGCTGCGCAGCCAGGGCCTGGGGCAGACAGGCACTCTGCCAAGGGGTATGGTCGGCCATGCGCCGGACGGCGAATCCGATTTCCGACGCCAGATGCCGCTGCACCGGGCTGCACCCGCGCAACGTCTCCGCCATGAACCAGCCGTGCAGCCAGGCGAACCGGCGGAAACCGACCGTCAGAATGAGAAGGCGATACCAGCCCAACCACCAAAAGGCCTGCCAGGCCAGCCTGCGCCGCAGGGGATCCCACCGCCGCAGGGTGTGCAGGCGGAGGCGCCAGGTCTCAATCGATGATCCGAATGAGCCCTTCATCCTGGAGTTCGGTCAGGAAGGCGATTACGTCCCGCTGGCACTCGTCGATGTCCACATCGTCGAACTCGGCCGTCAGTTCCTCGCACAACTGCTCGACCACAATCGGCTGCGCGATGCGCTCCCAGATGGCGCGCGCCGGTCCCTTCAGCGCGAAGTAGCTGTTCCGCTCCTGGCTGAACATCATCAAATCCTCGTCGACGGGACTGGTCGCTATGGGATTCGGGGACTGCTGTACCCGCGTGGCCAGGTGAATTTCCGGTTTCGACGCCATGGCACTCAGGAAGCGAGAAGCTCGTGTTCGATGAAATCGGCCAGGGCCGGCAACTGCCAGCCTCTGTCCGGGCGCTGGACGGCAAAGACGTCGGTGGCATTGCCCACGGCGGCCACTTGGCCAAAGTGCTGGCTGCGCCTGCCAAGGCCGTCCAGGAACGACTGGTTGAAAGTGTACTTCACAAGAGTGCTCAGTTTCGCCACGGAATCCAGCTTGTGCATGCGCACGCGGTCCACGGCGGACGGCTCCAGCAACACGGCGGCCTTCAGGGGCAGCCGCCGACGGTGGAACCGATCATGGCTGAGAACGCTCAGTTTGGCCTCGCCGGGACGGACCCGGGCCACGCCGGCCTGCGGCTGGTCCAGATGTTCCGCGGCATCCAGGGCCAGCTTCAACTGCGGGAATCCCGGCACCACCTCGGGTCTGCCGCTGTCCAGCACGATGGGCGCAATGTCGTCGGCCTGGAGCGGATGGCCCCTGCGCACCAGTTCCGCGGCCAGGGTCGACTTGCCGGCGCCGGAGGGTCCCATGAACAGGACGGCGCCGTCGTGCGCCGCAACCGCGCTGGCATGCATGGGCAGGATGCCCCTCTGCAGCAGCAGGGCCGTCATGACGATGGACAGGAACGTGTAGCGGACCTCGTCGTCGTGCACCCAGGGAACGCGCTGCAGGACGATGCGGCAGCCGTCGCTGACCAGTGCCCGCGTGACACCGGTCTTGTTGTACAGGAAAACCCCGTCAACAAACTGGATCTGGTTCCACGAGCCGTTGAACACCGGTTGGGTGATGGACGGCACCGGTCCGTAGACCACCTCCACGTCCGGTTCCGACGGGGGGATCGCAAACAGCTCGGGGCAGGGAAAGGGGGTGGCGAACACCAGCCCGAACGCCTCGTGGAAATGCCGCCCGCGGTCGAGCAGCGTGGGCAGATGCCTGCCCCGGTCGGGATCGAACAGCGCCAGCCCGGCGGGCCTGGCGGCGTTGGCGTTCAGGACTCCGCCGGCGCGGACGGCCGATCCGGCGCCTCTTCGGTGTCGGCCGGGGTCTCCTGCGAATCGGCGACGGGCAGGACCCTGACATCGCCGGGATTGGGAATCGTGCGATCCCGTTCCCGGACGGACGGCTGTTGTTCGGCGATCGCGCCGTCGCTGAGATACAGGATTTCGTCGACGTATTCGTCGGACAGGCTGTCGTGCGTAACCATGAGCACCGTCACCTGCTGCTCGCGCACAATCGTCTGGAACAGGCCCAGGATTTCGCGGGCCGTCTGCGTATCGAGTTCCCCGGTGGGCTCGTCCGCCAGAATCAACCGGGGGGAGTTGGCCAGGGACCGGGCGATCGCCACGCGCTGCTGCTGTCCGCCGGACAGTTCGAAGGGCCGATGGTGCATCCAGCGCGTCAGTCCCACGAGTTCGAGGCACTCCACGGCCTTGGCCCGGCGCTGCCGGCCCTTGGCCCCGGACATCCGCAGCATCAGCTCCACGTTTTCGTAGGCGGAGAGCGACGGCATGAGACCAAAGGACTGAAAGACAAAGCCCACCGTCATGCGCCGCCACATGGTGAGCTTGCGTTCGGTCCACTGGTCAATGGATTCGCCGAAGATCCGGACCACGCCGGAGGTGGGCGTGTCCAGGCCGCCGATGCAGTTGAGCAGGGTGGTCTTGCCGCTGCCGGAGCGGCCCTTGAGGGACATGTAGCGGCCCTCCGGCACCAACAGGTTGACGCCGCGCAGGGCCGGAATGTCCTGCCCCCCCATGCGGTAGGTACGGGTCAGCTCCTCCGTCAGGATGGCGGGAGCGGTGCCCTCCGTGCCGTGGTCGCCGTTCATGTCCGTCATTCCTGTCCTGTGTCGGCTGCGTCCGCTCCGGTCTCGGCCGGCCGCCGGCGGCGCCCGAACATGCGGCCGAAGAAACCGCGGCGCCGGGTACCCATCGTGGCCTCCTCCAGGAACCGTCGTTCGTCCTCCAGGTGAGCCTCCAATTCCGGGGCGTCGATGTGCTCTTCGGCCGGCCGGATGAGGATGCCCTCATCGGAGATGTCGATGGTGGCCCGACCCTTGATCGAGAAGTGATCCAGCACTTCCTTGGGAATCGTCAGGCGGCCGGCGGAGTCCAGAATGACCAGTTCGTCGAAGGCCATGCCCGGTTCGCTGTCCTCGTCGGTCTCCTCGTCGAACACCATCTGGCGCCGCGTCTCGCTGGCCAGCATGCCGTCGCGGATGGCCACGACCCGGTTGACCTGACGCGCGATTTCCGGATCGTGGCTCACGATCATGGTCGTGAGGTTGAACTCCTGGTTGAGGTGGGCAATCGTGTCGTAGATCAACTGCGCCGTTGCCGAATCCACCTCGCCCGTCGGTTCGTCGGCCAGAAGCAGCACCGGCTCGTTGGCCAGGGCCACCGCAATGGCCACGCGCTGCTGTTCGCCGCCCGACAGTTCCCGCAGCGAATGCCGCATGCGATCCCCGAGGCCGACGGACTCCAGCAGGTACTCGGAGCGCTCCCGCTTCACGCGCCCGCCGACGCCGGCCAGCGTCATGGGCAGCTTCACGTTCTCAATGGCGTTGAGATAGGGCACCAGATTGCGGGCGCTCTGCTGCCAGACGAATCCGACCTGTTCCCGGCGGTACCGGTTGAGGCCGCGGTCGGAGAGCTTCAGCAGGTCGGTGTCGGCCACCTTGACCTGGCCGGCCGTGGGACGGTCCAGGCCGCCCAGAATGCTCATGAGGGTGGACTTGCCGGAGCCCGACACGCCCACGATGCCCATCAGTTCGCCCTCGCCCACCGTCAGGTTGAGGCCCTGCAGGGCCACCACCTCCAGATCGGCCATCTTGTAGATCTTGACCAGGCCGTCGCAGACAATGTAGTTGTGGATATTGCCAGACATGGTCCGCACCGTCAGACGGTTTCACCCAGCTTGATGGCCTGGAAAATCCGCATGCGCAGCAGCGAAACCACCAGGGCCATGAGCGCCGAGACGAAGAGGAGCCCGAACAGGGCGTAGACGCGCGTGATGGCGTCCCAGGCGATGTCCACCTGATAGGGCGGCGTCACGTCCTCCGGGCTGGTGCCCACCTGCAGGTAGGGGATGAAGGCATCGCTCATGAAGTAGCCCAGCAGGGTTCCGATGCCGATGCCGACACCAATCAGGAACGCCAGTTCCCAGGCCAGGAACAGGCTCATCTGCCGGCGCGACAACCCGACCGCGCGCAGGGTGCCCAGTTCGATGAAGCGGCGGCGGAAGGAGAACAGCGTATACAGCAGGAACCCCAGAATGGTCAGGATGGCGGACGCCACAAAACCGACCGACAGGACGCCGAACAGCCCCTGGCGCTGCGGCTGTGCCTGCTCGGATGCGATGCTCTGCCGCGCCGAGTAGTAGTTGAGGACATTGATGTCGAACTTGTACAGGTCCCGCTGCATGGTCTCGAAGTCGGTGTTGGGCAGCGTCTCGACCAGCACATCGTACGGGAACTGGCCGCCCATGACTTCGAACAGGTAGTCCAGGTTCCCGACGATCAGGGCGCCGTCGTCCGGGTACCAGCCCGGGAAGTAGTCGAACTCGCCCAGGACCGTCATGTCCGCCTCGCCCCGCATCCCGTAGCGGATGAAGCGCATGCGCACCGTGTCCCCGACCCGAATTGTGTTGCGTCGCATGAACGGTCCGTGCATGAGCACCCCGGCCGAATCAAGCGCCAGCGAATTCATCAGCGAGCCGAGGTTGGCGGACGCGAAGTCGTTGCGCCAGAAGGCCACGGTCGGGAAATCCAGGCGGTCCAGGCCGCGGTACTGCACGGGCCGCCAGTCCCCCTGCAGCTGGATGGCCGCCTCGAACTCGGCCAGGCGCGTCGCCTTGGTGATGTTCTCGTGCCGGAGGTGCTCCGACACCGGCACAAAGGTCCAGCTCTGCTGGGCGTTCGGATCCGCCAGGGCCGTATCCACGCCGCCCCCGCCCGGCACCCCGCCGCCGGCGTCGGGGAAGTAGCCCAGTTCCACCAGGCGGGAGTTGGCGCCCACCTCGTAGTGGATTTGGTCCCACAGGTGGTTGTCCAGGGTTTGGGCCAGCGAGGTCGTGAACGTGGACAGGGACAGGGTCAGGACCAGCAGCACCATGGGTGCCGTGTAGAGGCCGCGGTTGCGCGACAGATGCCGCGTCGCCAGCAGGATGCCGACCCCGCGCGTGCGGGACACAACCCAGGCGATCAGGGCCATGAAATAGGGCAGGAAGCGCAGGGCCACCAAGGTCAGGGCAAAGAGCCCCAGGGCCGGCACCAGGAACAGCAGGGGATTGTCGAAGAGCGTGGCGCCGGTCAAGGGACCGGGCCCGGCGATGTTGCCCTGCTGCTGCAGCAGATAGATGCCGTAGGCCGCGGGCACCAACAGGAAAACGTCCATGTAGGCGCGCTGCCACCAGGGCGGCCGCAACGTGCGCGCCTGTTCCTGCTTGTAGGTCACGATGGTGAAGCGGGAAGCCCCGATGGTCGGCAGCAGCTGGGCCACGACCGTCACGGCCACGGCGAACCCGCCGATGCGCCAGGTGTTGGCGTTGAACACGAGCCGCAGGTCGGCATCGGTGGCAAAGTTGAGGAACGTCTGCGTCGAGCCGATGATCTGGGCCACGAAGGGAGCGCCATAGTAGGCCGCCGCCAGCGCGAGGCCGGCCAGCAGCATCGATTCGATGAAGGAGATGCCGACCACCTGCATGGAGGTGGCCCCGCGGCTGCGCAGGACCGCCACCTCGTTGCGCTGGCGCGCCACGGACAGGCCGACCACGAGGCCGATGAAGGCCAGCAGCAGCCCCATGATGGGAACGCTGAAGGCATAGAGCAGGACCGTCAGCTGGCCCGACTGCAGCTGGTAGCGGTCAAGGGCATCGCTGGGGGAGACCCCGAGGCGGGTATTGGACAGCAGGGCGGCCGTCTCCTGCTCCACTTCCGTGGTGTTGGCGATGAGCTGGGTCACGGTGGACGCCGTGACATCCGTGCCGTCCATGATCAGGTACCAGAGGCCCAGGTACACGTCGTTGGCGTAGGTCGGCGCAACCCGGCTGACGTAGGTCTGTTCCGGGATGATCAGGACCGTCTCGAAGGTGTTCGGGTTGTAGAACCAGAACTCGCTGGTCGGGTCCCGCGGTTCCCAGACCCCCGTCACCACCACCGGCACCTGGATGGTGCGCGTGCCCTCGTCGGTGCGGGCGCGGCGGAAGGTCATGAAGTTCTCGCCACTCTGGATTCCGATCTCGTCGGCCATGGCCGCGGAAATCAGGACCTCGATGGGAACGGTCGGATCGCCGGAGGTGGTCGGATCCGGGAACCGGCCCTCCACAATGTCGATGTTGTTCTCGAAGTCGGTGACGAAGCCGAAACTAACCCACTCGAGCGGATCGGTGATGTCCGAATAGACGATGTTGTCGGCCGGGAAGAGGCGCACGTTGTCCGTCTTGAAGTGCCGGACGGTGCGCACATGGGGCACGCCCAGTTTGCCGGCGGCCGGACCGGACAGGTAGGAGTCGACCGGCTCCATGGCTTCCCACTCCTGCGCCCCGTAGGTGGAGCCCACGTAGCGGAACATGTAGGAGAAGGGCGGCCGCCGGATGCTGCCGGTGCCCGCCGGTCCTTCCAGTTCGTCCTTGAGCAGCTTGTAGTAGACGGCATCCGCGTAGAGCGGAATGCTCATGATCAGGGAGATCGATACCACCAGGCCCACCAAAATCGCGACGGTCAGCCCGCGCTGGGCAAACAGCCGCTTCAGTGCGACCGCGAAAATGGATGTGTATCGATTGAAGAGCTTCACGGCGAGAGCGCCCCGACCGTCCCGCAGCCGGCGGCTAGGGACCAATGACCACGTCGTTGAGCTCAAGGCCCTCTACGATTTCAACCCTGTCGATGGTCGCGATGCCCACCTTGACATCCACGCGCTGGTCGCGGCCGTCCACACTCTTGACCACGAACCGGCGGCCGTCGAAGACGCGGATGGCCTGCGGCGGCAGCCACAGGACGTTTTCCTTGCGTTCCAGCTCGGCCGAAACCCGCACCAGGTCCCCCAGCCGCATGCCGGCGTCGGCCGCGGGCACGTTCAGCGAAATCCGGGTTGACTTGTCCAGTTCCTCGACCGTGGCACCGGAGCCGCCGCTGCCGTAGGGATAGGGGAGCTTGCGAATGCTGCCCGTGATCGGATCGCCGGGGCGGCCCAGCAACAGGACGTTGACCGCCATTTCCTCGGCCAGGTCGGCCAGCTGGTTGCTGATCAGGTCGGCGGACACCTCAAGGTCGTCCGGATCGGCCAGCACCACCACCGGTCGGAACTCCTCCACACCACGGCCCACCGACAGCGACAGGGACAGGATCATGCCGTCGAAGGGGGCAATGATCTGTGAATCGGCCACGCGCTTGTCGATCTGCTCGAGGGCCAACTCGGCCTGGGCCACTCTGTTGACCAGGATGGGGTCCACGGCCGTGCTGATGTTGGCCAGTTCAAGCTGGGCCCGCTCGACGTTCTTGCGCTGGATGGCAATCGAGACCGAGCCTTCGGGTTCGGTGCGGATGGTCTCGATCAGGGCGAGTTCCGCGATGTCCAGGTTGATCTGGGCCATCGAGACCGCGAACTCCACTTCCTTCTGCACCGAGTCGAGGTCGGCCTGGACGCGCGCGAGGTCAAGCCGACGCCCCTCCCGTTCGGATTCCAGGCCCTCGATCTCAAGTTCGGCAATCACATCGCCGGCCTGGACCAGGTCGTTGCGCGCGAAGTAGACGGCCTTGAGGCGGCCGGAGGTCCGGAAGAACAATCCTTCCTCGCGCACCGGCGCGATGCGGCCGTTGAAGACCAGATCCTTGACGATCTCCCCCTCCATCACCGTATAGGTCGGCTTGAGGGGCACAATGCGCGTTGGAATTGGCGTCGGGGTGGCCTCGCTGGACGCCACCTCCGACGAACGGCCCTCCGGCAGCAGCGAGAACTCGCAACCGGCGAGCATCAGGCCGGCCAACAGGACCGGAATCAGGACGCGCACAGACGACCGCAGTCGTCCCAAGAATATTGAAGGCATGGAATGAAGGTCCCCTACTGGACCACGGACTTGGGCGTGGCAAGGATCTTCTTCACGTCGATCCCCTTCTTGCGATCCAGCATTTCATCGCCCAAGTGCTTGAGTTCGTTCTTCCAGACACTGTCTTCGTAGACGGCCCGGTAGAGCTGATCGCGCTGTTCATCACTTTCGAACCGACGGATCCATACATATAGATCCTCCTCGTCCTCGCCGATGAAACTGCCGACAACCACCATGCCCTTGGAGATCTGGAACGGAATAATCTTCTCGTCCATCACCTTGGCCCACTGATCCAGCATGCCAGGTTTGGTGCGATAGGTGCGTAGTTCAAAAAACATGCAGGCAATCCTCTCCGTAAGTGCGCAGGCGCCGGGCACAACATGTCACACTGCCGCGACGGGGCAGGACACGGGAACCGGTACCGGACCGGGGACGGGGCAATGTCAGTCGGCGCGATCGAACCAGCGGACAGCGTCGCGCGTGGCGGACTCTCGCCCAAGTCTACACCGAAAACGTCGATTCCGCTCAAACGACGCCCCAAATCGGCGTTGGCCGAAGCGGTCTACAACAGCGGCCGCGGGCGCTGAACGAGCTGAAACGGCGTGCCGTAGGGATCGCGCAGGAAGAGCAGCCTGTCACCGGCCGGCGAGGTTCTGCCCGCAACCACTTCCGCGCCCCCTGCCTCAAGCCGGGCCTGCTCCGCGTCCATGTCCTTGGTGGTGAAGGCAAAGTGGATGCTTTGGGGATCGATGTTGGCCCAGTCGGGAACCTCCGCCTCCGCCATGTGATAAATCTCCATCATGGCACCGTCGTCGTCAGCCAGAAAATGCATGAAAGGCGGTTCGTCGCTCTCCATGACGATGCGCATGCCCAGGTGCTCGCTCCACCATTGGGCAACCGCCTTGGCATCCTTGACGTTGATGGCCGAATGTTCGAGTTTCATGTGGGGAACTCCTGCCGCCACAACCTGCGGCATTGAAAACAGAACAGACTCTGCTTGTCGGGGTAACGGCTCATTGTAGGTTTGGCAGGGACTGTCGATCAAACCGGTTGGCCGGAGATTCGCGTTTGGATGACCGCCGGCGGCCCCCGGCACCACCGGTAATCCACTCTTGACAAGGCACGGCCCCCGTGGTCTTGTGCAGCCCCGAACCAGACACATATCGCGTTGTCGGCGGCCTGCAGTTCCACAGCACCGAGCAAGCCGATGCGCGCCAACCGCATCGAGCTGATCCGGCTTCCGGATCTCGGCCGGGATCGCCCGTTCGCCGACGGGCAGACCGCCGCGGAACCGAACCGCGTCCGGTTGTGGGCCGAAACCGCTCCTACAATGTTCCGCCGTCATCTCGGCGGACCCGCGATTCGCCGCGCCCCACAGCACCAGCCCTTTGTCCCGATGTTGTTCCGCAGATCCGCGCCCACCTTGCAGAAAGCCGTTGCGATCGGGTGGCTGGCATCGCTGCTCCTGGCCGCCTGTCAAACGGGTTCGCAGGACACGCCTGCACCCGTCGCGCACCAGCCTCGGGCTCCGGTGCCCGTGCCCACCTTTACCGCAACTCCCCGGCCGACGGCCAAGGCGGTACCAACCCGAACTCCTGTCCCTGCCGCAACGCCAACCCCTGTGGCCACCGTGGAAGAAGACGCGGGCGGTCCGGCCACCAATCGGGTCTCGAACCTGCGGGAAGGCCCCGGTACCGGTTTCCCAACGGCCGGATGGCTGGAAGCGGACACACCGGTAACGCCGGTGGCGCGCAATCAGGACGGTTCCTGGCTGGTACTTGCCGACGGCCATTGGATTTGGGCGCCGCTGGTGAGCAATGTCCCAGGCAATCTTCCGGTGGCCGACATCATTCCCGAGCGGCCCGTTCAGCCTGTTGCATCCGACCCCGTTGCGGGTACCGACAGTTCCGCCAAGCCCGTGGCCACCCCAAGCGCATCCGCCCAGACGCCCACCGGCGGAGCCCCGCTGCCGTCGGGTCTGCCCTTCGCCTACGGCATCCAGGCCCACGTAATCGATGTGGGCACCCGGAATCGCAGGCAAATCCTCGACGCGGTCCAGGATCTGGGCTTCACCTGGCTGAAGACCCAGATTCGCTGGGAGGACTTCGAACGCACCCCCGGCTACTACCAGTTCACGAGCAGTCGCACGGAGTTGGACGCGCTGGTGGCCGACGCCGGCCGCCGCAACATCCAGCTGCTGCTCAGCGTCACGGCCACCCCGCGCTGGGCCCGCGAACTCAACGACGACAAATTCGTGGCGGGCTTTCCCAAGGACCCGGCCGCCCTGGCCGGCTTCATTGGCGAACTGGCCCGGCGCTATTGCGGCAAGGTGGCGGCCATCGAAGTCTGGAACGAGCAGAACTACTACGTGGAAACCGGTGATCGGGACATGCACGGCAGCGACTACCTGGCCGTGCTGATTCCGGCCTCGCGGGCGATCCGCCAACACTGTCCCGGCATGTACATCGTTTCGGGCGCCCTGACTCCGGCAGCCAGCATCACCGGCGTGTCGGTTGATGATTTCGTCTACCTGGAGCAGATGCTGGAGGGCGGACTGGCCGAATACGTGGATGCCGTCGGAGCCCATCCGCACGGGTTCAATGTTCCACCCCATGCCACGTGGGAGGAGGCCTGTGAGGCCATCCAGGTGACGGGCAACGAGTTCTTCAACGGTCCCTGCGACAATCCGCACCACTCCTGGAGCTTCCGCTCCACCATGGAAGGGTACCGGGAGCTGCTGGTGCGCCACGGGGCGGGCCACCTGCCCATCGTTCCGACCGAATTCGGCTGGCCCTCGTTCCAGAACAGCGCGGACAACATCCATGATGCCTACCTGTACGCCAACGACAACAGCGAGGACGAACAGGCGGAATGGACGGTGCAGGCCTTCCGGATGATGGAGGCATGGGGTTGGACGGGACCGGCCTTCCTCTGGAACCTGAACTTCCGGGTGGTCGCCCCGACCACCGAACGGGCCCTGTGGGGCATTGTGAACCACCAGTGGGAACCGCTCCCGGTCTACTACGCCCTGCGGCAATTGACTCGTTGAGGCTCGACCCATTGCCGTTCCGCAGACCCGGGACGCCGATCGGTGGACCGCCGTTCCGCGGGCAGGCTACAATTCCGCGGCACACATGTTGCACCGCCCTTTCCGCAAGCACACAGGAACCCAGCCATGGCCGAGATAGTACGAATGGGCGTCGTAGGCGCCGGCAGCATCGCCGTGCGCGGCATCATGCCCCATCTGGCGATGGAGGATGTCCATGACCGGGTGCGCATGACGGCGGTCTGCGATCCGGCGCCGGGGCGGGCCGCGGCGGCATCGGAGCGATTCGACATTCCCAACCACTTCGAAACCTACGAGGAACTGTTGGCATCCGGGACCGTGGACGCGGTCTCCATCGCGTCGCCCATCGGCCTCCACTTCGATCAGGGCATGCAGGCGGTCGAGGCGGGGATGCACATGCACTTCAACAAGACCATGACCACGACCAAGGCCGAAGCCGACACGCTGATGGCGGCGGCCGAGGCCAAGGGGGTCAAAATCGTGGCCAGCCCCGGCGAGATGATCCGTCCGGTGCACCAGGAAATCAAGCGCATGATTGAGCGCGGGGACCTGGGCACGCTCACCTGGGCCATCTGCGGTTCGGCCTTCAGCACCTACCACGAACAGGAAAGGGTCCGCCACGGCGACGATCCCCTCTCGAACATCAATCCGGCCTGGTACTTCCGCAAGCCGGGCGGCGGGCCACTCTACGACATGACGGTCTACGGCCTCCACGCCACGACCGGCATCCTGGGGCCCGTGAAGCGGGTCACCGCGATGTCCGGCGTGCGCATCCACGAGCGGGAGTTCAGGGGCGAAATGCTGCCGACCGACATGGACGACAGCACGCTGATCGTGGTCGACTTCGGCGACAACCTGTTCGGCTTCGTCTACGGCGTGGCCGCGGGGGCGCCCCCCGCCGACGGGCGCATCACGCTGTTCGGCACCGGCGGCACGATCTCGGGCCCCATGTTCAACGGCGAGATGATCGACTATCCCGGCCGGGAAGAGGACACCAAGCGCGGCGGCTACGACCTCAACTCGTCGCTGCCCCATGTTGTGGGTCCGCACCAGGAGCATGAGGAAGCCCATGTCTACGAGGACATCATGCAGCTCGTGGACCTGTTGCTGTACGACAAGCCCACCCTGTCCACGCCGGAGCATGCCCGGCACGTGATCGAGGTCTTCGACAAGGCCTACCTGTCCGCCGAGACCGGCACCGTGCAGGAAGTCGTTTCGACCTTCTGAAGCCCCTGCCCGGCCGAAGCGCGGTCCGGCCGGGCCACCCAAACGGAGCGGGTTTCCGGCCCGGCTGCGCCCCCATGCTGACACGCCTTGGCCTGACGCCCTACTCCTTCCGCGCCGCGGCCGCCTACTACCTCTCCTTCATCGGCCTGGGGGTGGTCAGCGCATCGATCGGCCCCGCGCTGCCCTTTCTGAGTGCCCAGGTTCAGGTTACGGTGGCCGAGGTCAGCAGCCTGGTCGTGGCCAAGTCGGCCGGGTTCATGCTGGGCTCGTTCCTGATG
Source organism: Caldilineaceae bacterium bin34 (assembly GCA_002238555.1). Classification (GTDB taxonomy): domain Bacteria; phylum Chloroflexota; class Anaerolineae; order Caldilineales; family Caldilineaceae; genus Bin34. Next base: position 33,674 of record MPMO01000047.1, read on the forward strand.
GGACGCCTGGCCGACCGGGTTCAGGCCCACGGCCTGTTGCAGCTTTGCCTGTTGGTCAGCGCCGCCTGCACACTGGCCATCCCCAGCATTCCCGACTTCGCGGCCCTGTTGGCTTGCCTGTTCCTGCTGGGCATCTTTGTGGGCGGGATGGATGTGGGGGCCAACATCGTGATCGTCTGGGTGTTCCGGGAGAAGTTCGCCCCCTTTCTGACCGGTCTCCACTTCATTTGGGGCATCGGCGCCCTGGCTTCGCCCCTGATCATCGTTACCTTTGTGGAACGCACCGGCGACCTGCGCCTGTCCTACACGATCATCACGGGCATTCTGCTGGTCTTGTCGCTGCTGTTCCTCCGGCTGCCCAGTCCCGCACCGATTCGGGCCCGCGAGGAGGCGCAGTATCCGATTCCGCCCCGGCCGATGTTCACCATGGTGGCCATGCTGTTCCTGGCCGGCACCATCGAACTGGTGGTGGCCACCTGGATTCTCACCTATGTCCTGAAACTGGACCTGGCCGACAAAATCACCGGGGGCTACCTTAACTCCAGCTTTTTCCTGGGCCTCCTCGGCGCGCGCCTCGTGAGCATCTTCCTGCTGCGGCGATTCTCCATCTCGCAGGTCCTGTACGGCAGCCTGATCACGATCGCCGCCGGCTGCCTGTTGCCCCTGGCCATGCCTGCCTCGCTGGCCGTCCTCTGGATTGGGGTGGTCCTGGTCGGCATCGGCGTTGCCCCCCTCTTCCCCGGCTGCCTGAACCTGGCTCCGACCTACCTGCCGCCGGAAGGACGCGTCACCAGCTGGATGTATGCCGGCGCCTCCTTCGGCTTTCTGATCATGCCGTGGATCACGGGTCAGTTGTTCGAGGCGGTGGGACCCCACATCATTTGGCACTTCGCCCTGGGCGGCGCCCTGCTCAAACTGGGACTGCTGTACACCCTGGAACAGATGCCGCGCTATGTCCTGCCCGGCCTGAAGGCGGGCGCCGCCGCGTGATCGTTCCGGCGAGGGCTCGTCCACAGCATCCCCCATGCTGACACGCTTGGGGTTGACTCCCTACTCGTTCCGGACCACGGCCGCCTACTACCTGTCCTTCATCGGCCTGGGTGTGGTCACCGCCTCCGTGGGACCGGCGCTGCCCTTCCTGAGCGAGCAGGTTCAGGTCACGCTGGCCGAAGCCAGCGGCCTGGTGGTCGCCCAGTCGGCCGGGTTCATGCTGGGTTCCTTCCTGGCAGGGCCCTTGACCGACCGCGTCCGGGCCCACGGCCTGTTTCAGTTCTGCCTGCTGCTCGGCGCCGCCTGCGCCCTGGCGGTCCCCAACATGCCCGACTTTCCCCTCCTGCTGGTGTGCCTGTTCCTGATGGGGGCATTCGTGGGCGGGATCGACGTAGGGGGCAACATCGTGATTGTCTGGCTGTTCCGGGAGAAGTTCGCGCCCTTCCTGACCGGTCTTCACTTCATCTGGGGTCTCGGCGCCCTGGCAGCACCCCTGATCATTGTCACGTTCGTGGAGCTCACGGGCGACCTGCGCCTGTCCTACACCATCATCACGGGCATCCTGCTGGTCATGCTGCTCCTGTTCATCCGCCTGCCCAGTCCCGCCCCCATCCGCGATCGGAAGGAGACGCGCCATCGCATCCCACCCCGGCCGATGCTCACACTGGTCGCCTTGATGTTTCTGGCGGCCACCAGCGAGATTGTTGTGGCCACCTGGCTGCTCACGTACGTGCTCCAGCGGGATCTGGCCGACACGATCACCGGGGGCTATCTCAACTCCAGCCTCTTCCTGGGGATGCTTGGTGCGCGCCTCGCAAGCATGTTCCTCCTGCGGCGGTTCACCATTGCGCAGATTCTCTACGGAGGCCTGTTCGCCCTTGCCGCAGGCTGCCTGTTGGCCTTGGCCATGCCGGCGTCGCTGGCGGTTCTCTGGATTGCGGTCGTCCTGATCGGCGTAGGGTTTGCCCCCCTCATTCCCGGCTGCCTTAGCCTGGCCCCCAACCATCTGCCGCCCGAAGGGCGCGTTACCAGCTGGATGTACGCAGGGGCCTCGTTGGGCTTTCTGGCCATGCCGTGGATCACCGGACAGTTGTTCGAGACGGTGGGTCCCCAGATCATTTGGCACTTCTCCCTGGGGAGCACCATACTCAGTCTGCTGCTGCTGTATGCCCTGGGACAGATGCCGCGCCATGCCCTGAAGGCCGCCGCGTGACCACCGTGGCGACGGCTTCCCAACCGCAATCCCCATGCTGGCGCGCCTGGGCCTGACCCCCTACGCCTTCCGGGCCACCACGGCTTACTACTGGTCGTTCGCCGCGCTCGGCCTGAGCCAGATATCGCTGGGACCGGCCCTGCCCTTTCTGGCGGATCAGTTGCAGGTCTCCCTGGCCCAGGCCAGCCTGCTGGTCACGACGCGGGCGGCCGGCTTCCTGGTCGGCTCGTTCCTGGCCGGCCGCCTGGCCGACCGCGGACGGCCCCACGGCATGCTGCAGGTCTGTGCCGCGGCGGCGGCCGCCCTGACGCTGGCGATTCCCCATGTTCCCCTCTTCTGGTGGCTGGCCGGCCTCCTGATCGTGGTGGGGTTGTTGGAGGGCACGCTGGACATCGGGTTCAACGTCCTGATCGTCTGGCTGTTCCGCAACCGCGTCGCGCCGTACATGACCGGCCTCCACTTTGTATGGGGCATCGGCGCGCTGCTCGCCCCGCTGGTGATTGTCTTCTTCCACGACCTGACCGGCGATCTCGCCGCGTCCTACGCGGTCATCGCCTTGGGACTGCTATCGGTGTCCTTCGCTTACGTCCGCCTGCCCAGTCCCGAGCCGGCACGCCAGCGGCATGAAGCACGCTATCCCCTGTCACCGTGGCCCATGTTCCTGTTGGCCGCCATGATGTTTCTGGCCGCCGGCCTCCAGTTGTCGGTGTCCACCTGGCTGCTGGCCTACATCCTCGAGCTCGATCTGACCGACGAAATCACGGGTGGCCTGATCAATTCCGAGCTCTTTCTCGGGATCATCGCGACTCGGCTGGTGAGTGTGCCCCTGCTGCAGCGCGTGTCCATCGCCCGCCTGCTCGCCGTCAGCCTCCTGTTCGTAACCCTGGGTTGCCTGGCCGTCCTGGCCTTTCCACAGTCGCTGCCGGTCCTGCACACGGCCGTGATCGTGATCGGAGTCGGGTTTGCCAACCTGTTCCCCGGATCCCTTAACCTGGCGCCCAGGTACCTGCCGGCCGAGGGCCGGGTCACCAGTTACATGTACATCGGTTCCGGGGCTGCGTTCTTCGTGACGCCGTGGATCACCGGACAGCTGTTCGACTCCATCGGCCCGCACGTCATCTGGTTTCTCGCCCTCGGCGGCACGGCAGTGTTCATGCTGCTGCTGGTCCTGCTGGTGCGCGTCCCGCGGTACCGGGGGCCGGGCGCTGCCGGGGCCTGACAGTAAAATAAAACCGGTGCGGACCTGCCAACACCCCCGCGCTGTCCAGACCATTTGCACACCCCGAACCGGAGGAAAGACCCATGCAGAACGTTGCCATGCTGGGAACCGGCCTGATCGGCATGTTCTACACCCAATCCCTGAACGGCCAGCGCAACCGGGACCGGGTCACCATCGTGCAGTCCCGCTCGGAAGACAGGGCCCGGCAGTCCGCCGAAGAATGGGGCGTACCGGCCTGGACCACCGACATTGACGAGGCCCTCAACCACCCCGGGGTCACCACGGTCGTGATCGGCCTGCCGAACTTCATGCATCTGGAGGTGGTGCGGAAAGCGGTGCAGGCCCCGAACATCAAGGCGATTCTCTGCACCAAGCCGCTGGCCCGCAGCGGAGCCGAAGCGGCGGAGATTCTGAAGGTGGTCGAGGATGCCGGCGTCTTCCACGGGTACCTTGAGGACCTGGTCTACGCCCCCAAGGCCCTGAAGGCGATCAAGTCCGTGCAGGACGGCGCCATCGGGGACGTGCTAGTGGCACGCTCGCGGGAGACGCACCCCGGTCCCCACAGCGCCTGGTTCTTCGATGCCGAAAAGGCCGGCGGCGGCGCGGTCATCGATCTGGGATGCCACTGCATCGAGATCATCCGCAGCTATGTGGGCAAGCACAACCGGCCGGTGGAGGTGATGTGCTGGCACGACACGATGGTGCATCCCATCCAGGCCGAGGACACGGCGATGGTCTGGATCCGCTTCGAGAGCGGCGCCGTCGGGCAGTTCGAGGTCAGCTGGACCTTCCGGGGCGGCATGGACCTGCGCGACGAAATCTCCGGCACGGAAGGCACCATCTGGCTCAACCACTTCCTGCGCACCGGCTTCGAGATGTTCACCTCCGGCGAGGGTTCCGGCTACGTGGCGGAGAAGTCGGAGGTGGAGAGCGGCTGGCTCTTCCCGGTCGGCGACGAGATTGTCGAGCTGGGCTACACCGACATGTTCACGGACATGTTCAACAGCCTGGAGCAGGGCACCAACCCGACCGAGGACTTCTACGACGGCTACGTGGTGAACTGCATCATGGACGCCTGCTACCGGTCGGCGCGGGAACGCGCCTGGGTGCCGGTCGAGGTGGACTGGCGGCACGGCAAGGCGGATCCGATCCGCCGGGAGATTGCGGAGTACGACGGCAAGAACATCGTCAAGCAGGAGACCATGCCGGACGGCCGGGTCAAGATGATTCTGATGGAGAAGGACACGGGCCGCATCGTGGACATCACGGTCTGACCGCACCCGTGCCGGAGGGCAGGACGGGCTTGCGTGGCATTGGCTTGACTGAACCTGCCAGTCGAGCAGGTCTTCAAAACCGACTCCAGACCTGGACTGTCGAAACCACACCCCGGGAAACCCAACCGGGTTGATCAGCCGGCGGGTCGTTTGTGGGGCCAATTACAATAGATCCTGCTTGCACGGGAGGCGCCCGATGGCCATCACCAAACCCTGGACCGTACCGGTGGAACCGCTCGCAGCCGAACCGGTTCCCCCAGTGGACCTGTCCAAGCCCATCCCTTCCTGGAACACCCCGGATTTCCCCGCCGAATGGCCCAGGAGCGACGAGATGGCAGTGGTTCCGAGACACGTCGTCATCCTGCGTTACCTGTATGGCGCCCTGTCCGCCCTCCTGAGGCGGCGCGGGCGCCCCTTCGCCGTCAACCAGGAAATCGGGCTCCACTTCGTCGATGCCGACGGCCAGGCCCAGCGGTGCGATCCGGACCTGATCATCATGCCCTTCCCCAACACCGGGAAGGGGTCCCTGCGCCGCCGGGACATGCCCTGCCCACCCGACTG
>MPMO01000048.1 GCA_002238555.1 Caldilineaceae bacterium bin34
GCGGCTGGACCCGGAGGCGCCGGTGCCGTGGCTGGACCCCGTCCCGCCCTAACCCGACCTCGCCGGCGGGGGCGAACAGCCCCCCCCCGACCTCAGGTCGCCCGGGTAGGGGTATCTGAACAGTTACGATTTTCGGCCACCGATTTATCTTGGCCGTGTCCGTTTACACGGGAGGAGGGGATTAACCGGTCCGGGTGCAATTTGGCGGCGGGGTCCAACAGGCAAGGCTGGCTGGCAGCATGCACCGAATCACGACAAAGGGTTCATCTTGTCCCCAATACCTGCCCCCTCCGCCTCAGATGTGCCTCCGGGATTCACGCCGGCGAGCTTGCGAACGAAGGCAGCCGGCTGGTTGAACGGACCAATAGGGAACTAAGGAAGCCTGACCACTGACCAAGCCGGAGAGGTGCTACCCTGAAACCTGCGAACCCACGGATCCGGAAGCAACCATGAAAGCCTTGCCCGGCAATGTCAACTTATATTGGACCAGCCTGGACTTCACCGAAGACTCGCTGCCGGCAAATCTAGGCGAATCCCACCAAACCGGCGAGGACACGTGGGCGAAAATCGTGGTCCTCGAAGGTCGGCTTCGCTATTGCATTCTTGCGCCGGAGGCCAAGGAGTACGAACTTTCGTCTTCCCGCCCCGGTATCGTTGAACCCGCAGTACCGCACCGCGTGGAACCCATCGAGCAAGTTCGGTTTCGGCTGGAGTTCTACTGCTGACGAGTTGTCCCCCGCATCAGGCGGCAACCCTCGTCGTGCCGACCAGGGTAATGCCGCCAATGTGCTCGGCGTAGGTGCGGAAGACCGCCTGCATGGCCAGAATTCGGTGCCGTGCCGCCGGTCTGGTCATCAGTCTCCAGACAAAGCGGAGACTCCGCGCCGGTGTCTGCATCGATAGCATCGCCGCCCCGGAACACCGCCGACGCGGCCCTGTTGGGCAGTCCGGTTGTTCAGCCTTGCCGACCAAGCGCTGCCAGGCTGGACCGTTGAGGTAGCGACGCACCTGCCGGGCCGCATTCTCATCGCTTTCTACTCCGATGTCCGAGGCCGGATTGCGTTTCAGGGCGACCCGGATCGGGCGGTACCCGCTACGGGTTGTCGCAGTCGTATACCCGCACCCAGTCCACTTCCATCCGTTGCGGCCAAATTTCCGGATCCACCCCGTGCCGGCCGCCCCAACTGCCTCCCACCGCGATGTTGAGAATCAGGTGGAACGGTTTGTCGAACGGCCAGTGCCGGAAGTCGGCCTCGGGCTCCGTCAACCTCTCGTTCTCGAACGTGAAGTAGTGGTCGTCATTGACAAACCCCCGAATCCCGGACGGTGTCCAGTCCAAGGCATACAGGTTGAACTCCGTGCGTGCCGTGGGCACGTTGATTGAAGCCCCCTGGTGGGTCCCCAGCATGTGGTTGTAGGCCGCGGTGTGCACCGTTGAATGCACCGAGTCCGGATTGAAGCCCACATGCTCCATGATGTCGATCTCCCCCGCCCTGGGCCACCCGCCGTGCTGCCGTAGGTCCGGCAGCATCCAGATGGCCGGCCAGGTGCCGCGCCCGGACGGCAAACGGGCTGCGATCTCGAACCTGCCGTAGGTCCATTCCTGCCGCGACAACAGACGGACCGATGTGTAGCCGTTGCCCTGAAAGGTTTCCCGGTGGGCCTCGATGACCAGCAGTCCGTCCTCCACCCGCGCATTTTCGGATCTTGACTCCGTGTAGAACTGAAGTTCATGGTTGCCCCAGCCATGACCGCCCCGATCGTACCGCCACCGCTCCGGGTCGGGCAGCCCTTCGTAGTCGAACTCGTCGGACCAGACCAGATCGCATCCTTCGGGTACCGCCACCTGCAGGCGGGTGGCCTTCCCCTTCCCCAACTCTGACCAGGCAGGTATTTGGTCGGATGTGCACGAACCGAGGACCAGGAGGCAGACAGCTGTCAACAGGGCTGCTCCGCGCATGCGAATTGAGTTGCGAGAGAGCTTGCGCATGTGGCCATCTCAATGGTGCACGCGGGAAGTCCGGCCGCCGGGCAACTTTAGCGCGGACCGGCCGGGTACCGGCAACCGTAACAGGCCTCGGTGCACGAACGGTCATCCGGTGCAACGCAAGGGGCCGCCAACGCCAAGGGAAGATGGCGGCCGCCCTGGCCACCGATGTTCGGCACCGGGCAAACTACATCAGGCAGGCTGTCATTATCCTGATGATCCCGCGGTATGGGATCATTGATCCCATGCACAGAGACGTGCCGCAGGTGCGTGACAGGTTCGAGTCCGCGAAATGCCGGCCGTCGGCACTCAGCAAACAACCAGTCAGGTGAAACCCATGAGCCAGCGCGTCGTGGTCGGCCATCGCCACGTCTCCCCCGATGATCCGGGCATCAAGGTCCTGCTTGAGGCAGGCCTGGAAGTGACGGCTCATGCCCACTTCCATGCCCCCGAGGCACAGGCGGACCTCGAACGCTGCGACGGCATGATCGTGTCGCTGCAACCCATCGACGGGCCGCAGCTGGACCGCATGCCCAACTGCAAGGTAATAACCCGCCTGGGCGTGGGTTATGACAACATTGACGTGCCGGCCGCCACCGCGCGCGGGGTGCGCATCACTTACGTGCCCGACTACGGAGTACACGAAGTCTCTACCCACGCCATCACGCTGCTGCTGGTCATGGCGCGCAACATGGAATCGCTGCTCAAGGCCAGCGCGGAGGGCCGGTGGGACTACGCGGCCATGGGTACGGTCCAGCGCATCCAGGATCAGACCCTGGGGGTCCTTGGCTTGGGCCGCATCGGACTCCAGACCGCACTCAAGGGACTGGGACTGGGCATGCGCGTCCTTGGCTACGACCCGGTAATCCCCGATGAGGACATTCGGGCGACGGGCATTGAACCGGCGGACATGGACCGGGTACTGGCGGAAGCGGACTACATCTCGCTGCACGTTCCCTCCATGCCGGAAACCCGCCACATCATCAATGCCGAAGCCCTGGCCGCCATGAAGCCGACGGCCCGGATCATCAACACGGCCCGTGGACCCTTGATCGACGAGGAGGCCCTGCTCGCGGCCGTCCGCAACGGCACGATCGCGGGTGCCGCCCTGGACGTTTTCGAAACGGAACCCCCACCGGAGGACCATCCGCTTCTGCACGAGCCCAATGTCATCGTGACCCCGCACGCGGCCTGGTATTCGGAAGCCGCCAAGACGGACATGCAGGTCAAGGCCTCGCAGGATATCGTAAACGTACTCTCCGGCAACGAACCCGTCTATCCGCTGAATTAGGGATGGGGTCACCCATTCCGTCTTTGCGTTCCGCCATCAAGGAGCCTTGAACCATGCAGGCCACCGCCGTCTATGTGAACGAAGACAAGACCTTCCATGTGGGCACCTTTCCCGTTCCCAATCTGGTTGGCGACGAAGTCCTGATCCGGACCCACTACTCCGGCATCAGCGTCGGCACGGAGTTCACGGCCGTGCGCGGCACGCGCTACTACGGGGAATTCCCCATGGTCCTGGGCTACCAGGGCACCGGCCGCATTGAGGCCGTGGGACCGGAGGCCGAGCGGTTCCAGCCCGGCGACCCGGTCTACTTCCGGACCAGCACCATGCCCATGGAGATCGACGGCGAGGAGGTCCTGCAGCGAAGCGGCACCTGGGCCAGCCACGTCATCCATTCGGAAAAGCAAAGGGTCGAGCCCCTGCCGGAGGGAGTCGATGGCGCCACGGCTTCCATGTTCGTCATGCCTGCGGTCGGCCTCAACGCCGTGGACATGGCCGGTGTGCGCATGGGGGACTGGGTGGCGATCCAGGGAGTCGGCCTAATTGGCCTGGGCGTGGTGGCCGCCTGTTTCCTGCGCGGGGCCAAGCCTATTGCCATTGACATGATGCCGAACCGATTGGATCTGGCCCGGCAGTTCGGCGCCGCGGCCGTCGTCAATCCGGCCGATGGCGACGTGCTGGAGCAGGTCAGGGCGATTACGGGTTCGGACGGCGTGGACGTCTCCTTCGAGGGCACCGGCGTGGGATCCCTCATCGATCAGGCCATCTCCCTTGTCCGCATGCACGGCAAGTTCGTCTACCTGGCTGTCTACGGCGAAGCACCCGTCGCCACGCGCTTCATGCCGGCCCATCACCGCCGCCTCACGGCCTACTACCCTTGCGACGACGGTCTGGAACCGTGCCGCGAAGCGGTCCTCAACCAGATGGCCCTGGGCGTACTGCCCTGGCACAAGACCATTTCCCACAAAATTCTGGTCGAGGACATGCCGGAATGGTGCGCCCGCATCCTCAATCGCCAGACCCCGGAACTGCTTGGTTCCGTAATTGACTGGCAGGTTCCAAATCCCGTGTAGGCCCAAGCTCCCGCCGTGTACCTACATGACCAATACCAGCCACGGTACTGCCCATTCGAAACCCGGTCGGTGAAGTGGTGTTCTGGGACTACATGCAGTTTCCGGACCCGCCCGTTGGCCCTGTAGCACCCGGTGCAGGATCTACAAATCGGCTTCCGGTCCGACAGCACCAATCTGCAACACTGGGTACTGCGAGTTGAGCAGAGTCAGGTCCCCCGTCTCCCGGATGCAGCCCCAAATCCGGGACAGCAGACGATCGGCTTCGCCATGCCTGCGACCAGGGGCGGCCAGCAGGTTCCGCTCCTCGTGCGGGTCCTCGGCCAGGTTGTACATCTCGTCGTGGGCGAAGCCGTTGAAGACGTACTTCCAGTCGCTGTCCCACAGGATTCGTTGGGTCAGTTGGAAGCGGGTGCCCTCATATTCCGCATATCCGCACCGATCGTCCGTCAACTGTTCGCAGTCGGCCCGACAGAGGTCCGCAAACGAAGAACTGTCCGGGTTTTCCGGGCTGTCCAGCCCCAGCAGATCCAGCAGCGTGGGATACAGATCCTGCAGCCCCACCAGGACATCGGATTCCTGCCCGGCCTTGATGCCCGGCCCGGCCATCACCATCGGCACCCGGTAAATCTCTTCGCCGGCACCGAAGTTCTTGCAGTAGAGGCCGTGGGCCCCCAGCGCGTCGCCGTGATCGGAGGTTAGGACAACAATGGTGTTGTCCGCCTGTCCCGCCGCCTCCAGCTGATCCAGCAACTGCCCGAAGAGCGTGTCGATCTCCGTAACGGAAGCGTAGTAGCAGACTGTTGCGTTCCGGTGGTCCTCCTCGCTCCAGCCATGCCAAGGCGCCCGAGCCCGCGCATAGATCTCCGGGCGGCCCCCCAAGTCGTCCCGCAACGTGGGCGAGACCGGCACATCCAGGCCCTTGTACCGATCGAAGGCTTCCTGCCCGGTGAAAAACGGGTCGTGCGGCTCAAGGACGCTTACGAAACACGCCCAGGGATCCTGCCCCGTCGTCACGTCGGCCAGGTACGAGGCGGCGTTGGACACATGGATGCCGAGACCCCTCTCTTCCGGCGGAACTTCGGTCACACCACAGAACCGGTGGGGTGCGTAACCGGGCCTTGGCGTCAGCCAGCCCTCGTGTTGCCAGCGGCCCTCGGACATCCCTTGACGAGCCCTACCCACCGCCTCGACCACCTGGGGCGATGCTGCTGTGGCCGTGGTCTCCCAACCGAAACGACCCGGTTCCTCCGTGTGCTCGACATGCCACTTGCCGAAGTAGCCGGTACGGTAGCCGGCTTGCCTCAACTCCTCGGCCCAGTGTCGCGCCGGGCGCAGGACGGCTCGATCCGGCCGGACCGTATGAGTCACGGTCCACACGTTGTGGTTGTGCGGCAACAGGCCCGTCATGAGGCTGGCGCGGGCCGGCGAGCAAATCGCGTTGGGCGTGTGGGCCCGCGTGAACCGGATGCCCCGCGCCTGCAGGGCCGCAAAGTTGGGAGTCAGGCAGGGGTTGCCCTCATCCAGCACGGCCGCCTGCATCTGATCCGCCATCAGAAACAGCAGGTTGGGCTGGCTGGGCAAAGCGGACATCATGCGGATTCAGTCCGTGGGGCCGAAAGGGCCGGTTATCCGGGCGAGGTCTCAGATCAGTTGGATGAGGACCGGGGACAACTGCACCAGGGTCGTGATGATGAATACGACGATCGTAACGATGACCACGCGTACCACCGAACGCACCACGCGCTGCCTGGACACGCTGGTGCGCAGATAGTGTTCGGTCCACAGGGTTGCCACCAGCCACGCCAGGCCCAGCAACACGAAACCGAAACGTTGAATGGCGGAAATGGTGAACCGGTGCACACCGAGCATATCCAGCATGCCCGCCATGGACTGGGGCGCGGTCAGGAGGGGCCACACCCATGCCGCGGTGGCCAGAGCCCAGACCAGGTACACCAGAAAGTACTTGTCGACCCGGTTGGCCGATGTGTAGTCCATCAGGCGCCTGAAGCTGTTGCCCAACACTGCGTCCTCTTGCAAACCGACATTGTGCGCCCCCCATGAGACGGCCCGCCATTGTGACATAGACACAGCTGTTCCGTGGGAGCTTCGGGCCCGGCCCGGGCAATTGCACTCCACCGGGACAGGACCTGGCGCAGACATACCCTGTGCGGCGGAGCATGGTGCTGTTGTGATTCGCAGCCATGACCGAGACCAACAGCAACGTCCGGGGCCACGGCCTTCCCGTCCCCTCCCAACACCACAGGCAACAGGTGGTGGCAACGTCGAGGATGACCCGCGCCTCGCAGCGGACCTCCCGTCCCGGCGAACCGGAACTCTCAGGGCATCAAGCTGACGCTCACAACATTGGGTAACGGGGCAACCGCGGGTTTTGGATGGGACCCACACCAACCCTGGGATTGTTCGTCAGTCTCCGGTGGGGCGCCATTCCTCATCGGTCAACCCGCAGTGCCTGCGCACCTCGGACAGAAACTGTGAGCTTTCGCCTCCAGCCAGCCAGGTCATGATGAGACCGGTGTCGGGCAGAGGTGCCCCGGCCTGTGCCAGGAACACCCTCATCCGCTGCGCAGTGTCCTGATCAAAGGTGGCCGCAACCAGGTTGAAAATCAACGCTTCGCGATCCGCGATCGCATCCTTGTAGCTTGCAGCCAGCGTCTCATGATCGGACCGCAGTTCCCCGTGGTCGGACTGTAGCGCCTCATGGTCCTCAAGCATTTCTTCGTGCGGGCGCACCGGTACTTTCGTCACGGGTTCCCTTAAGCGAAATCCGCCATCCCGGAGCCGACCATGCAGCACCTCCGACAGAATCAGTTCATGGCGCAGGACCGGTGAATACCCCACCCAGGACCGTTCCTCGTCCCGCCAAGCCACCGACAAGGCCTGATAGCGACCGTCGGGCCCCAACTGCCAACCTTGCAACGGTCCGCCGTCCAGGATTGCCCCCATGCGGACCGTTTCCGTCGGTTCACTGACGGGATCCACCATCCAATACTCGGCGATCCCCATCCCGGCATACCACTCCTTCTTCTGTGCCAATTCCTTGTTCACCGTCTCGGGGGAAGCGATTTCGAACACGCACAGGGGTGCCTGGGGCATGTCCCTGAGCCGCACCGCACCATCCCCCTCCAACTCGAAGGGCAGGACCATGATGTCGGGATCACAGTGGCTCCACTTGCCATCCAACTCGAAGTACAGGCCACGTTCCGTCACCACTTCGAACGGCCGGTTCCACTTGCGCAGGATCGCAACCAGGGCTTCGATCAGGTACACGACGATGAGTTGGTGCCGACCTGCAAGCATTTCTTCTTCCCTGGGCCGTTCAGCAGGAAATTCCGGTGTGTCCCAAGTTGGCACCCTGACTGAAAAGGTCTTCTCCGCAACGGATTCGGGGACGGGCAACACCACTGCTGTCATGGGAGGTTCACTCACGACCAAGCTCCTCAAGGCTTGGCAATGGCAAATTGCCGTGCCTTCATCGTTCCACAACTCATGTTGTACCTCACCTGCTCCCAAGCCAGGAGCACTGTGTTCCGTTGGGTACTTTAGACCCAAGGGCCCGTCGCGATGATCAACTCGCCGCCCCGGCACGCTTGGCACCCACAGCGGTGGCAGGAGCGGACCGAGCGGCAGGGGGACCAGACTGCCGACCAACACCATGGCAATCATCACCCGCCGGCGCATACCATTGGACAGCTCGAAGGTGTGGGCGTCGTAGTTCTGCGCCGGACGCGCGAGGCCGACATGTTCCAGGGTCCCGGGATACCGGCCCCGGGTTCACTGTCTGCGACCACAGGTCCCGGCGGCTCAGATCCTGGTCGTACAGGACGTGCTGGCGGCAATCCACGCTGTCGGACCTGAGTGCACAACCGTGCAGGGATCGAATCCGCCCTGCCCGAACACCCAATGCTGCAATGTCAGTCAGGTGTCCGATCCAGCCTCAGTGACGCGGTACTCGGCAAGGGTGCTGCCGCAGGCACCGGTACGCCCCAAAATGGGTTTGACAGCCCCGTACCAAAGCGGTAGGGTGATGAATTGGCAAGCAGCAAGCTGCATATGCATGGGGCCACCATGATTGAGTCCACACTTGGCAACTGCAACCGGCAGCTGTCTGGCCTTGCTGCCGGCCAAACCACAGGTTTCCACGCGCGTTCTGCACAGCATGATCAACGCCCAGTTGGCGTTGATCGAAAAATGCACAATTTCAGACAATAGGCAAGCGCGAGCAGCCGAACCTGCCCGTCAACATACGACTAGATTACAACCACCTGCATTCCTGCCTACAGCTTGCTGGAGAGACACACAATGATTATAGATAGTCATGCCCATGTTGGCCCTGTCGCAAAGGATGTCCGCCACCGGGCGATCATCGCCGGCACTCCTGCCAATTCTGTCGAAGACTATCTTCGCGACATGGACGCGGCTGGTATTGACATGGGGGTCACTTTCGGCTATCTGGATTTGGACAATGATTATCAGGCTAGTATTCAGAACCGATATCCGGACCGTATCGTCAGTCTGGCCTGGTGCAATCCTCGGCAGCTCAACGCCGCGGACGAGTTTCGGCGCTGTGTTGAGGACCTGGGGGTGCGGGGCCTGAAGTTGCACGGCTGGTGGCATCAACATGCCAACTCGGACCATGTGCTGCTGGATCCACTCTTCGAAATCCTTGACGAACACAGCCTGCCGGTGGTGATGCACACCTTGGGTGACAATCCTCTCACCACGCCATTGCAGACTGAGGAAATGGCCCGCTCGTTCCCCAACGTTACCGTCTTCATGGCGCATGGGGGCTGTGAATGGGCTGCTGGGGATGGCCTGCTCGTGGCGGCCCGTACCCCCAACATCATTGTCGACACGTCGTTCATGCCCAGTTGGTGGATCAACAAATTCGTAGAGGTGATCGGGGCAGACCGCGTCTCCATGGGTTCGGACTGGCCGTGGCACCACCTGCAGGGCGTGGTGAAAAACCACGAAGTGGCCATTCCCGATCCGGAGGATCGTGCCTGGACCATGGGCAAGACCGCGGCGAGGGTTTACGGCATTCCGGTTTCGTAACGGGATGATGCCTGTCCGATTCCGGAAGTTTCGCCGCGGCCGCAAGGTCTGGCCCATTCACATGAACCGTGTATGAGGGCACCAGGACGAGATAATGCTGTGCGGGAGGTGAAAGAGTTGATGTGAATGCATTCCGACAAGCGGAACGCATGGTTGCCTAGCCTACCGGCTCTGCATGGCAACCGTCGCTCGCCGTCGGCGGCAACCGAGAAGTGATTGGGGGGTTTTGACCTCTCTGCTGTCCGCTCTTTGAAGTCAAGGGAGATTGACGATGTTGTACGCCAGAAATTGGATGATCGCCTGCTTCAGCCTGGTGTTGGTTGTTGCGCTGGCCGGTTGTGTGCCGGCGGCGCCCTCCGTTCCCGCAGAGGCACCGATCGACACAAGCCAGTATGATGACCGTTATTCGGACGAGCTATTGACCTGGGCCGCGGAAATCCGAGACGCCTATGGAGGCACTACCCTCAACATGCTCGGGTTTGCGCATCCCACCCTGAATGCCATGAAGGCGATCACCGCCGAATGGGAGGATTTGACGGGAGTCACCGTAGTCTATGACGAAACCGACTTGGCCAAAGTCAGGGACAAATTTGTCCTGGACATTACGTCCGGGGCCAACTCCTACGATCTGGTCATGACGGCCGAAGTCCAGGCTCCGGAATACTGGAACCTGGGTTACCTGGAACCCCTGGACGCCTGGCTCAATGACGAAATGGAAGTGGCAACCGAAGCCTGGTTGGACTGGGATGACCTGCATCCCGGCTACACCATGATGTTTACTTCAGTCCAGGACGGCAGCCGTTATGCAGTGCCCATAAGCGGTGAAGTGGCACTGCTGTTTTATCGGACCGATATTTTTGACGAATTGGGCCTGACAGTCCCGGCCACCTATGATGAAATGCTGGAAACCGCCAAGTTCATCAACGATCAGGGGATTGTGGAAGACGGGCGCACCGTCCATGGGATTTCCTTCCGCGGGCGACCGGCCCTGGGAGGTGGAAACTGGATTTGGTCCATCATTGTCTTCCCCTTTGGTGGGCAAATCGTGGATTTGGATGACCAGGTGACACCCGCTGTCCTGGCAAGGAAAGAGGGCGCGGTGGCAGCAATCGCGTGGGAAACCGAGATAGCCAAGCATGGCGTGCCGGGGATTGCATCCTTCGATCCGTTCGATGCCATCAACCAGTACAAACAGGGCTTCGCGGCCATGTCCATCGAAGCCTCGGTGCTCTCGCCCGGGGTCCTGAATCCCGACGAGAGCATCGTGACCGACCTGACCGGTTTTGCCCCGTTGCCGGCCGGACCGAACGGCAGTTTCAATCAAACTTTCGCCCACGGCGTGGCCATGACCGCCTCCAGTGGGAACAAGGGCGCAGCCTATGCCTTCATGCAATGGATGTTGGGCAGGGCCAACCAGGATTTGCTGCTGGAGAATGGAGGCGCTCCTGTACGGCGCTCCGCCATGGAAGATCCTGCCAACCAGGAGAAATGGCCTTACATCGAAGCTACACTGTTGGGTTTGGACCAGGCTGCCGCAGCCTATGCCAACCGATACTTCGCCACCCCTCAGGTTGAATGGGTGTTGGAGTATCTCAATGTCTGGTCCGTCAACGTCTCACGCGCGATCGCGGAGGAAATCTCAGCTGAAGAGGCAGTCGAGAACATTCAATCCGGGATGGACGAGATTCTGGCCCAGAAATAGCTGATCCGCCTCGATCAACAGCCATTCCCCATTTGTTCTCGCGGGCCAGGGGACCGGTACCGGTCCCCTGGCCCTTTTGTTAGTCGGGCGGGCAACCACCAAGCGTGGACGACATGCGCGGCACCGCGACCAATGCATTGGCGGCGACCAGGCCGAGCGCCGGCCGCCGTCGGTCGCTCAGGCTGTGGCTGCCTTACCTCTGCCTTGTCCCGGCCGTCATCGCCAGTTGCGGAGTCCTGCTCTATCCCACCCTGAGGATGTTCCAGTACAGCTTTCTCAACTGGTCGTTTGGGAAGAGCTACGAAACCGCCGAGTGGGATGGCCTGGCGAATTACCAATGGCTGATCACATCTCAGTCCTCGACCCTGTTCCACTCCCTCCGCCTGACCCTTGTGTACGCGGGCACGAGTATCGTGTGCGAGCTTGTCCTGGGGTTGGCAATCGCCGTCCTGCTCAACCGGCGGCATGTGTTCGGGCGACAGGTTGTCCTCACCGGATTCATGATACCGACGCTGCTGATGCCCGTGATGGTAGGCATGATGTGGCGCATGTACATGTACCCCAATGGCATGTTGAGCTACTTTTTGGGGCTGGTTGGCCTCAGAATCGACTGGTACACCGCCACATGGGCCATGCCTGCCGTGATTCTGATTGAGATCTGGCAGTTCACACCCTTTTTTGTAATCTCCCTCTTCGCCGGGCTACGGGCGATTTCAGCCGAAATCCTTGAAGCTGCGGCCATCGATGGAGCATCCGGCTGGTATCGATTTTGGCACATTTCAATGCCCTATCTGAGACCCATCATTGTCGTAACCTCCATGATTCGGGTGCTTTGGATTCTCAAGTCGTTTGACATTGTCTACACGATGTTTACGGGCGGACCAGGTTCGGCTACCGAAATCCTAGGCATCAGCATTTACCGAGCGCTCTTCCTTTCGCGCAACATTGGCCGTTCCGCAGCCCTCAGCGTCATTTTGGCGGCCCTGACCCTGTTGGTTACGTTCGCGTTTGTCCGTTTTGCCTATCGTTCCCGGGAAGTGATGGAAAGCTCATCGCCATGAACGAGCAATCCCACCCAGCCGGGGCCCGCAGGAAGTGGCGACGCGGCCTGGACCCCCTGGTGGGTTCCCTGGTTGTCTGGATCATCTTCCTGCTGTTCCTGGCTCCGTACCTGTATCTGATCGTGTGGTCATTCAAACATCCTGGGGACATTCAGGCCTATCCGCCCCGTTTCTTCAGCCCCTTGACACTCCTGAATTACAGACAGGTTTTTGAAGATGTAAACATTTCCTTCTATCTAAGGAACAGCACCATTGTGGCAACGGCCACCACACTGCTCTCGGTGCTGCTGGCCATTCCGGCCGCCTATAGCTTTGCGCGCTTTCGCTTCTGGGGCCAGGACTGGTTGGCCTATTTGTTGATTGCCATCATGGTGGCTCCCCTCATCGCCCTGGTTTACCCCTTTCTGGTCATGGCCAATCAACTCGGCCTGAACGACACCCACTTGGGACTGATCTTCTTTTATCTCCCATGGAACGTTCCATTTGCCGTCTGGATGCTGCGCACTTTCATTTCCGACGTTCCGCAAGAGCTGGAGGAGTCGGCCCGGGTGGATGGGTGTACCCTGTTGGGTGCCTTCGGGCGAATCACCATGCCACTCCTGCTCCCCGGCTTCTTCACAACGGGAATATTCATTTTCATCGGTGCCTGGAACGAATTTGTAATTGCGTTCTTCCTCACCAGTACAAAGGCGCGCACCTTGCCGACAACCATCGACTTTTTCCTGACCTACGGATCCTTCCAGTTCGCGCCCATGTTCGCGGCTGGCGTGGTCGGCACTTTGCCGATTGCCGTGTGCGCCCTTCTGGTGCGACGCTACTATCTTGCGGGCACGACCGCCGGCGCGCTGAAGGGATAACCACCACTGGGGGCCAGACTTGCCCCATCAGTGAGTACGGCGGTCAAGACAGGGACACAAAATCAAGGTTGCTGCCGGTTGGGAAAGTTCTGGGCGACTGTAACCATCCGGGACCTCTGGCCGCCCGGTTGCCAGTGTCCGGGAACCTAGCCCTGAATGCCGGCCAGCTCAATCTCGTCCGCCAGGTGGCAGGCAACATGATGCCCGCCGGCCGTCTCGCGCAAGGGCGGGGTTTCCTCGGCACAGCGATCCACCGCGTAGCGGCAGCGCGGATGGAAGTGGCAGCCGGACGGCGGCTGCGCCGGATCGGGCACATCCCCCTCCAGCACGATCCGCTGGCTGCGAATGCGGGGATCCGGCTTGGGCACCGAGGACAACAGGGCCTCGGTGTAGGGATGCTGCGGAGTCAGGAACAGGGAACGGGTGTCGGCCAGCTCCACCAGCTTGCCCACGTACATGACCGCCACCCGATTGCAGACATAGCGGACGACACTCAGGTCGTGGGAGATGAAGAGGTAGGTCAACTGCATCTCGTTCTGCAGATCCTGCAGCAGGTTCAGGGTCTGGGAACGCACCGAGACATCAAGGGCGGAGACCGCCTCGTCCGCCACCACCAGGCGTGGATTGAGGGCCAGGGCGCGGGCAATACCGATCCGCTGGCGCTCGCCGCCGGAGAAGGCGTGGGGATAGCGCCGCATGTACTCCGGGCGCAGCCCCACCAGGCCCAGCAGTTCGGCCACCCGGTCCTCCAGGGCGGAGCCGCGCAGGCCGCGGTTGACCTTCAGGCACTCCCCCACGATCTCGAGCACGGGCAGCCGCGGATTGAGCGAGGCAAAGGGATCCTGGAAGATCATCCGGATCTCCTGCCGCCACGGCAGGAGCCCCGCGGTGTCGAGCCGGGCCAGATCGACCGGTTCCCCTTCCCGGGGGTGGTACCACAGTTCGCCGGCGGTCGGCGCCACGACACGTAGGATGCAGCGGCCCGTGGTGGTCTTGCCACAGCCGCTCTCCCCTACCAGGCCCAGGGTCTCGCCGACCTGGATGTCGAACGAAACGTCGTCGACGGCCCGGACCTCCCCCCTGTGCCCCTGCAGGAAACCGCCGCGCACGGGAAAGAACATCGACAGGTTGCGCACGGAGAGCAGCGTGCCGTTGGTCCCGCTCATGACAACGTTACCTCCTCGTAGTGGAGGCAGCGCACGGATCCGCCCTCCGCCAGGCTGAAGGCCGGAGGATTCTCGGCCTCGCAGCGCCCCTCGATGACCTCGTCGCAGCGGGGACCGAAGGGACAGCCGGCGGGACGGTGGAAGGGATCCGGCACCATGCCCCGAATGGAGTCCAGGCGGATGTCCTGGTCGAAGTCGAGATTG
This sequence comes from Caldilineaceae bacterium bin34, assembly GCA_002238555.1. GTDB lineage: Bacteria > Chloroflexota > Anaerolineae > Caldilineales > Caldilineaceae > Bin34. Next base: position 14,412 of record MPMO01000048.1, read on the forward strand.
GGAATGGAGCGCAGCAGGGCCTTGGTGTAGGGATGGGTCGGGGCATGGAAGATGCGGTCCACGTCCCCGTACTCGGCGACCTGGCCCAGGTACATGACCACCACGTCGTCCGCCATTTCGGCCACCACCCCCAGATCGTGGGTGATCAGCATCACCCCCATGCCGAAGTCCGCCTGCAGCTCCTGCAGCAGGGACATGATCTGGGCCTGGGTCGTGACGTCCAGGGCGGTGGTCGGTTCGTCGGCGATCAGCAAGGCCGGACTGCAGACCAGCGCCATGGCAATCATCACCCGCTGGCGCATCCCTCCGGACAATTCAAACGTGTAGGCATCATAGTTCTGCGCCGGACGCGCGATGCCGACCCGTTCCAGCATTTCGATGCCCTGCCGCCGGGCCGTGTCCTCGTCCGCGCCCAGATGCAACTGGATCACCTCGGAGATTTGGTTGCCGACCGTGTGGATGGGGCTGAGGGAGGTGTTGGGCTCCTGGAACACCATCCCGATGTGGCGGCCGCGGATGGACCGCATGGCCCGGCTGGAAGAGCGCAGGCTTGCCAGGTCAGTGACGGTCACGCCCCCGTCCGCGTCGTGCTGGTGGAACCGGATTTGGCCCTGGACAATCCGCCCCGGGCGGTCCACCAGCTGCAGGATGGACTGTGCGGAAACACTCTTGCCGCAACCACTCTCGCCCACCACGCACAGGGTGCGGTTGCGGTAGACGTCGAAGTCCACGCCGGCCACGGCCCTGACCGTGCCCTCGTCCAGCGGGAAGTGGACATGCAGGTCCCGGACCTCCAGCAGCAGGTCGTCCGCGGACGGCGACGGTCGTTCAGCGGGCATAGGGATCCGCCGCATCGCGCAGGCCGTCGCCCACGAAGTTAAGGGCCAGGATGGCAATGAAGACCGCGCCGCCGGTGGCAAACAGCCAGGGCGCGGTCGCCACGGTGCGGATGTTCTGGGCCTCCTGCAGCAAGACCCCCCAGCTCACAATCGGCGGTCGCAGGCCCAGTCCCAGGAAGCTGAGCGAAGTTTCCGCCAGGATCATGTTGGGAATGGCCAGCGTCAGCGCCGCAATGATGTGGCTCAGAAACGAGGGCACCATGTGGTGCAGGATAATTCGCATCTGACCCACACCATCCAAGTGGGCGGCAATCACGAAGTCCTCGGTGCGCAGGGCCAGGAAGCGACCTCGGACCACGCGCGCCAACTCGGTCCAGCCGATGAAGGAGAGGATGACGGTGATGCCGAAGTAGATGCGCAGGGGCGGCCAGTCCGTGGGCAGGGCCGCCGCCAGCCCCATCCACAACGGGATGGTCGGCACCGAGCGGATGAATTCGATGACCCGCTGGATGATGTTGTCCACCTGCCCGCCCAGGAAACCGGAGATCCCGCCCAGCAGGATGCCCAGGATCAGGCTGAGGGCCACGCCCACCAACCCGATCGACATGGAGATGCGCGTTCCGTAGATCATGCGCGTCAGCAGATCACGGCCCAGCTTGTCCGCTCCGAACAGGAACATGGGTGCCTCCGGCTCCTTGGGACCGACCAGGTGGCGGTCCGTCTCGAGAAAGCCGAAGAGCCTAACGGGCACACCGGAAACAAAGAACCCGATCTCGTGAATCACCTCCTCGTCCGGGACAAACACCCGGCGCAGGGCCTCCTCCTCGATTTCCACCTTGTAGCCGTACACCCAGGGCTGGAACCGCAGCCCGTTCTCCGTCTCCAGGAACAGGTGCAGACGCTGCGGCGGCGCGTAGGTGTAGTCCGCCCGGAACTCGTCCGGGGTGAAGGGGGCCAGGAACTCGGCTAGCAGCGCGACCAGATAGATCAGGATCACGATCACCAGCGAGGTCATGGCCAGCCGATGCTTGCGGAAACGCCACCACATCAACTGCCACTGGGTGGCAACGTTGATGGCCTCTTGGTGATCCGGCGCCGGTACGCGGGCGATCATGGCAGGCGCGGTCCGGGATTCAGTCGTCGAAGCGGATGCGGGGGTCCAGCCAGGCCAGCAGCAGGTCGGACAGCAGGGTGCCCAGCACCGTGATGACGCCCAGCAGCAGGATGAAGCTGCCGGCCAGGTACATGTCCTGGGCAATCAGGGCCCGCAGCAGAAGGGGGCCCGAGGTCGGCAGGCTGAGCACCACCGAGACGATGGCGGAGCCCGAAATTAGGATCGGCAGGGTCAGGCCGATCGTGGACACAAAGGGGTTGAGGGCCACACGCACCGGATACTTGAGCAGCAGGCGGAGTTCCGACAGGCCCTTGGCGCGGGCGGTCTTGACATAGGGTTTGCGCAGCTCGTCCAGCAGGTTGGCGCGCATGATGCGGATCAGACCGGCGGTGCCGGCGGTGCCCAGGATGACCATTGGCACCCAGAGGTGGCCCAGCATGTCCTGGACCCGCGCCCAGGTCCAGGGCGCCTCCACAAAGTCGGGGGAGAAGAGGCCGCCCACGCTCTGGTTAAAGTACTTGAAGGCCACGTACATGAGCACCAGCGCCAGCAGGAAGTTGGGGATAGCCAGCCCCACGAAGCCGATGCCCGTAAAGAAGTAGTCGCCCCAGGAGTACTGGCGCACCGCGGCGTAGATGCCCACGGGAAAGGCCACGGCCCACGTGAACAGCAGCGTGGCGAGGGACAGGGCGACGGTCAGGCCGAGCCGCGACCAGATCAGATCGCCCACCGGCACGTCCCATTCAAACGACGTGCCGAAGTCGCCGCGCAGCATGATGTTGCCCATCCACTTCAGGTACTGCACGTGCATGGGCCGGTCCAGTCCGTACCGGGCCTTGAGGCCGGCGATCACATCCTCCTCGACCAGGTCGCCGGCGGCGCTCAGCTGCGCGATGACCGTGGTCAGGTAGTCGCCGGGCGGCAACTGGATGATGATGAATGCAATGATGGAGATTCCGAACAGGGTCGGGATCATCAACAGAAGGCGTCGCAGGATGTAGCGAAGCATGGTCCAGGTTCAGGGGCAGGCCCCGCGGGACCTGCCCACCGGTTGCAGGGTTCGAGGGCTGCGGGCACCGTTGCGCCCGCAGCCCCGGCGAAGCTTGTCCGCCTATTGTTCTATGTAGTACTGCTCGGGGTTGGTCTGGGCCGGGGCTGCCGAGACATGCCACTGCCAGACGGTGTCCGGAACATTCTTGAAGTTGTTCTTGACGATGCCGTAGCCCTTGTAGTACTTGGTCAGGCCGAAGATCCAGAACTGCTCCGCGGCGATGTCCAGGATCTCGTTCATGATGCGGTCCTTCTCGGCCGGATCGACCGTGACGGCCAGTTCATCGTAGAGGGCCTGCTGCTGCTGGGCCGCAGCCGGCGGCTCCACGCCCTTGCTGCCGCCGGAACGCCACCAGTCGGCCCAGGCGACGCCGAACAGCGATTCCGTGCTGAACGGGAAGTAGGAGCGGGGATCCATGACCAGGGCAATGCCGTCGGCGCCGGTCCAGACCGCCATGTCGTAGTCGTAGGCTGCCTTGCGCTCATAGAAGAGCGAGCGCTCCAGCTGCACCACGTTGGCCTCGACGCCCACGTCGGACCAGTAGCCGGCCACCAGGTTCATGATCTCGGCCCAGGGCTCGAAGGCGGCGATGACGTTGATGTCAAAGCTGATCTTCTCGCCGTCCGGTCCCAAGCGCACGCCGTCCGATCCCATGGCATAGCCCAGGCCGTCCAGTAGCGCATTGGCCTGGTCCTGGTCGAACTCGGTGTACTGGTAGGCCAGCTGCTCGTTGAACCAGGGAGATTCGGCCAGGGGCGCCGGCTGGCGCGGCTCGCCGTCGCCGATATAAATCACGTCGATGATGGCCTGGCGGTCAAAGGCCAAGGACAGCGCAATGCGGAAGTCCTTCTCCAGGAAGATGGAGCGCAGGTTCTCATCGGGGTGGGCCAGGTTCAGGCCCATCGAGACGGGGGTTTCCCAGGCGTACTCCACAGTGAAGAAGTCGTAGTCACCGGCCTCCTTACCGTCGAAGAACTGTGCCTTGTTGCCGGGCGTGGCGATGTGCCGGTCCTGCATGTCCACTTCGCCGTTGAGGGCCTTGAGGACCTGCACCTCGACGCTTTCCACGATCGGGTAGACCAGCTTGTCGATGTAGGGGAGCTGGTTGCCTTCCGGATCGACCTTCCAGTAGTAGGGGTTGCGCTCGGACACCATCTGCGTCGCCGAGGAGGCGGGCTGGGTCAGGTGCCAGCCGAACACCACCGGCAGGTCGACGTTGTTGAGGATGTTGCGCCGATTGCCCCAAAGGGCCGCCCAGTTGGCCAGTTGCATGTCGTCCACGATGGCCTGCACGGCTTCGGCGTCGTCGAAGTCCGGATGGAACTGCGACAGGTAGTGGGCGGGGGCGAAGGTGCGTTGGCTGCCCAGCTGCGACAGGAAGAGGCCGTGCGGCGCCCCGAAGGAAAACTGGACCGTATAGTCATCGACTTTGGTGACTTCGCCCAAGGTACCACCCGGGCGCATCCACAGCGGCTTCACCGGGCTGACCTCGTCGTTGACGATGTGCGCTTCGTACCAGAAGAGGACATCGTCGGCCGTGAAGGGTTCGCCGTCGGACCAGCGCATGCCTTCGCGCAGGCCGAAGGTGAACTCCGTGCCTTCATCGTTGACCGTGACGGACTCCGCCACGTTCGGAATGGTGCCCGTCAGGTCCGGCTTCCAGCGCATGGTCGGTTCATAGGCCATGGTGCGGATTACCCACGGCGCATCCGCCTGGCCCAGCAGGCCGGAACGCCAGGTACCGCCGTACTGGCCAATCGATTCGGTCACCGGAACCACCATCGGGTTCTTGGGCAGCCGTTCATCCAGGGGCGGCAGCTCGCCGTCCGCGACCATGGCCGCCAACATCGGGGCCTCCCGGCTCTCTTCCATCGCCATACTCTCGTCGGCGGCGGTGTCGGCAGGCACGGCTTCCGGTTCCTCCGCCGCACCGCCGCAGGCCGCCAGGACCAACATCATCAACAGCAACACGGACGTCAATACCGGCACATGCCGGACACGGATCTTCATGAAGCACCTCCTGGTGCTGAACTGCACGCCCTATCCTGCGGAACTGAACCATCCGGGGCGATATGCAGGTAGAAAGCCGGAGCGGGCCGGACCACCGCCGACCGCAACCGATAACGGGACGCGGGCGGCAAGGGAAGCGGGCCAGCCTCCGCCGACCGGGGCTTGGATGATTGTGAGGATCGGGCAGAATCCATTATCACCCAACGGCAAACCCGCCGAAATAGACAGTCGCGGCCTTCAAGGCGGGGTCCGATCCCCGTCCATCGGCACAGGCTGGGCTGCGAACAACCGCCTGCCGACTCCGGCAGGCGGTCCAGGGCGGTGTCCCTTGGTCTGGCGGATTCGGCACAGGGGGGTATAGTGCCGCGGGGATTCCCCTTCCCATCAACCCATCGCCTGGATCGTGTCCCCCCACCCCACCGCATACGGAGTAAATTCCACCATGACGCGTGCTCTTTCCCTGGACGGCGACTGGCAGGTCATTTTCGACGACGACAACAAGGGCCGCCCGCTGCACTGGGAGCAGGCGGAGTCCTTTCTCGCCCACCCTGAACCGGAAACCGTGAGCGTGCCCGCCTGCCTGGAGGAGTTCCGACTGGATTACGAGGGTGTGGCCTGGTACGGCCGCTTCGTGCAGGTTCCGGAGGACTGGTCGAACAAGACCATCCGCATCCGGTTTGACGCGGTCAACTATCGGGCCGAGGTCTGGGTCAACGGCGAGGCGGCCGGCGCCCACGAGGGTGGATACATCGGATTCGACCTGGAGATCGGCGATCTGCTTCGGCCCGGCGAGGACAACTTCATCGTGGTGCGCGTGATCACACCCCTGATCACGCGGGATGTCGTGATTGACGGCCTGGGTCGGGACGACATGCCGCACTGGCGCGGCGCCATCGCCGGCGGCATTTGGCAGTCGGTATCCCTGCTGGCCACGGACTGCATCTACCTGGACGACCTGTTCGTGCGCGGCCGGATTGACACCGGCGAGGCGGCCGTCGACCTGGTCCTGCACAACACCTCCGAGGCAACCCAACAGGTGGACCTGACCTGGACGATCGGCGCCGCGGACGGACAGGAACCGGAGGCAACACTCCATCAAACCCTCGGTGTACATCCTGGCACTGTGCCGGCCGCCTGTTCGCTGACCGTGCCCAACCACCGCCTGTGGAGTCCGGAGGAACCCAACCTGTACCGGCTGCGGGTCACGGTGCGCCTGAACGGCACCGTATCGGACACCCAAACGGTGCGGTTCGGGTTCCGCGAGTTCACGGTCAAGGGCAAGCACTTCCACCTCAACGGCCGCAAGCTCATCCTCAAGTACACGTTCAACGAAGCCTTCTACCCCCACTCGCTGGCCTACCCGCGCGACCCGGACCTGTTGCGGCGGGAGTTCGAGCTGATCAAGGAAGGCAACATCAACGTGGTCAGGCCCTGGCGCAAGCCGCAACCCAGCTGTGTCTACGACCTGGCCGACGAGATGGGGGTCCTCTTCTTCGGCGCCCTGCCCATCGAGTGCATGGACAACTGGCCGCAGATCACCCCCTATACCCGCACCCGCATCGAAAACGAAGTCACGGAGATGGTGCGCCGCGACCGCAACCACCCCTCCATTGTGATCTGGGAGATGTTCAACGAAATCCTGCGCCACGGCCTCGCGCGCCTCCGCCAATCCACTTCGCTCAAGGCCCGGGAGCTGGATGAGACCCGTCTGATTCTGGCGGAGTCCGGCGGCTTCGCCGGCGTGTGCAGCCTCTACCTGCCCGGTTCCTATGAACCGACCCTCATCAACGATGTGCACGACTACCCGGGCATGCCCCTGGACCGGGAGAGTTACGACGGACTGCTGCACCTGGGCAAGAGTGCGGAGCAGCTGGAGGCCCTGGGCCAGCCGCCGCGGCAGTCCCACCGGCGCAGCCACATCGAGCCGGGCCTCCTCACCAACGTGTCGGAGCTGGGATACGGCAGCATCCCCGATCTCGAGGACAACATGGCGCGCTATGTCCGGGAGGGCAATCCCCTGACCCCGGACTACCGCATCCACCGGCGTTTGCTGGACAGCTATCGGCAGGTATTGGCCGACACCGACTTGGCCTCCGTCTTTCCGACCCTGAAGGACTTCACCGACGCCTGTCAGCACATCCACTATGTCGGCAACAAGCTCATGGCGGAGGCCTGCCGCATCAATCCGGACATCGCCGGCATCGGCATCCACTCCCTGAACGACGGCGATTGGATTGTGGGCGCCGGCCTGATCGACAACTTCCGCAATCCCAAGGCGCCGTACTACGCCATCCAGGAGGTGTTCGCGGACCGCTACATCGCCCTGCGACCCGGCACCTACGCGTTGTACGCCGGGGAGAACCTGGACCTGGGGATCACGGGAGTCAACGACGCGGAACCCCTGTCCGGCCGGCTGACCGTGACGCTCCGGACACCCGACGGCGATCGGGAACTGTTCAACCAGCTGCTCGAACTGCCCCACGGCATCGCGGATTTGGAGAAACTGCAAATTCCGATCAGAGATTGGGAAGGGTCCTGCTCCGCCAGTTTGGAGTTTCAAGGCGACCAGGGTTTGTCCCTGCACAACCACATTGAGTTCCACGTCCTCGACCGGGAGCCCTCGACCCTGAACGGTCACGCGGTGTCCGTAGTCGACTGCGACCAAACCCTCACTCGATACCTGCAGTCGGCCGGAGCCACGGTGTGCGCCTTCCCCGACGAGCCGGACAGCCAGGCCCCGGTGCTCATCAACCTGAACGGCTGGGACGGACAGCCGTTGCCCCATCTGGCGCGCATGACCTCTTGGGTGGAGGCCGGAGGCACCGCGGTTGTGCTTGAGGCACCGCCGCTTGAACACCTCCAAGGCATGGGAGGCGGTCGCATGTGGCATCGGCTCGAAGCCGGGCGGGTGTTGCCGTTCCCAACCACCTATTGCGAAACCAAGGGTTTGTGGATGCCCTGCAGCCATGTGGTTCGGGACCACCCGGTGTACCGCGGCCTTCCCGTCAAATGCCTAATGGGCCAGGTGTACCGCAATGTTGTCGCGCGTCGCTCGCTGGTCGTGCCGGCCACCGATTGGATTGCCGGCACCATCACCTACGACTGGTACGCCGGTTTGAAACACAAACAGAACTACTTGGGCGTGAGCGGGGCCCACCACGGCGCCGATCTCACCGTGCTGCCCCATGGCCAGGGCAGATTTGTGCTTGGTACCCACCGCCTGACGGCCAATCTGGGCCAGGATCCGGTGGCCGACCGCATTCTGGCCAATCTCGTGCGCTGGCTGGGCTGAGACGCACGCCAATCGCCACATTCGCTCGCTCAACACATCCGGGATGGAAGAACATGAGCACCGACAGGGATGACCGCCTCTTTGCCATCTGCGCCTCCTTCGAACGAATCGCGGGGAGCGCGCCCCTGCTGTTCCGTCCTCCGCCCGAGTGGGCCGCAGCCGCCCATGCCATGGTGGTAGGCGACACCGTCCACTATCTGTGGAGCCGACGCAAGGAAGGCAACTTTTGGGTCCTCATGCACAGCACGGCACCAACCCGCAATCCGGCGGCCGTGACCCATGATCCGCGCAATCCGGTGCTGCTGCCCTCGCACACCGGCTTCGACAACTACACCGTTGAATATCCCTTTCCGTTCCGAAACCCGGCGGACGGGTGCCACTACGCCTACTACCTGGGACGCCGGCGGCGGGTACCCAAACAGACGGGCCTGCTGGTAAGCGACGGCGACTTCGGGCATTGGACCCGGGTGGTCCCGGATCCGGTGATCGCGGCGGACGCGCCCCATGAACGCGACGGCTCGTCCCATCCATCCGTTGCCGTGCACGACAACCTGATCCACATTGTGTACACCGGTGAATCCGACGGGCCGCCGGTCATATGCCATGCCTCGGCACCCGTCGGCAATCCCGCATCCGTAACCAAGAATTCTGCCAATCCGGTCTTCCGCGGGACCGGCAGGAGCTGGGACAGCCAAGGCGTACGGGAGGCGGAACTGTACCGGGGAGAGACGTTCTTCCACATTTTGTACGGCGGTTATGACGGACATGTCTGGCGGATCGGCCACGTCCGCACGCGGGACTTCCAGACGTTCGAACCGAACCCGGCCAACCCTGTCTTCGAACCCCCTGCCGATCGGGAAGCCTGGGACTGCGACGGCATCCTGACCCCGCAGGTGTTCACCAGCGATGGCTGTCACTACCTGCTCTACGCCGGCTTCAAGGGAGGTGAATGGCAGTCCGGCCTTGCCCGTGCAACGGTTGGCTGGGACTGAAGCAACCGGGTCAGACGATTGGGTCTTGACAAGATTTTTTGGATGCGTAGCCTTAGCTGGACTTTGTACAAAGTCCAGCTAAGGGCACTTCATCGTTTTGATGCAGCCACAAGCCCTCTCCGGTGCACGCATTTTCACATCGTCGGCCCTGTCGGCGGTTGCGGAAACGGGCCTACCGGCTGTCGGCTGCATCTCCGACACTTGGGAGAACACCGTCCAATGTATGCAGACAACCTGTCCCGAAGGCGCTTTCTGCGCAACTCGGCCCTGCTGGGTTCCGGAGCCCTGCTGGCAGCCTGTACGGCGATGCCGGCACCGGCGGCGGCACCGGATGCCGACATGGCCGAGGCCCCGGTGGAAGTCGAGTTCACCGTTTGGGGATCCTGGGACACCATCTACGGCCTGTTGATGGATCACTTTTACGCGGATGCCAACATCGAGGTGTCCGTAATCTCGGCACCCTTCGGCCAGTATCACGATCGCCTGCTGACCCGGTTCGCCTCCGGCGATCTGCCGGATATCGCCATGCTGGTCGACTTCGACTTCGCCCGCTTCCAGAACCGCGGCTTCCTCACGGATTTGACCGGCTATGTCGAAGACCATCCCGACTGGGACATCAATGCGCCCGGCTTCAACCACTTCTATCCGGTCATCACGGACTTCTTCAAGTCGGAGGGCAAACCGTTCGCGATTCCGGCCGAGGTCAATCCGATGGGCATCGGGTTCAACATCGACATGTTCGAGGAAGCCGGCATACCCACGCCGTACGAGCAATGGCAGGCCGACGCCTGGACATGGGACGCCTTCGTGGAGACGGCCCTGGAGATGAAGCGGGGCGAGGGCGACGAAACCATCTATGGTTGGACGGGCGGCCCCGCGCGCATCTGGAACATTTCCAACCGCATCTGGCAAAACGGGGGCGATGTCTTCAACGAGGACAAAACCCAGGTGGTGGTCAACGAGCCGGCCGCCTACGAGGCGATCCAGTGGATGTTCGACCTGTATCTGGTGCACAAACTCGGCCCGGCCAACCTGCGCTCCCCGGATGCCGGTTCCGGCGGCCTGTTCTCGCAGGGCCGCCTGGCCATGCAGGATGTGGGCACCTGGACCCGCGCGGGCATGGCGGACTCGGACATCAACTGGGGTGTGGCGCCGCAGCCCAAGTCCGTCAAGCACGCCTCTTGGACCGGCGGGTTCTCCTATGCCATTCCCACGGGGTCGGAGATCCCGGATGACGCCTGGAACATCATCAAGGACACCGCATCCCTGGAGGGTGCCAAGTTCCTCCTGGAGAACGGCGGCGCCGGCAGTTCCGTGGTCGCCGCCATGGAGTCCGAATCCTTCCTGTTCGAACCGCCGAAGCATTCCGAGACCTTCCTCGACATGCTGGCTTCGGCCCATCCCCAGCCCTTTATCCGCCGCAACCAGGAGTTCCTGGAAATCTGGGACCGCGAGATGGACCTGGTTGCCATCGGCGACAAGACCGCCCAGGCGGCCACCGAAACCCTGAAGGTCGAGGTTGAACCGCTGCTCGTCGAGTAAACAACTCTCCGCGTCCGGCACCGCGCACGGCCCCTCGGTGCCGTGCGCGCCGGGCATAGAGGCCCGCACGCGGTTGCAGATTGACCGGCCCGCGTCCGTCAATCCTTGAGCCGGCGCCCCGCCCGCGAGTCTGAACAGGTCATGTCGACCTCCGTGCAAACCAAAGCCGACACGCCCTTTGTGTCCCTGGAAAAACCAAGGCGCCGGCCGTTGGGATCGCGTACGTTCGTCGTGGCGTTGATGTTTCTGGCGCCCAGCCTGATTGGGTTGTTTGGCTTGCAACTGGTGCCGATCGGCACCGCACTGGTCCTTGGCGTCTCCGAGTGGAACATCATTGATCCGATGCAATTCGTCGGGTTGAAAAACTTCCGGGACGTGCTTACCGATTCCACATTCGTCAAGTCGCTGTACAACACGTTCTATCTGACCTTCGGCCTGGAAGTGCTCAACACGGTGCTCGGGCTGCTCGTGGCCCTGCTCCTGCGCCACGCCCTGCGCTTCATCGGCCTGTACCGCACCATCTACATCCTGCCGCTGATCACCACTTGGGCGGCGGTTGCCATTGCCTGGCGATACATGTACAGCCTGCAAGGCCCCATCAACGATCTGTTGATGGTCGTGGGTGTTGATCCGGTGCCATGGCTGTCGCGGCCCGAGTGGGCCATGCCGGCCGTGATCATCACCATCACCTGGAAGACCCTGGCCTGGAAGACGATCATTTTGTTGGCCGGACTGCAGTCCATCCCCGCCGAATACTATGAGGCTTCCAGCATCGACGGAGCTTCCAACCGTCGGCAATTCTTCACGATCACCTTGCCGCTTCTGTCCCCCGCCCTTTTCTTTGCACTCATCATCGGCATCATCAATACGCTGCAGTTGTTCGATCCGATCTACATCATGACCCAGGGCGGTCCGGCCGACGCCACGCGGACCCTCAGCTACTACATTTACTCCCGGGGGTTTGAATCGCTGCGGATGGGGTACGCCGCCGCACTTTCGTGGGTCCTCTTCGCCATCATCTTCGCCATCACCGGGGTCCAGTGGCTCCTGCAGAAACGATGGGTGTTCTACCAGTGAGTCCTGGATCCGGGCCGATCGACCACCGGCACCCATCCCTCCCCGTTCCCAGCGGAGACAGGGCCTGATGCAACCCAACCGCGCTCAGGCCACCCGCCTGCACATCTCCCTGCTCGCGGGCTCCCTGTTGATGGTGGCGCCCTTCCTGTGGATGATTTCCGCGTCGCTGCAGACGCTTGCGGAAGTTGAGGCCTTTCCGCCCGTGTGGATCCCCGGGGTGCCGCAATGGCAAAACTACATCACTTCCCTTGTGGAATACCAGACCGCGCGCGCGCTGGTCAACAGCACTGTCGTGACCTTGGTGTCCGTCGCCGGACAACTCCTGATCTGTTCACTCAGTGCCTATGCCTTCTCCCGCCTGCGTTTCCGCGGTCGGGATCAATTCTTCCTGCTGTACCTGGCCACGATGATGATCCCGCACTACGTGACCATCATTCCCCTGTACACCCTGGTGTGGTCCGCCGGCCTGATCGACACCTATGCGGCGCTGATTGTGCCCGGTTTGTTTTCGCCCTTCGGCACCTTCCTGCTGCGGCAATTCTTCAACCAAATCCCCATTAGTCTGGATGAGGCCACGCTGATCGATGGCGGCAGCCACTGGCAGATCTTCTGGTACGTCATCCTGCCGCTGGCCCGGCCGGGCCTGGGTGCCCTGGGCATCTTCAGCTTCCTGGGCATCTGGAACACCTTGTTCTGGCCGGTGCTGGTCATCAATTCCAAGGAACTGTTCACTCTGCCATTGGCACTGGCCATGGCCCAGGGACAGTTCGTCAGTTTGATCAACGTGCAGATGGCCGGTGCCGTCATTGCCTGCGTACCCGTCATCGTGATGTTCCTGCTGCTGCAGCGCCAATTCATCGAGAGTCTGGCACTGAGCGGCATGAAGGGGTGACGCGACCGTATCCTCGCCCGTTGGGAGCCGGCCCGGAAGCGAAGGGCTGGGCGGGTTCGCCACCACGGTCCGGGCCAAACGGAATCCTGCCCCGGCGCCGCTGGCACATCCCAATCCTTCGGCAGGCTACCCGTCACGCGACGGTCACGAAGCCGCCTCGTCTTCCGATGCCACCCACCGGCCATGCAGGATCTCGAAGGAGCCGAAGAGAGTCAGGCCCGAGACGACCACGCGCCGCGCCTTGGGGCCGTCGCCGTGGTTCTGGCCTTCGACCGACCCCAACAAGGTCAGCCCCGACCAGTTGACATCCCAGGCCTGGGGCACCCGCAGCACCGTGGAACCGAAAACCGTGAAGACTTCGAGCAGGACCTCTTCCCCCTGCATCGTCGACTGGGTCAGGTCAATCTCGGCGGAGCCAAAGACGGTCACCGCGTTGCCGCCGTCAAACGACCGCGTGCGCTCCTTGTGCTCGGTCGAGCCGAAAATGGTGAAGAATTTCATGTCAGTTCCGTTGATGGAAAGCGGGTTTGCGCAACCTGCCCCGTTGCGCCGGGCCCGGCGACCTCCGCCACCCGGCAGTCGGTCAGGACTCTATCCCCATTAACGCAACACCCCGCCTTTGAGTTGCAGATCCCGCGGTCCGGCGGCGGATTTTTGGGTGACCCTATAGGGTACCCGGCCAACCTGCCTGTTAGAATTCGCGGATCGGCCCGGAGACCGTCTTTCTCCGCTTAGCCAACCGGCAGGACACAAGCAATGGCACGCATGGACATTCCCTCCCCGCCCAGGGGCACCCGCAGGGCCGGCACCTATCTGCTGGCACTGGTCGTCGTCGGACTGGTGGTTTGGCTTCTGGGTTCGCGCTTCTACTACGTCCTGAACCGGGTGGAGGAACAGGAAGTCGGTGTCAAGTTCCGCGGCGGCCGCATCGTCGAGGTGGTCGGACCCGGGGTCTACTCCGATATCGGTCTCTTCGTGGAACTGAAGCGGGTCTCGTCATCGGCCGTGCCGTTCCTGATAGCCGACCCGGAGATCATCACCATCGACAAGCAGCGGATTGGCCTGGCCGCGGCCGGCGATATCTTCCGTCCGCGCCTGGAGAACGCCGGCCAGCTGCAAACTCTCTGGGCCCAGTACAACACGCTCTACCTCAACGACGAGGCGGCCCGGGCCCACATCGAACAGCGTGCGCAACAGGCCATGAAGGTCTGCGTCGGCGATCGCACCTTCGACGATGCGGTCATCGGCACCGCACGCGATGACCTGCGGGCCTGCATCGACACTGAAATCAACAAGCTGGCACAAAACGTCGGCTTGGTCGTTGAGAACGTGGCCGTGCCGGAAGTGATCATTGCAGCGGAAGCCCAGGCGCGCCTCGACGAAATTGTCCAGAGCCGCCTGCAGACGGAGAAGGCCGCCCAGGACGAGCTGCGAGCCAAGGCCCAGGCGGCGGCCGAACAGGCTCTGCAGGAAGGACAGATTCGGGTCGAACAGAGCCGGCTCCAGGAAGAGACCCGGCAAAAGGTCCTCCTGGCTCAACTGGACGAGGCGCGGCTGGCGGCCCAGCAGAAGGTCATTCAGGCCGAACGGGCCAACGAACTGGCCCGGGTCGAGGCCAATCGCGCGGTGATCGAGGCTCAGAAGTCCAACGACCTGCTGTCAGCCCAACTGGACCTGGAAGTCCAGACCGTGCGGGCCCTGGCCGCCGCCGAGCAGGCGCGGGCGACGACCGCGGTCGAAGCGGTGATGGGCGTGCTCTACACCGCCAACCCGGGGCTGCTTAACTTCCACATTGCCCGCGAGAACGCGAACGCCCTGGCCAATACGGAAAAGCTGCTGATCACGCCGGAAGGCACCACGCCCACCTTGGTGATCCCCGGCGAGCAGATCCAGCCCGTGGCGGACGTCACGCCAGCGCAGTAGAGCCGTCGTCCATGGCCGGGTTCCCGGACCGGACGATGCAAAGGGGGCGGATCCTGGGGATCCGCCCCCTTTTTTGTTGCCGAAATGCATTCCGCAGACCTGTGCCACAATGCTGCCGGTGCCGAACCCGGCGCACACCTTCCCGCAACTGAATCGAGGGGCTTGTCGTCATGGCACGTTTGAGGGCAGCGGTCATCGGCCTTGGCCGCATGGGCAACACGTTCGACGACGAGATCCGCTACGAGGTGGCCCGGGGCGGGGTCTTCTTTCTCCCCTACTGCCACGGCCCCAGCTACGCGGCCTCCCACCAGACCGACCTGGTCGCCGGCGCCGATCCCCATGAGGGGCAGCGCGCGGAGTTCGGATCGCGGTTCGGGTTGGCCGACAGCCATCTGTATGCCGACCACCGCGACATGCTGGCCGCCGAACGGCTCGACATTGTCAGCGTTTGCACCTCGGCCCGCTACCGGGCGCAAATTGTCCGGGATTGCGCCGAGGCCGGTGTCAAGGCCATCTGGGCGGAGAAGCCCATCGCCTTCACGCTGGAGGAGGCGGATGCCATGGTGCAGAGCTGTGCCGACCATGGTGTGGTGATGGCGGTGAACTGTTCCCGGCGCTGGCATCCGCTCTTCCACGAAGCCCACAAACTGATGAAGGCCGGCGACTTGGGCGAGATGCTGCAGGTGACCGGCTACGGAACCTGTCCGTTGTCGTCCAACGGCAGCCACCTGATCGACACCATGTGCTTCCTGGCGGACAGCCGGGTGGACTGGCTGTTCGGCGAACTCAACGATACGGATGCCGCCACCGCCGATGAAGATCTGCAGGGCAATGCCTACCTGGCCTTCGCCAACGGCCTGCGCGGCTACATGCGCGGCATGAACTGCGGCGCGGCCAGCTGGGACTTCGAGGCCATCGGCACCGAGGGCCGGGTCCGCTCCTCCACCCACGGGCTGGACTTCGAGCTGTACCGTCTGGTACCCGGCGGGATCCGTGGAGCGGGGTTGCCGGTCAAGTACCCCTACCCGTGGCCGGTCAGCATCGAAGGCATGGGGGAAATTATCATTTCCGATCTGATTCACTGCATTGAGACCGGCGACAGCCCGCGCTGTTCGGGCGATGATGCGCGCCACGCCCTGGAGGTTGCGTTCGGCATCCATGCCTCCCATCGCTCCGGCGGCCGGCGGATCGATCTTCCCCTGGACAAGCGCAGCCAGCGCATCCTGGCCTCGGAATCGGTGCATGACCACACGCCGGCCCGTTTCCGGCGCAAGGCCGTGTTGCCATAAGCCAGCCGCTGACCCGTCCCTGCCGTACATCCCGGTGCAGGCCCTTGGGGATGGGTCCGGGCGCAGCCATCCGACCCAGGGCCCAATCTCCGTCGATTGGCCCTACTCCCTTTTGATATTCCAACAACCAGGAACCCGCCATGCACATCGCGGCTACCCGGACAGCACCCATTCCGGACTGGGCCCTGCGCCAGCGCCATCTGATCTCCGTCATGAACGAGACCGCGCGCATGTACCAGGCACGCTACACGCGCGCCGACGGCACCTTCGTCTGGCGCGATCGATGGCCGGGCATGGACGGCTCGGACGATGGGTACGAGAGCTATCACAACTGGCCCCTGTTCTACGCCTTGGGCGGGGCGGCGGATCTGCATGAGCGAAGCCGCATGCTGTGGGATGCCGTGACCCGGCAGTTCACGGCCTACGGCCAAATCCACCGCGAATTCGACGGCTACTACGACTGGATGCACCACGGGGAGTCGTCCATCTACTTCTACTACTTCGGCCTGGCGGATCCGCAGCGACAGCCGGACCGGGCCCGGGCCCTGCGCTTCGCGCACATGTACACGGGCGAGGATCCGGAGGCCCGGAACTGGGATCCCGAACTCCGGCAGATGCGCTCCCCCATCAACGGCAGCCGCGGCCCCCGGTTCGAAAACTCGGTCGAGGACTGGGAAACCCATCGCTGGGTCCTGTCCGCCTATCCGCTGCCGTACGAGGACCTGGATGTGCCAAGCCGGCAGGAGGCCTGGCACGGCGGCGAGATGGTGGAGAAGGCGGACTGGTGCGACGACGACGCCTTTGCGGTCATCCTGGATGCCCTGAATCGGCGCATGATGCGCGGCGACGTACCGCTCAACCTGACCGCCACCAGCCTGGTGACCCATGCCTATGCGCTGACCGGGGACGACAAATACCGGACCTGGGTCCTGGACTATCTGGAATCCTGGGCGGACCGTATCCGGCACAACGATGGCATCTGCCCTGACAATGTCGGCTCCTCCGGTGCCGTCGGCGAGTGCATGGACGGCAAGTGGTGGGGCGGCTACTACGGCTGGTCGTGGCCGCACGGTTTCCCCACGATCATCGAACCCCTGACCGTGGCGGCCATGAATGCGGTCCTGCTAACCGGCGACATGGGCTACCTGGACATTCCGCGCGGCCAGCTGGACTTCGTGCAGTCGCAGGGCCGGGAGGACAACGGTCGGTGGCTGGTGCCCCACCGCCGCACCGATTCGGGCTGGCAGTCGTTTCGGCCGTTCCGGCCCCAGCACCTGCTCCAGCTCTACTTCATGTCCTTTGCCGAGGAAGACCTGGCCCGCCTCGAGCGCGTGCCGGAGATGAGCAGCGAATGGAGCCGGTTGGCACCGGGCCGCGGCAAGGGCGATGATCAGCATGCCGGCCCCTGGTTCCTCTACCTGCAAGACAAGCTGCCGAATTACCCGTCATTGATTCTGGAAAACCAGTACAGCGAGGTCCTTCGCCGCATGGATCTAATTCGCAGCGACGACGGGGATCCGGAGACCTGGGACGTCCACCACTGGCAGAACCGCAATCCGGTCCACACCGAAAGCCTGCTGCAACTGACCTGCGGGGGGCCGCAAGTCGTGTACCACGGGGGACTCCTGCACACCCGGCTCAGGTACTACGACGCGACGGAACGGCGGCCGGGACTGCCCCGGGACACGGCGGCCCTGGTAACCGCGCTGGACGCCGACACGGTCTCGGCCAGCCTGGTAAACACCCACCCCGGGGAAGGTCGCTCCCTGCTGATCCAGGGCGGCGCGTTCGGAGAACATCGCATCACGGCCATGCAGGCGGACGGAAACCGGGAGGACATGCAGGAAGCCGGTTCAGCTCGATGGGTGCGCGTGGACCTGCCGGCCGGCCGCTCGGTGGACCTGACCGTACATCTCGACCGGTATGCCTTCCGACCTTCCTACGCACAGCCGTTCTGATGCCCGTGTTGCCCTGTAGACAGGCATGCGGACGGCACGGCACCGGCCGGAGCATTCATAAGGTCGGCAAGCAGGGCTCTGGACTGTTCCCGGTTTCCAAGACTCGGGTTCCAATACCCCACCATTGACCTTTCAGCGCGTGGAACGTTTGGTGAAAGCCACCGTCACCGGGAAGCCAACCTGACATGACATGCGGCATCATGTACACTGGCTGGGTAAGACCCAGTAACAACCAGTATTCATGGCACGCACAACCAAGACAATTACGTTCTCCCTGCCGCCTGAATTGGTGGAACGGGTAAACAATGTGGTAGCACAGCAGGGCAGCTCCAGAAGCGAGTTTTTGCGCATGGCAGTGGTCCGCTACATCGAAGAGCAGGAGTGGAGACAGCTTCTCCAATACGGAGAGCGGAAGGCAAGGGAGGAAGGCATCGGCCCCGAGGATGTGGCCCGCCTCGTGGAAGAGTACCGATCCGAGACCAACTTGGCCCGGACATGAGGGTTGTCCTGGACACGAACGTCATCATCTCTGGATTGAACTTCCTAGGCAACGAACGCATGGTACTCGACCTGGCTCGCAGGTCACGGTTTGAACTATACCTTTCCGTGTTCATATTGGGTGAGGTGGCCGAAGTACTTGAACGCAAGTTCAATTGGCCCGATGATCGTTCGTCGATGGCTCTTGAAGCTCTGCAGCAGACCGCCACCGTAATCGAACCCCGCCGGCATCCGGCCGTGATCAAGCCCGACCATGCCGACAACCGAATCCTGGCGTGTGCGGTGCAAGCTTCCGCCGACTACTTGATCACCGGTGATCGGCGGCACCTGTTGCCCCTTAAGGAGCACCGCGGCACAAGGATCGTCAACGCCCCACAGTTCCTAACCGTGCTGGCGGGGCATGCATAAGCCATCTGTTTCCTGAGGATGCCTGTGGCATCCTACGGGGCATGACAGGATCCGCCGCCTCGCCAACCGGAACCTGTGGCTTCGTGGTCTTGGCCGCCGGTGGCGGAAGTCGCTTCGGTGGGGCCAAGCAGGTCGCGGTTCTTGGCGGCCGCGCCTTGTTGGAACACGTCATCGCCCTTGCTGCGCAGGCCAGACGGCCGCCCTCACCCATTGTCGTGGTGACAGGTGCTCATCAGGCCGAGGTGGAACGGACAGTGGTTCCCCACCTTGGGAACCACGACGGCTTGAGCATGTGCCACAACCCGGATTGGTCGCTGGGCATGTCCACCAGCCTGCGGGCGGGCATCGATCATCTTGAAAGAACCGCATTGAATGTGGAAGCTGCACTGTTCATGTTGAGCGACCAGCCCCTGGTTTCCCCCGACCTCCTATACGGTCTGCAACAACGGTGGCATCAAGGTTGGACGATGACGGCACCGGTGCACGAAGGAAAACTGCTGGGGGCTCCCGCTCTTTTCGGGCGAGTCTGGTGGTCCAGCATCAGGAGCTTGCAGGGAGATCAGGGAGCGCGGAGCATCCTTGAGACACACAGGAGCGAAGTTGGCGGGGTGGAAACGGATCCCGGACGGCTTGCCGATATTGATACCCGTCAGGATCTCCGGCGCCACGCAGGCACATTCCTCTCAACAGACTGTGTGCCCTGATGACGACGGCCGGTCGTCGCCACCGTGGCATCACCGCCCCGACATGGCTTTGCCCGCCCGCATGTGGCCACATGAACAGACAGGTTGGAGGTATAGCAACCATGCAGGAAGCTCTGCCAACGATGGGAAGGTTGTTGATTGGTCTGGGTGTCGTACTCATTTTCGCAGGCAGTTTGTTGCTGATACTGCCGCGCATTCCCATCGACAACATCCCGGGCAACCTGCGTTGGAACCGTCCGGGCATGAGTGTCCACATTCCTCTGGGCACCATGGCGGCCGTTAGCATTGTGTTGACTGTAATCCTGAACGCAGTTCTGTATTTGTTCAGGCGCTGGGGATGATGACTTTGGGGCTTATATACGATGGTTGACACCACGCATATCCGGTTCACGGGTCGCGGGAGTCCCTGTGGTCGGCCTTGCGACCGACCAGGGAGGGAGCGCTCCTCGCCGTGCAGCAGCCCCAGTCCCGCGGGCCGAAACGGGTGTGGGCGGAAGTCCCACCCGCACCAGAATGTTGAGCGCCGCATTGTGGTCGGCGTTCGCCCGGAACCCGCAGGCTCCGCACCGGAACACCGCCTGCGACGGTCGGTTTGACTTGGCTGTGTGCCCGCAACGGCTGCAGGCTTGCGAAGTGTAGGCAGGATCCACGAACACCACCCGGCCGGCCTTGTACGCCAGCTTGCGCTCCAACTGTCCCCAGCCCGACGCCAGGATGGATCGGTTGAGCCCTGCCTTCTGCTTCACGTTCCGGCCGGGATCCTCGACCGTGCCCTGCGCACTCCTGGTCATGCCCTTCGTGTTCAGATCTTCCATGACGACCGTGTGGGCCGTGTCCGCAATCTTGCGGCTGATTTGGTGTGTGGCCGTGTCCCGCCGACGGGCGCGCTTGCGCTGCAGTTTGCGGAGTTTGCCGGCCGTGCCGCGGCGTCGGTGGGAGCCCTTCTGCTGCCGGGCCATCCTGCGCTGATACCGCTTGATCTTCGCGTCCTCAACGGTCGTGTCGGGGATTTCGTGTACGGCTCCGGTGCTGTCCGTGGCCTGTCCCACATTGCGGTCCACGCCCACGGCTCCGGACTCCGCGGGCCGGCACACATCGGGGTGGTCGACCGGCACCTCGAACACGATGTAGGCGTACCACTTCGGCTGCTTGCCCTCCGACTCCTGCTTGACCCGCACCGTCAGAGGCTGGCCGTCGGCATACCGAGGGATGGGACCGAGACGCGTCCAACCCATCTTCGGGATGTACAGGCGACCGTCCTCGATGCGCACGCGGGACGGGATGGTGAAGGCGGGCTGTGTGTAGTGCTTGGCCTTGTACTGCGGACGTCCGTGGTCCGGACGGTCCGGGTCGAAGAAGGCGGCGTAGGCATCGCCCATGTACTTGCAGGCGTACCGGACGATTGCGTAGCTGTATTCCTGCAGCCACTCGTGGCCGGGTGCGTTCCGCAACTGCGTGAACCGCTGGCCCAGCGTGAAGAAGGTCGGACTGCCGGGACCCTCCCCCGGCTTGCCGAACGTCCGCCACATGCGGTAGTCGCGCTCGTGCCCGGCCAGCACGTGGTTCCAGGCGAACCGGCAGGCCCCCGCCAGTTGTTCGAGGTACTGCCCGTTCGCGGCCGTGCCGGGATACAGACGCACGCGCAGGGTCCGCACTACGGTCTGGGGTTGCTGGCTTGGAAGATGGGGGTTGCTGGCCATGGTGTTCCAATCTCCGTGTCCGGCTGCGGGCCCAGGTTGCCGTCGGATCCTCTCTTTAACCGC
The DNA here is from genome assembly GCA_002238555.1 of Caldilineaceae bacterium bin34. Classification (GTDB taxonomy): domain Bacteria; phylum Chloroflexota; class Anaerolineae; order Caldilineales; family Caldilineaceae; genus Bin34. The sequence goes on from MPMO01000048.1 coordinate 35,764, forward strand.
AATTGTAGCACAAAAGTTTGACTGTCAACTATTCGATATATGCCCCCTGCACTTCGCCTGCCGTCATGGCGCAAAGCAGTTCGAACATCACTGTGGCTCCGATGAGGGCCGTGCCTCCGGACGGATCGAACGGCGGCGACACTTCCACCATGTCCGCGCCGATGACGTTCGTTCCCGACAGCCCTCGGACCGCCTCCAAGGCCTGAAAAGAGGTCGGTCCTCCAATCTCCGGCGTACCCGTTCCGGGTGCATAGGCTGGATCCACAAAGTCGATGTCGAAGCTGACGTAGATCGGTTCCGTGCCCACAATCCCGCGGGCCTCCTCCATGACGTTCGGCACGCCGCGTTCCATGAGTTCCTCAACCATGACCATCCGGACCCCCTGATCCTGGCCAAAGTCGATGTCCTCGGTGTCGTACATGGAGCCCCGCAGGCCGATCTGGACCGTCCGTCGGGGATCCAGCAGGCCTTCTTCCACGGCCCGACGGAAGGGCGTGCCGTGGGTGTATCGATAACCGCCAAAGTAACCCCGATACAGATCTGTGTGCGAGTCGAACTGGATCATGCCCACGGGCTCCTGCACAAGCCCGCGCAGGATGGGCAGGGCGATTAGGTGGTCGCCCCCTGCCGTGATCGGCACGATGCCGTCGCATCTCAGCATCCGGTAGAACGCCTCAACCCGCTTCAGGGAATCATCCAGGTCGGCCGGATTGACGGGCACGTCCCCCAGGTCGGCGCAGTTGTGGTCGGCATACGGCGACCGCCGCCGGACGGGATGGGCACTGCGTATCATCGAAGAGGAGTCCCGAACCTGTCGGGGACCATGGCGGGCACCGGGTCGGTTGGTGGTGCCCCCGTCCCAGGGAACCCCCACAAATCCGAAGTCCAGTTCAGGCCAGCGCGCATGCCCGGGAGGTACGTGCGGCAGGCGCATGAAGGTGGACATGCCCGCAAACCGGGGGGTTTCCAGGCCGGAAACCGGCTGAAAGAACTCGTTCATGACATTCCGTTGTTGTATTGGCTTGGCAGTGCAAACATTGTCTCGAGTGTGGCGGCACAACCGGTTCCGAAGAAGGGGACAACCTCGTTCGCACAGGCGGCTTCTGCACCTGCGGCCGATGTCTCGGCCCAGAAACCCTTCAACCCGTTGACAACCTTCCGGCCGACCACGGCCAGATCCTACCTATACAGGTTATGTTCGCATGGTGACCGGAGCACGTCACCAAGGCAACCCTCCTCCAAGCCGGGCCCCATCGGCCGCGTGTCATCGGCGCCGACTCCGATCTGCATGGAATCCCGTCATACCGTCTACTGCAAGACGCGTCGGCGTTGCGCTCGACTTTGTGCCAAGTTGAACCAAGGCTTGTACAATCCTAATGGTATTGTCACGCATCCGTACTGAACAACCATAGTTTATGGGAGAAATTTATCCACCATGATTGAGCTCAAACAACTGGGCGACAACAGCCTGCAACCCGCGGACATTACGGACGGACAGGCGCAGGATGATTTGCGCCAATTGGTGAATGACATGATTGATGCCCAACTGTCCATGATCGACGACTGCACAGACGCCGATGTTGTCTTTACGCCCATTGACGAAGCGGCCGATGATCCGGAGGCGGTCTCGGAAGCGGAAGTCGGAATGGCGTGGACATTGGGCCATGTGATTGTCCATTGTTGTGCATCGTCCGAGGAATCCACGTTCCTGGCGGCTGAATTGGCCCGGGGAGTCGAGAATCACGGACGGTCGCGGTATGAACCGCACTGGTCAACCATCAAGACAATCCAGCAATGCCGGGAGGTCCTCGAGGACAGTCGCAGGATGCGGTTGGCTGCCTTGGAAGTATGGCCGCGGCAGCCGAATCTCGACCATCGCTATGAAGTCTGGCCCGGCGGTCCCGTGGCAAACGCCATGGAACTTTATGTAGTAGGTCACATTCATGAATATTCCCACTTTGATCAGATTAGGGAAATCGTGAGACAGGCGCAGGCAGCGCGCCTGTAGGAAGCCGGTGGGAGCGCCTTTCCATAGAATCCATATCCATGTCTGCAGATTGGGTTGCCGACACCGTGTATTGATTTTCGGTAACTGTTCAGGTACTCCAGCCTGGGGCTGTTAGACAGCCTGACGCGGGCCGCTCGGGATTGGCCCGCCGGCCGGGTTGTGCGACACTGGGGCCATGTCCGCGCCGTCCCTCTCCGAGCAGCTGGC
>MPMO01000049.1 GCA_002238555.1 Caldilineaceae bacterium bin34
CATCCGGACGTATGCCGGCCCGCGGAGTCCGGAGCGGTCGGTGTCGACCGCAACGTGGGGCAGGCCACGGACAGCACCGGAGCCGTGCACGAAATTCCCGACTCTTCCGTTGAAGACGCCAAGATCAGGCGGTACCAGCGCAGGATGGCCCGGCAGCAGAAGGGCTCCAACCGGAGACGCGGGACCGGCGGCAAACTCCGCAAACTGCATCGCAAGCGCGCCCGTCGGCGGGACACGGCCACACATCAAATCAGCCGCAAGGTGGCGGACACCGCCCACACGGTCGTTATGGAAGACCTGAACACGAAGGGCATGACGAAGAGTGCGAAGGGCACGGTCGAGGATCCCGGCCGGAACGTGAAGCAGAAGTCCGGCCTCAACCGTGCCATCCTGGCGTCCGGCTGGGGACAGCTGGAGCGCAAGCTCGACATAACGGTCCCTGCCCCGCAGATCCGGGCAGAGCCGGTAGTAGGAGGTGGACCGCCGGACTGGATCTGGAGGAACTCACCGCATCCGGGCTGGCGAGGGTTGCGGCGAACCGGTGCATCTGGAAGGCTATTTCAGGGTGTCTTTTCAGGATGTGCCGAAGACGTTCGTCGGTGAGCCGGACTTCGTTTCCGCGCTCATCGGTGAAACGCCGCATGCCGTTTTCCCTCCCCGGCTACTGTACCGGAAAGTATACCGCTTTGCGGTATGGAGCTGCAGTGACCTGCCGTGTATGCTGGCATTGTTTTTTGACGTTGTCCGTCCCACCACCGGCGTAATGTTGCTCACCATCTCCACCACACATCGGCCTGCGACCGATCTTGGATTCCTGGTACACAAGAACCCCGGCCGATTTCAGTCGTTCAAACTCCCGTTTGGGCGGGCCGATGTCTTCTATCCCGAGGCGGAAGGCCACCGTTGCACGGTGGCACTGCTGCTGAACATCGATCCGGTGGGGCTTGTGCGCCCGAAGCCCGGTGCACCCAAGGCCGGTGGCTGGCTGGAGCAGTATGTCAACGATCGTCCCTACGTGGCGTCATCGCACTTGAGCGTGGCGATCGCCAAGGTGTTCGGCAGCGCGCTCGCGGGCAACAGCAGGGACCGGCCGGATTTGGCGGAACGGGCCTTTCCCTTGGAAGCCCGGATCCCTGTCGTGCCCTCGCGGGAAGGCGCGGACCTCATTGGGAACCTGTTCGAACCCCTTGGCTATGCCGTAGGGATTGAGGGCCACCCGCTGGACGAGCGCTTTCCCGAGTGGGGCCCCAGCCCGTATTTCAGCGTGTGCCTCGCGGCGACGACCCGGCTCCGGGACCTGCTTGCCCACCTGTACGTGCTGTTGCCCGTCCTGGACGACCACAAGCACTACTGGGTCGGCGACGATGAGGTGGCCAAGTTGCTGCGCTTTGGCGAGGGTTGGCTGGACAGCCATCCGTTGCGGGATCTCATATCGCGCCGCTACCTGAAGCATCAGCGCGGCCTTGTGGACCAGGCGCTGGTCCAACTGCTGGATGCCGGGCCGACGGACCCTGGCGCCACCGCCACACGGCACGAACAGGCAGAGAAGCAGCTTGAAACCCCGCTTCGATTGAGTGAGCAGCGTATTCAGGCAGTGTTGGACACGCTCCGCAGCCTTGGGGCTGCCAAGGTGCTTGACCTCGGTTGTGGCGAAGGCAGATTGATTCATGCCCTCCTCGGTGAGCCTTCGGTACGTTCAATCACCGGCATTGACGTGTCGCTCCGGGTATTGGCCACAGCGCGCCGGCGTTTGCGCCTCGATGATCTGCCCACCCAACAGCGGGAGCGTGTCACCCTTCTGCACGGGTCCCTTGTCTATACGGACAGCCGACTTTCAGGCCACGACGCCGCCATCGCCATGGAGGTGATTGAGCACATCGATGCCCCGCGGCTTGACGCCTTCGAGGAGGCCGTGTTCGGGACCGCGCAACCCAATGCCGTCCTCGTCACAACCCCCAACGCGGAGTACAACGCGGTGTTCGACAAGCTGTCCGCCGGAGCCTTCAGGCACGGGGACCACCGGTTTGAATGGACGCGGGAGCAATTCCGGGACTGGTCGAGGCGGGTTGCCCACCGCCGCCAGTACGATGTGCGTTTCCAGGACATCGGTCCTGTCCACCCCGACCATGGGGCACCGACCCAGATGGGGGTCTTTACGCAATGAAGATCGCCATTCCCGAATTGTGTCTGGTGGTTCTCATCGGCCCCACGGGTTCGGGGAAGTCCACCTTTGCCGCCCGCCACTTCAAGTCCACGGAAGTGGTGTCCTCGGACGCCTGCCGGGCGATGGTGGCCGATGACGACACCGACCAGTCCGCAACGCCCGACGCCTTTGCCCTGCTCAACTTCATCGCGGCCACGCGCCTGCGGGCCGGCCGCCTCACCGTCATTGACGCCACCAGTGTGCAGCCGCGGGCGCGCAAGCCTCTGGTGGGACTCGCCCGGGAGCACGACTGCCTGTCGGTGGCCATCGTCCTGAACATGCCCGAGGCCCTGTGCCTGGCCCGCAACAAGGATCGTCCGGAGCGCTCGTTTGGCCCCCACGTGGTGCGCAATCAGGCCTCGCAGCTCAAACGATCACTGCGCAGGTTGAAACGCGAGGGCTTCCGGTATGTGTTTGTGCTCAACTCTCCCGAAGAGATTGAAGAGGCATTCGTTGAGCGGATGCCTATGTGGGTCAACTTGCGCAACGAGCATGGGCCGTTCGACATCATCGGTGACGTTCACGGATGTTTCGATGAACTTGCCATCCTCCTGAAACGTCTTGGATACAGGTTGGAGACCCGTGCCGACGACATCGGGGGAACCGGTTTTTCCGTCACCCATCCGCAGGGGCGCAAGGCCGTATTCGTTGGCGATCTCGTGGATCGGGGTCCGACCGTTGCCAAGGTACTCGAGCTGGTGATGTCCATGACCGCGGACGGCACCGCGTTTTGCGTGGCGGGCAATCACGAAGCCAAGCTTGTTCGCAAACTCCAGGGCAGGAAGGTGCAGATCGCCCATGGACTGGCGGAATCACTCGCCCAGTTGGAAATGGAGCCCCCGGAGTTTCAACAACGGGCGGCTGCGTTCCTGGATGGACTGATCAGCCACTATGTGTTCGATGACGGGAACCTGGTGGTGGCCCACGCGGGGCTGAAGGCAGAGTACCAGGGCCGTGCATCGGCCCGTGTCCGGGACTTCTGCCTGTATGGCGAGACCACCGGGGAAACGGACGAATTCGGTCTCCCGGTACGCGCCGACTGGGCGACCGGCTATCGCGGGCAGGCGATGGTGGTCTACGGCCATACCCCGGTCGTGGAGCCCGTTTGGCTCAACCGCACGATCAACATCGATACGGGCTGTGTCTTTGGCGGCAGGTTGACCGCACTCCGGTATCCCGAAAAGGAGCTTGTGTCGGTTCCGGCGGCGCAGGTCTATTGTGAACCGGTGAGACCGGTGGCCGAGGATGTTCAGCCGGAGGTTCCCGTTGTGTCGGCCGGGACCCGCGCGGCGAACGTCCTTGACATTGGCGACGTAATCGGGAAGCGCATCGTTGCGACCCGGCTCCGCGGCAATATCACAGTGCGGGAAGAAAACGCAGCGGCGGCGCTTGAGGTTGTGAGCCGTTTTGCCCTGGACCCCCGCTGGCTGGTGTATCTCCCGCCGACCATTTCCCCGTGCGAGACCTCCGCGCTCCCTGGCATACTCGAACATCCAACCGAAGTGTTTGCCCACTTCCGCAACAACGGCGTGTCCGAGGTGGTCTGTCAAGAGAAACACATGGGTTCACGGGCCGTGGTCGTGGTTGGGCAGGACGCCGCAGCCATCGAACGGCGCTTTGGCATCGCGGGTGAAGGCATCGGTGCCTGCTACACGCGTACCGGACGGAGGTTCTTTGAAGACCGCACCCTTGAGGTGCAATTCCTGGAACGTGTCCGCAAGGGCATTGCGGACGCCGGTCTTTGGGCTGAACTGGAGACCGATTGGATCGTGCTGGACAGTGAAATCATGCCGTGGTCCCTCAAGGCGCAGGAACTGCTCCGCGAACAATATGCCGCGGTGGGCGCGGCTGGGCGGACCAGCCTCACGGCCGCCGAATCCCTCCTCAGGCAAACGGCAGCGCGCGGCATTGATACTGGTGATGCCTTGACCAGAGTTGCAGAGCGGCTGAACCTCACGCAACTCTACAGCGACTCCTACGCCCGGTACTGCTGGCCGGTGACATCGCTCACCGATATCCAATTGGCACCGTTCCACCTGCTGGCGAGCGAGGGCCAAGTGCATGCCGGGAAGGACCACCTGTGGCATATGGGTGTGGCCGGACGCCTGCACACAGCCGATCCGGCACTGTTCCGGAATACCGACTACAAGGTTGTGCGGTTGAATTCCGAGGATGAGATTGAGGCCACAGGCTGGTGGGAGGAACTAACGGGTCAGGGCGGGGAAGGCATGGTCGCCAAGCCCATGACCTTTGTGGCGAAGGGCAAGCGCGGCTTGGTGCAACCGGCCATGAAGTGCAGGGGTGCCGAATACCTGCGCATTATCTACGGACCGGAGTACACCCTGTCGGAGAACATGGATCGCCTGCGCAACAGAAGCACTTCCACGAAGCGGTCACTCGCCCTGCGGGAATTTGCACTGGGCCTGGAGGGCCTGCAGCGTTTTGTGGAGCGAGAGCCTCTTCACCGGGTACACGAGTGCGCGTTCGCGGTACTCGCGCTCGAGAGCGAGCCGGTTGATCCAAGGTTGTGAGTATGTTCCCACTCGAGCAACGCTTGGCATTCCCGCGCGTGAAGGGACCTGTCCGTCTGCTGCAGGCCATGGTGGATGCCATCGGATGCAGAAAGTTGAGTGTTCCCGTCCCGTCTTCAGTCACCGAGCCAAGCGTGCCCGCGGTTTGAACTGTTCGAACCAGTCTCAAGCTGATTGGCTCCGATGGGGGGCCGGGTTCTGCGGGCAGCGAGCCAGCTCTTGCCAGCAGTTCGGTCGATGCGCCACTAAGGCCAGCCGCCCTGTTGGCACCTCCTCGAACTAGCCGGCAACAAGCGCCTGGTCCTGCAGGTTGCGTCAAGATGCGGGGGGATGTGCCGTTGCGTGACCAGAGATGACTACTGCTACGGGGATAGGCCTTGGGCGGACTGGGCTCGAACCAACATCATCAACGAAACTGAATCAATAGCAATGTCGGAGACCTCATGAGCAAGCTTGAGAGAATAAGGAAACTCGGTCGTCGAACCGGTTCAGGTACGCATCAGCCCGAGCACGCTGAGGAGGAAGCGGACAGCGTGGACAGTCAGACAATCGGACATGGCAACTGTGACTTGCCCGAGACGGACGAACTTGAGGCCAACACCGCTGAACGACCAAAGGCCGGCCCCGACAAGATTAGGGATACCGTTGGGTCATTCAGTCGCAAGGCCGCCAGCACAGTGGCCGAGGCTACGGCTGCCGCGGCGGAAAGAGTGCAAGACGCGAATAGCAAGGCTGTGTCCGCTACGGATTCGTTGAGCCAAGGTGCGCGACGAAGAACAGAGGGCGCGACGGCGGCGGCCCAACGACTGAGGGATGGAACTACACGTGGGTTGGGGGCAACCGCCTCGGTTGCAGGCCAGTTGATGGCCGGCACACAGACCCTCTTGGCAAGTAACCTTTCCACGGACCTCAACTACCTTCTCCAAGCGATCGTCAAGGGAAGCGCCACGATCTATGACAAGGCCATGGATGCGAATTACCTTGATCCATTGCTGAGGTCCGACTTGGGAGGCAGTTACCACCGGCTATTCGACGGCGGTCACACACTTGGCGGTGCGATAAGGGCCGCGCGCGATGCTTCTCCAGACGACACCGTCATTCAGGAAACCTTGGGGGCAATTCAAGGTTTGCTGCGGGATGGCACCACCCCCAGGGGATTGCCTCTGGCAAATTGGGACAAAAGCACCTTCGACAGCGTAGCGGGATCGCTGGAGTCGACATTCGGCATACCCAAGATTTGGTTCTACGATCTGAACACCTATGATGCCGCCGAGTTGCTCGGCGGAACCGTGGGTGCCATCGCGTTGATCTTCGGTTGGAATCGCGCCGACACCGAGACTTTTGCCAAACTGGTTGGCAGCATGGGATTGTCGGCTGTAATGAGCGCGAACCCCCTTTTGTTGGTAGTTACCGTCGTCGCACTCGCAAGATCAGTCCACAAGGCGCGCCAGACAGGCGAGTACGCTGAATTCGTGGATGGTCAACTGAAGGGTGGTATCAGTGCAGGAGCAACTCTGTCGGCAGTTGCACTCGTTGGGATTGCCGGAGGACCTGCAGGTTTGGCACTACTTGTCGGTGTTACCACAGCGGTCCTGGTAAATTTGACCACTGATAATCTCAGCCTTGTGGCAATGAGTCGGATTTTGGCTAAACCCGCGGTTGCCGCGGCAAAAGAAGCTTGGGCAACGGCCGAGCGGCAGGCTGGTGGGCTTGTTGATTCGTTGCCGGTTGTTCATACACGGATGTGACTTGGCGGGCCAACCGCAATCACCGCCGGTTGGCCACGCGGCGGTCGTAAGCCCTCCCATCCGATATAAGTAGAACAGAGAACAGCCTAAGGCTGACCTGTCCGCCGCCAGTTCCGGCCCTCGGCAGATAGGGTGAATGCGCTGCTCAGTGCCCGCATCTATCCAATCAATTCGGCGATGGCGGAATCAATGGATCTCCATCTCGTCCCGATGCTCCCGGCACCGGGGCGGTCCCCTAACCTGAACCGCGGCACCATCGACTTCAGGCAGCCAAGGCCAGATTCTCGGGCTCGTTCTCCAACCGGGTGAGCCAATAGCTGAGATCGAAGGTGTGGTTGCCGGTCAGGAATCGCCAGAACTTGACCCGGTTCACAATCTCCAGGCGGCCCACAGGGTACTCGTACCACGGCTCGGGCCGGGAGAGGATGGAGTAGATGTTCTCGTCCGTCCGGTTCCTGGCTTCCAGGTTGGTCACCGGATCGGCCTGCATCTGGTCGTCCAGATCACCGGTGTTCCAAAGCCGGTGCTGGCGCACCCGGGGGTTCAGCCGGATCTTGAACATGTAGCGGACCCGGTCCGTCTGGTTGCGGCGTCCGCAATGCCAAATCCCGTGGTGGAGGGCCAGCACGGTACCTGCCTCGCACACCATGGGAATCTGTCCCACGAAGTTCTGGTAGCGGGCAATGTCCGATTCGTTGATGCGGCGGAACTGGCTGCCCGGCAGCAGGAGGGTGCCGCCCATTTCCAGCGGTGTGTCGTGGGGGAAGTACATCAACTGGATGTCGAAGTGCATCCGGGTGTCGATGATGGCGTCTCCGTGCAGGCCCTGGGCCCGGCCCTCGTTGGGCTGGCGGATGTGGACGGCGTGGTGATCGAACAACGGATCCGGACCGACCAGGCTTTGGACAATGCCCTGGATGGCCGGCAGGTGCATCAGATCGTCCAACGGCGATCCGGGTGCATAGACCTCGGACAACGGCAGACCCGCGGCCGGACGCGCAACCGGTCCGGCGTCGAAGGCGTCCATGACGCGTTGGTTGAGGTCGTCGGGCACCAGCTTGTCGAAGCGCAGGAAGCCGCGTGCGGCAAACGACGCCATCTGGTTTGTGGTCAGCAACAGTTCGGGGCTCACGGTCGCGGTCGTCATGCTTCCACCTCCACAATCTTCTCGAAAACATACTCGAACTTGAAGAAGGACGTCGTGTATTCCAGATCCTTGTCCGGGGGGATCAACTGGGGCATCTGGATTACGCGCCAGCCGTCCTGCATCGCCGCCAGGCCCGTGGGGTACGGCGGCGTTTCGCTGTCTCCGGTGGTGGGGTAGGTTTGGCCGGTCCCGTCATAGATGGTCCACCCCCTGACATCGCTGTCCAGGGCGGAGTTGGACAGGTAGAGAATCATGATGACTTGACGCTGGCCGGACATACGCGATTAACCCTGGGGGTACGCAGACGGAAGGCAGGATGCCCCTAAGCATAGGCCAACGCGCGATGTACCGGCGAACGGATGCAGTCCATGCTGGCCATGTCCGGCATCTTGCGGAACAGGAGGCTATCGGTGATGTTCCGCTCTCGGCGGCGCCCATGTACTTGTGGGCGACCAGGCAGCCGTTGCACTCGGTGTAGTTGACCAGTACCCGCAGATGGACAGCCACGGAGAGTCCCACGTCTTGGTGTTCGCCGGAAACTTGGGTGTACAGGACCGTCGGGAGCCGGGGCGGAATGGAGCTTTCATGCTTCGCGCCTGTCGGATGTCAACTTGCTTCCATCCGCACCCAGGCAATCCCGTCGACGTATCCGAAGTGGTTGTCTGCCGAAACAAGATCGGCACCCGTCTCCATCGCGTGGGCCGCAATCCAGACATCGTTGATGGGAATGGGCCGCCCCTTGGCCTTCAGGGCCGTCATGACTCGGGAATAACGGTCCGCAGTCACCGGGCCCACAGGTACAAAGGTCACGTAGGGCCGTTCGAGGAAGGATCGGAGTTCGGCCAGGTTCCGCTCGAAATGGATCCCCTGCCGAAAGCCGTAAAGCAGTTCCCCGGCCACGACAGCCGAGAACAGCACCTCTTCGGCAGCTTGAATCAGGTCTCGCACTCGAGGAGCGCCTCGCATGAACGCGGAGTAGGCGTTGGAGTCCAGAAGGATCTTCATGTCCACGCTGACTCGTCCACGGTCTCGAAGATCTCGAGGGCGGTATCGAAGCTCTCTGCCTCGTCTTGGTCCCACACGCCGAACAGGTCGTCCAGTGAAGTCCCTATCGCGTGGGGGTTCTCCTTGCTGTCGGTTAGACCGGCACCCTTTTTGAGCAGTCTCAACGCTGCTTGGCTTAGGGAAATTCCCTCGGTCTTGGCCAGGCGGCGCACAGCTGCGCTCAGTTCGTCGTCGAATCCCCGGACCGTGAGTTGGTTCATGGTGCCTTTTCCTTGCGAATCACAATTTGAGTTGCTATGAGGCATTATATGAATCGGCACTGTTGGACTCAACGGCGTGCCGTCTGCCTCATCTGGTGGGATTCTGTACAGCAGCACCCTCGAGCGTTTGACCTGCTCGCTTGGATTGGCGGTTGACTTCATTGACAGGCCGGCCAACGGCCATGAAGAAGATGTCATCGGCCGCTGCAGGGCCTTGCACGCGGCGTTGCAACTTGTGGAGGGCCATGGACGAGGGAGCCTGGAACGGAGTGTGCGACAGGGCCGGAATGATGGTCCACCGGCCGCAGGGGCGAGTGCCCGCTACCGGTTCCGCACCTCGTCAGGCACACCCCAGGGTGGAAGTATCGATCTGAACCCGGTGTCCGTACCTTGAACATCGTTAGGATGCCTGTTCCGGATCCTCTAGAATTCGGTATTCGTCGCACCTTCTCTTCTCGCCCGGGCGGGGCATCGTCTTTTTGCAACCATGAGAACCTACATTCTCAAGCGGGTGATACAGGCGATCCCTCTCCTGTTCCTGATTTCCTTCATCGTCTTCCTGAGTATCCAGGCCACCGGCGACCCCCTGGCGGCCTACACCGTGGACGCGTCGCTCACGTCGGACGACATCGCCCGCCTCAAGGCCAAGTACGGACTGGATCAACCCGTTCCCATCCAGTACCTGAACTGGCTCAAGAACATGGCCACCGGCAACTGGGGCACCTCCTACTTCACGCGGGAGAGTGTGGTGGACATGTTCCTGGAGCGCCTCCCCAACACCCTGATCCTCTTCGCGGTGTCCTACTCGCTCATCCTGGTGGTGGCCCTGATCCTGGGCATCCTGACCGCGGTGCGCCAGTACTCGCTGTTCGACTACTCGGTGACGGCCCTGAGCTTCCTGGGGATTGCCACCCCCAGCTTCTGGCTGGGCCTGATGCTGATTTATCTCTTTGCCGTGCGCCTGAAGACCTGGGGCCTGCCCTCCCTGCCGGTGGGGGGGATGTACGACCTCAGCGAGGGCAAGACGCTGGCCGAAGTTGCGCGCCATGTAATCCTGCCGGCCACTACCCTGTCGGTGGTGGTCTGTGCCCGTTACGTGCGCTATATCCGCTCGTCCATCCTGGAACAGCTGCAGCTGGACTACGTCCGCACGGCGGCGGCCAAGGGCCTCCGGAGCCGAACGGTCCTCTTTCGCCACATCCTGAAGAACGTACTCCTGCCCCTGGTCACGCTCGTGGGGCTGGATCTGCCCAATTTTCTCTCCGGTACCATCGTCATTGAGTCCATATTTGCCTGGCCCGGCGTGGGCCGCCTGTTCTGGTCCGCGGCGGAACGCACCGACATTCCCGTGTTGATGGCCATCATGCTGTTTGTGGCCGTCATCACGGTGTTGTTCAATCTGATTGCCGACATCTTCTATGCGGTCGTGGATCCGCGGATCAGCTACTCATGACCGCATCAGGCAACGATTCCCAGGTGCACGGCACGGTGCCACTGGCCAACTTGGGAGCGACCGGTGCCCTGGTGCGTCCGGCCGAGACCCTGTGGTCAAGTTTTTGGCGGCGCTTTGTCCGCCATCGACCGGCCATGATCAGCCTGGTCGTGCTTCTGTTCATGGTGGTGGCCAGCTTTGGGGTTTCCCTCTTCGTGTCCGAGGACGCGGCGAATCTCATCGATGTCCAGGCCATGCGCAGCGCACCTTCATGGGAACATCCCTTCGGCACGGACGATGTGGGACGCGACATGTTCCTGCGCACTCTGTTCGGTGGCCAGATCTCCCTGCGCATCGGCCTTCTGGCCGCCAGTATCAGCGTGGTCATCGGCATTACGGTAGGGACGGTGACGGGCTACAACACGGGATGGATCGACAACGTCCTCATGCGCATTACCGACGCCCTGCTGAGCATTCCCACGCTCTTCATCCTGATCGTCCTGACCCGTGTCCTGGGCGATCGCATTGGCGTAGGCAACATCGCCTTCATCACCCTGGTGATCGGCATGCTGTCCTGGATGCCCACCAGCCGCATCGTGCGGGCCCAGGTCCTGTCGCTTAAGGAGCAGGACTTCGTGCTGGCCGCCCGTTCGCTGGGCTGTCAGGCAGGGCGCATATTGGTGCGCCACATCGTGCCCAACACGCTGGCGCCCGTCGTGGTGGCTGCGACCCTGGATGTGGGCCGGGCCATTATTTTCGAGGCATCCCTGAGCTTTTTGGGGTTGGGTATCCAGCCCCCGACGGCGACCTGGGGCAGCATGCTCAACCGGGCCCAGGCCTACCTGCTGAATGCTCCCTGGATCGCCCTGTTCCCGGGTATCATGATTCTGATCACCGTTCTGTGTGTGAATTTTCTGGGGGACGGCTTGCGCGATGCGTTCGATCCCCATTCCCTCCATTGAGGCCCATTCCATGTTGCAGTCAACCGTCAATGCCGATCTCCACGCCCATATCCGGGAGGCGTTTCCGGACCATCTGGAACGGATCCGGACCTACATGGCCCAGCCCAGTGTCAGCGAAGGCAATTTGGGCGTACGGGAGTGCGCCGAACTGCTCTCCGAAAGATTCCTGCAGATTGGATGCCAACAGGTGGAGATTGCCGAGACACCGGAGCTGCCGGGCGTCTGGGCCCATCTGGATGCCGGCGCCGCCCAGACCCTGGCGGTGTACGGGTTTTTCGACACCAACATCGTGGGCACGGGCTGGACCCACGATCCCTTCGACGGGGTCGTAACGACGCATCCCGACTTCCCCCAGGTGCTGTACGGGCGCGGTGCCTCCAACAAGGGCGGGTTCATGGCATTCCTCAATGCCATCGACGCAGTCCAGCAGGTGCGGGGCGCCTTGCCGGTCAATCTCATGTTTGTGTGCGAGGGTGAGGAGTTTGTTGGCAGCCTGCATGTTCCCCAGTTGATTGAACGCTATCGGGAGCCGCTGTCCCGGGCAACAGGCATGCTGTCGCCCGGTCCCTGCCAGAATGCCGCCGGCGCCGTGGACCTGGCCCTCGGCAACAAGGGGTGCCTGCACATCGAAATGCGGTGCAGCGGCGAGGAGTGGGGCCGCGGGCCGCAGGGGGCGCCGACCCATTCCTCCACCATGGGGGTCGTGGACCATCCGGTCTGGCGCCTGGTGCATGCCCTGTCCACCTTGTACGACCCCGCCACCGGCGCCATTACGGTTCCGGGTTTCCTGGACGGCCTGCGCGAGCCCTCCGCCGTGGATCTGCAGCTGGTGGAGGATTTGGCGGCACGGTATGCAGACAACGAGGCGGCGGGCGTTCCCGGCATTGGGCAGCCCGAACTGGTGTCCTGTTTCGTCAACGACGCGACCGGCACGGAAGTGTTCAAGCGCTATTGCTTCCTGCCGACCATGAACATCAACGGCCTGCGCGCGGGTTTCACGGGGCCCGGCACCACGCTGTGGACCCTGCCCCACGAGGCGCGCTGCACCATCGACCACCGCCTGCCGCCGGACCTGGATCCGCAGACCTGCCTGGAGCGCATACGGGAATACCTGGACGCGCAGGGCTACACCGACATTCACATGGAAGTGTTGATGTCGGTCGGGGCCCAGAGCCTGGACCTGCACGACGATTTGGCCCAGTCGGCGCTCGCGGTGTTTAACGACTGGAGTGTGGAACCCATGATCTGGCCCCGGCGCGGCGCCAGCGGTCCCACCGGCTATTTCAGCCAGATGCTGGGGCTCAAGGTTCTGGGCAGCACGGGTCTGGGGTATGCCAGTGGCCATTCGAGCGCCGACGAGTTTCTCGTCGTGGAAGGCAACGGGCGCGTGGGAGGCATCGTGGAACTGACCGGTTCCTACGCCGACCTGCTGTGTGGCCTCGGAGCCGACTGATCCAATCCCAATAGACGGAACGAGGAGCATTACGAATCATGACCAATGCCTTGCTGTGGTCCCAGTTGCAGGATCGTGTTCGGAATGGATTGGCGGATTTGCCGGGAGTCGCGGGGTTCTGTCTGCAGGACCTGGCTACCCGGGACACCATGGGATGGCATGAACAGGAAGTATTTCCGGTGGCCTCCACCATAAAGATTCCGATTCTGGTCACACTGTTGGACCGGGCGGAAAAGGGGGAACTGGACCTGCAGGAGCGCATTGCCCTCACGCCGGAGGTGCTCGTGCCGGGCAGCGGCGTGCTGACCTACCTGGAAGGGCCGCTGGATCTGTCCGTCCTGGACATCGCCCAGCTCATGATTATGGTGTCGGACAACACGGCAACCAATCTGTGCATCGATTGGGCCGGCATGGACGCCACCAACGCCCTGATGGGTTCCCTCGGCCTGAGCCAAACCCGGATTCGGCGCAAGATGCAGGACCACGAATCGGTGGCCCGCAACGAGGAAAACGTTTCCACCCCCGCCGATGCCGTGGGGCTGATGCGAGCCCTGCACGAGGGGCGGCCCAGTTCCGCGGTGGCGGAGCAGGCCTTGGCCATTCTCAAGAAGCCCAACCGCGGGCCCATTGAGCGTGCCATGGAGGCGGGCGTGGCCGTGTCCAACAAGCCGGGCGGCATGGAACGCGTCCGTTGCGATGCCGGCATCGTGTGGCTGCAGCGGCATCCCTACGCGCTGGCCCTCATGAGCAAGTTCGGCATGGAAAACCCGTATCGACAGGAGAACCGCCTGGTGGCCGCGGTGCAGCTGATCCACGAATACATGGTTGCCATCGATCGTTCCAGCGCCTTGGGCCAGGGAATTCCCGCGTCCCTGCTGGACGGCTGACAGGCATGGCAGAAGCAGAACAACATCCGGCCCGGAGTGGCGAGGCAAATCATGACCGCTGAAGTGACCATCATTCGTGCACCGCGACTGTTCGGTTCCGAGGGAACCGTCCACGACCATGGAGCCAGCCTTTGGATTGAAGGGGACAGGATCACCGGGGTGTACGGCAGCGAAGCGCCGGCCGTCCCCGAGAATGCCCGCGTCCTCGACTTTCCCGACGGGTGCATCCTGCCCGGCCTCATCGATTCCCACACCCATCTCATGTACGGGACGGGAGAGCGCATGGGCGGTCCGCGGTCCTACGACCACGTCAACGACGTGGACAGCGATGGCCTGATGTTGCTGCGCAGCGTGCGCAATGCCTATCAGCACCTGCTGAAGGCCGGTGTTACCTCGATGCGGGATTTGGGTGCCCGCAATCGCATCACCTTCGATCTGAAGGACGGTGCCAGTGCCGATCTGTTCAAGGGGTTTCCCACCTTGCACGTGTGCGGGCGCGCCGTCACGATCACGGGGGGCCATTTCCACTTTGGGCACGAGGAGGCGGACGGGGAGGCCGAGTGTCGGAAGTCCGTGCGGCGTCTCGTGAAGGAGGGGGCCGACTTCATCAAGATCATGGGTTCGGGGGGGGGCACCTACATTACCGACAACCGGCGGGCCTCCTTCACGGTTCCGGAACTGCGCGCCATTGCCGACGAGTCCCATCGTCACGGCAAGCCGTGCACCGTGCATGCGATTGCAACCGAATCCATTGCCAACGCGGTGGAAGCCGGGATCGACTGCATCGAGCACTATGAGTTTGTGGAAATGAACTACGACCGCAAGCTGGATCCCGCCATCGCCGATCAGATGATTGCCAACGACATCTGGCTAAGCCCCACCATTCAAACCGGGTTCCGGAAGATGGAGAGCATGTTGGAGATCCGGGAAGAACGTACCCTGACGCCGGCCGAACAGGAAGCGCTGGTCTATTTCCAGTGGAAGCAGGAAGGGCAGCTGTACGTGACCGGAGCCCTGTATGAAATGGGCGCCCGGCGCTTCCTCATGGGCACCGATGCCATTTCGCAGTTTGGCGACTATGCCGTGGGACTCCGCCTGATGGCGGAGTCGGGACTGCCCCATGAAGAGGTGTTGTATGCGGCGACCCGCAATCCGGCCGCAGCCATGGGCATCCTTGACGACGTTGGCACCCTGGAAACGGGCAAGATTGCCGACGTAACCATCGTCAAGGGCGATCCCATGTCGGACATTCGGGCCGTGGAAAACGTGCAGCAGGTAGTCAAGGCCGGCTACGTCCTGCCCATGGACAGTCTGGAACTGTTCCCCGATGGCGAGGGTGAGGCCAAACCTCCCGTAGCGCGCAAACCACCCAATCCCAGGGTTGTGCGCCTGCCCCATCATCACCCGCATCCCCATCCACACCCCCATTAAGCCTTGGAATGACCAACCGCACGGACATGCAAAGTCAATGGCGGATGCAGCGACAACGGGCGGTCTGGTCACGCGCACTGCAACATCCACGGGTTGCCGATGTCCGATTCAAAGAGCTGGGAGACAAGCAAACCGCGGAATTTTTTCAGGCATAAAACGCCTCGCATTTTTTGTTTTTTCACCAAGGAAGCTTCCGGAGGACGTGGCCGCGCCCAAACTCCGGGGGTTCAAAGGTCATCAACGGCTCGAAGGTTTGGGTCCAACTCCGTCCGAGCCTCTTGGTTCGGTGCCGATTTCCGAACCATCCGGTAAGTCTGAAAGTGCAAGACCAGGCATGATGCCTGCCGAGCAAAGGCAGTAGTGTTCTGTGGGTTGCCTCGGTGCAGGTTCGGGTTCGTTGCTTGGTTTTTTGTGCCGGGTCCGGTTTTGAACAGGCGACTGTTCATGTTTGCCGCAGATGGTTCCCAACTTCAAATGGCGGGAGGCGACCGGTGTGCCACGGTTGGCATCTCGGTAGGTAGTGCAAGGCAGGGGTGTCGGCACACCTGATCCCGTGTTCGCTGCACGCAGGCGGCTGGGCTGGGAAGGTGTCTGCCAGTCAGGTCGGTTGAACGGACTGGCATCAGGCCGCTGCCGTTTGCATGCGGCGACGCAGGACCGATTCCCCTGCACAGACCAGGGTTGTGGCTGCCGCAATAAGGGCGGCCGTCAGACAGACGATGGCAAACCCCTGCAATTCGGACACTTGTCCAAGGTCCGCGATACCGGCGGGAAGGGCTTGTTCCCGCAGCCGGGCCGAATAGACCCATAGTCCGCCCAGGGCGGCTATGCCAAGACTGCGCGAGTGAATGCGCACCACCGCGGTCAGGCTGGACACCATGCCCAGTTCATTTTGGGGAATACGGCTGGTAATGATGCTGTTGGCGGCAGGCTGCAGCAGGCCGCCGCCCAGGCCCAGCAGGACCATTTGAAGCGTGAAGTGCCAGATTTCCAGCGACCCGATGACCAAGCCCAGCCATGCGTATGCGACGGCCATGAGCCCAAGGCCACCCAGTATCAGGGGCCGTTTGCCAACGATCTCCACCAGCTCACCGGACATCCACGAGCCGACACCGAACGCCACGGGCTGTACGGACAACAACACGCCCACCGTCAGCGGATCCAGCCCCATCAGCACTTCAAGATAGAAGGGCAGGATTAGGCCCACGCCGCCGTAGACAAAGAAGTAGAGGTATCGGGCCGACAGGTAAACAGAGAACGGCCGGCTCCGGAACAGATTGAGATTCAGGATGGGGTTGTTGACTCGCAGTTCATGGAGGACAAATGTGCCCAGGCACACTACCGAGGCGGCCATAAGGTAGGGACTCAGAAACTTCAGGTCCGGTTCCTGGTTGAAGGTGGTTCCAAGCAGAAACGTACACAGGCTGGCAAAGAAGACGGCCACTCCGATGATGTCGAACCTGCTCCGGCCGGTTCCGTTGGAGCCGCCCAGGTACAGGTGGGCCAGGGGCAGGGCGGGAATTACAAACAGGAGATCGAACAGGAACACCAGACGCCAGTGGAACGCCTTGAGAATTACGCCGCCGGCCAGCGGGCCCACCACAATCCCGATCGACACCATGGTGCCGATGAACCCAAAGGCCTTGCCCCGATCCTCGGCGGGGAATGTCTCGACAACAATGGCCAGCAGGAGGGCTCCGGACATGGTCAGGCCAATGGCCTGGACCACTCGGGCCAGAATCAGCCAGAGCAGCGACGGGGCCACGGCACTCAGGACATTGCCCACTCCGGCCAGTACGAGCCCCCAGACCAACACCCGTTTGTTGCCGAACATGTCGCCCATGGCCCCGATCATCAGGCTCAGCGACGCTTGGATCATGGCGGACACCAGTGCGACCCATTGCACCCGCGTGAAAGGGGCGTCGAATTCCTGGGCAATCGCGGGCAAGGCCATCGATACGATGCTGACGTCGATGGTCTCGACAAATAGTGCGAATGCCACTGCCGCCAAGGCCAGGCGGGTGTGCCTGCGGGCGTTTGCCACGGATTAGCTACCAGTCAACTGTGCGGGGAGCGGGATGGAGATCCAATGGGTTGATGCCCAGGGATGGCAGGCAAGGCCCGGAGCGTCGCTTGGAGTGCGGTCGGTGACCCGAACCCGTTATCCGCTTGTCTGCGATCCGGCTCCGGTTCGAACGATTGACTTCAGGCCGGAAGCGCCTGCCTGTTTCCCGCGCTTTGGCAACAGGAACGTTGCCACTGTCGGTCCCAACTCATTGGTGCGGGATGGCCCAAGGACACGGACTGCCGGGCCAAGCGGCTGGGTGCCGAATCAGAGGGGGCATCCGTTCGGATGCCCCCTCCCTCAACGCAGCCTCCGGCAGGGAGGCTGGGCATATTTCCTATTCACTGACGGTCCATTCGTTAATGTTGCCGTACCACAGGGTGAAGGGACGGAGCTCAAAATCCTGGACGCGGGTGCTTACGCCGTAATGCCGGCCCGTGGCAAACAGGTAGAGCGCATAGGCGTCCTCATGCATGATGCGCTGCGCTTCCATGATGAGCCGCGTTCGCTCGTCGTCATCGAATTCCGTTTGGGCTGCAATAAGTGCGGCGTCCACGTCGGCGTTGCAGTAGCGATGCCACTGGGAACCGCCCGGGTTGTCTTCGGATGCAATTTCATTGCAAAGGAACCGGTTGGAGATTTCCGGATCCGGGACTCGGAGGCCGTGACTCCAGCCACCCATTTCGTAGTCGCCATGCGACCAGGTGCCGTTCTGGTCCCAGGTTCCGAACAACTCGGCCGTGCGGCGGTTCTCAATGACCATTTCCGCACCGATTTCCTTGAACATCTGCTGCACCAGGAGCTGTACCTGCTCTCTCTGCAGAACGCCGGATGTGGTTCGGTGGGTGAAGGTCAGGCGGGTGCCGTCTTCGTACCCCTCCACGCCACTGGACTCGCGAATGCCGTCTCCGTCGCTGTCGGTCCAGCCGTTGTCCTCCAGGAGGCTGCGGGCCAAGTCGGGATCGTAGTCGTAGGGAACGAGGTCGCGATTCTGCCACGGTGTGCCGTGCCACTCCGTGCCCACATTGACTTCCGCCTGTCCGTGCAGGATGTTGTCGATCAGACTCTGCTTGTCCACGGCATGCTGCAGGGCCACCCGGACGTTCCGGTCGGTGAAGATCGGCGCTTGCGAGTTGTCGCCGTTCATGACGTACCGTTCACCGCCCGCGGGTGGGGCGTTGACCAGATTGATAATGCCCTTGTCCTGCAAATCCAGGAGCGTGGGCAAGTTGGCGGCGCGCAGGCCCCAGGCGATATCCACTTCACCGACTTCCAGGGCAGCCAGCAAGGCTTCCGTGCTGGGATAGATGACAATGAAGAACTTGTCCAGGCCGGGCCGGCCCTGCCAATAATCGTCAAACGCCTCGTATTCGACGAATTCACCAGCTTTCCAGTCCACGATTCTAAAAGGACCGAAACCGACCGGTTGGCGCATGGCCAACGACTCGTCCAGTCCGGGTGAATTGGCTTCGATCACCTCTTCAGGCAGGATGAAATCGAAGAGAATCTTCCAGGATGCAAACGGTTCACTGAAATTCACCACCACGGTGTAGTCGTCGGGCGTGTCGATTGACGCGATCTTCTCGTAGCCCAAACGAGTGATCGGCGTGTTGTCCGGGCTCATGATGGCTTCCCAGGTGGCCTTGACATCCGAGGCTGTGGCCGAGGTGCCATCATGGAAGGTAACGCCTTCCCGCAGGTTGTAGGTGACCTGGGTGCCGTCCGGCGACACCTGACCGTTGGCAACGCTGGGAACCTCCGTCGCCAGTTCGCCTATCCAGTTGCCCTGTGCATCCAGGAACAGCAGACCGCGCTGTGCGGTCTTGGATGCCTGCAGCGAATTGCCGCCCTGGGTGTACATGACGTTGAGGAATTCCAGTTCCTGGTTCATGCCGAGCCGAACCACGGCAGGCTCCGCGGCTTCCATTTCACCGGCCTCGCCCGACGGCGCGGCAGGAGCAGCACAGGCGATCAGGGCCAACGCCGCCAATAGCAATAGACTCGCCCGCAATAATGTTTTCATGTGATTTGCCTCTACTGACTGTTGAAGGGCGCAACGCGCTGGCCTGATAATACCAGACAGGGAACAGGTCAACACATCGCACAGAACATCGAAATTTGGTTCGGCATTCACCGGCTCCGGGAAGCGGCAGTCTTGGCAGAGATCTGCTTCCTGCGCCGTTCTGTCCCGTCCGATGATGCCGGTCATGTCCATCGCTTCTTTTCTGTCTTTGGTGCGATGGCGGCCCGGGTCTGCCGGGTCCGCTTGCAGGTAATCCTGGGCCATCACCACAAAGGGACTTGCCATGGCTTCTTTGTCGTTACACAACGGACTTGCCCGTCACATCCTCACACGCGATGTTTCCTTCCGGACCAGGCTCCTGGAAATGGCGGCGGACATCCCGGATGTCATCGCGCTGGGGCGGGGCGATCCCGATTTCCACACCCCTGCCCACATTGTGGCCGCCGCCCACAAGGCCCTGGACGAAAACCGGCATCACTACACCGCGGTGGCCGGCCTGGAAGAGCTTGCGAAGGCCATTGCGGCCATGTTGCGCCAAGAGCACGGGCTTGGCTATGCCCCGGAAGAGATCGTGGTCACCAATGGCGTGGAGGAGGCCATCATGACCTGCATGGCCAGTCTGCTGAATCCCGGCGACGAGGTTCTCATGGGGAGTCCGCGCTTCACCAACTACGACAAGGCCATCAACCTGTGCCACGGTACCGTGGTTTCGGTCCCCACGCGCCAAGCACAGGACTTTGTGATGCAGCCGGAGGATGTGGAAGCCAGGATCTCGGAGCGCACCCGCATGTTGGTGCTGGTGTCCCCCGACAATCCCACGGGGGCGGTGACGCCTCCGGAAACGGTCAGGGCCCTGGCCCGTCTGGTGCAGCGCCACAACCTGATTCTGGTGAGCGACGAAATCTACTCCCGCATCCTGTTTGACGGTGCCCGGCACCTTTCGCCGGCATCCCTGCCGGACATGCACGAGCGAACCATCACGCTCAATGGATTTTCCAAGGCCTATGCCATGACCGGATGGCGCCTGGGTTACATGGCTGGACCTGCTGCCTACATCCGCCAAGTGCTGGAAGTGCGGCACACCCTGAGCATCAGTGCCAATACGGTTGCGCAATATGCGGGGCTTGCCGCTCTGGCGACGCCGCGAGACTCTTGGTGGGGGCCCATTCAGGCGGAACTGGAAGCGCGGCGCGCGTGTGTGATGTCAACCCTTGACGATCTGGGATTCACCTATGGATTTCCCGGTGGCGGCTACTTCATCTTCCCCAATGTATCGTCCCTGGGGATCCCCGCAGCACGGTTCTGCGAGACTCTGCTGCAGGAAGGACGCGTACTCGTATTTCCCGGCAGCCAGGAGGGGGCGGAACTGGAAGGCGAATACATACGCATGAGCATCCTGCAACCCCTGCCGCGACTGGAGGAGGCCATGCAGCGACTGCGGCGTACGGTGGATGCCCTGTCCTGATTCCTCAACGGATCCACTCCCAGCGGGAGGCAATCTGTTCGGGGTTGGTGGTCAGGGAGGACGAGTCGGAGCCGTTGTTCAGCTTGGTTGTCGCGCCCCGGCACATCAAGCCCCAAGGTGGAATTGTAGACGTTGCTTCAGGGCAGACGCACCGTGATTTGGAGCATGAGCATGGGCAGCACTTGGCTGGTCGGTGACCTGCACATCGACGTCCTGCCGATCACCAGATGCCCCTCTATCGCCCTTGAAGCTCGGGGAAGTATGTAGCGTAAAATCCCCGATCCCGGGTCAGAAAGGTGTCGGCGCTGGCTACGGCATGGGCACCGATCAGGAAGTCGGACATAATCCTTGTTCTTGGACCGCCCGCCTGCCGGTAGCGGGACCAGCGCAGTCCCGCTTCGTACGCGATAGTCGTATCGAGCGGGGAGACCGTCGCATTGATCTGACGCAGTGCTCCATCCAATGCGGAGCGGTCGCCGAAGGCCGGCACCAACTCCGCATAGACCACGTCACAGACCAGAATGGCACCCCTGTCGTAGGCACCGATGAGCCGCTCCTGCGATTGAGAATGATGCGGTGCATTGGAGACGAATACATCCAACAGGATGCTCGTGTCGACTGAGGTGATCATCTTCCCCTGATCTCTTCAATGTACTGGTCAACATCAACAACGCCGTCAAGGATCCCACTGATCCTCTCGACCGGATGCTTCGCCGCGGTCCGTTTTTGGATGAGCAGGCCGTGCTCGGTTGGTGTGATCTCGACCTCGACATCCTTGTTCATGCCAAAGAGGTCTCTGAGCTTCTTGGGGATGGTGATTTGCCCTCGTTCGGATATTTTCATGTCTGTCTTATATGAATTTCCGTTCTTATTAATCATACCCTGTCCCACAGACCACCGAAGAAGCCGGATCCCGTGTCCTTGCCGTCCAGCGATGGATCTCTCCACAAGCAGCACCAATGCTCTCTTTGCAGGCTGTGAGACACGGTGTCGGACAGGTCTCCGCGCGCGGTTGACGGCGGGCGAACTCTCCTCCGGGAACACCTGAAGGTTCCGGACCACTTCCAGTCCCGGTCTGACTTGACCCCGTATGTGTGGAGGGGTACGTGCGTTCCCACAGCCGCAAGGCGGCCTGCACAGCCCTATACGCACTGCAGTGGAGCTCGGGTCCCACCCATCTGCACGAACTCCATGCCGTACCACTGGCATCAGTACTCCAGCATCCGTAGGAAGTCGGTCTGTTGCCCCGAGATGGCACGGGCTAGCAGTTTTGTCTCACGCCGCTTACGTTGAACATCTCGACCTCACGGTCCAAGTATTGGTTGTTGCGCAGGCGGCCTGGTGATGGTGGTTCCGGTGCAGGCGGCGGATGGGGTGCAGGTTCTTGCCTCTCTTGAATGGACGGTTGTTCTGTACCTTGCAGGACCGGGCGATGGCCGGATCCGTGATGCCGACGCGCTACGGTGCTGCATCGTCGTACAGGAGTGCGAACTGGTGATGCCGGGCCGACGCAACTGCAAGGCGCTGATCGACCATGGCCGGGAGCTGTACTGGGAGCACAACATCGTGGTGAGTGACTTCGGCTATGCCAGGCAGTGCCACCGTCTCGCTACGCGCTCTGAGAAAACAGCCTCCGGCTACCCGGGCTTGTGATGCTCGGGGCCTCTGACCATTGGCTGCAAAACCCCTTCGCAGCCAATGTCCACAGTCCCCGATGTTTCCGGTAGCCATCTGCCTGTCAGGGACGTCTCGGATGGACGGTATCGAGAACGTGACGCCCATCCGTTGATTGGGAGCGCCTCGGTCAAGGGGCATCACCGAACGCCATGGGGCAATCAGAGCGGGTACGATTCCCGTATCCGGCATCGGATACGGCGACCGCGCACCTGACGGGAGTGTCCACCCCCATGATCACCTCGCTACGACTCAAGGACTTCAAGAACTTCGTCGACGAGACGCTGCACCTTGGTCCGCTGACCATCATCGTGGGTGCCAACGCCAGTGGCAAGAGCAACCTACGGGACGCCTTCCAGTTCCTGCAGGGGATCGGTCTTGGGTTGACGCTGTCGGAGGTTATCGATGGTCGGTTTGGGCCAGGTGGTCAGGTTTTGTGGTCGGGCATCCGCGGTCCTGGAATCGAACTATTCCGCTTCAAACAGGACACATTCGCCCTGCAGGTCTCCCTAGAGGTGGATGGCGCACAGGTTGAATATTCCATTGAAGTTGGCAAAGGTTTCGACTCCGTCGACTTCTTTCGCATCGTACGGGAGGAATTCCGGGTAGCCGGTCAGTGGATCTACACGAGTCATCCTGGTGTTGGGGATGCGGTTCATCGTCAGGGCGACGACACGCATCTGTTGCTGCGCATGGCCAAGGGCGCGGGTCAAAGAAGGTTGGGGCATCGGATTGCAGTCAGGCCGAATCAACCTGCCTTGACCCAGATCCACGAACACCGTCACATCCTGCGTACACACAAGGCCTACGCCGCGGCGATCAGGTCTGCATTGTCAAATATGCGATTCTTGGACCCGAGCCCGGAACGGATGCGCAGGCCGGCCTTTCCGGGACAAACAGTTTTGGGAGACGGAGGCGAGCACCTGCCGGCCGTGTTGAAGGTCCTGTGCGAAGACCCGGATTTGGGTGCGACCCTTACCGACTGGATCAATGAACTGACTCCCATGGATGTCCAAGACCTGGATTTTCCGCCGGACTTCCTCACTCACGAAATCCGGCTTGCCATCGTGGAGCGAGATGGTCATCGGGTGTCTGCCTATGGCATGTCTGACGGAACTCTGCGGTTCCTCGCGATGCTGGCCGCCTTGCTCGGACCGAGTACTCAAGGACTCATGTTTTTCGAGGAGATCGACAACGGCCTTCATCCATCCCGACTGTATCTGCTACTGGATCTGTTGAAAGTCACGACGGATGAACGCCAAGTTCAGGTTGTCACCACAACGCACTCTCCGGCAATGTTGGCGAAGGTCGACGATGACACATTTGAGGACATTGCTGTGGTCTGCCGTCGTTCCGACACGTCCAGTGCAGTCATTCGCCAGTTGGCCGACCTGCCGGATGCGCATGAACTGCGAGCCTCCCAAGGGATGGATCGCTTGCACGCCTCGGGATGGATGGAGGACATGCTCGATTTTGAAGACGTGGAACAGGTGGCAGCATGAGGGTTCTGGTCATTCCCGAGGACTTCCGCCAGGATCAGTTCCTGCTGAAGCCGCTCTTCAATTCGTTGTTCCAAAAGCGGCTTGGTCTCTCCAGATCGAGGGTTCGAGTATGTCAGGACCCCAATCTGGGAGGTGTGGGCGAAGCTCTGAAGGCTGAGCGAATCCAGGAGATCGTGAACAGATACAAGTCCATGGTGGACATCTTCATCCTGTGCATCGACAGGGATGGCGAGTCGTCGCGCAGACAGGCACTGGACAACATTGAGCACAAGGTTCAGGTACCGGGTGCCTGTATGTTCCTGGCAGAGGCTGCCTGGGAAGAGATTGAAACTTGGGTGCTGGCAGGACTGAATTTCCCTACTGAATGGCGGTGGCAAGAGATCCGCAAAGAGGTTCATGTCAAGGAGGAGTACTTTGAACCTCTGGTTCGAGTCCGAAGGCTCGAGGCATCACCCGGCAGGGGCCGCAAACCGCTCGGATTGGAAGCTGCACGCCGGCTTGACCGGATCCTGCAATGGTGTCCTGAAGACTTCGGCGCGCTAGCTGCTCGGTTGGAACATGCGTGTGTCTGAACCTGTCAGGATACCGATGGAGAGACGCGGCCCTGCCAGTCTTCCGCTCCACTTCTGGTGCAAGCTTCGATCCGCCACCTGGCGGAATTATCCGTGCCATGTCCTATCCAGGCCCATGGGCATTTCGACGGGGTAAGCCAGGACAACACGGCATCCCAGTGGAATGCTGGAACCCGGATCATCGGGGTGCCACAACACAAAAGCGCCGTACGCCTGAAATCAGGCGTACGGCGCTCGCAGGCCTTACGGCTCCATATTTTTCAAGGTCGGCTACTCCGAAGCTTCGGGCTCCAGGACCGATACGACATGGAAGCGGCTGAAATAGTCGGTCGCCACGCGTTGCACTTCTTCAGCGGTTACCGCTCGCAGCCGATCCGGGTACTCGGCGTCCAACTGGATGCCGGCACCCAGCATTTCGTACCAGCCGATATCGAACGCCCGGCTGGAGGAGGTTTCGCGCCTGCGGATGAAGGAACCGATCTCCCGGTTGACGGCCAAATCCAGTTCGTCCTGCTCCACCCCGTTTTCGGCGACATCCTGCAGAATGGCACGGATGCCCGCGATCGTGGCCTCCTTGTCCTCCGGCAGGACAATGGCGTACAGGGCCACGTGGCTGGTTCCGGACCGGGACGGGAAGAAGGATCCCGTCGAGTAGGCCAGGCCCTGCTCCTCCCGCAGCGTTGTGAACATGCGGCTGGCGGCGCCGCTGCCCACGATGCTGTTGATGACCTTCATGACCGCATAGTCGTCGTCGCCGACGCCGGGAGCCGGGTATCCCATCACGATCCAGGCCAGGTTGGCGTCGGGACGTGCCACCGTGGGTTCGATGGTGGTTGCCAGATCGATGGTGCGCGAGCCGTGCTCAATCGGGTCGCCCGTGCCTGCAAGCGACTCGAAGGCCGACTCCAGGCGCAGGGCCAGCAGTTGGGGATCCACATTGCCCGTGACCGAGATCACCATGTTTTCCGGCACGTAGTACCGACTGTGGAACGCCTTGACGTTGTCCAGCGTCAGGGACTCGATCGTTTCCAGCGTTCCCAGTTCGGGACTGCCGTAGCCGCTGTCGCCGTACAGTCCCGCCAGCAGTTGGTCGTAGATGACCCCGAACTTGTCGTCGAGGCTGGCTTCGAGGTCGAGCAGCCGTTCCGTCTTCAGGCGGTTGAACTCCTCTTCGGTGAACGCCGGCCGTGTCAGCACATCCACATAGATCGGAAACGCCTCGGTCCAGGTGTCGGCGGTGGCCACAAGCGTGACATTGGCCATGTCGGGCAGCTGGGACTGGCCCAGCGTGGCGCCCAGGTTCTCAATGTCGAGGAAGATCTCCTCTTCCGTCTGGTCCTCGGTGCCTCGCAGCAGGAGTGCGTTGGTGAAGGTGGAAATACCGGAGTTGGCCGCGGTTTCGACCGAGGTTCCGGTGCCCACAAACGTCTGGAAGGCCACGACATTGGTGGCTGTGTCCTGGCGCAGGATCAGCCGCAGCCCGTTGTCCAGGACCATCAGGTCTTCGGATGTATCCGCTGTTGGCATCTCCGCGTCCATCGGAACCATGCGGATTTCCAGCTGCGAGCCCAGATCCACGTACTTGCGCGCCATCTGCACAATGTCGTCGGCCTTGATCGTGCGGATGCGATCGAGGTATTCGAACGCAAAGTTTGGCTGGCCCATTACGGTGGCGTAAAAGCCCAGCGTACTGGCGATACTGCGGCTGCGCTCGGCGGACCTGTCCCACTGCGCGATTAGCACCGTCTTGGCTGTTTCGACCTCCTCTTCCGTAAGGTCTCCGTCCAGGACCCGCTCTATCTGGTCGAGCAGCGCCACCCGGACGACGCCGGCGCGTTCCGGCGGATACTGGGCGGACAGCTGGAAGATGCTGGGCAACTGGGTAGTGAAGTAGCCCGCGTCGGCCGACGTGACCACCCCCAGATCCCTGACGATGTCGCGATAAATCCGGGAACTGCGGCCGCCGGACAGGACGTACAGCAGAACATCGAGCGCAATTTGGTCGTCCAAGTCCTGCGCCTCTGGCCCGCGCCACATCAACCGTATGCGTTCCTGTTCGATATCGCGGGCGATTTCAAGGGTTTCGATGGCGGTGCGCGGAGCCAGTTCCGGCGGGTTGAACTCCGGCAACTCGCGCGGTTCCATGCCGCCGAAGGCATTATCGACGGCCTGCAGGGCCGCGTCCGGATCAAAGTCGCCGGCCACGATTACGGTCATGTTGTTGGGCACATAGTAGGTGTCCAACCACTCCTCGAACGTCTCCAGCGTGATGCTGGACACCGTCTCCGTCGTGCCGAGAATCGGCTGCCCGTAGGGATGGCCGCCGTAGAAGGCCTCCCAGGATTGGTAGGCCAGGTAGGAATCCGGATCGTCGTTGCGCTGGTCGCCCTCGCGCAGGACGACATCCCGCTCGGACGTCAGGTCCTGCTCCGTGTAGTGGCCGTTGATCAGCATGTCGGCCAGCATGGCGACCGCATCCTCAACGTGTTCGCTGGGCACCGTGATGTAGTACTGGGTCCAGTCGAAGGAGGTGCTGGCGTTGGACGTGCCGCCCCAACCCTCGATCACGGCATCAACGGCGCCTGCATACTCTTCGGAGCCGTAGAAAATCATGTGTTCGAAGAAGTGCGCAATGCCGTTGTGCTCGGGCGGTTCGTGTACCGAGCCGACTCCGATCCAGGCGTTGACCGTGGCGACCGGAGCGCCGTCCTTGGGCGCCAGGATGACCGTCAGGCCATTGTCCAGCGTTGTCACGGTGACGTCGTCCCGAATCGAATCCAGGGCGAGCGCGCGCTGACCGGAAACGGGAGGCAGGAGGACCAGCCACAGGGTTAGGGCCACCAGGGTGTACAGTGACAGGCGAGCCGCGATGCGTACCGACATGGATTTTCCTCGTAGGATGATTTGCAAGGGGTCTTCAATCCTATTCTATTGCCCAGAGGGGCGCGGAGGGGCGGGAACCCGACCCGGCACGCGGTCCTTAAGGCAAATTCAATGTTTGGCTGTACGAAGGCTCCCCGCGGGCGTGGTCTCCCTGTGAGCCGTTCAGCCAGGTGCGCTGCGGATTGCCGGCCAGGGCCTCGGCCAGCGGCTGGTCCTGGGCAATCCGGTAGTGGGGCAGGCGGGCACTGGCCAGTTCGGCAAACACGGCCTGCATTGAACGGGCCGGGTCGAAGGTCTGGCAGTCGACAACCAGGGCCAGGCTGCCCACCCCGCGCATGCGGAGTTCCCGCAGGGCCTGGACCCACAGCGGGTCGGGGTCGGCCGTTACCACCATCAGGGTTTCGTGACGCGACAGGTGCAGTCCGTCGTTGAGTATGAACTCGGCCATCGACACGCCGCCTTCCGCCTCCAGTACGGCCAGCGATTCCAGCAGCTTGCGTTCCTGGCGACCGCCCCGGTCGGGCGGAAGGGTGATGCGCACCTGCCCGTAGGCCGTCAGGCCGACGGCGCGGCCGCCCCGCAGAAAGTGGCGGACCACGCTGGCGCTGGCGGCGATCGAGTACTCGGTGGTGCTGGGGGGCAACCAGGTCGCATCGGTCCGGGACTGCCGGCCCCAGCCGCCGAACACCGTCGGTCCCGTCACGGGCGGCGGTGTGGGCAGCGACACCTCGGGAGCGGCAGCCAGATCCAGAAACAGCTGCACATGGGCGGAGGGGTCGAGCTCGAACTCCTTGACAATCAGCCGGTTGCGCCGGGCCGAGGAAAGCCAGTGGATGCGATTCTGACCATCCCCCGGCGTGTAGTCCCGTACGCTTGAGGCGTTGGTGGTCACCACCGGCGTGCGCAGCCTGATGCGTTCATCGCCCGAAAGGTCCGAGACCACCGGCGTGAAGTGGGGCAAATCCACGGCGACCGGAAAGACCGTGATGCCGGTCCGGGCGGGCAGATGCAGTTCCCGCATGAACAGCCCCAGGGGATCGCTGCTCCGCACGCGCATGGGACCCAGCATGAAGCGGCCCCGCATCCGGCACTGGGTGCGAATCTGCCAGCGCCGCCGGCCGCCGCGTCGCAGGTTGGCCACCACCCGGCTGGATTCGTGGTGGGGCAGGGTCGAGTAGTCTGTCAGTTCCAGCCACATTTTGGGCATGCGGCCGTGATTGCGGAGCTCGAACACCTCGTCGATGCGCTGCCCGACCTGGCTCGTGCCCGCGGATGGAAAGCGCCGGAGCTCGATGCCGGCCAGCACGGTGCGCGACCACAGCCAGCTCAGGATCAGGCCGCCCGTGCCCAGATACGCCAGATTGGAGAAGAACGGGTCGCCGGTATTGAACGCCAGCACCCAGAAAAAGCCGATGCTCCCGATCAGGAGTGCGAGACGCCCGTTCAAGTAACTGTACCCGTGCAGGCCCGGTCAGGCCACGGCGGCATCGGCGCCGGGCACGGCGGTGGTGCCCAGGATTTCGCTGACAATGGAGGTGGCGTCCACGCCCCGGATGCGGGCCGAGGGGCTGGCGATCAGGCGATGGGCCAGCACGGCGCCGGCCAGGGCCTTGATGTCGTCCGGGGTTACGAAGTCCCGGCCCTCCAGCGCGGCCCAGGCGCGCGCGGTCTTGAACAGGGCCAAGCTGCCGCGGGGGCTGGCTCCCAAGTAGATGTCGGGATGCTCGCGGGTGGCCCGCACGATGTCCACCACGTAGGCGCGCACCAAGTCGTTGACGTAGACGCCGGTGAGGGCTCTCTGGGCAGTCAGCAGCTCCTCCAGGGTTGCCACCTGCTCGAGGGAGGCGATGGGGTGGGCTTCCTGTTGCAGGACCATGATTTCCATCTCCTGGCGCTTGACCGGGTATCCCAGTTGAATGCGCAGCATGAATCTGTCCACCTGGGCCTCCGGCAGGGGAAACGTCCCTTCGTACTCAATCGGATTTTGCGTGGCCAGGACGGTGAAGGGCCGCGGCAGGTCGTAGGTGCGGGTGTCCACGGTGATCTGCCCTTCCTCCATGGCCTCAAGCAGGGCGGACTGGGTCTTGGGGGTGGCCCTGTTGATCTCGTCGGTGAGCACAATCTGGGCCATGACGGGACCGGGCCGGAACTCGAACTCCAGGTTCTTCTGGTTGAAGATGCTGACGCCGGTCACGTCGCTGGGCAGCATGTCGGGCGTGAACTGGACGCGGCTGAAGGAACAGCCGATGCTCCGGGCGATGGAGCGGGCCAGCATGGTCTTGCCCACGCCGGGCACGTCCTCAATCAGCACGTGGCCTTCGCACAGCAGCGCCAGGATCGTGAGGCGGATTTGTTCGTCCTTGCCAACGATGACCTTGCGCACGTTGGCCAGGACGCGTTCCGTAAATGTCTGTACCTGCTCCATGAGACCTGTCTGGATTGTGGTGGCAGCGTAACGTCAGCATAACAAGCGGATGCCCGGCCGCAAGGGGATCGTCACCGCTTTCCATACTGGGACGGCATTGGCCCGGCCTGCCCACCGGCATTCGATTTGTTGGGGACTCATATACCTGACCAAGCAGCAATACTGATCACTTAAGCACAAAATTTTGTCGACTTAAAGCAGGGTTGAGATTGTGTCCGTTGCCCGAAAGATGGTGCTAGTGGACATAACTGAGCTAAATAGACAGTATTGGACCAAGCAGCCGGCATATCCGGTTCACGGGTCATCGGGGTCCCCCAGGGGATCGTCCCTCGCCGTGCAGCAGCCCCTGTCCCGCGGGCCGCCACGGGCGCGGACGGAAGTCCCGCCCGCACCAGAATGTTGATGGCGGGGTTGTGTTCGGCGTGGGCCCGGCTCCCGCAGGCCCCGCACGCGAACACCGCCTGCGACGGCCGGTTGTCCCCGTGGACATGGCCGCACCGGCTGCACGTCTGCGACGTGTAGGCCGGATCCACTTGCAACAGCGCCCCCGCCTTGTACGCCAGCTTGCGCTCCCACGAGCCCCAGTCGCTGGCCAGGATGCTGCGGTTGAGTCCCGAGGTTTGCTTGACCTGCCGGCCGGGTTTCGCCACCGTGCCCTTGGCGGACTTGGTCATGGTCAAATCCTCAATGGCCACGGTGTGCGCCGTGTCCGCCAGCTTGTGACTGACCTGATGTGTGGCGTTGTCGCGCTGGCGTGCCCGTTTTCGGTGCAGCTTGGAAAGTTGCCTGTTCACGCGCCGGCCCCGGTTCGACTTGGGCCGTCGGTCCTTGGGCCCCCAGCCCTGCTTGCGGGCGATCTGCGCATCCAGCTTGTCCGTGTCGGGCATCGCCTACACGACGCCTTCGCTGTCCGTGGCCTGCCCTACGTTGCGGTCCAGGCCGAGCGCGTCGTCCGCGGCGGGCGGCCGCACCTGCTCCGCGGGCACGGCGTAGCAGACATGGGCGTACAACTGCGGGTATTGCTCCGTGCCTTCCATGCGCACGCGCACGGTCAGCAGCCGGCAGCCCGCGTACTGGTTCGACCCCGCCAGCCGCAGCCAGCCGACCTTGGGCACGTACAGGCGGTCCCCGTCCATCTTGACATCATCGGGAATGGTGAACGCCGGCACGGTGAAGTGCCGGGGCCTGCCCTTGTTCCGGGGATCATTGAGGAAGCGCGTGTACGCGTCGGCCAGGTACTTGAGCGTGTAGCGCACGCAGGCTGAATCCGGAACCGCCCATGGTAGCCACATGGCAACCCACCCCGTCAGCACACCCAATTTAGATGCAATTGCCCTGCGGGGCCACGAACCGGCTTTGCCGGTGCTTGGTCCGGTATATGAGTTCCGTTTGCTACCATTTTGACGGCTCCGCCGCGACAGGGGGGCGGACGACCATCCTCAACCGGAGTGTGAAGGACTGACCATGGCATTGCGCGTATTCAATTCCCTCGGCCGCGAAATCCAGCCGTTCCAGCCGCTGGAGGAAGGGTGCGTGCGCATGTATGTCTGTGGCCCCACGGTCTATGCCGACGCCCACATCGGCCACGCGATGAGCGCGATCGTCTTCGACATGATTCGGCGCTACCTCGAGTACTTGGAGTACGAGGTCATCTACGTGACCAATTTCACCGATGTCGACGACAAAATCATCGACCGCGCCCGCGAGACCGAACAGGACCCGTTCGAACTGGCCGAGCACTACACCAACCGCTATCTGGAGCATCTCAGGGATCTGAATGTCAAGGAGGCAACGGAATACACCCGGGTCACCACGGAAATGCCCAATATCATCTCGGATATCAGCGAGTTGGGTGAGGCCGGTTTCGCGTACGAACTGAATGGCAGCGTGTATTTTCGGGTCCTGCGGGACGAGGACTACGGCAAGTTGAGCCAACGGCGGCTGGAAGACGCGCGGGCCGGCACGCGGGTTGAGGAAGACCTGGACAAGGAGGATCCGGCCGACTTCGCCCTCTGGAAAGCGGCGCAGCCCGGCGAACCGTCCTGGGAGAGTCCGTGGGGCCACGGCCGACCCGGCTGGCACATCGAGTGCACGTCCATGTGCCGCCACCATCTGGGCGACACAATCGATATTCACGGCGGGGGCAACGACTTGGTGTTCCCCCATCACGAAAACGAGATTGCCCAGAGCGAGTCCCTGACCGGCCAGCCGTTCGCCAACTACTGGGTGCACAACGGCATGATGCAGCTGTCGGGAACCAAGATGAGCAAGTCGCTGGGCAATCTGATCACCATTGCCGAGTTCCTGGAGGATCACCCCCCGGACGCCCTGCGCATGGTGGTGTTCCAGGGCCACTATCGCAAGCCCGTGCAGTTCTCGGACGACATTGTGGCAGCAGCGGAGCGGGGTCTGCGCCGCATGCGCCAGGGGCTGCGGCCCGCCCAGGGGCGAACCACCGTGGGGCCCGAGGCGGAAGCCCTGCGGCAGGCGACCGAGCGGGCGCGGGCCGATTTTCGCGCTCACATGGACGACGATTTCAACACCAGCGCGGCCATCGCCTCGATCTTCGATCTGGTGCGGGCCGTCAACACCGCCCAGGCGGCCGATGTGGGTGGATTGTTCATGGATGTCGCTCAGGACACCGTGCGGGAACTGATGGGTGTCCTGGGCTTCACGCTGGAGGGGCCGGCGGAGCCGGAGGAGGAGTCTTCCGGCCTGGCGGAACCCCTGATCGAGCTCCTGCTCGAGACCCGCTCGGAGCTGCGGGCTGCGCGGCAGTTCGAGCTGGCCGACCGCCTGCGGGATCGGCTGGGCGAATTGGGCATTCAGTTGGAGGATGGGCCGCGGGGCACCACTTGGCAGCGCAACCGGGCATGAAGCCGGAACTGCTGTACGGGTTCCATGCGGTACGGGAGGCACTGCGCGCGGGACGGCGCGACTGTCGCGTCCTCTGGCTCCTGCAGTCCAAGGGCCGCGGCCGGCCATCGCACCGGTTGACGGACCTGGCCCGGGCGCGGGGGGTGGAGGTCAGAACCACCCCCGGCGGTGTGTTTCGCGGGTTGCAGGAGGCGGGGGTGCGGCACCAGGGGGTGGTCCTGGAGGCCGGTCCTTGGCGATCGTCGACCCTGGAGGAAGTTCTGATAGGGGCCGCGGACAAGGGGGAGCCGCCCCTGCTGTTGGTCCTGGATCATATCCAGGATCCCCAGAATGTGGGGGCCCTGCTGCGCGTCTGCGACGCCTGTGGCGTCCACGGCGCCATCTGTGCCCGGCGCCGGGCCGCGCCCCTGTCGCCGGCTGTGAGCCATGCCAGCGCCGGCGCCATGGAGCACCTGCCAGTGGTGCAGGTCGCGAACGTGCGGCAGGCCATGGACCGGCTCAGGGACGAAGACGTCTGGCTGGGGGGCCTGGAGGGAAGCGCCGGCGAGGCGGTTCCCATCGGGCAATTCGACCTGGACCGATCTTTGGCTCTGGTGGTGGGCAGCGAAGGTGCGGGCCTGTCCCGCCTGGTGCGGGACGGCTGCGACTTTCTGCTGCGGCTTGCCATGCACGGCCAGGTCGAGAGTTTCAATGCAGCCAGTGCCGTGGCCATCGCCCTGTACCTGGCCAGGCAGTCGCGATCCGGCGCACGCTGAAGCCAAATCATTGGTTTGGATGTGGGACGGCGGTCCTGTGCGCGTAGGATGGTTGGAAACCGAATCGCGCTCGCTGTGCTACACTGCCCCGCGCTGGCAACATACCCTGTCCGGGACCTGAATCAACAGTTTCCAAGTCCGTGAACAACCGTCCGTCGCGCTCCATTCGGTTGGGTTTTTGGGTTTTGGTCGCGGCAGCGCTTCTGGCTGCCTGCGCGCCCAATCCGACCGCCCAGCTGATCTCGCCCAACATGGTGGCCATCACCGAAGCCGGGATTGTCCTGATCGTCAAGGAGGTCCCCAAGCTGACCGAATTGACCCGCGACCAGGTGATGGCGGATGTGCCGGCCGCAATCGTGGCGGCCATCGAGGCCGGCGACATTGAGGAAGGCATGCAGATCTCCGAACTCCAGGGATGCGCCGGTTGCCACAGCCTAGTGGAGGACGAGGTGCTGTCCGGCCCCAGCTGGTACGACATCGGCAACACGGCCGTGGGCAGAGTGGACGGTGAAAGCCCGGCCCTTTACTTCTACAACAGCATCACCAGCCCCAACAGCTTTGTGGTGAGGCGGTTCGACAGCGGCGTGATGCCCGACAACTTCGAGGAGACCCTGTCGGACGAGGAGATGGGCCACTTGATTGCCATGCTCCTATCCTTGGTTGAGGACTAGACGGGCGCGGCCCGCGATGGGGCCTCCCGCAGTGCAAATCCGGGACGCGAACCCGGTCAAGGCGAACGTAACGGACTCTTGAAGCCGTTCGGCGTACCATTGCCTGTATGGCGGACCGGTTCCAGGAAGCTCCCTGGCTAGAACAACGGCGGTGCCCGTACTGTGGCACACGCGTGGCACAGCAGGCCAAGACCTGCTTCATGTGCGGCCGCGAAGTTCGCATCAGGCCGTCCCGGCGCAGGCTCGGCCAGAGGATCAGCCCGATTTGGATGATTGTCGCCGTGCTGCTGGGCCTGTTGGTCTGGCAGATTGCCGGCCGGGACGGTCCCGGTCCCGGCGAGTCCGCTCCGGAGGTTGTGGTGCTGCCGCCTACCTTGCCTCCGCCCACCTACACGCCGGAGCCGACGCGCACCCCGACACCCAGGCCGCCAACGCCCACCCCCTGGGTGCCCACCCCCGTTGTCCACACGGTGCAGTCCGGCGAGGTTCTGCAGTACATTGCAACCCTGTACGGGATCACGGTGGACGAACTGATGGTGGAGAACGAAATGACCTCGACCATAATCCACTCCGGCGATCGGCTGGTGATTCCGGGTCAGTTCGAAAATCCGCCCACCCCCACCCCCGAGGGCGGGACTCCCCGGACCGGTTACTTCACGTACAAGGTGCAGCCCGGGGACAGCGTCATCGGCATCGCCTACAGGTTTGGGGCCTCGCCCGAGGAGATCTTCGATGCCAACAGCCTGACCCCTTCGTCCCTCCTCTACAAGGATGATGTCCTGCAGGTGCCCGTTCCGTTGTTTTCGGATGCCGTGGAGGTCTCCAGCGATCTGGCGCCGCGGGTGACCAATGCCATCTATGCCGCACCCAAACTGCTCCATCCCAGCAATGCGGCCCTGGTGGCACGCCAGGACCCGGTGAATTTCCGGTGGCTGCCGGTGGATATTCTGGCGCCCAACGAATGGTATGTCCTGCGCATCTGGACCAACCAGGGGGATGATCCACCCACGATCTGGACCAAGGCCACGAGCCATCGGATGGAAACCAGCATGGCTCCCGTGGAGGGCGGCAGCCGGGAATACTTCTGGCATGTGACGGTCGTGCGCGTGGTGGCTCCGACCCTTCCCGGAGCCCCCAGGGAGTTGGAATCGGCCAGCCTGACCAGCGAAGAGCGTCGGTTCACCTGGCAGTAGACGCTGCCGGGCGGACTTCAGGCTACGGGTCTGAGCCACTGGAACAGCCTGGCCACACGCGCACCCAGACAACCCTGCGGTGCCTGGGGTTCGCTCCGGTCCGGCGCCTCCGCGGGGGAGCCTGCTTCCCCGTCCGGCCGGGCCGGCACGGGTTCCGACCCGGGCAGCGGCTCCGGCATCAGGGAGTGAACGGCGGCCCATCCGTCCAATTGGCCGGCACCCTGGATCGTGGTGGGAAGATTGAACGACCGGCAATTCAACTGCAGGAGGGCCTTGATTTCGGCCGGGGTCAACTCCGGCTGTTGCTCCCTCATCAGGAGGACGAGGCCCGACACCAGGGGGGCCGCCATGCTGGTTCCACTCATGATGGTGTGGTGCTGGTCCACCACGTCGCCCAGCTGGCTGCCGGCGGCCCTGGCGCCGACAATGTTGTAGCCCGGCGCCAGCAGGTCCGGCTTGAGCAGCCCCTGCTGTGTGGGACCCCGGCTGCTGAACGAAGCCACCGTTCCCATGCCGTCCGTGGCTCCGACCGTAATCACACGGGCGGCGCTGCCGGGGCTGCCGATGGATTGGGGCCTGGGACCTGAATTGCCGGCGGCGGCCACGATCACCGTGCCCTGATCGCTCAGTGCATTGCAGAGTGCGCTGAGCGGATCTTCGCCAACCATGTTGATGTCGGTGCCCACGGAAAGGTTCAGCACCTGTGCTCCGCTGTCCACCAGCCACTCAAGCCCGGTCATGACCCTGCTCATGCGCCCGGCACCGCCGAAGTTGAGGACCCTGGCGGAGAGAATGTGGGCGCGCGGGGCCACCCCGACATAGCGGTGGTTGCTGGCGGCACCCGAGCCTGCGGCGAGGGAGCTGACATGGGTACCGTGGCCGTCGGGATCGCCCTCTGCCGGGCGCGGTGTGAAGTCCCTGACCCCCGCCACCCGGCCTTCGAAGTCCGGGTGCGTTTGATCCAGTCCGGTGTCGGCAATGCCGACGACCGTGCCCGAACCGTAGAGCCCCCAATCCTCCCAGATGCGTGGCGCGCCCAGTTCCATCCCTGCGCGATCCAGGCATGTGGTGCACAGGGCGTCGTACCAGATGGAGCGCACCGTGTCGTTGTCGGCCAGCGCATGGACATCGGTCCGGCGCATGCGGGTGGCGGACCAGGGCAGCACGGTGCCCAGATGGCCGGCGGACAGCCCGGATCGGCTGCGGGTTCCCTGGCGGTGGAAGGCCTGCAACTCGTCCCGATCGCCAAACATGACGATCACGGGCACATCGTCGCTGCGCGTGGAGGCTTGCGCAGTCAGGATGGCCGGATCGATTTTGGGATTGAGGGTTTCCACACGCGGGCCCGGGAGAAGCAGGATGTCAAAGGCGGCGTGTGGCCCACGCACCAGGCTGAGTCGATTCTATCACCGGCAAGGCGAACCGGCCGCGCAAGCCGGTTCGCGGCATACAATGGATTTCCGATCCCAAGCGAACCCGGTGCCGGGGCCGAACGGAATGCTGAAACGGAAAATCCAGGCAGTCTACTGTGGCAAGGTTGTGGTCCTGACGGGCGCGACGCAGGGCATCGGACGCCAGATGTGCCTGCGTTTGGCGGGCGTGGGCGCCCAAGTGGTCATGGCCGCGCGCAACCGGGAACGCCTGGACGCTTTGACGTCCGACTGTTCAGACCTTCCCGGCTCGGTCCTCGCAGTCCCCACCGACATTGCCTCGGAGCCGCAATGCCGGGCCTTGATGGAGGAAGCCCACCGTGCCCATGGACGCATTGATGTTCTCATCAACAACGCGGGCTTGTCCATGTGGTCGCGCGTCGACGAACTGGAAGATCTGGGCCTGTTGCGGCGCATAATGGATGTGAACTATTTGGGAAGTGCCTATTGTTCCTGCCATGCCCTGCCTTTCCTGAAGGAAACCCGTGGCCGCCTGGGATTGGTGGCTAGCCTGACAGGTCGGATTCCGGTGCCTACGCGGGCACCCTATGCGGCCAGCAAGATTGCGGCCGCCCGTTTCCACGAGTCCCTGCGGGTGGAACTTCACGGTTCCGGCGTCAGCGTCACCGTCACATTTCCCGATTGGGTGGCAACCACCATTCGGCAAAATTCCCTGGGATCCGACAACAAACCCCTAGGCTACAGCCCCGCCCAGGAGGAACATATGATGACCGCAGCGGCCTGCGCCGACATTGCGCTGACGGACATTGCCCTGCGCCGCCGGGGGCGTATTCTTTCCCTGCGCGGCAATGCCGCGGTGTTAATAAAGCAATTTTGGCCGGGCTTGGTTGAATTGATTGCACGGCGTGCCATCCACAAGGGCAAATAGTGCACGGCACGGGTCCGGAGGATCGGTTGCCCGGGTTGGCGATGGGGTATTGAACAGGATCGATGCGCGGGATTGTCCGGTTTGATGGACAGATCGGTTTTGTCTACACCGGGGGACATTGACATTGGTGCCTTCGGCCAGACAACTGCGCGAGGTCAAGCGGAGCATTCGGCTGTCTGTGCTCGCGCT
This sequence comes from Caldilineaceae bacterium bin34, assembly GCA_002238555.1. Taxonomy (GTDB): domain Bacteria; phylum Chloroflexota; class Anaerolineae; order Caldilineales; family Caldilineaceae; genus Bin34. Next base: position 37,673 of record MPMO01000049.1, read on the forward strand.
GCGTCACCGGTAGGCCGTGCCGACGGGGACCGGAAGGCGTCTCTGGCTGATGGTTGCCGCCGAGCGACTTGCCTAGGGCATCGAACTCGACGAACAGGACTCTTCAGGATGAATAGGGGCTTATATCGATGAGTTGACAATCGATACGCAATCCGGCCCTGGTGGACCGGACCGCACAGGCGTGGGCGGACCCCGCCTGCCGTGTTCGCGGGTCGTC
>MPMO01000110.1 GCA_002238555.1 Caldilineaceae bacterium bin34
TGTCGGCACGGCTCACGGAGACGTCGGGCTGGGAGACGGGGACAGCGGCCAGGGTCATGACAGGGCGGGAACTGAGGGAATCCGTACACCGTGATTCTATCTTTCAAAACTTCGTTGCCCTACTAGCCAGACCATGGTCGAACTGGAACGGCTCACGGCCCTGACGCGCAACGGTGCGCACATCCAGGTGGCGGAGCAGTACCCGTTTCAATCCCTGCATGCGGCCCACCTTGCCTTGGCCCGCGACGGCCGCCTGGGTGACATCATGCAGGCACAGGTGTCGGCGGCGCATGGCTACCGCGGTGTCAGCTTGCTGCGGCTTATGCTTGGCGTGGACGTCGCGTCCTCGAAATCCACGCCTTCGGAGTCGAGTCTCGCCTGTTGGCCAGTCGCCGCCGGACAGGTCGGCCCGTTGCCGGCAAGTTGGAGGAATCCCACCAGATCCTGGCCCTCTTCGAGTTCGCTTCGGGGCAGTCCGGTCTCTTCGACTTCACTTGGGATCAGTACTGGGCCTGGGTGCGGACACCGCGCGTCCTGATCCGCGGCACGCGAGGCGAGATTGTGCAGGATCGCATTGCATGGCTCAGGGATTCGCAGACACCGATGTCTCTGCCCCTGGAGCGCGTAGATGGCGGCCGTTTGGGATGCTTGGAGGGATATCACCACCACGGGGTTCAGGTCGGCCAAGAGTGGGTGTATCGCAATCCTACGGTGCCGGCGCGGCTGTCCGACGACGAAATCGCCGCGGTGGACTGTCTGCTGCGCATGGGTGCGAACGTGCGCGCAGGACCAGTACCTGACCCTGCTCATCGAGGAATCCGTGCGGACCGGGGAAGCGGTTCGGTCGAGTCGGCAGGCCTGGGCCGGTTAACGCAAACAGCCGCCAAACCGTGAGGCTTGGCGGCTGCCATTGGTACCCCCAAGGGGATTCGAACCCCTGTCGCCAGCTTGAAAGGCTGGTGTCCTAGGCCAGACTAGACGATGGGGGCCTGTCCCGGTCCAGGACCCGGCATTATAGGCGTTGATCGCCTGAGAGTGCAGAAACCAACCACGCCGGCGGCACCGTTTCAGTTTCGTTGATATTGGCCCGGGACTGTAGGCGGCTGCAGGTGCGCTGTGCCGAGTGTTGTCAAAGCCGTTGGTGCCGGACACGGTGGGACACAGGGAGTTGGCCCGTCTGTGGGTGAATGTCCGTATCAACGAGATTGGTTGCGGGCGCGGAAAGGCACTGTTTCAGTCAGTGTCGGAATGGGTACGGTGTTGTCATGGATGCGCGGCTCCACGCCCCGGGGATGTCAAAGCACATTCGTTGCTGGCAGTGCCGAGGAATCTGCACACCCCTGCCACCGTCTGGAAGCCTCGGGTGAAGCATCCACCTGCCCCCGCGGTGCATCGGGATTGTGCAAGGTAGCCGGGAGCGAACCGGTATGGAACGGCAGTCTGAAGCCCTTGGCGGTGTTACTTGGACAATCCGAAGTGTTGGCGCGCCAAGTCCAGGAATTCTTCGGATGACGAATTCACCATCCATCCTCGCACCCTATCCACTTCCGACATGGGAGTCGAGGTCCGCTGCATCATCAAGCGCAGTTGGTCGGCAGTGGAGTCGCCGTATCGCAACTGTGCCATGGTCGTGATCGCTTCCTTGATTGCCCTCTCCTTCTCCGCCAGCTGGGCGTTCTTGTCGTCGAGTTGGATGTCCTTCTCCGCCAGTTGGTCAACCTGCTTTGCCAGCAGTTCATCCTTCTCCGCCAGCAGGTCGTCCTTCTCACTTTCGCTGGGCAGCGGCTCGCCCGTCTCGGGGTCCAGAATGCGGTAGCCACCGTCGGTTTCCTCCCTGTGCAGTTCCTGAGAAAGGAGGATGTCACAGTCCAGGGTTGGCGAGTAGGCGGACCACGCGCGGGTGGCCGCGTCCCAGAACGTGTCCAGCGGCTCGTAGCGGCCCTGTTCCAGCCGCCAGCCCGTCAGGGGGCCGTCCGGCAGCAGCAGGCCATGCTCGAAGTGGGCGGGGTCGTCGGAGTCGACAGGATCCAGGATCCAGTACTCGCGGACCCCCATCCCGGCATACCAGTCCTTCTTGGTCTCCAAGTCCTTGTTTTTGGTGGACGGAGACGCGACCTCGATGACA
>MPMO01000111.1 GCA_002238555.1 Caldilineaceae bacterium bin34
CCGCTGGACCGGCAGCAGGGACTCGATGTGCTCGCGAAACTGGGCTTCCGTGATTTCCATGGGGATCCTCTCCGGCTCCGAGTGCGATCGACCCCCTAGTCTACCCCATAGTGTGAACACGCCCTAGAACATGCCCGAATACGGGTTGGGGCGATCCCGCGGCAGTTTGGCTTCCGGTGTGTCGGCATCCCGGCGGTCGTCGTCCAACTGCGCCCAAAGGGTGAGTATGCGGTCGCCCATCGGGGGACCTTCGCGTCGGATACGCGCCAGATCCCAGGGCTGTCGGTCCGGATCCATTGCTTCAAAATAAGTAAAATCCCGCTTGTGTGCGTCCTTGGGTTCGGCTTTTCTCAAGGCCGTGCCCAGGTCGTACAACAACCCTTTGCCGGAACGCCACGCAACGGCAAGTTGCCCGTACAGGTTGTCCAGCGTTGACAATGCGGCCTCAATGTCTTCCTGCTCCAGGGGCGCGGCCAGGGCCAGGAAGTCCACATAGTCGCGCGTGTAGTTGCGATCCAGCACCAGGAACGCCTTGATCCGCATCAGTTCGTAGTAGGTGGGCACGCACAGCGGCTGCCCCGCGTAGAAGATCGTCTGCGTCTCCAGCGGCACCGTGCGCCTTAGCTGGCGCACCCCCGCGGCTTGGCCGTCTAGGGAACCGAGAATGACCACCGGCGGCGCGAAACGGGCTGCAACCCAACCGTCGACACTTTCCAGATGCCGACACACATGAGGATAGCGACTCATCAGATCGGTCACCACATGGTCGGCGTCGGTCGAATACCGATGGCCGGCCTGCAGCGCAACGGCCGCGCCGCCCACCAGGACCGATCCCCGCACTTCGTGCTGCAGGCGAGCAGCGGACAACAGCAAGGCGTGCCAGTCAGCTTGGGCCTTCGTGTTGGCGGGCAAAGTCCAGCCACCTCCGGTACAGACCAGGCTCGTAGGGATTGTCGTTCACCGTTGAGCAGATCTCGATCACCTCCCGGCGCACGTCGGGGTCGTCGACAATCGCCTGGCGCAGCGTATCCTCGGTCGCGTCGGGGCCGCGCTCGATGGCGCGCAGGATCGAACGGGCGTTCCAGCCAGTGAACGTGCCGAACACAAAATTTGCCATGTCGGGCAACACCTCCGGCCGGATGTCGTGTGCGTCGAGGTAGGCCCGCAGGGTGGCGGGCGTCCAAGGGTTGCCCTGGGGATCGACGATGCGACGCGCATTCAGGTGGGGCGCGGCTTCGTCGACGCAGACCGGACGCAGGCCCATCACCTTCAAGGTGGCGGCCACTCGTTCCTCAAGGGTTGGTTCGGGGTACGTTGCCTGAGAGCACACAATTCATCCCCTGCGACATGGACGGACCGCGGGATCAGGTTAGCATACCAAAACCACGCATGGGCGGACAGCCCAGGGCAATCGGGCACTGTTTCATTCTCGTTGCTATGGGTGGCGGCGCGTCATAGGCAGGCGGCTCCGTCCCAGCGGGTTGCGGCCTGGGTTCTGGTTCACGGTCTGGTGGCCGTCGTGGTCGCAGCCCTCGAAACCCTCGGCCTGTTCGACGGCGAAGGTTTCGACCACGGCCTCGTGCCACTGGGGTTGGTTGCCCTTGCGCGCCAGCACATAGTCGGCTCCCCGGTCGCGGATCGTCTGCGCAATCCGCTTCTGGCAGCCCCACCCAGGGGGTACCCGATCAATGGTCACGATGCAGCCCTCCAGCGCCAGCGTCTCGAGCAGGGCCGGGATGGCCGTGCTCGCGTTGGACCGGCTGTCCACTCGCCGCGGGCCACGACCCCGTCCTGCAGCGTCGCGGCCCGCGACGGTACCCACGCCGCCCAGCAGGCTTCCCGCTGGGCCGGATCCAGCAGGCCGAAGACGCGCCCGCAGGTGTTGTGCGAGGGCATGCCGTGCGGCAACGCCAGAAAGGTCTCCAGCCAGGCCTGCTTCTGGTGGCCAAAGAACTCGACCTCGGTCCCGTTGTCGGCACCGCAGATGACGGCCAGGGTGGCGATCAGGAGGATGGCCTCCAGGGAATGGTGCTGTCCCTGAGGCCGACGGGGATCGTCGACCGCGGTGAGCAGGGACACCAGGGGGACGGGGGCGGTCATGGCAGGC
>MPMO01000050.1 GCA_002238555.1 Caldilineaceae bacterium bin34
ATGCTGCGCACGCTTCAGCAGCATTCCGGCAAGGATGTGTCCATCGGGCTGTTGCGCGACCGCATCGGACGCCAACCCTGGATTCTGGCCGCTGCCCTGCCCTAAATCCGACTTTGCGTTTGCCCTGCCTCTCCGGCTGCCGCGAGACTGTAATCAACCATCTCTCGGATTTCGTCTTCGGAGGGGATTGCCTTGATGTGTGTGAGGCACCCATTGAACGACTTGACCATGCCACTCCTCCTCGGACGAATGCTACCCAATCTCGGCCACTACCAATTGGTCTCTAAACTGGACGGCACTGTTTCAATCTCGTTGATATTGGTTGCGGGCCGTCATGGCATATTCTCCGTACCAGCGGGTGCCGTGCGTCGCTTCAGGCCATGCTGCGGGCCATCAGCTCGACTTTGTACAAAGTCGAGCTAAGCATCCCAACCAAAGTTCGGCCTCATTGACCCTTGCAATGCCCCGGAGGCTCAACACCTACCCGGTCAGGAGTGCATGCCAGGGCCGCCGGCCAGCGGCCACTTCAACAGTCTCCGCAATGGGTGGCACCATGCCAGTTCTGCGCCAGTTCCGTTCCAAGGTGTCGAGAACCTCCACAACCGTCTCTTCCGGTGCCACAGGCATATCTGCCAGCAGATCGCGCCGGTCATCGATTTGACCCTCAACGCGGCCCTCGACGCGGCTTGCTGCCAGATTCAGTTGAACGTCGACTTCCGGATCCCACCAGACACCCCGTGCCGGCTCCCACAGCTGCAAGCGATGTTCATTGTCCAAGGGCTCCAAGTCCCCGTCCCGGTCATTGGCCGGCAACATGCGAATCTCCCGATCCAAGACCGTGCTGCGGTAGACCGGGTGTCCGTCCGTCCACCGTGCTGGATCGACCTTGGCGTATGCAGGGCTCCCGTTGCCGACCAGCCGATACAGGTACAGGCGTGGCCGGTCGCCCAAGCGCCGAAACGGGTCATACAACAGATACTCCCGGATGCCCAGAGCCTGATAGGCTTCCATCTTATGCCGGGTATCCCGCTGCACATCCCTCTCGGTCTTGGACACCACCTCCAGGTACAGCTGGTCAGGGTGTTCCGGATCGTGTCGGCGCACGGTGCGGGACCACCGGTCCGCCGGCAGGGAACAGGCCGCGATGATCCCGTCGGGAATGACCCCCTCCATCTTGACCCGGTAAAGGTTGTCGGTACTCAGCCCGTCGCGGATGGCCTGGGGAATTAGAATCTTGCGTTCCAACTGCACGAGATCACCCCACACACGCTTGAGCGTGAGCCAAAAGGAAAAGATGGCGGACCGGTGTTGCGGATCCATCAGGCGGCGCACTCCCTCAGCCACATACCGAGGATCATCCGTCCAGTCAGGACCGTACTCGTATTCGGGGTTGTAGGGATAGTTGGGATCGTAGTGGCCCAGGGTGCGAAGGAACGCGCGCCATGCCTTCGGATCCTTGCGCAAGGGGAGTGCCCCGTTCGCCTCCGTATCAACCCGGCTTCCCGAAACCAGCTGGTCCTTAACTTCCGCCGGGCCCACGGCCGGCGGTACCAGAGCCTGCTGTGCAGCCATCGCGGTCCTGTCCCTGTCCGATATCTTCGCAGGAACATTGTAATGCCTCCGGACACCAACGGCCGGGCCTCAGCAAAATCGAGACAGTGCCCACGCAGGCTGTGCAGAGATGTTGGACCATGACATGCCTCCGTCCTGCAGATCACGGTCTTCATCCTTTTGTTCCGGACGATCACAAGGGATGTCTCGTCCCCAAGCAAACGAGTCGGCTGGCGAAAAGGCACCGGCTCAAGGTCTTGTGCAGCGGCAATTCGATTGTTCCGCTGCCGAGGGGAATGTCGCGTGTTCACAAGCATAACAGTCGTCGTTGTCGCAGGCCCTGTCATTCAGGGGGCATGGAGGGTCCGAGGAACTTACGCCGACATGCAACATCCAAGTGTTCACTCTGCTCAACAACCACACACCAGTGTCGGCCGAACGGACAAACTGAAACGTCCGCGTAGACTCGATGCCGATTGCGATCGTCAAATCGCTGCCAGCGCCCTCGCGATCTCCCGGTTCCCGACGGCTGTGCCGAACCTCAGCGATGCCACACACTGGACTCATCGTTCACTCCCCATGGCCAACAAGCCGTGTGGCGAACCCTTCCGCAACGCGTCAACCTGCTCTCGGTCCGACCGTTCCTCGATGGGAGTGAAGACCGACCACAGCTCCTGGTACAGGGATTGAAAATGATCCCGGATGGGGGGATCCAGACTACGCTTTCCGTCCGCCAGCGCCAGCAACTTCAAAGCGAGAATGGTGTGTGCACGGGTAAGCAGCCTTGTCGGGGACGCGAGCAGCGCGAGTGCGGTTTCCTCGGCCTCATCGATCTTCCCCAGCAACAGCCATAGACATCCCCAGTTTTCGAGGCCCTCAATGCCACGGCTTCTTCGGTCTCCAAAACGATCCGATGCGATGGAGGCCAGGTCGGTGACGAACATCTCGTGCAAGCGCGGCCCTGCTCCTCCATCCCCGACTCGCTCGAATTTAAGCCTGCCCTGGTCGATCAGCGCCCACAAGATACACGCTCCCGCCACCGGGTGTCTGGCCAGATCAAGCAGCCACCCCGCACTTGCATCCCCGAACTCCACAGCACAGCGAACCACATACTCAGCCGTGACCGAGGATGCGGGACTGGAGCGGACATACGGTTGCGCGTAGTGGCAGTGGTCGCAGAATTTCCTGGCAAGGGAAAGAACCATCTCCGGATCGATGCTCCTACCAAGTTCCTTGCGCGGTTGAATGGCGTGGAAGGCCACGAGAAACCAGTGCCGAGCAACCAGCTCTGCCGTGTTGAACGTTTGGTAATCCCCTGGGGCATCCGCATCCCAGACGCTCAGAGGCAATTGTTGGCACCGGTCCACAACCCATGTCCGAAGATCGAGTGTTGAATCCGCGACTGCGAGGCAAATTCCCAGACTGCTGATCCACTCTTGGTGTTCCCAGTCGTCCCGCTCTCTCATCGGCAGGTTATGTTCCAGTACCTGCATGACGTGGATTTCGTGACCATGGAGAGCGACCCGGGCGATTTCGGCTGCACGCTTCGGTGCCGACTCTCGCAGAACCCAGGAAAGGTTGCCCAAGTGCCGCGTCCATGTCTCGCGAGAGTCGATACGCAGTCCCGTAATCAGGATCTCCGGAAGAGCACTGGACCAGAATTGGTCAACCAACCGCACAAGTGCCTTGATGCACGCCGTCTCGAGCTGCTGGACGCGGAGGGGTTTGTCGTATCCATGCGAATGCAGCGAGCGAGGTGCTGTGGCGAGCAGTTCACCGATCCATCGGATACAGTCCGATGGCCTCAACTGCAACAAGCGATCGACCAGTCCAGCCAGGAGGCTCGCGGTCGCTGCGTTGAGATCGTCATGAGGAGGACGGAGTTCGGTAGCCCACCTGTGTCCGGCCACTGCCTCACGATCCGAGTACCGAAGGTCGCAGTGGTTTCAAGCGAGTACACGATTGCCAATGCCACCTGCGCAGGGCATGAATCCGCACGGATCCAACCCAGGGTCGCGCGATGGTTTGAAAGCCGGGCAGTCTCGATCGCGCGGCGAGCCGCTCGGGCCTGCACTACCAGATGCTCAAGTCTCTCGATCAGGAGACCGAGGAGATCCGGACACAGTACCACCAACAGGTCTATCAGATTCTCGACAGCGGGTTGCAATCAGGGCAATTGCATGCTAAAGGGGCCAGTGATGTCTGCAGGTAGGATGGGCGGTCTTTGCCTCGCCTGGAATGCCTGCCATGACCGCCCCCGTCCCCCTGGTGTCCCTGCTCACCGCGGTCGACGATCCCCGTCGGCCTCAGGGACAGTACCATTCCCTGGAGGCCATCCTCCTGATCGCCACCCTGGCCGTCATCTGCGGTGCCGACAACGGAACCGAGGTCGAGTTCTTTGGCCACCAGAAGCAGGCCTGGCTGGAGACCTTTCTGGAGTTGCCGCACGGCATTCCCTCGCACGACCAGGCCCGGGGCGTATCGCCCCTGCACCTGGTCAGTGCCTGGGCGGACGAAGCCCGGCTGGTGCTGGGCCAGCGGCGGGTGGACAGCCGGTTCAACGCGAGCACGGCCATCCCGGCACTGCTCGAGACGCTGACGCTGGAGGGCTGCATCGTGACCATCGATCGGGTACCCCCTGGGTGGGGCTGCCAGAAGCGGATGGCGCAGACGATCCGCGACCGGGGAGCCGACTATGTGCTGGCACTCAAGGGCAACCAGCCCCAGTTGCACGAGGCCGTGGTCGAGACCTTCGCCGTCGAGCAGGCCGAGGGTTTCGAGGGCTGCGACCACGACTGCCACAAGACCGTGAACAAGAACCACGGTCGCATCGAGACGCGTTGCTGCTGGGTCATCGGAACCCCGGAGTACAGCCGGTATGTGGATCCCGACGGGGTCTGGCCCGACCTGCAGAGCCTGATTATGATCGAGGCCCAACGGCGACAGGGGGACCAGGTCACCGCGGAAACCCGTTACTACATTTCCCGTCTGCCGGCCGATGCGCGGGTCCTGTTGCAGGCCGTGCGCAGCCACTGGGGCATTGAGAACTCCCTCCACTGGGTCCTGGACATGGCCTTCCGGGAGGATGCGAGCCGTGTCCGCACCGGCCACGCCGCCCACAACCTGTCCCTCCTGCGGCGCATGGCCCTTAATCTGCTGCGCCGCGAGACCACGGCCAAGGGCGGCATCGCCGCCCGGCGCAAGCAGGCTGGCTGGAACGACGGGTACCTCCTCAAGGTCCTGTCCAAGTAGCATGCGATTGCCCTGCGATCGTGAGAGGGGTGCCCTACTGTGTTACGGTGCCGTGCAGAACCGTAGTCTCTGCCGCACCCAGTTGCCAACGGCGCGCCCCTCTCACCCAACCACAGATTCCCTAATCTGCAGGTCCAATACAACATACGTCTGATGTGGAATTACGGGGCCACGGTGAAAGTCCGGACGTCAATCCCGGCCTGACGGCGGAGCAGGAGCTTGAGGGCATGGCTCGTCATCTTGGACGCAACATGCGTAATCAGGCCCCGGACCGTCTTGCAGGGCCGATGCTCCAGGTATCGCCCGGTGTTCCGCACTTCATGGAAGGCGCCTTCGATCCGTTCCCGCAGGCGGTGGAGCCACTGCGGGAAACCGACGGACCGGTTGGTGCGCTGGTGGGTGCGCGCGGGAGTTAGGATGTCCAGGCCCCGGGTCTCCCGGTACCCCTGCTGCCAGTCGGCCCCGATGAAGCCCTTGTCGCCGAGGATGCGGGCCTGCCACACCCAGTCCAGCACCTGCTCCCCCGCGACCCGCTCATCCGTCGAGGCCGGTACCAGCTCATAGGCCGCCGGCGCCCCCGGGTGCGCCCCTTGCCCCGGGGGCTCCGGCCCTGCCACCCCCAGTCCAGCCCCTGCTCCCCCGCGACCCGCTCATCCGTCGAGGCCGGTACCAGCTCATAGGCCGCGGGCGTGCCCGCCGGGGTGCAGAGCAGGACCAGCTTGTATCCGAAGTCCTTCAGGTTGCGGCTGGCACACACCCCGTACGCGGCCGTGGCCGCAAAATCGCTGCGGCTCTTGTCGCGCTTGTAGCCCACGACGGGCAGCGGCTCGGTGTCCAGCAGGTAGAGGGAGGCGCGGATGGCCCCCAGGTCTTCGGCCCCGTGCCGGCGCAGGGCCTCGACCCAGGGCCACAGGCGGCGGGCCCGGCGGTTGAACTGGCTCTGGCTGAGCAGGTGCGGAAAGAGGGCTCGGTAGTTGGCCTACACAAAGCCCAGGAACTGGGTCTCCCCCGGAAAGGGCAGAAAATCCATGAGCAGCAGAAGCGTGATGACCTCGCTGTCGCGGAAGCGGGGCTTGGCCCCGGCCTGGCCCTGCCGCCAGTCGGCCGCATGGGCCTGGTACCAGTCGTCCACCTAAACTTAGACCACCGTGGCCAAATCCTCGAATGCCATGCTGCGCGCCATGGGGCACCCCCGGAATGTGGGTGTTGTATCGCTTTACATTCTGCGCGGCTTCCCCTTTTTGGGTCAACTCTCAATTCCACATCAGACGTAACATACAAGTTGCTGTCAGCACTTGAAGCGGAACCGGCCGGCCCCCGAACCGGACCGGCACGCCGGCTCAGGCCTCAAAATGTGTCCAAACCATAGGCTTCCAACGAGCCGCAATGCGGTGGCTCAAGGGGATGGAGCGCTCTCTCCGCCTTCCATACTGTCGGCCAACACGGCAAAGATGGTGCTGGGGGCCTGACCCCTCTCCTGAACTGCTCGCAAGAGGTCAACACCGTCAGGGGCGGCTTCAGGGCGATTCGATTCCTTCAGCCGGTTCTCCACTTGGCGCTTCAGGTCGCCCAATTGACCTTTTTCGTCATTGTTCAGGTACCAGTCCGCAGCCTTCTGAAACGAATCCAGACGGCAATTTAGTCCACTATCCAAATAGACCTGTTCCGCCTGCCGGCGGAACTCTCCCTCCAGCCGGCCCAGCAATTTAGTCAACAGGGGGGGATCCAGCTTACTGACCGGCAAACGGTCTGCCTGTATGGCCGTCAACAGCAGTTTGCGGAGCCGGTTTGCATTTATCTTGCAGTGCTTGCCGTCTTGGACTGATTCCTGCAATAACTCAGCCAACCGGACAAAACGATTTGTATCCAGGACTTCGACATCGACATGGTTGTCCTTCAGGTCTGCCACGAGCGTTGCGCCCGATGAATACTGCCACGCAAAGCCTGCCTCGCACAGTTGCTCTGCCGGCAGCCATACCAAGGATATAGCCTCCAGGTGTCGGCGACCAGCCGCCAGGGCCAAGGCCACTTCGTGGAGGGCGGTTTCATCCTTTGGATCCTGGCAGCGCCAGAAGGACATGCCGGTCTTGTCGCAGCGGAGATCGGTTGACAGGATTTGGGCTGTCAGGAGTCCGTCCTCCAGTTTTTTCCACTTGGGAAGATTCAGATTGCGCACCAGGTACAAAGTTCAGATGCTCCAGTCTGCCAGAACTGAACCAATGTAGTCCTGAAGCCAGTCTTCGCTATCCCGATGGGACTGGAGGAGTCCCTGTAGATGATCGCCGCCCCACGCGGCCGCCAACTGCACGGCCGCGTCCCGGATTTCCACATCGTTACAGGCCAGAGCCTGGGTGATCAACTGTTTTTCCCACTCCACCAGGTACAGGGCCGGCAGCCGGCACAGACAGAGCAGAAGTGAGGCAGCCAATTCCGGGTGCCCCTCATCCGCGCAGAACTCTACCAGCCAGTGCCGAGCCCGGGGGCTGAACAGGGCCTGGCCCAAGGTTCTTTCTGCCGGGTGGTCTCTATCCGGATCCAGGTCTTCGTGGGCAAAGGACGTATCCAGGCGGTCCCAGAGACGTTGCCGGGCCTGTTTCTCCTCCTGCTCCTGTCGCTGCTCCTGTTTCTCCCCCTGCCCCTGGAGGAAGCGGTGGATGTAATGGTGCCAGTCTAAAAGTGTAAACACCCCGGTCACGGGGTCGGCTGATGTCGCGGTCTCGAAGCTGGCAGCGGGGTTCGTCTCAGGCGCAGGGGTGAAGTACGGTTCGTGTGGCTGATGCCAGTTCGTGCTGCCGGGCACCAGTTCCCCCACGATCTTCGGCGGAGCCTGTTTCACCGCGAATGCGGCGGGGACTCTGTATCCATAGTCAGCTGTGAACTTGGATCTCTCGCGGGATCGGGCTTGTTTCCTGTGGGATGCCTTCCCTGATTCCGGTTTGACTGCTGTCAGGAAGTGGGTGCCATCGGATCCTGAGATGGGCACCTCCCACTGATGGGAGGCGGCAATCTTCGGGTGTGGGGAGGACAAGCAGCCTAGCCAGTCTAGATTCCGGTGGGGCAGGGAACGGGACACCGATTGTTTGGTCGTCATGTCACGTACCCCGGAGTTGGTATAGGTCCGCCAACTGCTGGATCAGAGACCAGAATTTCCGGAGGTGGCGCTCCCTGTGTGCCAGCACGTCCTTGACAAAAACCTGCTGCGATTCCCTCTCCTTGCTGGCCTCGGGAACGGGCAAGCGGATAATACCGCGCAGGGACAGATGGGGGTCTTCTTGGTTGGAAGGTCTCAGGTGTTCGGTCCAGAAGAGGGCCAACTCCTTGCCTTCCTGCTCGTACGAGGCTCTCATCTCCAAGGCGGGCTGTGTGTCTCCCAGCGTCAAGCGTTGGTCCAAGGGCGAGGATAGTCCTGCCCCGTCCGGGAGGCGAATGTTGCCTTCGAGATTAAAGCCCACGGCGTGGAACACGTTGGCGGGGGCGATCTCCACATAGCGGGACACCACCTGGTGTCCCCGAAACTCCGATACCTGGAGCGAATCCCCCTTCTGGGTCACGACCAGATAGTCTGGGTTGGCCCACACCGTCACCCCATTGGTGTAGTGGAAGGAAGTCTGGCTACCACCCACCACCGCCGGTGTTTCCGCCGGTGTTTCCAGGCTCCAGTCGCCATCCACGATACCGTTCTGGCGGAAGGACTCGGGATTGATGAAGTTGGGGTTGTAGCCCGAAATCACCACCATGGCGGTCAATTCAGCCAAGGTAAAGGCGGCTGGTACTGCGTCCGGGCCGGGTAGGGACTCGCTCACGGGTATTCACTTCCTTGGTATAGCCCGTGAGCCCCACCACCGTTGCGCGGTCGGGGATGTCCGGGCCTGATCTTGAAGTAGTGTACGTGGAACAGCCGTATTCTAAACCCTGTTGTAACACACTTGGCGAACAACGGGGTCCCGTCCCAGGGCGATTGCATCTAAATGGGTTTGGGCTTGAGGCCGATCAGTTGGCACAGGTAGTCCTTGTTCCAGGCCGCCGCCAGGCGCTTGTTGGCGATGCCCACCCTGGATACTGGTCCTGGCGTGAGCGATGCGCTTGAGGATGGCCATGTTGTGGGCGGCGTGACCCGTGCGGATGCGCCTGTCGTCCTCGCCAAAGGCTACGTCCAGGACCCAGTGGTGGGCGTTTTCGATGCTCCAGTGCTGTCGCACCGCCTGCAGCCGAGGCTCGGCCTTGGGGGGCAGGCTGGCAATGAAGATGCGGACATCGGTCGTGACCCGGTCCCCGCAGCGGCGTTCGCACTCGACCCAGACCCGACTGACCAGGTCGCACCACTCGCGGTCGGGGTCGACATGGGCGAGCAGGGCGGGGTCGCCCGTCGTCCAGCAGCGGCGGATTTCAATCCGGCCATGATCCTTCCCGACCGTGTCCGCATAGTCGTGGGGACAGCCGGCGAAGTTTCCGGCCCGTTCCAGGGCAAACGTGTCCTCCAGGCGGTTGTGGAGATCCTTGTGGTTGGCCCGCAGGCGCAGCACGTAGTTGGCCCCCTGCTTCCGAATCTGGCGAGCGATCGCCTTCTGGCAACCCCACCCAGAGGGTACCCGATCGAGGGTCACAAGGCAGCCCGTCAGGCACAGCATGCACAGCAGTTCCGGGATGGCCGTGATTTCGTTGGACTTGTCGTCCACGGCCGTCTGGGCCAGCACCAAGCGGCTGGCCGGACCCAGGTGCTATTACGGTCTGTCACGCCCCGACAGGGGCTTGACTTGCAACACAGTTGCTGAACAGTGACATAGCGAAGCGGTCACACTACCTGTTCAATCCCATAGTCGAACGGATAGTCTCTCAATTCACCTTGCATCCAATAGGCATACTGCAAGCCTGGACCCGGGATCTGTTCGTCCACCTGCACCCACAGCGGGTACAGATCCTGTTCGAAGTTGTGGTCAGCCATCTGCGACAGGGTGTTGATGTCGCCGATAAGGCCGTTGGTGTGGGCCTGGAGCAGGTCGCGCAGCTGTGGGTTCATGTGGATCACGCTCTGGACTAAACGTAGCCACTGTCGGGCACATTGCCCCAACCACCGAACTCTCACTCCCCCGCAGGAACCCTCCATGCCCCATTTCGACGAAGTCCTGACGATTCTGCGCGACCGTGCGCCTGACCCGTTTGCCCAGGGCCGCAGGGTAGCCGCGTTGCCCCTGTGGGCCAGGTCGCAGGCGCGAACGTCGGCGAGGATTGGATCTCGCACGGATAGACTTCGGGACTGGCTGGTTGCGCTTCGGGGATGCGGGCCTCCAGTTCTTTGTCCCCCGCGTCAATGGATGGTGTTGCGGTAGCCGGTCAGCACGCCGTGCAGCATGACGGCGAACCCCGCGACCTCGTCCAGGTAGTGGAGTTGCAGGGCCGACGCCATCTTCCAAAGGAACGCGGACGGTCCCCAACAGGCGCGTGCCGACTTGGCGCGGCGACACCGATGCAGCCACGGCGCGCGCGGCCCGGGAACGACGCACGGCCTGGCGCCGGGACCCTCCCGTGGCCTGGCGCGTGCAACTGGAACGGCTGGTCCACTGCGAACCGGTAGGCCGGGCAGCAGGGGCACGGAACACATCCCGGGATGGCGTTTGTGGCTGATACCAACACCATAACAGGAGCCGTGCTCCCCCTCATGGGTCCGTGGCCGTCGCTGCCCGCGGGGTTCCCGCCAGCCAAAACAGGGTGATTAATCTCTGACCGGGCTGAGGGATTTCTTATCTCAAAAACTGTTCACACCATTGAGGCTATTCAAACCGGAAATATTTGGACAAATACAGTCACTTGGATTTCTTTAACTTCGATATACCTCTATCATCCTCAGGGACATCAAGCGTAAGGAACTCATGCACCACACCTTGCATTGCCTCCTTCATTCTTTGCATCAATCGACTGAACCTCTCGTTGGCTTCTTCACCTTGAACCACAACAGGGGACCCGACACTGGAAATTGAACACATGTTAATTGGCAGACCGCTACCTGATCCCTGTGTTGAAACAGTGTGCATCAAGGCCCATCCAACATAAACCAGAGCCTCTGCAATCGAGGGTAGTTCCTCCTTCCAAAACACATCACGTAAAAACTCAAGAAAGGGCTCTGCCGTGCGCCTCCCACTCCCGATTGCAACAAACGGCTTCCTGTGGTCGAAGTATTGGGGTTGGCATTTCGGACCCGAGAACATGAGGATCTGGTTCGGACACGAGTCTGGTGCTGCAAACACAATCAGCGCATGATTGGACATTGGTCGTTCATAGCCTAAGTTCTCTTGTGCGCGCAATATGCTGTTGCGGATCTCACACGCACGTTTAATCGGATCCAATGCATGATCCGAGCTTTCCTTGAAGTAACGCTCAATCGCCAACTTCATCCAGTCACCGCGCGCCGCATGGCCCGCGGTTGCCGCCATCATACGCCAATGTTTCAGTTTTGAAATCCAAATTTTTTGTTTTGTGATCTCGTAGGTATGCTCTTCCGATCCGGGAGGAAGTGAACTGGCACTGTCGGCACCGAGTACCACGCCGTTACTACAGATCATCCCTATGATTGTGGTCATGGCCTCAGGCCAGAATGCTGTTGGCGGCCATGTCCGGATATGCCGCGTAGACCGCCTTCACCAACTGGTTGAAATTTTGCTCCAACACCCAAGTCACCACGTTGGACAGAAGCCTTTGCGTTGGTTGATCCATCCTTCCGTATATGGAATTTGCCAATTCCTGGCCTTCAGGTGTCAAACGATAAGTCCGAATGGCTGGTTCCCGCAGCCCAATCTCAGCCAATCCTTCGCGCCTCAGGCATTCAATCTGTGCATACACCCCTTTGTCGAAAGGCCCGTAGTGATAAGGCTCAAAGGTGAAATGGGTATGGCCGTTCGCAAGGCCCAAGGCATGCGAATCCGCAGCGAGATCCTGAAGCAGGAAGAACAGCTTTTGGATCTGGACCGGTGTGAATTCTCTTTGATTGGCCGGCTGCATGCCGGCAAGAACGAACTCGCGTCTATCGGTCATAGCCACTCAGTCCTTGGCAAGGAACTCGCCCAGCCCTTCACGTGTGGGGCCACAGTGTACAACAAGCGTAATGCCAACCATGTCCCGCATCAGGGCAATTGCATCTAAATTGGGTCTGCCAACGGGGTGGGTTGGTCCGCAGGGCAAACGCAAAGTCGGGTTCAGGGCAGGGCGGAGGCCAGAATCCAGGGTTGGCATCCGATGCGGTCGCGCAGCAGGCCGATGAACACATCCTTGCCGGAATGCTGCTGAAGCGTGCGCAGCATGTTCAGGGCGGCCCGGCGCAGGATGCCCATCACGGCGGGCGCGTGCCCCGTGCGCATGCGACAGGCGTCCTCCCGGAACTGCACGTCCAGGGTGCGGTGCAGACCGTTCTCCACCCTCCAGTGGCTGCGGACGAGCGCCAGCAGGGCCTGCGCGTCCACCGGCCGGCTCGCGATGTAGTAGCGCACGAAGAACTAGCCCTGCCGGCAAGGCCATGGCCTTGCCGGCGCGTCCCAAATTACGGGTCAAAGCTATCCGTACCGCATGTCCATGAACCGCTGGTAGTCGGGGCTGTACCGCATGCGCTGGTGTCCCGGCTGTTCGGCGTGGCATTCCAGGCACAGGCTAATGAGATTGTCCGGCGTGTCCGTTCCGCCGCGCCCCCGCTGACAGGGGTAGGTAAAGCCAATCCGGGGTGAAAAAACGATCAAGGAAGCAGAAAAAGCATGGCGGGTTATCCTGTATCAAGAACCAACAAGATACCGGGAGCCGACCATGCTTCTTCCGTCCGCATTCTATCCCCATGCGGAGTGCATCGCCAAGCATCTGCCGCATCTGCGTCCCAGCCAGGTCAAGGGCCTGGCCCTGTGGGTCGGTGCCACCATCCTGGCCCGCAGCAGCTGCCAGAACGCGGTCCTGGGGGCTCTGCTGACCTTGGGGCTGGGCTGGCACACGACGCGCCAGTACCTGCGGGAGTGGCTGCGCGACGGGGCCGACCGGGCCGCGCCCTGCCGGATCCAGCTGGACGTGCAGGCCTGTTTCGCACCGCTCCTGCGCTGGGTCCTGGCCTGGTGGCAGGGAACGGAACTGACGCTGGCCATTGACCCGACCTCCAAGGGCGAGGCCCTGGTGGCCCTGGTCGTCAGCGTGGTCTACCGGGGCCTGGCCATCCCCGTGGCCTGGCGCATCAAGACCGGCGGCCAACCCGGTCCCTGGATGCCGGACCTCTGCGACCTGCTGGACTGTCTGGGTGCGGTGGTGCCCCCGGACATGACCGTGCGCGTGCTCTGCGACCGGGGCCTGCAGAGCCCCCGCCTGTGGAAGGCCATCCGCCGCCAGGGCTGGCACCCCTACATGCGCTACGACCGCCACATGACCTTCCAGGCCGCGACCGGACCCCGCGGGCCGGCCTGGCGCTTCGTGGCCCGCGAAGGGCAGTACACGGTGACGGCCGGGAAGGCCTTCCGCGCACGCAAGCGGTCCTGCACCCTGATCGTGCTCTGGGTTCCCGGCCAGGAGAGCCCTTGGGTCGTGCCCGCGGACGAGGCCCCCGACGACGTGGACCTCGGCGCCTACGGCCTGCGCGTCTGGATCGAACAGGGCTTCCGCACGCGCAAGCGCATGGGCTGGCAGTGGCATCGCACCCGCCGCCTGGATCCGGCGCGCGTGGACCGGCACGGGCTGGTCCTGGCCGTGGCCACCCTCTGGGTCCTGGCCTACGGCACGCGCGTGGAGGAGGCCCGCCTGCGCGGCCTGGCGCCCGGCCGGGTGCGGCGACCGCCCCCGGAGCCGGCCGCCCCCGACCACCGGCCCCTGAGCGTGTTTCAGCTGGGCTGGTACCAGGTCCAGCGGCTGCTGCACCGCGGCTATGCCTGGGCGCGGGTCTGGCTGCAGCCCCTGCCCGGACCGGATCCGCCCGACGGGATGCAGTGGGTGGACCCGCCCGCCGGGTAGCTCCTTTTTGGCACAAAGATGCGGATTGGGGCTTTACCTACCCCTGTCAGGAGCCCCGACCCCAGTCGCGCCCGGTGGTTGGCCGAGGTATGCGGCGATGCCACACCCTGCAGTCTGCTCCACCTGGTGGTTGGCGAGGGTACGACCGGACCCGCCATGATGCACAGGTCAGTGTCCCGGTGCGTCCGCAGGGCGGGGGAGGTCGTGGCCGCGTTGCCACGACCTTGTGGCGTCGTTGTTGGACACGCGGGGGTGGGCCTGCGTTACGGCATGCACAGGAAGCCCTGGGCCCCGCCTGCGCAGAGGATAACCACCATATCCTCCGTGGGGGCCAGAAACAGGGGAGATACATCCCAGACCGTCAAGGCCTTGGGATCTGCGCCGTGGTGCAGCAGAAGCTGTACCATGGCGACATCGCCCCGAGCCACGGCGCCATGCAGGGGCGTGCCTCCCGGATCCAGTGAAATCCCACTGTGGCTTTGTGCATTGGGCTCGGCACCGTGGGCCAGGAGCAGCTCGGCTGCCCCCGTATCGCCCTGGAATGCGGCCAGATGCAGGGGAGTCCAATCCTGGCTGTTGCGTACATTGGGATTGGCCTTGTGCGCCAAGAGAACGCGTATCACCGGAGCGGCAGTCTCATGCCAGGGCACGAGGGCTCTGTGCAAAGGCGTATCCTGAGCCTTGTCGCGGGCATTGGGGTCCGAGCCATGTGCCAGGAGCAACTCCACCAGAAGGGCTTCGGCTTCCGCGGCCGCGGAATACAGCGGTGTCCGAAGTGCGATGTTCCGAGCCTCGGGATCCGCGCCGTGGCGCAGAAGGACTTCCGCGATTTGCCTTTGTCCTTCCGATGCTGCCAAGTGCAGGGGCGTGTCCTCATTCCAAAGATCCCCGATGTCGGAATTGGCACCATGGCCCAGAAGAAGCTCAACGATCTGCGTGTCCCCTTCCTGCACGGCCATATGCAGAGCCGTGTCGCCCCGTCCGTTGTGGCCATTGGGATCCGTCCCTTGCGCCAAGAGTTGCTCCACCTTCCGCTTGTCCTGATCCAGGATGGCAACCTCCAAAGGAGGCACCCGGTCGGAATGGGGCCGCTCCATGGACACCCCATGGGCTACCAGAAGTTCCACGACCTGCACGTTGGGAGGAGATCCGCCTGAATCCAACAGACTTTGCAGGGGCGTATCTCCCTGTTTGTTCCGAATTCGGGGATCGGCGCCGTACGCAAGCAGAATCTCCAGTGCTTTCGGTTCCGCCTCACCCCACGTTAACGCGTGGTGCATGGCCGTTGCACCGTCTGCATCCTGGGCATTGGGATCGGCACCGTGGGTCAGGAGCAGCCATACCAGCCGGACCTCGCCCTGTATGGCCGCGATGTGCAGGGGCAGCAACCCCCTGACATTCCACTCGTTTGGGGGTTGCACATTGGGATCCGCACCGTAGGCGAGCAATAACTCGGTTATGCCCTCGGAATTCGGATCGGGTGCCAAAAGCGCCAAATCGAACCTGGCCACCAGAGCGCGTGTGTTGGGGTCCGCACCATGGGCCAGGAGAAGCGCCGCGGTTTGGGCAGTGGACGCATCGTGCAAGGGAGTGTGGGCCAGCCGGTTTTGTATAACGGGGTTGGCACCGGCGGCCAGCAGGAGGTCGACCATGGCATCCGCTCCTGCGGCAGCAGCCTCATGCAAGGGAGTATTCCGCCCTTGATCCCGGGCATTGGGGTTGGCCCCATGGGCGAGCAGCAGTTCAGCTGTCGGCACATGGTCGGCAAACGACGCCAGATGCAGAGGGGTTCGGTTGCCGTTGGCCCGTGCATTGGGATTGGCGTCATGGGCCAGCAGGATGCGAACCGCCTGCTGTGCACCCACCGCCGCGGCGGCATGCAGTGGGGTTTCGCCCCAGAGGTCCTGTATCGTGGGGGCGGCCCCCTGTGCCAGGAGGCTCTCCACCATTGGGACGTTGTCCATCGCGGCGGCAACATGCAGAGGCGTTGTACGCCACCTTCCGTATTCATTAGGGTCCGCCCCTTGGGCCAAAAGCTTCCTTACGGTGCCGGCGTCGTTGTCCTGGACGGCCGTGATCAATGGGGGTTGGTCCCGGGACCGAGCCTGATGGCACAGCGGACTCGAAGCGCCCAAAACACAAAGACGCTTCACGATTCCGGCTTCTCCCCCGAACAAGGCCATTTGCAAAGGGGAGAACTCCAGCGAATCCGTGGAATCAGGATCGACACCATGGGCGACGAGCAGTTCCACCATTGGTTCGTTTCTTGTCATTGCAGCCATCTGCAGGGGATGTATCCCCCAAATGCCAAGGTTGGGATCGAGGCCATGGGTCAGGAGGTGGCGTGCCACGTCCACATAACCTGCGGACACCGCTGTTGCCAGCAGGGAGGTTTCCCACAGGTCCCCCACCGTGCCAATGGGATTGGCACCCTGGTCCAGCAGAACCTTCACCACCGACGCTTGGCCATGTAAGACTGCCTGTTGCAGGGGGGCATTGCCATCCTGGTCCAGCGCATCGAGGTCGGCGCCGTGGAGCAGAAGAAGTTCGATTACCTGGACACTGCCCGACTGTGTTGCGGCGTGCAAAGGTGTGCGGTCAAGGTAGTCACGGGCTTTGGGATCGGCGCCACGGGCCAAGAGCAGTTCCACCATGGAAGCATGGCCGATGGATGCGGCGGCGTGCAGGGCCGTACTTTCCCAATAGTTGCGGGCATCGGGATCCGCCCCTTGCGCCAACAGATGTTCTGCCTGTGCCATATCGCGGGCCGTGACGGCGTTGATCAAGGGAATCTTGGTCTGCGGGATCGGATCGGTCGGCACGAACATCGGTGGTGTTGTGGCGTCGGCCCGCTGTTGAACCGGCGCGTCGGGCATGACGAAAGTACATGCACTGAGGCATGCCCAGCTCACCAGAATCCATATCGCGCGGGTTGCAGTCGATGGGTTCAACATTTGGGAGTTTTCCTTTTCCGCGGGCTTGCGCCAAGATCCAGTGAAAACGGCAACCATCGGAGTAGGCAGCCATCGGAGTGGTTTCGTGCCCAAGGCGCGTGCGTTGGCTCGAAGAAGCGTCGACCATCATGATTCCTGCCCCATACAGGAAAGCCGGCGATCGCGCAGGAGGCTGCAACCTGTTCCACGGCGGCCGCTCCTGCCGGAAGAGGCACCGCAAAATCGGAGGGGGGGGCCACGCAGAAGGTACATGCACCGAGACATGCCATGCCCGCCAGGATCCAAGGTGTCCGGATGCGGTGCAGTTCGGCTGCCTCGGCATTCTGTCCTCCGGAAGCCTGTACCGCAGATGAATTAGGGATCTGCAACAACAATGTACATGCTGGGGGACAACAGTTCTGGATCATTTGCCGCTTGGCCACGGAATTCCGGCATGGGCCACTTAACCGGAGGCTGCCTTTCGGGGTTGGCACAGGGCAACCGCATTCCAATGTGACAGGACCTTGAGCAGGTACCCGTCGTTCCAGCCAGCTTGCACTTGGCGATAGTCTCCCGGCACAGCTGGTTGAGGACCATCCGCCGCAGGATGGACAGTGTTGCGGGCGGCGTGGCCGGTGCGGATGCGGCCCGCGTCCTCCCGGAAGGCCACAGGATCCGGTGGAGCGAATTCTCAATCCCCCAGTGGCTGCGCACGGCCTGCAACAGGATGCGGGCATCGGGCGGGCAGGCAATGCAGTAGCGGGTTCGCGCGGTGACCTTGGTCCCCTGCCGCCGTTGGACCGCGATCATCACCAGGCTGTGCAGGTCAGGCCAGGACTCGTCGGGATCCACATACCGGATGTACTCCGGTATGCCGACGACCCGGCAGCGGCGCGTCTCCATGCGAACGTGGTTCTTGTTCGTGGGCTTGTGAAAGTCGTGGTCGCAACCCTCGAAACCCTCGGCTTGTTCGACGGCGAAGGTCTCGGCCCCGGCCCCGCGCAGCCGAGGCTGGTTGCCCTTGAGCGCCGGCACCCAGCCGGTCCCCGCTCGCGGGTTGTCCATGCAGTCCGCTTCTGGCGGCCCATGGCATCGACGGTTACGATGCAGCCTCCAGCATTGGGGGCTCGATCAGTTCCGGGTCAGCCCTGATCTGGTTGGACTGGCCATTTACCCGGCGTGGTCCCCTGCCGGCGGCTGCCACAGCGTGCTTCGGGTACGGGGAACCCGCAACCCGGCCAAGCCGACATCGGTTTGGCCTCGGGCGCGGCGACTCACTCCTCGTCCGGGTCGATGCCGAACCCCTGCTCCGGCATCACCACCTCCAGCACGTCGCCGTGGTAGTCAATCACGGCGCGGAAGCCCAGCAGCGCCAGCAGATCCCGCTGTTGCGGCAGCATCTCGATCCGCTCAATCTCGTCGACCTGGTCCAGGGCGGACTCGATGGCCGCCTGCTGGAAAATGTCGCCGTTGGTCAGGGCCTGCAGGGCCTCCGGCGGAATCTGGTCGCGGTGTTCGATAAACACCCGCTTCATGTGGGACCAGATCGCAGCGTCCACCCTCCCGGCTTCCAGATGCCAGTCGAACCCGTCCTCGCGGACCACATACACCTCGTCCGCACCAATCCGGCGCACGTTGACGAGGTCGCCCCGGCTGTCCTGCACCAGCCCGCCGAACATGGCGCGGACAGCCATCGAACAGCCCTCCCCGCAACCCGCCTCAGCCGCCCAGGTGGCCGGCGATGAACTCGTAGCTGTTGGTGATGCTCTGGACGTAGTCGCCGGGCATATCGTGCTCCACGATGTACCACCGGGCGCCTGATGCGCTGATCTGAGGGAAGATGGCGTCCCAGTCCAGGGTTCCGCTGCCAACGTCGGCCAGACCCATCTGGTCCTCGTTCTCCCCCTCCGGGGCGAGATCCTTCATGTGGACGCAGGGCACGCGGCCGGCGTATCTGCGCAGCAACGCAACCGGATCCTGGCCGCCCTTGGATATCCAGGCGCAATCCGGTTCGTATCCCAGTACGTCCGGTTCGGTGTCGGCCAGGAGGATGTCGATGGCCAGCCGGCCGTCGAACTGTGCCATTTCCTGCCAGTGGTTGTGGTACAGCAGGTTCATGCCGGCATCGCGGCACCCCTGGCCAATGGAGCGCAGGCTGTCGGCCAGCCGCTCCCAGTCCGCCGCCCCGTACTCGGTGCTTGGGCCAAAGAAGTCGCCGCCCGGGGCCGGCACAATCACATGCTCCACACCCAGATCGGAATAGGTGCGCAGCGTGCCGTCAAGGTCGCCCTCGAAGGCCTCCTGGGGCACATGGGCCGATACCGCGGCCAGGCCGTGGCCGTCCAGGAGACTCTTCCAATCGGCGCCGGACAGGTCGGTCCGGTGCACGGTCTCCACATAGGCATAGCCGGCGCCTTTGACGGCAGCCAACACCTCGTCCTCGGTCGCATCCATGTTGCGCAGGGTGTAGAGCTGAAGGCCGATGGGCAGTGCGGATTCGGTCATGGCGAAAGTCCTGGGGATGGTTCAGCCGGCAGGGAAACCAAAGTCAAAAGGGGACATCCTCCGGAACGTCGTCCCGGCTCAATTTCAGGGACAGCCGTTCCAGGAGGGCGGTGTGGCGATCCCTGATCAAATGGTTGTTGACCGCCATGCGCAGCGCCGCTTTCTGGCCCACGATGACCACAAGTTGTCCCGCTCGGGTGAGCGCAGTATACAGGAGGTTCCGACGCAGCATGATGCTGTGCGCCTTCATCATCGGCAACACCACGGCCTTGTATTCGCTGCCCTGACTCTTGTGGATGGTCATGGCGTACGCCAACGTCAAATCGTTGAGTTCGTCGGACTCGTACCGCACACGGCGTCCTTCGAAGTCGACCACCGCCTCCCGCTTGTCCGGATCAAGGCGCACGACGTGCCCCAGGTCCCCGTTGAACACCTTCTTGTCGTAGTCGTTGCGGGTTTGCATGACGGGATCGCGCGGTCGGAACACCTGGCCGTTCGCAAGTTCGACCGTCGGGAGCGCAGCGCCGTTGATGGCGGCCTGCAGGGCCCGGTTGAGTTCCACGGTGCCGATGGGGCCCCTGCGCATGGGGGACAACACCATGATGTCGGACGAACGCAGACCCGTGAATTCCGGCAGGCGCCGCCGGACCAGTTCGGTGCAAAGGTTGCAGGCCCGCACCGCATCCTCCTCCGCCATGAAGAAAAAATCGCGGAACCGCCCGTTGTCGAGCACGGGCATGCGCCCCTCCCGCACCTCGTGGGCGTTGGTGACGATGGCGCTGTCCGCGGCCTGGCGGAAAATCTCCGTAAGGCGCGTGACCCGTGCCCCGGAGTGGCCGGGCTCGACGCGCTCGGCATGTTCCTCAACCGCCCGAATGACATCGTGCAGGACC
Organism: Caldilineaceae bacterium bin34; assembly: GCA_002238555.1. Lineage (GTDB taxonomy): Bacteria > Chloroflexota > Anaerolineae > Caldilineales > Caldilineaceae > Bin34. Next base: position 20,099 of record MPMO01000050.1, read on the forward strand.
GTGCCCGAACCGACGCTGGGCAACTGGTCCACGTCGCCCACCCACAGCATGTGCATTGCATCGGGCACCGCGCGGACCAGGTGGCTGGCCAGGTGCACATCCAGCATCGACGCCTCGTCCACAATCAGCAGGTCCCCGTCCAGCGGATTGTCCTCGTTGCGGTCGAACTCCAGGCTGCCGTCAACATTGGACACCTCCAGCAACCGGTGCAGGGTCCTGGCGGGGTGGCCCGAGGCTTCCTGCATGCGCTTGGCCGCGCGGCCGGTGGGAGCCGCCAACTGCACCTCCAGGCCGTGGGTGTCGCACAGTTCCAGGATGGTGCGGATGGTAGTGGTCTTGCCGGTGCCCGGCCCTCCGGTCAGAATCGTAAAGGGATGGGCCAGAACCGACTCCACGATGTCCTGCTGGCCCCGGTTCAACGGGGTGTCCCGCTCTGCGGCGGCGTCCAGCAGTGCTTCCACATCGAAGTCGCGGCCGCACAAAGGCGAAAGCTCCGGTCGCCCGATGCGCTTCAGCAACCGGTCGGCCAGGTCCTTTTCGCTGTGATAGTTCCAGGGCGGATACACCTGCCGGCCGCTGCTCCCGGCTCGGGCCGACGAATCGCGTCCTTGTGTCTCGTCCTCGTTGCGGACCGGCTCCTCGGGCAGGGCAGTCCAATCGGTTTGGGGGTGCCAGCGCGCGTGGCCGGGAACTTCGGTCACCATGACGTCTTCGTCCCGGATCAAGAGTTCCAGCTGGGCCTGGACCTCGTCCCGCGTGGCCGGAGGCCCCACCTGCTTCAATGCTTCCTCGACCAGTTCATGTTCCGGCAGGAACACGTGGCCTTCGCGAGTGGTCTGCTCGCCCAACACATACTGCAGGGCCGTCCGGAGGCGGCTGGGATCGTTGCGCCTGATCCCGACGGACAGGGCCATTTGATCGGCCCGTTGGAACCCGATCCCCTGCATCCGGGTCAGAACGTAGGGGTTGTGCTTCAGGACCTGGACCGCGTTCTCTCCGAATTCCTGGCGAATGCGGCGCGCCAGCGACAGGGTCACTCCCAAATGCTGCAGGTAGGCGGCCAATTCCCGTTCGCCGGCCACCTCCCGCCAATGGTCGCCGATTGCACGAGCCTTGCGGGGGGAAATTCCCTTCAGTTCCGCCAGGCGTTCGGGCTCGCTGTCGAGGATTTCCAGCGTCCGCTTGCCGAACCTGCCGACCACCTGGCGGGCCGTGGCCTCCCCGACACCCTTGAGCAGGCCGCTGCCGAGGAACCCGATCAAGCCCTCCTTGCTCGTGGGCTGGATGAACCGGTGGCGGCCGACGGCGAATTGCCGACCGTGGGCCTGGTGAACCCGGTACTCCCCCTCAACCTCGAGCCGCGCCCCTTCGCGTATGCCGGGCAGAATACCGGTGATGCGCTCAAGCGCGCCCGGCGAAGCGGACGCCGCCGGGGCATCGGCATGGCCGTCGGCACGCTGGTCGACATGCAAATCCGCCACCACGAAGCCGTTGCCTTCGTTACAATAAACGACGGAGGCTACCGTCCCGACCAGCCTAGGCATAGCGCGGGATTTTAGCACCCGGCCGTGGCCGTCCGTGGCTGCGGCGTTCCCTCCCTCGCACACAGACGCGGCACAGGCACCGCTGAAGGATTTGTCCATTGAGCCAGCAATACTACGGCGGTCAAGCCATCATCGAGGGCGTCCTGATGCGCGGCGCCTCCACATTCGCCGTGGCCGTGCGCACCGCCTCCGGCGAAATCCGTCTCCACCACGAGCCGCTGAAAGCCTGGATTTACACGAGCCGGCTGGGCAAGCTGCCCTTTGTGCGCGGGCTGGGCCTGTTGTGGGAGGCACTCGGGCTCGGCGTGCGGGCCATCATGTGGAGTGCCGACATCGCCGCCCAGGATATGCCCCTGGACGATGACGACGGGGACCCGGAAGGGGAGGCGGAGGACAGGGAGACCCTGCGCTTCCAGGGCCCCCTGGCCTGGGGCACGGTGGCCCTCAGCTTTGCCTTCGGCATCGGCCTGTTCTTCCTGCTGCCGACGCTGGTGTCCGGATGGGTCGCCGAATTCTTCGGGGCTTCCGCCTATGTGGACGCGGCGATCGAGGGTGCGGTCAGGCTGGTGCTCTTCGCGCTGTATTTCTTCGCCATCAGCTTCATGAAGGACATCCGGCGCATGTTCGGATTCCACGGGGCCGAACACAAGGCCATCAATGCCTTCGAGGCCGGCTCCAACCTGTCCGTCCCCGATGTGCAGCGGCACAGCGTCCAGCACGTGCGCTGCGGCACGTCCTTCATCCTGTTTGTGGTTGTCATCAGCATCATCCTGTTCTTTCCGCTGTCCTTCCACGGCGTGGAACCGGCCTGGCTGGCGCTGCTCCTGCGGTTTGCCAGCCGTTTGCTGCTGCTGCCGATCGTGGCCGGGATTGCCTACGAGCTCATCCGGTTCAGCGCCCGGCATCAGGAAAACCCCCTGCTGCGCGTCTTCATCCAGCCGGGCCTGTGGCTGCAGAAGGCCACCACGCGCACCCCGGACGACGAAATGGTCCGGACGGCGGTGGCGGCCCTAATCCCGGTGCTCGAATCCGACGGCGTCGAGGTGGACCCGGCCACGCGGGCACTCCTTTCGGACCGGGTGGTTCTGTCTTCCATGACTTCCTGAAGGAGCGATCCCCCGGTGCCGCGCGGCATCGGCTCCTAATCGAAGTCGACCGGAACCGTGTACTCGTCGTACGACACGACATCGCCCTGCCGCAGCTTGCGGCCGCGTCGCAGTTCGACCTTGCCGTTGACCTCGACCAGGCCGCGCTGGACCACGGCCTTGGCCAGCCCTCCGGTCGAACACAACCGTTGGACTTTCAGGAACTGGTCCAAGCGAATGGTCTCGCCGTCCGGCTGGTGGTCCTTTGGTTTGGGCCTGTGCGGGTTGTCTGTCATACGCCATTGCATGCCTTGTACGATTCCATCGTAACGGTAACAGCCCCTCCCAGGACGGCACGCCACCATGTTTGAAATCAGAGAGTCCGACGGCACTCCCACCAGCTATGCGGCCATGGCCGACATTCTCCTGGCGGTGGCGCCCAACAATCCCGTCTCCGGGGACGACCTGGCCAATGAGGACCTGAGCCTTGGGGCATCGCGTCCGGGCTACCGCTGGCTGACCTGGAGCGGCGATACCGCGGCCGGTTTCTTCGTGGGTGCGGAAGAGACATGGGACCGGTCCCCGGGGCGCTTTCGGGTGTATGCCGCGGTGGATCCGCGCTGGCAGGGCCGGGGCGCGGGACGCGCCCTCTGGAACCACGGTCTGTCGGCACTGCTGGACAAACACGAAGTCACGGAGCTCATCTGCGACACCCGTGCCGATCAGGAACGGGGCATGCGGTTCCTGCAGGACAGGGGGTTTGTCCTCAAGAAGACCACCCGCGAAAGCGAACTGGAGGTCACCGGATACGATCTGGCCGAAAACCTGCTTTGGCGGGACGGCCTGCTGGCACAGGACATCAAGTTTGTGCCCTTGGCCGAGCTGGCGGCGGCCGATCCCGCCTGGTTCGAGAAGTTCCACAGCCTGCGCATGGAGTTCCAGGCCGACATGATGTACCCGCCGACTCCCCTGACGCTGGAGGAGCACTGGACGGAGCATCAGGCCAATCGCGAATTCGATCCCTCCATGACCTTTGTGGCCGTGCGGGGCGGGGAATGGATGGCCTATACGGCACTGTGGCAGTCGGGGGCGGACCCAACCCTGTGGTGGACATCCCTGACCGGTGTGGGCCGCGCCCACCGTCGGCTGGGTCTGGCCTCGGCCCTCAAGACCACGGCGATCGAAGCCGTACAGCAACGCGGTGGTTCCCGCATCCGCACGGACAACGACGCCAGGAACCCGATGTTCAAAATCAATCAGGCATTCGGCTTTCGGTTGTTGCCGGACGCACAGACCTGGCGCCGACCGTTGGGCGACGAGGCCGACGTCCGGGAGATCCTGCAATGAGTGGCATCCCGATGCTGTCCCGAGAGCGTACGCCGAACGCGATTGGCAGTGTGGGCAGAAGCAGGTCGACCTTGCCGTTGCCCTCGACCAAACCCCGCCTCACAACCTTGGCGAGACCCCCAATCTGACACGACCGCCAGACTGTGAGGAACCGGTCCTGCCGCATGACTGGCTGCCAGAGATCGATCCGGCAGTGCTCGTGCGGAAGGTCCGCCCAATGCCGTTCGGTGCCCTGTACCATTCAGTTATAACAACGGCACTGAGCTTCCGAGCCCGTCCGCCTAACATCCAGCCATCATGTTCGAGATCAGAGAGTCCGACGGCACACCCGCCAGCTATGCGGCCATGGCCGACATCCTCCTGGCGGCGGCACCAAACCACCCCGTCTCGGGGCAAGACCTGGCCAACGAGAATCTGGGTCTGGGGGCATCGCACCCCCACTACGGCTGGCTGAACTGGAGCGGTGACACCCCGACCGGTTTCTTCACCGCCGCGGAGGCGACATGGGATCGGTCCCCGGGCCGCTTTCGGGTGTATGCCGCGGTGGCTCCGTGCTGGCAGGGTCGGGGTGCGGGACGCGAACTCTGGAACCACTGCCTGTCGGTCCTCCTGGCCCGGCACGAGGTTACCGAGCTCACCTGCGATACCAAGGCCGATCAGGAACGCGGAATCCGTTTTCTGCAGGACAGGGGGTTCATCCTCGGGAAGACCATCCAACAAAGCGAACTGGACGTCACCGGCTACGACCCGACCGAGAAACCGGATCGGCGGCACAGCCTGTTCGCACAGGGCATCCAGTTCCTGTCCCTGGACGAGGTGTCAGCCGAAAATCCCGACTGGTTCGGGAAATATCACGAGCTGTGTATGGAATTCCTGGCCGACCTGGTATATCCGCCTGCACCCCTGACACTCGCAGAGCACTGGGCGGAGCATCAGCGCAACAGCGCGTTCGACCCTTTGATGACGTTCATTGCCGTCCGCAACGGGGAATGGCTGGCCCTGACGGCGCTGTGGCAGTCGGCCGCGGACCCGACCCTGTGGTGGACATCCTTGACCGGCGTGGGCCGCGCCCACCGTCGGCTGGGGCTGGCCTCGGCCCTCAAGACCACCGCGCTCGAAGCCGTGCAGCACCGGGGCGGTGCCCGCATCCGGACGGACACCGTCGCCGGGACCCCCATGTTCAAAATCAATCAGGCGTTGGGTTTTCGGCTGTTGCCCGATGCACAGACCTGGCGCCGGCCGTTGTGCGGGGCGGCCGACGTGCGGGAGGTCCTGCGATGAGCATCCTGATACTGTCCTGGGAGTATGCACCGAACATCATCGGCGGCCTGGGCAAGCATGTGACCGAGCTGACCGAGGCCATGGGTGGCGGTTGTCGAGGGCAGGAGCAGTTCGACATCCACGTGCTCACCCCGGCCGCGGCCGGTGCACCGGCCCGGGAGGACCGCGGCGACAGACTGCACATCCACAGGGTCGACCTGTCTCCTCCTAAGGAAGGCGACTTCTTCGACCGCAACGTCGCCAGCAACGCCCAGTTGGCACAGGCCGCGCGCGAACTGGCTTTGGAGATCGACTTTGAACTGATCCACGTGCACGACTGGCTGCCGGCCACCGCCGGCCTGGAACTCATGCACGACTGGAGGATTCCGCTGGTGGCAACCGTCCATGCCACCGAGCACGGGCGGTACATGGGGCACCTGCACACGGAACTCAGCCACAAGATCCACGATCTGGAGTCCCGCCTCTGCCGGGAGGCGTGGAAGGTCATCGTCTGCAGCTACTTCATGCGCGACAGCCTGATGCAGATTTTCGACCTGGACAGCGAGGTGCTGGATGTCATCCCCAACGGGATCAACATCCATCCACCCCAGGCTCGGGACCAGGCGCGCGAGCAGCAGCTGAGACAGTTGTACGCCCAACACGGCGAATTCCTGCTGCTGTTTGTGGGCCGTCCCACCCACGAGAAGGGACTTCACGTCCTGTTGGACGCGATGGGCCTGATTGCCGAAACCCAGCCGGACACGCGCCTGCTGGTCGCAGGGCGCGACAGCCGCAAGCAGATCATGGCGGTCCAGCAGCGGGGCCTGGCCGGCAAGGTGGACCTGCTGGGCTATGTGGACGACGTCACCCGCAACTGTCTTCTGAGGGTGGCCAACGCCGCGGTTTTTCCCAGTCTGTACGAACCTTTCGGTATTGTTGCACTGGAAGCCATGGCCGCGGGATGCCCGGTCGTGGTCTCCGACGTGGGCGGCCTGAGCGAGGTGGTGGAACACGAAGTGACCGGATTGACCGTCTATCCCAACGACCCGCGCAGCATTTGCTGGGCGGTCGAACACATCCGCGGCAAACCCGACCAGGCCCGCATCCGCGCCCATCGCGCTACCCGTGTCGTGAGGGACCAGTTCAACTGGGATCGGATCACCCGGCGGGCCCGCTACACCTACCGCACCTTGATTGACTACAGCAGCCGTGTCCCAGCCTGACCCGCGGCTGACGGCCGTCATCTTCGACTTCGACGGCACGCTTATCGACTCCGAACGCATGGAGTTCGAGAGCTGGGCCCGCATCTTCGAGGACCACGGGGCGAGGCTCACGACCGACATCTGGGCCGAGTTCGTCGGCATTTGGGTGCATCCCGGGATTTTCGACGTTCTGCGCGGGCTGATCAACAGGGATGTGGACGAGGAAGCCATCCTGGCCCGGCACGGCGAGCTGTATCCGGAACTGAGCAAAAACCTGGACCTGATGCCCGGTGTGGAAGCCTTCGCCGATGCAGTCACCGATGCCGGCCTGCGCACCGCGATTTGCACCAACTCGGACCGTGGGTGGGTGCACCAGCACTGGCAGCGCCTGGGCCTGCACCGCTGGTTCGACGACGGCCACGTCTACACGGGCGACATGAACCGGCCGCACAAGCCCGCACCGGACCTGTACCACCTGACCCTGGACGGCCTGGGCGTGCCGGGCCGCGAGGTGGTCGTCCTCGAAGACTCGGTGCACGGAGCGACGGCCGCCCTGGCCGCAGGCCTCACCGTCTTCGCCATCCCGACCGCAGTGTCGCAACAGGCCGCCTATCCGGCAGGGACCAAAGTCGTTGATTCGATGCACGACTTGACCGTGGACGACCTGCGGCGGGCCCTGTGCAACAAGGTCGCCTGAGAACTATCCGCCATGTCCCCATCCTCATCCACGGTCACGATCATCGGGGGCGGCCTGGCAGGCTGCGAAGCGGCCTGGCAACTGGCGGAACGGGGCCGGTCCGTGGTCCTGTACGAAATGCGTCCGGTCCGGCGCACCCCGGCGCACCAAGGCGACCGTCTGGCCGAACTGGTCTGCAGCAACAGCATGGGCTCCCTGCTGCAGGACCGGGCCCTGGGCATCCTCAAGCGGGAACTGTTGCTGCTGGGCAGCCTGCTCGTGCGCACCGCCTGTGCGCACTCGCTGCCGGGCGGTGCCGCCCTGACCATCGACCGGGAAGCCTTTGCCGCGGAGATCACCTCCCGCATCAGCCGCCATCCGTTGATTGACCTGAGACGGGACGAGATCTGCACCATCCCCGAAGGGCCGACCATCATCGCCACGGGGCCATTGACCAGCCAGGTCCTGACCAAGTCCATTCAGGCCCTGACCGGCGAGCGGAAACTGCACTTTTTCGACGCGGTGGCACCGATTGTGTACCGCGACTCCATCGACATGTCCGTCGCCTTTCGCCAGAACCGCTGGCAGAAGGAGGGGGACGGGACACCGGACGGGGACTACATCAACTGTCCGATGAATGCGGACCAGTACGCCACCTTCGTGGCCGCGGTCCGATCGGCCGAGAGCAACGCCCTGTCCAAGACCGACGCCGACCTGGAACGCTACTTCGAAGGCTGCCTGCCGATCGAGGTCCTGGCCCGCCGCGGCGAGGATGCCCTGGCCTTCGGCCCCATGCGACCGGTCGGCCTCAGGGATCCGCGCACCGGACACCGTGCGCACGCGGTGGTGCAGCTCCGCCAGGACAACGCGGCCGCCTCGCTGTACAACCTCGTGGGTTTCCAGACCAACATCAAGTGGGGACGACAGGAGGAAATCCTGCGCTTGATTCCGGGCCTGGAGCGGAGTCGTTTCGCCCGCATGGGCCAAATGCACCGCAACACCTTCATCAGCAGCCCGGATCTGCTGTTGCCCACCATGCAGTCCCGGGTCCGGAACGATCTCTTCTTCGCGGGTCAAATCACGGGCACGGAAGGCTATGTCGGCAGCACCATGGGCGGTCTGGTCTGCGGTCTCAACATGCACCGGATGCTCGACGACCGCAGTCCGTGGACATTTCCCGCGGAAACCATGGTGGGAGCCCTGCTCCGCTACATCACCCATACCGATGCCCGCCATTTCCAGCCCATGAAGGCCAACATGGGTCTGCTGCCGGAACTGCCCGTGCGGGTGCGGCGCAAGCGGGAACGCTACCAGGCCTTCTCCGAACGGGCGCGGCAGGCGCTGTCCGATTTCATGCAGGCCGGCACGCTCACCCCCCTGGACCTGGACGCGGCGGACCTCGACTTGGTGGCCCGCCTGACCCGGGTGCCGGAACCGACGACTGAAACGGCCGCGGCGGGCTGAAGGACAAGCGTGGCCGTCCCGTGCCGTCCCCGGGTGTTCAGCCGCAGCGGCTGAACATCGCCGCGGGCCCCAGCCCCATCTCCCCTTGCGGAGCCTTGCGGCCGAGCGTGCACATGCGGCTTCATGAAACTTCTGCGGCAACACAAGGCTGACCTGCGCGCCGTTCTGGCGCTGGCACTGCTTCCGATCCTCTGGTACAGCCCGGTCCTGCTGGCACCCTGGACCGGCCTGACCATTCTGCCGTACGACACACTGGCCGTCACGGATCCGTGGCGCGGCCTGTATCCGGGCGTGGTGCCGCACAACCATGCCATCGCGGATGCAATCCTGCACCACAACGCCTGGCACCACCTGCTTCACGGCTACCTCCAAGCGGGGATCATTCCGCTTTGGAACCCCCACCTGCTGACCGGCGTTCCGTTCCTGGCCGGTGGCGAAGCCGGCCTGCTCTATCCGCTGTCCCTGCTGTGGCTGATGGGAGAGCCGGATGTGGCCTTTGCCGCCTACGCGGCGATACACGGCTCCCTGGCCGGCATTGGCATGTATGTCCTGGGCCGCAGCCTGGGCCTCCACCCCTGGGCCGCCCTGACGGGTGGCCTGGCCTGGGCCTGCGGCGGATACATGGCAACCCGCGGCGCCTATCCGACGGTACTCGCCATTGCAGCCTGGCTGCCCTGGCTGCTGGCGATGGCCGAGGTGATTCTGGGCAAGCAGGAAGCCAAGGGAACCGTCAGTTTCAGGCCCATTCCCTACCTGCTGGTGGGAGCCGTGGCCATCGCCATGGGCACCATGGCGGGCAATCCGGAGCTGTTGCTCTACGCGGTGGTGTTCTGTACCGCCTACATTCTGCTGCGGCTGGTCGGCCTGTATCTGAATCTAGTCCGGGACATGCGTGGTGCCGCATTGGCTGCAGCGGAACTCGAATCCATGGATGCACCGGATGTGCCCGGGTGGTGGCAATCGGCAGCCCTGCACCGCGTGGCCAAGCAGTCGATGTGGATGGCTCTGATGCTGGTACTCGGCCTGGGCATGGCCGCGGTCCAGATCATTCCGTTCGCGGAGAACTGGCTGTTCAGCTACCGGGACACCACCGCCACCTTCCAGCAGGTATCCAACCTGGCCTGGCCCAAGCGCCAGCTCCTGACCCTGTGGGTGCCCAATGCATTCGGCAACCCCACCCATCATCAATGGTTTGACATCTGGAACCTGCGGTGGACGGATGCGCCCCTGCACCGTTTCGGGCGCGACACGCAGTCCTTCGACTACGGCCTGCGCAACTACTCGGTCGGAGCCACCTATGTCGGTCTGCTTCTGTGGCCCTTGACGACCCTCGGGGTGTGGTCATGCTTCCGGCGCGGCGGCCTCGCGGGTGCCCAACGGCGCACCCTGTGGTTTTGCCTGGCAATCGGCCTCCTGGCCCTTTCCTTCACCCTTGGCCTGCCCACCTACCGCCTGCTGCACGCGCTGCCGATCTGGAACACCGTCCTGTCGGCCTACAACTGGACCCTCATCTTCAGTTTTTGCCTGACGCTCGCCGGTGCAGTCGGGTGCCAGGCATTGTTCAACGCCTGCACGGCCAACCGTTCACGCTCGGGCGTGCGGACCGTCGCGGCCGTCTGCCTCGTCATGGCCGCCGCCTGCCTGGTCCTGTTCGCAGTGGCGTGGCTCAACCCAGACTTCCTCGAACGTCCGATCCGGCAGCTGTTTTGGCTCAGCGAATACATGCGCCACATGTTTGGGCAGCCACGCCTATTCGTGGGTTACCAACTGCGCAACCTGCTGCACCTGGCCCTGGCCGCCTGTGGAGCCGGCCTGCTGTTGTGGCGTTTCGGCCGCTCGGCCCGTACCGGATGGGGAACGGCTTCGGCCATACTGCCCCTGTTGGCGTGCCTGCTTCTGGTCGCGGACCTTTACGTGGCCCACGGCCGCTACCTGACCGGCGCGGACCGCAGCGTGTCGCCTGCGGATCCCCTGCCCGGGGTGGCGGAGTTCCTGGCCGAACGGGAGGAACACGACTACGAGTGGCGGCTGACCACACTCAGCCCCAGGGCACGCAGACCCTGGAAAGCCAATCTCGGCTTCTACTTCGGCTGGCACGACCTCAGGGGAAAAACCGGCCTGATCCCAGCCCAGTTCCAAGCCGTGTTCAGCGAACTCGGCGTACCGGGATGGCGCGGCCACGAGGTCGATCTGCGGATGGACCGCGCGGGGTATTTGTATTCCGAGTTTGGCAGCCCGTCCTTCCTGGACTCCCCGCTTCTCGATCTGTGGAACGTGAAGTACCTGCTAACTGAACACCGGGTCGGCCGGCCCGGCTGGCAGGAGGTGTACCGGGACGACCATGCCGGGATCTACGAGAACACGGACGTGCTGCCGCGTGCGTTCCTGGTGCCTGCGGCCATGCGAACCGGGGACAGCGGAACCACCCTGGCCGACCTTGACGTCCGCACCACCGTCCTGCTTGAAGACATGCCGTCTCCGCAGGCGGGGGATCCCTCAGCCGATCTGACTGCCTCATTGGCGCGGATGGATGCCTACTCGCCAAACGAACTCCGCATCCGGGTGGAAACCGACCCGGCAACGTGGCTGGTGGTGGGGGACGCCTGGTTCCCCGGTTGGAAAGCCTGGTTGATCCCGGACGGCACCGCAGAAGGGCGCGAAACCAGGGTTCTGCGCGCCAACGGTTCGCTGCGCGCCATCGAACTGCCCGCCGGGTTCCGCGGTGACGTGCGCATGGCCTATGAACCGGGCAGCCTGCGCATGGGCCTGTTCTTCTCCTTCCTGGCCGCGGCCTGTGCGCTGATGATGCTCCTGTGGTGGAGCTGGGGCCGCTGGCGTCGGCCGGACACCCAGCTCACCGAGGCGACCGTGGTGGCCAAGAACTTCCTGGTGCCGCTGAACCTGACGCTGATGACGCGCATCATCGACTTCGCCTTCGCCATGTTCTATGTGCGGCAGCTGGGGCCGGTGGGCACCGGCCAGTTCGCGTTCGTGGTCGCCTTGTACGGAGTGTTCGAGCTCATATCGCGTTTCGGGTTGGACACCCTGCTGACCCGCGACGTGGCCCGCGACAAGGATCTGTCGAGTCGGTACCTGACCAACGTATGCGCCCTGCGCACCCTCATCTGGGCCGGCGCCACCATTGCCATGGTCGGCGTGACCCTGGGTTTCCGACAGGTGGACCGCATCACGGACGTGGAAGTCGTCACCATCGTGATCTTCTCCCTAGCCATGCTCTTCGCCGGCTGGTCGGATGCCCTGAGCGCCGCCTTCCATGCCTGGGAAAAGATGGAGTATCCGGCCAGCCTGACCACGGTGTCCACACTCCTGCGCTCCGGCCTGGGCGCCCTAGTCCTGCTGTTGGGCTGGGGACTGCCCGGCATTGCCTGGGTGGCCGTGGCCACCGTCGTGATGCAGGTTGTCTGGTTTTATGTCATGTTGCGGCGCACACTGTTCCATTGGCACTGGGAATGGGACTGGCCCCTGCAGCGCTGGATGCTGGCCAACGGCTTCCCGTTCATGCTCAACTCCCTGCTGGCCACGGTGCTGTTGAACATCGACATCTGGATCCTGCGGCTGATGTCCGGGGAGGTCGCCAGCGGCCTGTACAGCGTGGCCCTCAAGTACCGCTTCGGGATCACGTTGATCCCCAGCATGTTCAACTTCGCCATCTTCCCTTTGTTTTCCCGCTACGCCCGCCAAACCGGCGACGGCCTGATGGGGGCCTATCGGCTGAGCATCCGCCTGCTGACCTTGGTCAGCGTGCCCATCGCCTTCGGCACCACGCTGCTGGCCAAACCCCTGGTGCTGGTGGTGGGCGGGTCGGAATTCCTGGGGGTCGAAGAGACGTTCGCGATCCTTGGACGCAGCTATACGTTCACCGGCGGATCCCATCTGGCGTTGCAGGTGGTGATTTGGACCATTGTCTTCAACTTCATCAATGCAGTCACGCAATACGTCCTGATCGCGCTCGACCAACAGCGCTATCTGACCAAGGCGTTCATCGCTGTGGTTGCGTTCAATGCCGTCGGCAACCTGTTGTTGATTCCGGTGTTCGGTTATACGGGGGCCGCGGTCGTGACAATCCTCAGTGAAATGTTCCTGTTCATCCCCTTCCAAATCGGCATCCGCCGACACCTGGGCAGTGTGGCCTGGCTCCCCCTGGTATGGAAGCCGGCGGTCGGACTGGCTGTCATGGCGGTGCTGTCCGCGGGCCTGGGCCAACTCGGCTGGTCCGTCTGGTTGATCTTCCTGGCCGCCAGTGCCTCATACCTGGCAACCTTGTACGCCACCGGCGAAGTCCGCTACCTGATGGACCGGTTGCCCCTGTCCAACCTCAAGGCATTGATCAGGCCTATCGAAAGCTGACATTCGGCCCCACATGACGACATGTACCTTGTGTTTGGAAAGCCTGGCCAACACCAGTTAGGAATGATTTGAGCTCAACGTTGGCCATCGAGAAGCGTTCCAGGGCGCGGTCGGCGGCGTGGCGCAGTTCGAGCCGGGTTCCAGGCAAGGGCCGCGAGCACGGCGTTGCTGTGGAAGTGGTGGCGGTCGCCGAAGCGGGCCAGGTTGCGGTGCGTGGGGCGAACCGGCAGGCCGGTCAGCAGCGGCAGCAGGGCGTTGAGGTAGTTCCCTTTGCGGTTTGCCGAAGGGCAGGTCGGCCAGTATAGTGGGCAGCAGGGGCACGGGATACCTCCCGGGATGATGTGGTGGTAGTACTCACACCATAGCAGGAGCCGTGCCCCCCTCACTGACCTTTGGCCGTCGTTTCCCTCGGGGTTCCCGCAAGCAAAGATAGGGAGATTGATCCCTGCTCGGGCCGAGGGATTCCTTATCTCGAAAACTGTTCACACCATTGACACCAGCACCAACACAAGATCTGTTACACTAGCGCCAGATGCTGCGTGTGAAGCAGTCACAACAAAAGGCAACTGGCTATGTGCTCACAATCATCATCGACAAATCTGCATCTTCCCAGTTTGTCAATCAAGGGTTTCAGGGGGATTCGGGACCTTGCCATTAAACGCTTGGGACACGTGACGCTCATCGCCGGGAAGAACAATTCCGGCAAAACGTCTATACTTGAAGCCGTTCGTCTTCTTATGGAAGGCGGATCACTTGGCACTATTCGCGAAATACTCCAACTTCGCGAAGAAAACATATCTTTGGAAGAAGAAACAGAAGGCGTTGCCTTCCCTGCTTCTGCCTTGTTTCACGGATTTCCTGAATTAGATGCGATTTCACAACCAATTCTTGCTTCAACCTGTGATGACTCACGTCAGTTGAAGATGGAAGTAAAGTGGTTTCTGGAAGAATTCGACAAAGAAGGCATTCACAGGTTAGTTGCAGAAAAAGGAATTTCTGAATGGATGCCTGACCACATCCCTGCTTTAGTGGTCACGGCAGAAGAAGAAGAAGGCAAAGTCTATACAGTTGACAGACTCTACAGACTTATTTCTGATCGCAGTATCCGTTCCTATTTCGCATCCAGCCAAAAACCTCCGTTGTCCAGATTCATTAATTCCTCCAGCACAGAGCGAACATCAACTCTAGGATCATTGTGGGATAACATCTCGCTGACTGACAAAGAGCCGTATATTTTGGAAGCGTTGCAAATCATAGATGAAAGCATTTCTGCCGTCTCCGTGATTGGCGACCCATCACTAAGAAATCGCCCCAGACGGGCCATAGTGCGCTCAAAAGAATTCTCGCGGCCGGTTCCACTACGCTCTTTCGGCGACGGCTTGAACCGTCTTTTTGGCATCATTCTTTCACTCGTGAACATCAGTGGCGGAGTTCTGCTAATTGATGAATTTGAAAACGGCTTGCATCATACAATCCAGACGGAGGCGTGGAATTTGATATTCCGCCTAGCCAAAAAGCTGAACATCCAGATTTTGGCTACCACCCACAGTTTCGACAGTGTAGTCACTTTCGCGCGAGTTGCGGTTGCTCATGAGGAGCTTGATGGGCTTTTGGTGCGCATTGACCAATTCGGAGACCAAATGCGCGCAGTGGAATACACAGAGCAAGACCTTCAGGTTGCAGCTCTCCAGCGAATCGAGGTTAGGTGATGATAGTCAATCCCAATGAAAAGGCTCGCGTTCTGCTGGTAGAAGGTCAAGACGATAAGCATATGGTTTGGCAGCTATGCCAGAAACGCCCTGCTTTGTTCCACGTGGAAAGGCTGGGACATGATATGAGTGTAACCTTAAAGTCCAATTCACAAACCTTTGCCATCAAAGAAATGGGCAGCCAATCCGATTTCCTTGAAGCTCTCCGCGGGGAAGTGGTGACTTTAGATCGGCAGGTCTTGGGTATTGTGCTGGATGCTGACCGGGATTTGAAGGATTGTTGGTCCAATCTCAAGGAGCATCTCTCTCAATGGTGTGAACAGTTTTTGAGATATACGTTGGCAGGGGCGGTCGCTCCGGCGGGGCCGGACCGGGGTGGCGGACGCTGGAACCAGGCAGGCCGCGGCGAATCCCGGGGGATTCGCCGCCGATTCAGGTGGGTTTGGGCTCGATTTGACCCAAGGCGAGCAGTTCCTGCAGGGCCTCCGGGTATTTCTGCAGGGTCGGGCGCAGCCCGTCCGTGTCCAAAAGCCGCTGCAACACCATTTCCAGGAAGGCTTTGAGCTTGACGTTGGCCATCGAAAAGCGCGCCAGGGCCCGGTCGGCGACGTGGCGCAGTTCGAGCCGGGTCCAGGTCAGGGCCGCGAGCACGGCGTTGACGTGGAAGTGGTGGCGTTCCGCGGTGCGGGCCTGGCAGGCGGCCAGCCCCAGGTGCTGCTTGGCGTCGCGGAAGTTGAACTCGATCTGGAAGCGGTCGCGGTAGATGCGGTAAATCCGTTCCGGCGCCATCTCCGGGTCGGTGCCGAAGAGGGCGGTGGGCCGGGTCTCCTCCGCGGGGTCGGCGTCGGCGTCCAGGACGAAGACCACCCTGAGCAGTTTCTGGAAGGGCTTGTAGTACAGCTGCGCGTGGTACAGCCGCGGGCCCTCGTCCGACAACTTGATCAGGGGCAGTTCGCCGATGCGGGCGCGGTCGAAGCGGCCCGCGTACTTGCGCGGGCGGCCGGGGCGGCCGGTGGGCGGCCCGGTCCAGAGCACCCACAGGGCCGCGTCGCGGCGCAGTTTGCTGACCAGGACCAAATCACGGGCCGCCAGCCCCGTAACCATGGGCTCACAGGCGTAGTGGCCGTCGCCCACGAAGATGTCGATGTCCGGCCGGTGCGCCACGGCCAGGGCCTCGTCAAGCAGGGCCAGCATCCTGGTCACCTCGGCCCGCGGCGGTCGCGACCGCCGCGCCGACCGGCGGGACCGGGGTGCGGTCGCCTCCTGCAGGCCCCCGTGGACGGGATACGAGCAGTGCTCGTCCAGGTCCAGGACCGACAGCACCTCCAACTGCTGGCCCCAGGCCACCCGGCCCTCGCCGCTGTGCCAGCGCCAGCCGACCCCGGGCAGCTTGCGGCCGCTCTTGGGCAGGAAGGTGCTGTCCCCGGCCCAGGCCAGCCCGTGCTTGTAGGGCACCACCTCGCACAAACCGGCCAGGTTGAGGGCCGCAAAGTCGCAGGCGCGGGGGGGCGCGGGGCGGCGGGGGGGGGGGGGGGGGGGGGGGGGGGGGGGGCGGGGGACGAGGGGGGGGGGGGGGCGGGGGGTGGGGGGGCAGCGGTCGCCGAAGCGGGCCAGGTTACGATGCGTGGGCCGGACCGGCAGGCCGGTCAGCAGGGACAGCAGGGCATCGAGATGGTCCCTTTGCGGTTTGCCGAAGGGCAGGTCGGCCAGTATAGTGGGCAACAGGGGCACGGAACACCTCCCGGAATGGCGTGGCCTAGATACCAACACCATAACAGGAGCCGTGCCCCCTTCAGCGGCCGCCGCCCCAGGCCTCCGCGCAAGCCAAAATAGGAGAATTAATCCCCACCCAGGCCAAGGCAATCTTTATCTCAAAAACTGTTCACACCATTG